>JAKLKQ010000019.1 GCA_023150555.1 Planctomycetota bacterium
GCTCCGGCAAACCGTGGCGCGCTACGACCTCGCTCGTTCAACAAACGACGTCCTGCCGCGGGTACTGCTCAACTGCAGGGGTCAGGGGCGAGGGGTTAGGAACGGCAAAACCCGAGCGCCCTTCCCAACAACCCAACACCTCAAGCCCGCCCACTGAACCTGCATCTATTTGAACGACCATGGGTCAAAAAAATCCGCGCGAAAATATCGCAAGTCCTTACTATGTAAGGAGTAGAAAATTTCACTTTTGATATTATAAGACTGCAAAAAGATGAAAGTCCTCTAACGTCTGCGCAGAGAGTCATGGGATTCCATGGGCCTGGAGACTGCGGACCTCGGGATTTCTGAGCCGCAAAGAGCGCAGAGTTCGCGGCGCGACATGTTTCGATCAACCAGTCCCGGCTAGCTTGATCCAGGCGCATGAACCTCTGTACCTGAAACGAACCGGTCGCGCCCAGGCGGTCGCTATCGGTGCTTTCGCACCCAATGGTTGCTTAGGGACCCCGATTTGAAGCCATTCTTCTTGATCTAAGCTGGTTACCTACTAGGGTAGCATCCTGGAACTGCATCAGGTCTTTCTCGTCCCCTTAACAAAGATCGTTGGGCCTTCAGGAGGGCCGTGTGGGCGTACCCCAGGACGCTTCCGCAAGGCCGCCTACCGATAGTGCTCCTGCCCCTGGCCTGCTGCGGCCGCTGGAGTGTCCTTCGCCGTGGTTGAGTGTGGGGATCGGGCTGGGCGCCACGGGTCTGGCCCTGGTGGTGCGCCTGCTGATGACGCCCCTTATCGGCAGCGAAGCGCCCTTCGCGATCTTCCTGTTCTCGGTGCTCGCGGCGGCTTGGTACGGCGGGCTGCTGGCCGGCCTATCGGCCTCCGTGCTGGGTTCGGCCCTGGGCACCTGGCTCTACCTCGAAAATCTTTCGCAGCACGAGCACCCCGGGCCAACGCACGAATACCTCTGGTTCGGCCTTGGGCTGCTTATCGGAAGCGTAATCACCGCGGTCTGCGAGTCCCTGCACGCGATGCGCCGGCGCGCGGAGCAAAGTCTGAAGGCGCTGCGCGAGTCCGAGCGCCAGTGGGCGGCCAGCGAGGCGCGATTCCGCCGGGCCATCGATGAAGCGCCGATTCCGATGCTGCTGCATGCGGAGGACGGCGAAGTCATGTTGCTCAGCCGCACCTTCTGCGAGTTGACCGGTTACGCACCGGCGGAGTTGCCTACGCTTGCGCGGATCTTCGAGCGCCTCGCCGGCGAGCAGGCGGGGCTTGCGGAGCGGGCCCGCGCCAAGGTCTTCGAGGTGGACGAGCGCATCGACGACGGCGAGTTCCTGGTGATCGCGAAGGACGGCCGGCGCATGACCTGGGACTTCAGCTCCGCGCAAGTGGGCAGGCTCCCCTGCGGCCGGCGCCTGGCCGTTACGATGGCCAAGGACGTGACGCAGCGGAAGTCGGACGAACGCGAACTCCACCGTCTTCAGGAGGCCGTCAACGCCGCCGTGGACGGGATCGTGATCACCGACCTGGAGGGGACGATTCAGTGGGTCAACCCGGCCTTCACGAAGATCAGCGGCTACTCGCGCCAAGAAGCCATAGGACAGAGCACGCGTATGCTCAAGTCGGGCAAGCACGACGAGGGCTTCTACCGGACGCTGTGGGATACCGTTCGCTCGGGAAGGGTATGGCGCGGCGAGATCCACAACCGACGCAAGGACGGCACGGTCTACCCCGAGACGATGACCATCACGCCGGTGCGTGACGCCGAGGGCCAGGTCACGAACTTCATCGCCATCAAAGAGGACATCTCCGATAAGGAGGCGCTGTCCGCGCAGCTTCGGCAGGCTCAGAAGATGGAAGCCGTCGGGCAGCTGGCCGGCGGCGTGGCCCACGATTTCAACAACCTGCTCACGGTCATCAGCGGCTACAGCGAGATCCTGCTGGCCAAGCTGCCCCCCGACGCGCCCGACCGGCGCTTCATCGAACCCATCGCGCAGGCCGGCAAGCGCGCCGCGGCCCTGACGCGCCAGCTGCTCGCCTTCAGCCGCAAGACGATGCTCGAGCCGCAGATCGTGGATCTCAACGCGCAGGTCGCCGGCATGGAGAAGATGCTGGCGCGCATGATCGGCGAGGACGTGGTGCTATCCACCCAACTCGAGCCGGCCCTGGATCTCGTGAAGGTGGACCCCGGGCAGATCGACCAGGTGCTGATGAACCTGGCCGTCAACGCGCGCGACGCGATGCCGCGGGGCGGCAAGCTGGAGATCCAGACGCGCAAGGTGGTGTTGGATGCCAAGGCGGCCGCGCGCATCCTCGGCGCGAAACCGGGCCGCTACGTGCTGTTGTCGGTCACGGACAGCGGGCACGGCATGCCGGAAGAGGTGCGGCAGCGTATCTTCGAGCCGTTCTTCACGACGAAGGGCATGGGCAAGGGCACGGGCCTGGGGCTCTCGGTCGTGCACGGAATCGTCGCGCAGAGCCAAGGGCTGATCGACGTCGAGAGCGCGCCCGGCGCCGGCGCCACCTTCAAACTCTACTTTCCCGCGGAGGAAGGCGAAGTGACGACCTCCGGTGCGGAGCGGCAGGCGGTGGGCAGGCTGGAGGGCCGGGAGCGGGTGCTGCTGGTGGAAGACGACGCCGGCGTGCGCGACCTTGCCGAGACGGTGCTGCGCGCGCACGGGTATTCCGTTGTGGTGGCCGCGACCGGCGAGGAGGCGCTCGCGCAGGCCGACAGCGCCACGGCGCCCATCGATATCCTCGTCACGGACGTGGTCATGCCGGGCATCAGCGGGCGGCAGGTCGCCGAGGAACTTGCGCCGCGCATGCCTAAGATGAAGGTGCTTTACCTCAGCGGCTACACCGACGACGCGGTGGTGCGGCACGGCCTGCAGGAGTCCGAAGTGGCGTTCCTGCAGAAGCCCTACGCGCCCGTGGTGCTGCTGGCCAAGGTCCGCGAGGTGCTGGACGCGCCGTGACGCAGGGCGCGCTCTTTTCCCGCTGCGCGCGGCGGCGAATGAGATTAGCATCGCCATTCCCATGGCCAAGAAAGCTCAGGGCAAAGCGAAGCCGGGCCTCAAGCGCGGGCGTCCCAGCGACCCCTTCGCCGGCTACCGCAAGGTCGCGGCGGCCCTGCGCGAGGACCTCGACGCCGGGCGCCTGGCGCGCGGCGCCGTCGTGCCGTCGCTGAAGACCCTGGCCGGGCGCTTCGGCGTCAGCGAGATCACCGTGCGCCGCGCGCTCGAGATGCTCACGCGGGAAGGCCGCATCGAGAAGGGCGCTGGCCGCCGGTTGCTGGTGCAGGAGCCGAAGGGCGTGCTGACCGCGACGCACCGGTTGGCGGTGCTGATCGTCAGCGGGTACCTCGATTACCAGCTTCGCACACGGTACGGCGCTCAGATCCAGGCCGGCCTGGACCTGGGCGTCACCGACCAGACGCGCAGCTTTTTGCTCGTGCACCACTGGAAGTTCTTCACCCATGTACCCGCCAACCTGGACCTGCTTCCGGTGGCGGGCCTGCTGCTGTGGGGGCAGTTCGATCCCCAGATCATGCGCGCGTACGAACGCATGGACTGCTCGGTGGTGCTCGTCGACCGCCCGCGCGCGGATTGGAAAATGCACGCGGCGTGCGTGGACAACGAGACCGCCGCCTACGAGGCCACGCGGCGCCTGATCGACCTGGGACACCGCCGCATCGCCTTCCTGCGCCAGGTCCTGCTGCGTTCGAGGGAAGTGGATCCCGATACCGTCGAACGCCAGCGCGGCTACGCCCGCGCCCTGAAGGACCACGGCCTGCCCCTTGACGCCAGCCTGGTGGTCAACTGCACATCCGGAGAGACGGCCGAAAGTCCTGCCGTGACGGGGCTCTTCGAAGGCCGCAAGCGCCCCACCGCCGTATTGGCCGTGGATGCCGGCAAGGCGAAGCTGGTGCTGGACGCAGCACGCGCGCGAAGCGTGGGTGTACCGAGCGGGCTCAGCGTCGCGGGCTTTCAGGAAAAAGACGGCGACCTTGCGGAACTCTCCGGTCCGCGCATCGATTTCACGCAGGTCGGCCTGGCCGCGGCCGCGCTGCTGAAGGGTCCCAAACTCCCGCCCAGAGAACGGCGCGTGGCGGCGACGTGGTTCGAAGGCGCCACCATCGGCTCCATGAAGTAACCCATCCGCAAACACGCGGAACCTTCTTCCTTCTCGTCCGTCTGCGGTCTACTATTTTAGAGCGCAATAATTATAACTTGTGCAATTCCTTGTACGAACCGCCTGGCCGCCGGCATACATTGGTGCGGGAACGGGTGCGCCATCTAGGGGCATTAAGGTCTCGGACCGGGCGGGGCGGGTGAGGGAGGGCGGCGGGATGGCTGGCAAGATCGCGCGGCGTTCGGCGGATAAAAATAAAATAAACAAAAATAAATATGCGGCAGGCCACGAGCGCGGCTTCGTCCTGATCCTGGTCGTCGGGATGCTGACCGTGCTGGTGGTGCTGGGTTTGAGCTACGCCGAGCAGGGGCGCGTGGAACTGCGCGGGGCCTCCAACGCCCGGGACCTCGCGGCGCTGGACGGCCTGGCCGAGATCGGTTTCCAGTTCGCGCTGCGCGCGCTGGCCGACGACCGCAACGTCCGGCACGCCAGCGGCACGGCTTCGCATCTGAACACGCTGGGCGGCGCGGGCTGGACTTCGCGCTGGGGCTTCAACCCCGACCCGGCATTGGGCGGCGCGCTGCCCACCGGCGCCGACCGCGCGCCCAGCCGCAGCGACGGCTACAACTACCAGGACAGCTGGCGGCTGCTTTTCTGGAACGAGGAGACCATCGAGCCGGTCGCGACGTGGACGGGCAAGGCGTGGGGCTACGGCTTCAAGTTCCGTCCGGGCACCGATGTTCAGGCCAAGAACAGCGAGGAGACGCAGCGCTATCCGCAGCCGGCCAGCGTGCTGCTGGACACGGTGCAACTGCAGCCGTTCGCGCGGGTCCGTAAGTTCCGCGTGCAGGTCGGCTCCAGCTTCGGGCTCGTGCAGGTGGGCATCACGCCCAAGGACGGCGGCCTGAACCTCAACGACGTCTTCGACCCCGGCACGGTGGACGAACACCCCGGTGTGTACGAGACGCTTCCGCGCGGCAAGATGGACGGCACTATCGGCCTGGGTTCGCCGTACGAGGTTTCCGCGGCCGACGCGCGCGTGCCCACCGCCGCGCCCGACCGCCGCACGCTGGAGTTCATTCTCGGCAAGCCTCCGGGTTTCGTGAGCAAGAACCGCGAGACCGGCGTCTACTACAACAGTTATCCATCCTCGCTGCGTTTGTTGATGGCCGGCAGCGCCGAGCGCGACAACGGGATCTACAACTGGCGGCATTACTTCGAGCCCTACGGAGGGCAGCGCGCGTACCAGTGGATCGGCGGGCTGGGCACGGCCTGGAAACTCGACTACCCCTACGGCGGGCGGCGCCTGCGCGCGTCCACCGGCTTCCTGACCTCCTCGACCACCGGCGCGCCGACGACGATCTGGAACGTCGCGGGCGGCGACGAGCCCAACCGCTACGGCGTGGAACCTTCGCGCCACGTGATGTGGGTGGCGCTGAAGGGCATGGCCTACACCGCCGACGGCTACTACAATTACCCCGGCATCGGGTACCTCGTCGATCCGGCGCACTACGGCAGCAACGAGGGCAAAGATTACCTCTGGTTCCCCAGCGGGCTGGGCAACAACGACCCGCGCCTGCCCTCGCCGGATACGGCGACGGGCAGCACCTACGCGCACGGCGCGGACCTGCTCTTCCACGGTTTCGGCTTCGACCGCTTCAACGCGCCGCGCGCCGGCATCGACAGCACGGGAGGCGGCGATTTTTCCCAGGTCGGGTACATCGGAGCGGGCGCCTACGGCCATCCCAAGGCCCGGACCTTCCAGCTGCATTACCTCAGCGCGGTGGCGCAGGGGCGCTTCTGGACGGATCTGCTCGCGGGGTGGTACTTCGGCGGCGCGCCCGGTTATACGAACTACCTCGGCGCGACCCAGAGCAGCGGCTACAACAACTGGGCGCACCTTGGCTCGAGCTACGACTCCATCGGCATCGGAAGCCACTGGATGCCGCCGACCTCGCACGTCTGGCTCCCGGGCTTCTTCAGCAAGGGCCGCATCAGCAACAAGGACACCTACACGCCGCGCGGCGCAGCCGACAACTGGGGCTACAGCATGATCGGGCGCGATGAGGTCTCGCGCGGCATGACCCGCTGGCCCGGAAACATGCCGCCGACGCGGATGGCCGCCAGCTACGTCGTACCGATGGCGCGCTGGCCGGCCGACTTCGTGGGGCAGTCCAACGCGCACTTTACGTTCACCAACTTCCGCCTCGCGATCCGCGCGCATGGCATCCAGGAAAACTGGGGCGATCCGCTCGCGCCCGGCACGACGAACGCCGACGCCACGAAGAACCGCTGGTACGACGCCGTCGACGTCAACAACACCAACTTCCCGGTCGTCTACGGGCTGCTCAACGCCGAGAAGATCCCTTCGATGCTCAACCGCACCGCCGTCGCGCCCCACCTGCACTGGAAGGCGCGGATGCTGGACGTCGAGTGCCGCCTCAGGCGCCCCGTCAAGCTCGACGGAACGCCCGAGCCCTACGACGACCTCAAGAACAGCTGGATCCCGGTGCAGGTGGGCCTGATGGAGCCCGACGGCGGCAAGGCTTACCCCGGCGGCGGGTGGAACGGCGACCCGGACAGCGCGAACTTCAATCCCTGGATCCCGCTGCGCATGAAGCTCGCCGATCCCGACAAGCCCTGGGATCCGGTGAACAACGTCTGGGTCGAACCCAAGCTCCTGCGCGACGGGCAGCCCTACGACGCGCTGGCCAACCCGCTCTACAACACCAAGGCCTTCCTGGACGAAATCAAGAACGACGACGCCAAGCGCTTCGACTACATCAAGTATCCGTGGATGCCCAGCGTGCGGACACCCGTCGATCCGGCCGGCTCGAAGAACCTGATGGTGGGCATGTACGGCTGGGACGATCCCGTCAACGCCCCGCTGCTGCAGGCGCAGGGCGCCGACTGGTCCAAGTACATCCAGGACACGCTCGGGGTCGAGAAGTTTCCCTACCTGCCGATCAAGACCTACGCTTCGGTGGATTGGTACGAGCCGCTGCCGCTGGACGCGAACGGCGACGCCTATCCCAGCCCCGGCTGGGACGGCTACCTCTTCGTTCCGCGTTGGTACACGGGCCGCACGGTCAATCCTCGCTATCTGAAGGACAAGCGGGACGCCGATAAGCTCGACAACGTCGCCGCGTACTTCACGACGCCTGGGAAAGGCCCCGGCGGCGCCGCCAACCCGATGCACGCCGCCGAGGAGCCCGCGAATTTCTGGAGCTTCGCCGCGCACGACAACCTGGAAGGCGGGCTGGGTGCCCTTACCTACCACCGGCACGTGGATCCCGACCGCCCCAACGTCCTCTGGGGCAAGATGGACTTCCTGACGCCGGAGCCGCTCGAATACCGCGCGCTGAACGGCGACCTGGTCGCTTACGGTTCGCAGCGCCCCGGCGACGACGTCTTCACGGACCTCCACGTGGACCTCTCGCTGCAGGAGATGGCGCTGAACGAGACCAACCAGCGCTACGCCAGCGCCATGGCGCGCCCGGACAGCCTGCGCAACTGGCCCGACTGGTTCGCCCAGCGCAAGCGTGCCATTCCGGCGGAGAAGGGAGGCGTGGATCGCACCTCGCGGAAGAACGCGCCCGACCCCGAGCCGAACGCCCCCTTCCGGCCATCGAACAACAACCTGAACGGGAATCTGATCTGGACCGACTCGCCGGCGGCCTGGGTAAAGCCGGCGATCAGCGACGGCAAGATCTACGACAACTTCGACGATCGAACCAACAGTTCGCCGAATGTGCCGACCTGGGACGAAGAGTTTACAGGGCCGCCCGCGCCGGCGATCCGGCGGGTGGTGCGCGGCACCAAGTTCAACCGCGGCTTCTGGTGGGACTGGGGCGGCACGCCCGAGCCCGACGTCAAACCGCACCCTGTCCACGGCCTGCCCAACCCCGATTACCTGGCGCTTTACCCGGGCTTGACCGCCAGCCGCAACTGGGCCGACCAGTTCCGCCGCTACGTGCCGGTGGAAGTCGACCGCGCGATGTCCCCGGGCGACAAGATGGTCGAGGATCCGGGCCTGGGCGATCCGGCCACCACGCACACCGCCATCGACCCGGCGCTGCCGGTGCCGCGCACGCGCGTCGGCGACGAAACCACGCCCGTCGTGCCCGGCGTGGGCAAGGACGAGGCCTGGCGCATCACGCGCATCGGCCCGCGCTACCAGGAGATCATCGCCAACGAACTGATGGACTATCAGCTCAACCCCTGGTGGCCCAACCCCTGTGTCGCCGTCAGCGAATTGTGTGTGCCGCTGGACAAGCAGGCCTATCCCTCCGAACCGCGCGCGCGCGCGAAGATCGAGGCGCAGGCCGGCATGGACCGCTGGCGCAGCTACCTGGAACACATGGACGGCGAGACGCAAACCGGCAGCCGCGTGCCGAAGTACTACGCTTACTTCAACCGCTTCTGGACGCGCACGAACCACAAGGCCGTGCGCAACTGGGGCGGGGATCCCAACCACTTCAAACGTCCGCTAGGGGAGCCCTACCGCGCGATCACTATCAACCCGGGGGCCGGTCTGCCGCCCGAACTGATCAACGCAACGGAAGGCAAGGGCATGTACCCGCCCACCTGGCAGTACTTCGGCGAACGCAACCCCACCGAGGCCACCGTTTGCGACCGCATCAAGGACTTCCCCTACAACGTGATGGAAGACCAGTTGGGCGATGACTGGCGCTACATCGCCAAGTCCGTGATGCTGATGGTCGAGCCTCAGATGCAGAAGGCGCCTGGGCGCAACCATCCGTTCCGCAACTGGGCGGATTTCGTGGCCTTCCTGGGCCACCTGGTCTACCGCGCGCCTCTGGATCCCAAGGCCACGCCGGCGCTGGCCGCCGCAAATCCCAAGGCCGTGCGCAGTCCGCTCGACGGCGTCGATGCCTGGACCGTCTGTCACGGCGGAAACGCCGATGCGCGCAACCAGGGCGGATTCTTCGACGGCTCGAAGATCCGCTCCGGCAGCGGCGGGACGGTCTACGCCGACAGCCTGCGCAGCCCGATCGTCGCCCGCGAAGGCTGCTGGCCCATCGCGGCGAACTACGGCCGCGCGCCCGATGCGAGTGCCGATCCGTACTATCCGAACCCGCCGGCCGCGGGCGGTTGGGGCGGCGCGGAGTGGAAGCGGCGCTGGGACGAGATCCGCGGGCGCGACGAAGCGGGCCTGCGGGTTGAACACCACTACATCAGCGAGAAAGCAGCCAACGACGTGCTGGTGAGCCTGAGCAACGGCCAGATCGGACCCATCGACTTCGACGGCGACGGGCATGTGACCATGACGCGCGGGTACGGCAAAGACATCACGGCCGGGTATCCGTACAAAGGCAGCGCCGGCCTGGAAAACGAGATCGCCAACGCCAAGCCCAGCGGCGACATCCCGCAGCAGCGCACCTGGGACGAGCACTCCGGCAGCCACCACTGGGCGCAGTGGTCGCTGCCCTACGGCTATCCGTGGCATTCCCAGTCCGGAGCCGACACGACCGTCGAGTACGAGGAATACGACGACGAGCCGGGCTACGACACGGCCTTCGCCAACCGCGATTTCTGGGACACCGACGGCAACGCGCAGACGATGTCGCCCACGAACCTGAAGCTGGGCGTGACGCCCAAGCCCGACGTCCGGCTGTGGCGCAAGGCCGACCGGCGCGACCTCATCCGCAACTGCGTGACGATGCCGATCAAGTTCCACTCCAATACCTTCCGCGTGACCGTGGCGGTGGAATTGACCGATGGCAAGTACGAGGAGATCTACGCCACGCGCCGCTACCAGAAAACGTTCTCGCGCGTGCCGGACTCGTCCGCGAGCGTGCACGGCGCCCTGACCGGCGACTTTGTCGAGCACGCTTCGCGCGCGATGAACGGCGTCGATCCCGAGTTAAATTGGCTGGGCGTGCGCTGAACCCCAAGGAGAAACCCATGCGCTGCATACCCCCCCCATTCGTACGCAGGCTTCTGGGCGCGGCCTGTGCCGTGCTTCTGAGCGCCTGCGCCCATGCGTTCGATTCCGGTTCGGTGGAGATCCTGAACGACGACTCGCCGCTGCGGGTGCACATCGGTTTCAACCGCGTGGACGCTGCCGGCAAGGGCGAAGGCTCCGCGCCCGAGCGAATGACCGATCCGCCGCCCGCCGGTTGGACCGCGCTCGATTTCGACGACCGCGCCTGGGCGCGCGCCCACGCGCCGCTGCGCATCGAGGCATGGCCGGGCGGCGGTCTGGCCGCCGCCGAGAACCACCTGGTCTGCGCCCGCGCGAAGTTCCGCGTCGACGATCCGGGGGCGGCGGCTGGCCTGCAGCTCACGCTCGCTTTTACGGGCGGCGCGGTGGTGTACCTCAACGGCAAGGAACTCGCCCGCGCCGGCCTTCCCGCGGGCGCGCTGGCTCAGGATACGCCGGCCGAAGCCTATCCCGATGAAGCGTACATCACCGCCGACGGATTCCTGCTCGACGACCCCAAGGCCGACGGCAACCGCATCTCCAAGCGCACGCGCAGGCTCGAGGCGCATGTTCCGCCGGGCGCGCTGGTGAAGGGCGTCAACGTGCTGGCCGTCGAGGTGCATCGCGCGCCGGTCGCCGAAGTCTTCGTGAAGAGCAAGTACAAGAAGGCGAACTGGCGCGGCCCCGTCGGCGTGTGGAGCCACGCCACGCTGGACGGCCTGGCCCTCGCCGCCGGCGCCGGTGCCGCCGTGCAGCCCAACGTCGCGCGGCCTGCGGGAGTTCAGGTCTGGACCGCCGCGGCCTCGGAGACACTGCTCCATTGGAGCTACGGCGATCCGTGCGAGTCGCCGGCCCTGGATCTGCTCGCGATGCGCGGCGGGCGGGTTGGCGGATGGATCGTGGTGGGTTCGCGCGAAGCGCTGCGTGGCGTGCGCGCCGAGGCCAGCGAACTGGCCGGCGCGGAAGGCCGCAAGCTGCCCGCCGGCGCCCTGCGCGTCCGCTACGCACTGCCTTGCGAGGAAGCGCGCACCTTCAACGAGACGCCGGGCTACGACGGACTGCTCGACGAACCGCCCGCCGAGTTGCCGGTCTCCACCGCTGCGCCCAAGCCGTACTGGGAAGTGCCGTACGCGATGCTGCGTAAGCCGCCGGTGCCCGGCGCGAACGTGCCCGTCTGGGTCAGCGTCGCAGTGCCCGCCGGGGCGGCGCCCGGCGCCTACCGGGGTACGGTGACGGTGCATGCGGAAGGCCTGCCACCCGTGGCCGTGCCGGTTTCCGTCGAGGTCGCCGCCTGGCGGATGCCTGCCGACGACGCGTTGGTCAGCAAGAACAACCTCTACCAATCGCACGAGACGGCGGCGCTGTACTACAAACTTCCGCTCTGGTCCGACGAGCACTTCGCCCACCTGGGTAAGTTGCTGGCGATGTCGAAAGAACTGGGCAACCGCCTGTGCATGATCCATCTCATCGAAGGCGCCTATCACCTCAACAACCAGCAGAGCATGGTGCGCTGGATCCGCAAGGGGGAAGGGGACTACGCGCTCGACTTCGCCATCGTGGACCGCTACCTCGAACTTTTCGCGCAGCAGGTTGGTGCTCCGAAGGTGGTGCTGCTGACCCTCTTCCACCCCTACGTCGACGCCAAGAACAAGGAAGGCCAGATAAACAGCGCGACGGTGACGGTACTCGACCCGGCCACCGGAAAGACCTCGCAACTGCGCGCGCCGGACTATGGGACGCCGGAGAGCGTCGCGTTCTGGAAGCCGGTGCTCGAGGGCATCTTCGAGCGCCTGGAGAAACGCGGCTGGAAGGACGCCGCGGTGATCGGCACGCCGTCCGACAACGGTCCGAAGACGCCCGAGCCCGTCAGCATGGTGAAGGAGCTCTGGCCCGAGGCGCGGCTCATGTTCAGCGGGCATCCGAACCCCACGCAACTGCCGGCGCGGGACAAGTCCATGGTCCCCGTGGCCTGCCGCGAACACGTCTGGGCGGCCGGCGTTCTGTACAAGCCCGACGGCGCCAAAGCCGGCGGCGGCGGCAAATACCCGACACCGTGGAAGCGAGGCCCCACGCAACTGGAGTGGGGCTTCATGCGCTACGGCGTGGCCTGCATCCATCACCTCTACGAGAGTTCCCCCGCGGCGGCCTGGCGCGCGGTGGAGGAAGCCACATTGCAGGGCAACCTGAACGGCGTGGGGCGCGTGGGCCTTGATTTCTGGCCGCTGCCGGTCGGCAACAAGCCAGGAAATTACAGGGCGCTGAGCGGCGACAAGGGCATGCACCTGGGCCCCAGCGCGTCCACGCGGATGTTTTTCTTTCCGGGGCCCAACGGCCCCGTGGCTACGTGGCGCAGCGAGGTCTTCCGCGAGGGCCTGCAGATCCGCGAGGCGATGATCTTCCTGCAGCAGGCGCTTGAGCGGCCGGGCCTCGAAGCGGAGCTCGCGGAGCGCATTCGCGAGGCTCTCGACGAACGCGCGCGCCACTACCTTCGCACGCACCAGGGCCAGCCGATGCTGTGGACCGCCTTCGAGGGCTCCGGCTGGCAGCAGCGCGATGGCCTGTTGCTGCGGCTGTGCGCTGAGGCCGAGGCGAAGCAGGCTCCCGCGCCGTGAGCCCACGGCCTGTTCGTTTGCCGCTGAATTGGAGCTTGGGTTCCAGATGTAAGGACTGCTAGCTCTTGCTCGCCAGCATGCGCTCGTAGCCTTCCATCGTGCGCTCGGCGGCGCGCTGCCAGGTGTATTCCTCAAGGATCAGCTTGCGCAGGCCCTCGCGGCGGGCCTCGTCCTTCTCGAAGTTCTCGTAGGCCTGCGTAACCGCCTGGCCGATGGACTCGGTGTTGGCTGGGTCGCAGTAGTAGGGGTAGTCGCGGTAGTACTCCAACTCGTTGCCGGCGATGCTGCAGACGACGCTGCAGCCGGCGAGCGCCGCTTCCATCGTCACCAGCCCGCAGGTCTCGATCCAGCTCGGCAGCGCGTGCACGCGCGCGGCGGCGTAGGCCGATGCGAGTTCCTCGGGCGGCAGGTGCGAAATCACGACCATGTTCTTGGGTCCGACGCGCTTGCACCAGGACAGGTAGTCGGTCTGAAGCGAGTGCCCGATCAGGACCAGTTGGAGCCCCGACGAACGCAGCGCCTCGCAGAGCATCACCTGGTTCTTGCTGACCTCGATGCGCCCCACCTGCAGCACGAACTCGCGCAGGCCGTGCTTCTCGACGAAGGCGTCGGGCTTTGGGTCGAGGAAGACCTTGGGGTCGGCGCCGTAGGGCACCACGGTGAAGGGCTTGCCGGTCACGCGCAGGGTCTTCACCAGTGCGTTCATCTCGAGCAGGCTGTTCGGCATCAGGTAATCGACGTGGACCAGGATCTCGCGCTGCTCGTCGTCGTAGTCGGGGCTCAGGCGGTTGGGCGTGAAGGGGCCGATGGGCGGGCCCTTGGCCTGTTTAACGGTCAGATCGCGCGCGGCGAAGCGGTTCAGCAGCGGCGCCATGTCGTGCTCGGGGCGCTCGACGCCGAAGATGTTGCGCACGATGCGGTTGCCCCACAGCGGAATGCTGGTGTCGAGGTAGATGGGGCTGAGCGCGACCTTCAGGCCCTGTCGCTTGAGGTGGTAGATCTGCTCGCGCGTCTGGGCGATGGTGCGCAGGTTGAAGACGTGGGCGAGGTCGAAGCCGGTGCCGTCGGGCGTGGCGTCGCAGGAGATTTCCACGTCCACGCCCATCGCGCGCAGGCATTCGGCAGCCTTGACCATCTGCACGGTGTCGCCGCCCTTGAAATCCTGCGAGGACGGCGTGTTGACCATCAGGACCCTCACGCGGTCACCGCCCTTCCGGCGGCGACGTCCTGGTAGAA
Organism: Planctomycetota bacterium; assembly: GCA_023150555.1. Classification (GTDB taxonomy): domain Bacteria; phylum Planctomycetota; class SZUA-567; order H5-PLA8; family H5-PLA8; genus JAKLKQ01. The sequence goes on from JAKLKQ010000019.1 coordinate 13,916, forward strand.
TTTCACCATCTGCGGCAGGATCGCATCGACGCTGTAGTGGTCCTGGATCATCTTCATGGCGTTCTCGCCCAGGCGCCGGTGTGCGGCCGGATCTTTCAGCACTTCGACGGCCTTCTTCGCCAGGCCGTCGACGTCGTAGAAGTCGGCCAGCAGGCCGTTCTCGCCGTCGGTGATGAACTCCTCGATGGGCGCGGTCTTCGAACCCAGCACCACGGCGCCGCAGGCCATCGCGTCGAGCATCGACCAGCTGAGCACGAAGGGCACGGTCAGGTAGATGTGCAGGTCCGAGATGTTGAACATCCGAACCAGCACGCTGGGCGGCACGCGGCCCAGAAAGAGCAGGCGCTTGGGGTCGTACTTGTCCTGCTTCAGCACGTACTCCTTGAAGGTCTTCTCCTGGATGTACTTCAGGTCGCCGCCGTAGCAGACCTTATCGCTGCCGGCGATCAGGAAGACGACCTTGGGGTAGGCCTCGTAGATCTTCTTCGCCGTGCGCATGAAGATGTCGAACCCGCGCATGGATTCCATGCCGCGGCTGCAGTAGGTCACGATGCGCGTGTCGGCGTCGATCTTCAGCTTGCCCAGGGCGCGTTCGAGCCCTTCGTGGCGGCGCCAGATGTCGGTGGGGATGCCGTCGTGCAGCGCGCGGATCTTTCCGCGGTAGGCTTCCGGAAAACGGTCGCGCTGGAACTTCGTCGGCGCGTAGCCCGCCGCGCAGTACTCCAGGTCCAGCAGCAGCATCGCGTTGCGCGACCGCGCGCGCAGGATGTCGTACTCGTTGATGGCCCATTCCTTGCGGAAGTCCAGGTCGCTGCCGGTTGTGCGGTAGAAGTACTCGAAATAGTTGATCACCTTCGCGTCGGGGAACAGGTCGTGCAGGAAGACCGTCGGCCCCAGCCCCGAATGCCCGACGATCAAGTCGGGCTTGAGGCTGTAGCGCAGCGCCTTCAGGGCCTCGTAGATCCCGGCGGCCTGCCGCGTGTTGCTCTCGAACGGCCGCGAACAGTAGTGGACCTGCTTGCCATCGGCTTCCTTGAACTTGTATTGGATCTTCTGGATTCCGCTGACCATCCCGGGCGACGTCTCGGAGAGGAAGCTCGAGCGCCAGCCCAGGTGTTTCACCAGGTGCCCGGCGATGTGCCCGAACTGCGCAGGAAAGTTCTTGTGGACGAACAGCACGTGCACGGTCCGAAATCCTCCGTTTGATGCCTGGGTCGCGAGGAGAGCAGCTTACCCGCAGGCTCCGAAAGGTTCCACGCACGTTGCGCGCAAATCGAGTCCGCCGATGCGGTTACGAGGGCGCCGGCCCCTGGAATCCCATGCCGGCGGCTGATTCGGTGGTGTATGCCAGTAGAGGGGATACCGATTCCAACGCACTATTCACGCTATCAAGGGAGGCCGGAGATGCGGCATTTCATCGGTTCCATGGCCGTCTGGGCAGCGTGCGCGGTGTTCCTGCTCGCGCCGGGTCCGGCGGCGGCGGGCGAGGCCGTCGCGGCGGGCGTGAAGGTCGTCAGCGACAAGAACGTGGACTGTTCGTCGGCCGAGACGATTGTCGCCGGGATCCTCAAGCCCGGCATGAGCGACCAGGAGAAAGCCGAAGCGATCTTCTACTTCCTGGTCCACCGCCTGTACCACCACAACGCGCCCGAAGAACCCAGCGCGGACAAGACGCGCAAGTACTCCGGCGAAGTCACCAAGCTCATGGACACCATCAAGGCCCTGAACGTGTACGGCTACGCGATCTGCGGCAGCCAGAGTTGGTACGTCAATTTCATGGCCAACGCCGTGGGCCTGAAGGGCCGCATCGGCGGCGTCGACGGCCACACCGTTCCCGAGATCAAGTACGGCGGCGGATGGCACCTCTTCGACGTCGACATGATGGGCTTCGTGCGCCGCAAGGACGGCACCGTGCCCTCCACCGACGAGATCAAGGCCGACCACAGCCTGATCCTGGAAACCCACGAGAAGACGCCGGACATCTACTTCAAGTACGACAAGCCCAAGGGCGAGCTGGCCTGTCTCCATATCGGGCTGCAATTCGGCATGTACGGGCGCAAGGTCGGCGCGCACAGCATGAACCTGACCTTGCGCGCGGGCGAGAAATTCACCCGGTGGTTCACGCGCCAATGGGGCCCCGACTTCCAATACTACGCCTCGCCGTGGGCCGGCAGCGAGCACCTTTCGCGCCTAAACAAGAACCGCGGGCAGGGCCCCAACCGCGACCTGACCTATTACCTCTACAAGGAAGGCAACGTCGCGCGCTTCGGCAACTGGGAACTCGTCTACGACGCGCCCCTGGCAAAGCCCGCCTGCCTGGATGGCATCTTCGCGAAGACGAACGTCGCGCACGCCGCGGCGGCGCCGTTCCTGAGGGCCGAGAAGGACGATGCGCCGGCCGAGGTCGTCTACAACTACTACAGCCCCTACGGTTGCGCCGGCGCGCCGAAGGAACTGCCCAACCCCGACGACGATGTGGGCGGCGCGGTGTTGGAAGGCGAGTTCGCCGGCGGCAACGGCACCGTCTCGATCAGCCTCGACTGCGGCAAGTCCTGGCAGGACGTTCACACCGGCGGCAAGACTTTCAAAGTCGACGTCACGCCCAAGCTAGCCGCGCGTTACGGCTGGTGGGTCAAGCTCGCCTTCCAGGGCGCGGCCTCCGGCGTGAAGGCCTACAAGAGCACCTTCCGGGGCCAGTGCAGCCCCGCCAGTTTGCCGTTCGTCGACGGCGAGACGAAGATGACCTTCACCCGCGGCGACACCGACTGCATCCTCTACCAACCCGACATCTCGGCCAGCGAAGACGAGCTCAAGCGCCTCGCGCATAACCTCGAAGGCTTCGCGTCCTTCAACGAGGCCATCAGCGGGCACGTGGCCTTTACGGGCAACAAGGGCGGCGTGGTCTTCAAGGTCGACGCGCCGGGCGAGATCACCCGCGTGACGGCCGGCGGCATGTTCGGCTCACGCAAAGGCGGCACCTTCAATGGGATCCAGTTCTCGCTCGACGACGGCAAGACCTGGGTCACCGCCTGTAAGCAGCCCATCGCCAAGGACGAAGCCGACCATCCGGAGGAACACTGGATGCAGTGCGTCGACGGGACGCTGGACGCCGCCGCCGGAAAGGCCTACAGCCTGGGCTGCACGCCCGGCGAAGGCGCCGTCCGCGAGAGCAAGCTCGAAAGGACGCCCGGCAAGAGCGTGCTGGTGAAGTACTTTACCGAGGGCGGCGACGGGCGCTTCATTCGCTGCGACGGCATTTATGTGCACTACAAGCGCGCCGGGGGCGTGCCGCTGACCGTCACCCACACCTGGAAGGGCGGCAAGCACGAAGAGAAGATCGGGGCGGGCGAGGCGAGCAAGGCCTACACGGTCAAGGGCGGGAATCTGGCGGAGAACGAATCTATCGCCATTGAGGCCGCCGCGCCGTAGCAGGCGCCAACCTTCGCAGGCCGAAAACGAAGGCGGCGGACGGAGGTCGCAGAGCCCCGTTCGCCGCCTTTTCTACGCCTGCTGCTTCACGTCAAGCATCGGTCGTGTCGTACGACGCGCAGGGCTCTACGGTCCAGGCGGTCTTCACGTAGCGGATGGCTTCCTCGATCTCCTGGGCGCGCAGTTTGCCGCGCACCATCGCAATCTCCAACTCGATCAGCAGGTGCCTGAAGGTCTGCTGGCACAGGTCCTGCCGCCGGATGGCCTTTACCAAGGCAGCGGGGGAATAGCCGTTGAGCTCGTAGACCGCGACGAGGTTGCGGGCCATGACTCTCAGGGTGTCGTCGGCGCTTGGGGCGGGCACCAAGCCCGCCGGCGACGATCGCAGCGGTTCCAGGAACATGGACGTCTCGCCCAGCCGGCGGCGTGTCGTGGGGTCTGCCATGGGGAAGCCCTCCGGTTTTCAGGACACCTGCCTTCGTTGGAGGGAGGAAATGCAAGACCTGTGCCATTGAAAAATGCACGAGTGGGGCGGGCAGAATCAGCAAACTAGAGCCCTGTAGAGCGTGTATCTTGGTGCGATGAGGGATTTCGTCTAATGAAAGGCCTTCGGCCGAGAGCGCATGCCGGCACCACTCTTGTGTCGGTGCTGGCATCGGGAATGTTGCTTAGTCTGAATCTTATGGAGTATCGAGGCGTCGTCTGGGATTCGGGAGGTATCCAGGTCGGAGAAGATAGTGGTCGAGGCTACCCGCTTCTGATTGACTATCAGGTTGACATATATTGGGAAGATCCGGCGCCGTGGTGGCGAACTATGCATCCGGAATGCCGAAGAATTAGCATGCTGGTTGACGTGGTTTTTGCGGCATGCGTCTTATTCGTTTGCGGCTGTTTTTGGGAAACGCTCCTCACCTGGTTTCCCCGCCACCGATAGGACGAGTGCTTATACGTCCAGGTCGGTGATCTCGAGCGCGTGCTGCTCGATGAACTCGCGGCGCGCGGCTACGCCTTCGCCCATCAGGATCTTGAACATGTCGTCGGCGGCCAGGGCGTCTTCCAATTTCACGCGCAGCAGGACGCGCTGCTTGGGATCCATGGTCGTCTCCCAAAGCTGTTCGTCGTTCATCTCGCCTAGTCCCTTGTAGCGCTGCACGTCCATGCCCTTCTTGCCCAGGTCGCGGATCTTGTCCAGGACCTCGGCCAGCGACGCCGCGCCGTGCTCGGTCTGGTTGCTCTCCAGCACGCGGAACTTATAGCCGGTGTCGGCGGAGGTGGTCTCCGTGTATTCGGCGCGCGCGAAGCCCAGGCTCGCCAGGTCCGAGAACGACTCGGTCAGCGCCTGGGCCTCGTTGAGGTGCCGCATCTCGATGCCCATGCCCGCGGCTGCCAGGGTGGCTTGGCCCTTGTCGCCCTCGGAGGCCAGCGCTTCGGCGTCCACCTCGTCGGCGGCGATCTCCGTCTGCGTGTCGCTGCTGGCCTTGGCGGGGCGCTTGGGCGAACCGTTGCCGTTCTCGCCGTTGGCCTGCATCTGCGCGACCAGGATCGCCAGCTTCTCTTCGCGGAACTTCTCGGCGTCGGCTTCGTCGAAGAAGTACTTCTCCTCCCCCATCGCCGAGACGTGCCATTCGGGGAAGGCCCCTTCGTCCTCCTCGCGCAGGTATTCGTCGAAGGTGATGCCCTTGCGTTTCAGGTTGGCCTTGATGCGCTCCAGGCGCAGCAGCGGTTTGGTCAGGCGCTCCAGGTCCCCGGCTTCCAGCTGGGCTTCGCGGCCGGCGATTTCCAGGCGCGTGCCCTCCATGCCCAGTTTGAGGAAGGTCTCGTTCATCGTGTCGATGGAGGAGACGTACTCGACCTTCTTGCCGCGCTGCACCTTGAAAAGGGGCGGCTGCGCGCAGAAGACGTGGCCGCTCTCGATCAGTTGCGGCATCTGGCGGAAGAAGAACGTCAGCAGCAGCGTGCGGATGTGGCTGCCGTCGACGTCGGCGTCGGTCATGATGATGATCTTGCCGTAGCGCAGCTTGTCGAGGGTGAACTCGTCGCCGATGTTCGTCCCGATCGCCTGGATCAGGGTGGCGATTTCGGCGTTCGAGAGCATCTTGTCCAGGCGTGCCTTCTCGACGTTCAGCACCTTGCCGCGCAGCGGCAGGATGGCCTGGTAGCGCCGCTCCCGCCCCTGCTTCGCGCTGCCGCCTGCGCTGTCGCCTTCGACGATGAACAGCTCGCTCTCGTCCGGGTCGCGGGACTGGCAGTCGGCGAGTTTTCCAGGCAGGCCGCCGCCGCTGAAGGCGCTCTTGCGCCGCGCCAGTTCGCGGGCCTTGCGGGCGGCCTCGCGCGCGATGGCCGCGCTGACGGCCTTCTTGACGATGTCGCCGGCGATCTTGGGGTGGTTCTCGGCGAACTCGTTGAGTTTGTCGCCGACCATGCTGTTGACCAGGCCTTCGACTTCGGCATTGCAGAGGCGGAACTTGTTCTGGCTGTCGTATTGGGGCTCGGGGATCTTCACCGAAATCACGGCTGCCAGGCCTTCGCGCAGGTCTTCGCCGGAGATCTGCGGGTCCTTGTCCTTCAGCAAGTTGTTGTCCTTGGCGTACTTGTTGAAGATGCGGGTGAGGGCCGTCTTGAAGCCGGACAGGTGCGTGCCGCCGCCGGCGGTGTTGATGGCGTTGGCGAAGCAGAAGATGCGTTCTTCGTAGCCGTCGTTGTACTGGAAGGCCACGTCGACGCTGATATCGGCGGCCTGCGACGAGCAATGGATGACGTCCTTGTGGATGACGGTGCGGCCCGCGTTGAGGTGCTCGACGAAAGTCCTCAGGCCGCCCGGGTAGCAGAAGACCTCGCTCTTGCCCTGGCGGTCGTCGGTGATGCTGATCTTCAAGCCGGGATTGAGGAAGGCCATCTCTCGGAAGCGCTTAGCCAGAATCTCGTATTTTACGTTCGGGTTAGGGAAGATCTGCGGGTCGGGCTTGAAGCTGATCTGTGTGCCGGTGCGGGAGGCGTCGCCTGTGCGGGCGACGGGGGCGCACTTTACGCCGCGCTCGAAGCGCTGCTCCCATACGCCGCCGTCGCGCCAGACCTTGGCGCGGAACCATTCGCTCAGCGCGTTGGCGCACTTGATTCCGACGCCGTGCAGGCCGCCCGATACCTTGTAGCCCTTGGTGTCGCCGAACTTGCCACCGGCGTGCAGCTCGCTCAGAACGACCTCCAGCGTGCTGACCTTGCTCTCGGGGTGCTCGGCGACGGGGATACCCCGGCCGTCGTCCTCAACAGAGATGCTGCCGTCCTCGCTGATGTGCACCTTGATCCCGGTGCAGTAGCCGGCCATGGCTTCGTCGACGGCGTTGTCGACGGCTTCGTAGACGCAGTGGTGCAGGCCGTTTTCGTTGGTGCCGCCGACGTACATGCCGGGGCGCTTGCGAATGGCTTCTGGGAAACCCAGCACCTTGATGTCGTCGGCGTTGTATTGCCCGGCGTCGACGTGCGAGCCGTTGGCTACCGCGCTGGTCGAGGCTTCTTTCATCGTGTCGGACATATGTGGTCCCGCCGCTAGGGGTTGGTGGTCCGGGGGCAACCCGCCGCCGGGATGCCTTGGGCGGGGTTTTTCCTGGGCCTTCCGGGCCGTTTCGCGAGCCTCATTTTCAATCCTGAAATTATAGCGGAAAAGGCCCTTCCCGCCAAGCGACCGAAAAGGCGAAATTGGGCGTTTTCATAGCGAAACGGGACACAACGAGGCACGGGCCCCTGCGCGGGAATTTCGCGCCCGGAACGGTGCTTTTTTTGTTGACAGGGAGGTGCGATTTGGTCCGGTTTTTTAGGCCCGGCGGTGGCCCTTTTGAGCTGGGCCGGCTACTGGTTCTCTTTCGGGACCGGTACGTAGCTTAAGTCCCAAAGGCGCTGGCCTTCCCGCGTATATTCGTCCGGATGGGGATTGGCGGCCATTAGCCGCTGGGCCTCAGCGCGCAGGGGCTCGACTTCGTCCTCGCGCAGGGACTCGATCAGCAGGCGGTCGTAGCTGGTCCGGAAGCCGTTCATGAACAAGGCGATCTCGCCTGCATGTGCCTTCTTGTATTCGCTGAACTGATACAGCTTCCCGTCCTGGTACATCAGCATGAAGCGGCCGAAGAAGTACCATTCCGTCGTGTACTTCTTGTCTACATAGGCGCCGGGGCTGGGGATGAGCAGGTAGCTGCGCATCGGCGTCCGGAATCCGTCCTTCGACACGCCGGCGCCGACCAGGAAGGTGCCGCGGATCGAGTTGCGCCAATCGGCCGTCACGCGGTAGGCGCGCTCAGCGGGTACGGGCGGGAAGCGCCACACGGCCTGTTCGCCCTGGGGGATCTCCGCTCGGCCGCGTCCGTCCGCGACGCGGTACCGCAACGTCCCTGCGACGACCTCGATGCCGTCCATGCCGCCCTTCGTGAAGTCCCACTCGAGGCGGATCGGTTCGGGCTCGGCGGGCCGTGGAGGTGCGGGGGGCGCAGGGGCCGGAGCAGCGGCGGGCGTATATTGCGTGGACTCCTCCGGCAGCAGCGTGCGCATGGCAAAGATGCCCCCTGCGGTGGCGGCGGCAAGGATCACCACCAGCGCGGCCCAGGTGCCGGAGGCGCCGGCAATGCCGGCGGCGCGGCGGCTGTGCCTCAGGCTCTCGCCGGCCAGCTTTGCATGCGGGGAGGCCCAACTCCGTTCTGCAAAGAGCGCATGAGTCAGGCTCGCGGGCGGCTGCTGGCCGCTCTGCATGAGTTCGGCGAGGCGCTCGCCCTGCAGCAGCGGCGTGGCGGCCGCGATGCCGGCACCGCTCAGCAGCGTGCGCAGCCGCGCGAGGGCGTCCTGAAGTTTGTTGGATACGGCCTGCTGGCTGATCTCCAGTTCGGCTCCGATCTCCTTCTGGTCCAGCCCCGCGCCGTAATACAGCGCCACGACACGGCGGTGCAGTGTCGGCAGGCGTTCGAGGCAGCGCCGCAGCGCTTCGGACTGCTCGGTGGAGACGGCCTGATCCTCGGGCTGCGCCCGTTCGGGCAGACGCGCCGAATCGACGGCCGATTCTATGTTGGCATCGTCCATACTCACCGCCTTGCGCCGTTCGCGCTTGAGGTGCCGAAGGCATTCGCGGGCGACGATGCGCAGGAACCAGCTGCGCACGGAGCCTTCGCCGCGATGGGTATTCGCGAAACGCCAGGCCCGCAGGCAGGCTTCCTGGAAGGCGTCTTCCGCGCGCTCGCGGTTGCCGAGCAGGTGGCAGGCCAGGCTGTAGGCCGCGACGTGATGCCGCGTCAGCAGCGCGGCGAAGGCCTCCGCGTCGCGCGCATCCCGCACCCGGGCCAGGAGGTCCAGGTCGGCGGATTCGGTGGTGGCCTGCGTCATCAAGGCCCTCGTTTCGAATGCCCGTGCCATTCACGGGCCGACGATCCAGACCCGCCTATTGTGCGGCGAACAAGCTCAGATTGGCAGGAAAATCGAAAGATGTAACCCATTGATACAAAAAGAGTTGCGATCTATCGGTCGGCGAAAAAGAAAACGGGGCGGCCGTTATTCGGCCGCCCCGCATCCTTCACGAGCGAGTCGAGAAGTTTAGTGGCCGTGACCGTCGCCGGGGTGGTGGCCGCCTTCGTCGGGGTTTTCCAGCTTCTTGATGAACTCGGGCAGTTGCTGGCCCATCTCGGACTTGGGATCGGCCTCGGCGGCCTTCTTAAAGCAGGCGATGGCGCCGGCCTTGTCGTTCTTCATGCGCAGCAGGACCTGGCCCTTGATGAAGTGGGACTTCTGCGCGACCTCAGCGGTGGGTTTGCTGTCGATCAGGCCGTCGAGGCTCTTGACGGCGGTGTCGGCGTCGTCGCCGTTGTTGAGGCCGTCGACGATCGTGTCGAGTTTCTCGCGGCCTTCGTACTTGGCCTTGAGTCCGGCCTGGTTCTCGGCGTCGAGCTTCTTGATTTCCGCGATCAGGCCCTTCGACGAGCCTTGGACGCCGCTGACGGCCATCTTTTCCAGCGCCGCATCGAGCAGCTTGGCCTTCTCGACGCCCTCGGCCTTACCGGCGTCCGCGAGGAGCTTATCCCACTCGGCCTGGCGGCCCTTCAATTCGCCGAGGTGCTTGAGGTAGGCCTCGGGACCGCCGGCTTGGTAGCCGGTGCGGCCGTAGGGCTTGCCTTCGGCGTCGGTGAGCAGGATCGTGGGGAAGCCCTGGATCTCGTAGGTCTCGCTGAGCTTCTTGTTTTGCGCCTGGAGGTTTTCGGGTAGTTCCTTGTTGCGCGGGAAGTCCAGCTCGACCAGGACGAAGCTCTTGGGCGCTTCGTTCTTGAACGCGTCGTGTACGAAGACCTCGTTCTTGAGCTTGATGCACCAGCCGCACCAGTCGGACCCGGTGAAGTCGATGAGCAGGTCCTTCTTCTCCTTGGCGGCCTTGGCCTTGGCGGCCTCGAAGTCCGTCATCCAGAACTCGTCCTCGGCGTGACTGGCCTGGACGGACAACACCAGCGCTACGGCGCACAGCAACAGCGTAAAGCGGGTCTTCATGGATCTTCTCCAATGGGGGATAAAAGCACCAGGGGATCACGATACCAAGCCCGACGCCCGATCCAATCGCAATTCCCTGGGAGTAGGACGAACGGCTCGGCCTCCCGTGTGGTAAAAAAACGCGGCCCAGCCGCAAAAATTCCATGCGGCGGGCGGAATATTCACTGCGGCCTGTGCGTTCTTAATGGGCAGGAATGCTTCCCCTTTTCCGTGGCGGCCTGTTGTCCGGATCGCCCATGCAGATCGCACAATAAGGAGTCTTTCATGCTTGGTACCGGGCGTGAAATTCTGGCGGTCGTCGGGCTTGGAAGCCTTTGCGCGGGCTTGGCCTGGGGCGAGGACGGTGCGGGCGGCATCGCGACCCGGCCCGAGGACGCCAAGGGCCTGGCGGCGGGCGACGTGGTGCCCGCGCTAACGCTGAAGACGGCGGCGGGCGAAGCCTTCGACCTGCACGCCGAGCTGAAGAAGCAGCCTGCGCTGGTGATCTTCTACCGCGGCGGGTGGTGTCCGTACTGCAACAAGCACCTCGCGGAGATCCAGAAGATCCAGGCCGAGCTCAAGGCCGCCGGCTTCCAGATCCTGGCCGTCAGCCCCGACGCGCCGGAGAAGGCCGGCGAGACCGCTCAGAAGGGCGGCCTAGGGTACACCCTGCTCAGCGATACCGGCCTGAATGCGGCCAAGGGCTTCAAGCTCGCCTTTCGGCTCGACGAAGGAACCATCGAGAAATACAAGAAGTACAAGCTCGACCTGTCTTCCAGCGACTGGTGCCTGCCGGTGCCCGCAGCGTACCTGGTCGGCTCGGACGGCAAGGTCCTGTTCGGGCACGCCAACCCCGACTACAAGGTTCGCATCGACAACGCGAAGATCCTCGAGGCCGCCCAGGCCGCCAATCCCGAACCCAAGATGGAAGAAAAGACCGAAGGCAAGTAGCTGCTAGCAGCCGCGTCCGCAGCACTTCTTGAACTTCCGGCCGCTGCCGCACGGGCAGGGGTCGTTGGGCCGCGCCGGGCGCTTGCCTTCGTTGCGCAGCGTTTGCGTGGGGATCACCGGCTGGCCGGGGTCGGCGGCGTCGAAGTCCTGTGCGCGGTCCGGCCGCGGCTCTCGCGCGCCGGTGACCTTGTCCGGCGGGCGGAACTTTCCGCCGGGCGCTTCGCGCGCGGCGCCGCGTTCCTCCGCCAGCGCGCGAGCCTTCGCGCGCAGCGCTTCGGGCGGCAGGTTGTCGGCGCCCAGCACCGTGCAGAACCACGCTTCCTCTTCGAGGGCGCCTTGCGCGGCGGCCTTGCGCGCGGCGGGATTGGGTGCCCACTTGCCGCAGGCGCGGCGCGTCTCGTCGTCGGCGCGGCAGCACGGGCGCCCGCCCTTGCCGTCGAAGCCCAGGTGCGGGCACTGAGGGGTTCCAACTAGGATATCCATGCGGTCAGGGGTGCTCCGATGGGGCGCGGCGAAGAATGAAATTCGCGAAATCCGCCTTCATGGCAGGTTCCTTGCTTGCGGGCTGGCTCCACTCGTAAAGATAATATTTGTTCGCGCGAGTTTCAAACGGCACGACGTGCGTATTGAAGCCGCTGCGGCGCGCCGCGACGATCCAAAGGGAGGTCAATTAAAAGGAGGACTGCAATGGGTGTACGCATGGAAGAGACGCAGGGCGGCAAAGTGCTGGAAGCGCACATGGAAGGCACGCTTGAAAAGGAGGACTATGCGCGTTTCGTGCCCGAATTCGAACGCTTGCTCGCGCAATACGGCAAGCTGCGGGTGCTGGTGGTGATGCACGACTTCCACGGTTGGAAGATCGGCGCGCTATGGGAGGACATTAAGTTCGACGTGAAGCATCTCCGCGACATCGAATGCATCGCCGTCGTCGGTGAGAAGAAATGGCAGGAGCGGATGAGCGCCTTCTGTCGGCCGTTCACCACCGCCAAGGTGCGCTACTTCGACTTCGATCAGATCGAAGCCGCGCGGAGGTGGATCGCCGAGGAACGCGCGGTGGCGAGCAGCAGTTGAATCGGCCGGCCGGTCCGGAACGACGGCGGATTATTCTTTTCGTAAAACCTTTTTGAGCGCGTCGAGTCGCACAGTGTCGGGGGTGCCGTCGGCCTTGAGCGTCGGCGCCAGCCAGCCGCCCTCGTCGTTCTCGTTCCACGCGTAGACGATTACGGTCTGCGCGGGGCAGGCATCGGGGTTCTTTTTCGTCCACTCCAGCGTACGCGCGGCGTGCGCCGCGATCTCTTCGGGTGTGGCGGTCTCGGTATAGGTCCTCGTCCGGTGGTAGTCGTGGTCCATCTCCCAGCTGACGGGATGGTCCATGCGGGGGCGCTTGTCCCAGCCTGTCGTAACCAGCGGGATCGCCGGCGCCTTTACGTCGCGCCAGGTGTTCTCGTTCTTCTTCTCGGCCCGTGCTGCCAGCCCGGCAAAGGAGCCCTCGCCGGGCAGCGCGTAGGCCGAGAGCGCGTCGAAGCCCAGTGCCCGCGCTGTGGCCCAGTCGCCCTGTGGATTGAAACCCATGTACACGAGGTACGGGTCCTTCAGGCCCGCGGCCTTGGCGGCCTCGCGCAGGGACTTGAAGCGCCAGGCTTCCGTTTCCTTGAGACTCGTGTGGAACATGTAGACCAGCGGGCGGCCGCCAAGCACCGTCTGGTAGGTCGGCTCCCTCCACAGGCCCACGATGCGCGCCTGGAAGGCTGGCCAGTCCTCTTTCTTTCCTTCGAGTTGATGGTGCAGGATCGTAGCGAACCGGATGCGGCTCTTCTCCTTGCTGGCGAGGTAAATCTTCAGCGCGACGGTCATTTCGCTGGCTTCCGGGTAGATCAGGAAGGCCCAGTAGTCGATGCCGGCGTCCGCGGCATAGGCGATCTCGCGGTCCATCACTTGCTGCGTGCCGCCGTGGATCTCAACCTTCTCGTCGGAGAGCACCTTTGCGTAGAAGGGCAGGCGGAAATGATGCTTCTTGGGGCTCAGGCTGCGCTCCACCTCGGCGGTTACCTTTCCGCCGCTCCAGGCGTCCCAGCGGATCGCGCCCAGAAGTGGACGCTCGGGCTTCGCATTGTTTGCATCGGCGGCGCGGGCACGCGGGCCCATGGCGAGGGCTCCTGTGAGCGGCAGGATGAGCAGGGCGAGTTTCATGATCACTTTTCCCTAGGGTAATACCCCTTAGGGAAAGAGGGGGGTAACAAAAAATCGGGGCGGCGTGCGCGGTTCCGGCGGTGGTTGCATGGGCAGACCGATGCGGGGAACTGCTTGGAATTCTTCGTGCGGCTAGGGCGAGTGAGGTTGCCAATTCTCCTCGAGGAAATCTCCCATTCCCGTAATAAACAAAGAGGCGGATGGCGCACGAGTTAGAGCTGCACTTCGTGCAGGTTGGCGGGCATGAAAATGCTCAAGAAATCCTGTCACCGCATCCGCGCCGCATACGGCCACGCACCGAAGGCCGATGCTGCCGGTTGCCGGGGAATGCCTCCGGCGGGGCGGCCGGCCGGAGGTAGCTTTCGATGCGTTATCCAGGTACGGCGGCTTCCATGGCCGACACGCCATCCGAACGCTGTTTGAGCGAAGACCGTGCGCTGGCCGAGCGGGCCAACCGCGGCGACCGCGCGGCTCTCGAGGCGCTGCTGGAACGCCACGCGGCCGTGGCTGCGCGCGCGGCTCACGCGGTGCTGGGGCGGCCCGATGAGGCCCTCGACGCGGCACAGGCCGCGCTGCTCCGCGTGGCGCGCGGCTTCGAGGCGGGGCAGTGGTCCGGCGGTTCGGTACGGGCATGGGTGGCGGCGTGTGCGCACGCGGCGGCGGTGGATGCCGTGCGCGCTTCGTCATCGCGCCGCCGAATGGAGGAGCGCGTGGCAGGGGAGGCCGCCGTGTCTGGTGAATCTGCACCGCCGCCCGAAGTGCTCGCCGAACGCGAAGAGACCCGCGCGGTCCTGCGGCAGGAACTGGCGCGCCTGCCCGACGCAACGAGCCAGGCCCTGGCCCTGCATCACCTGCAGGGTTTGACGGTTGCGCAGGTTGCCGAGCACCTTGGTCTGAGCGTCGACGCCTGCAAGCAGCGGCTTCACCGCGGTCGCGAGGAACTGCGCGAGCGCCTGATGCGGCGCGGCATCGCGACGGCCGGTGTGGCCCTGGTCGGCGCCGGCCTGGCTGCGCTGGCGCGGTCGGCCGACGCCTGGGCCGCGACGCTGGAGCCCGCGGCGCTTGCGGGCCTTGTCGCTGGCGCAGCAAGAGGCGCAGGCGAGCCCATCGGAAGCGAGGGACCTCCGGCCGAGACGGTCGTTTCTCCGGGCGCTAAGTTTCAGATGAATGCGCCCGAGGTCTCAGGAGGTACATCCGTCGTGTCGAATACAGCCTACTCTTCAGGTTCTGGCGCGGGCGCCGGACTTCTCTTGCTGGTCGCCGTGCTTATCGGCAGTGCGTGCTACTACCTCTTGACCGCATCCGTCACGATGCAAGGGTCGCAGGCACCCACGAGCATCTCGGCACCGGTATTGGATGTGCCCCGGATAGATTCGCCCTCCACCGTCCCTGCGGCGCAGGGCGAGAATCCGCCTGCGGTCGCGCAGCCGCGCTGGCAGGCGCCGCGCTTCGTGGCGGGGGAACTAGTTCCCGTTTCCGTTGCCGCCAGCGGACGTTTCGTCGCCGTTCTGGCCGGCGCGCCGCGCCCGGTAGGCTTCACGGCGCCGCTGACGCTCGTCGAATCGAGCGACGGCGGGCAGACGTGGCGCACGACGGAGACGTTCGCGGACTACGAGAGCGGCTCGGTGGCACTGGACGCGGAAGGCAACTGCGCCGTGCTCGGGCTCGTCACACGCCTGACCAGGGAAATGCGCGAAGCCACCGGAACCGAGGCCCTGAAGATGATGCGCGACGCGCCCAGTCCCGTGCGCGCCGAATGGCGTTTGCGGCGGGCCGGCGGGGATTTCTCCAGTCCCGAGGCCGTCTGGGAGACCGACGGTTCGGGCGGCGAGCACTTGGGCGACGCGAAGGTGTACCTCGCCGGCGGCAGCGTATGGGCCTTCGCGTTGCTGGCGAAGCCGCGCACGCTGATGCGGCACGTCGTTGCGCGCAGCGAGACGCTGGCCTGTCCCAAGCCGGCGGGCGTCTGGTCCGGCGGCGGCGAGACCTGCGCGTGGGCGGCGGACCAGGACCGCGCGGGGTTCGTAATCACGAACAAGGCCGGGATGTTGCACGTCCGCACGGCCGACGGCGGTACGACCTGGAGCCAGAACGCCATCGCCTTCGCGCCCGAGGCGGGCTCGAACACGGTGGACAAGCTCTCGGAGCCCATCTCGCTTTGCCACTCGGGCGACCGCCTGGCCCTGTCGGTCCTCGCCTTCCAGCAACCCGAAGGCGTGGACGATGTCATGAAGCAGACGCAGACGTGCTACCTGCTGCAGAGCGGCGATCTGGGCAAGTCGTGGATGCCGCGCGTGCGACTGACGGAGCCGGCTACGATGATGGAGCAACTGCCGGGCATGCCGCGGCTGAGCCTGTGGTCCGGCGGGTTGGCCTTCGGGCAAACGTCGAGGGACGGCTTCGGCAGCGTTTGGAAGGAGCCCGGCTACGAACCCAAATCGACCCAGGTTTGGGCCAGGGTGCGCTTCACCGCCGACCAGGGTGCGCATTGGTTCAACCAGCGCCTGTTTGAGGCCCTGGGCAGCGGCGCGAGCGAACTCCACTTCGGCAGCGACGGAAACGCCTTGCACGTTGCATTATACAAGAAGCTCGAGGGCCAAGGCGGCTGCCTCGTCATCCGCAGCTTCGCACCCGGCGCCAGGGCCAAGGCCGAGGGCACGCCCGCGTGGTTCAAGGAGGAGGCTTTAGCGGCACCGACGCCCGAGGAATTCTAGACGCGTTTGCCTCCTTTATGTAGGTACACCCCCACAAGCCGCCTTTCGGTCCCGCCGGAAGGCGGCGCTTTTTTGTCCGCGCGGGCCGGTCCGGGCCTACATTTCCGGGGAGGGCGCTGGCCCTGCTTCATGGTAAAAGGATGCGACTTAAGGCAATTGCTGGCTGGAAGGGGGCGCCCCTGATGGCGATGGCGAGCGCAATGCGGAGGCCGCACCCAGTGCAGGCCGGGATCCTTCTGGCCGGGCTGGTTCTGTCGCTGGCCGGGCTGTGCGCGGGCGGCGAAAGCCCGTCGCCGGCCGCCACCTCTTCCAGCGGCGCGCCGGCGGCCGCCGCCGAGTCCGAAGCAAAGACCGAGGACGCTGCGAAATCGGACGAGACGGAGAAGTCGGGCGACGAAAAGACCGAGGAGGCGGAGAAAAGCGGGGAAGGTCCCACCTCCCTGCGCTACCAGGGCCCGCCGCCGCCGCCGATGGGTATGCGCTTCCGGCTCGACCGCCACGTCTACGACACTACGGGCCTGCTCTCGGCGATGGACCTCTCGGGCATCCAGAGTCTCTGCGAGGAACACTACCGGCTCGACGGCTACCCGCTCGCGGTGGTGGTGCTCAATCACCTCAGCGAGACCGGGGACACCAGCGGGTCGCTGGAAGAGGTCGGGTTGCAGCTGCTGGGCCAGCTCCAGGCCGGGCGCAAGAAACCGGAGTACGCGGTGGTGCTGATCCTGGCACTGAAGGACGAGAAGCTGCGCGTGCAGAAGGGGCTGGGATGGGGCGACCGGTACGACAAGTCGGTGCAGGAGATCATCGACCAGGTCATCATCCCTCGGCTGAAGCGGCACGACCGCGAAGGCAACGAGCGGCAGATCGATGTCGCCACCGCGATCCGCGCCGGCGTGGCGGAACTGGTCTCGGTGCTGCACCAGGGCCACCTCGCCGAGCAACCTTTGTTCGTGCCGCTGGGGCGGTTCCTGGCGGCCAGTTGGGTCTGGATCCTCCTGGCGCTGCATCTGCTGGGCCTGCTGTACGTGATGATCACGAAGGAGTCCGAGGCCTGGTACGTCGCCGGGTTCCTCTTCGGCCTGCCGATCCTGCTGGGCATGCTCTGCTGGATGCTCGGCGGGCGTGGCGACGGCGGCGAGGCGGGGACGGGCGAGGTCTTTCGGGCGGGCTCGGCCGAACGCGCCGCGCTTCGTTCGAGCACCTGGACCACCTGGTAATTTCGGGCCGATTATCGGCGGGGACGCGCGCATGCCGGCGGCGGGATTCATGAGCGAAGAAGAGGTCAAACGCCTGGGCGGCGCCGTGGGCGCGGCCGCCGAGCAGTCGGCGGGTACCGTCTGCCCGGTGGTGGCGGCGCGCAGTTCGAACTACGAACGCGCGGCGGACCTGGTGGGTGTCTTCGCGGCGGTGGCCGTCAGCGTTCTGCTGTGGCGCGGCGCGCACGACGGCATCGTCGGCCTGCACTGGCTGCTTCCCGCGCAACTCGTGGCCTTCCTCTTCGGCGCGTTGGTGCTGGCCCGCAGCGACTGGCTGCGCTTCGCCGTCGCCGGTCGCGCGCTGATGACGCAGCGGGTGCGCGAAGCCGCGCAGCGCACGATGACCCTGGGCCGCACCGGCAAACCCTGCGTGCTGATCTACGTCTCGGTCTTCGAACGCCAGGTCGCGGTACTTGCCGACGAGTCCGCCAGCGCGAAGATCGACAGCGAGGCCCTCAGGCCCGTACGCGACGCGGCGGCCAAGGGCATGCGAGACGGCAAGCCTGGCGAAGGCCTCTGCACGGCCGTGACCCTCGCCGCCGACCTGCTCGCGAAGCACTTCCCGAATGAGGCAGGGGCAAAGAGCGAGGGGTGAGGAAACTGCACTATGGAGCCGCGAGATGTGGCGTTTGAAGAGGAGAAGGAACAGAATTTAAGACAGTGGCGGACGCGTAAGACTGCAGGATCTTTGCAATGGATTTATGAGCGCATCTTCTGCAAAGCTACCTTTCCTGAAACATTGGCGGTAGCCAAAAGTCTCCTGGGTGAACCGGACGAGGACCTGGAAAACATTGTCTTCTACTATGCGAAGGGTGGAGAGGCCTCGCTAAGTGTAGAACTGGAGCGAGACGACAAACGTTCCGTTACAGGTTCCCGCTTCATGCCTTCCTGAACTGGGGCCTTGCCAACCTCGCTGCAACGATTGCATCTATTCGCAATCCGCAATCAGGGCAGTTCCTGTTTTCGTGTGCTGCGCATCTTCTTGGCCGCCGCCGGCGTGCCTTCGAAGGCCGCGCGGTGTTCGTCGGACAGCGGCTGGCGGCCGACGAAACCGTCCTCCAGTTCGTGCCAGAAGGCGATGCGGTCGCCCTCGTCCAGCTTCCAGCACAGGTACACCAGGCGTTCGCCGTAGCGGCTGTAGAAGTCGATCAGCCCCATGCGGTAGTCCTTCAGTTCCACGCCGATGTCGAAGAGTTCCTGCTGGTAGCGCAGGATCTCGTCGGCGAGCGTCTGTATGGTGCGTTCGAGTTCGAAGGCGCGGGCCTCGGCGTCGCTTCCGGGATTCAGGCGCGCGCTCATGGCCTGCCGCTCGGCCAGCACTTCGTGCCGGCGGCGGTAGGTCCTCACGATGTCCGAGACGATGCGCCGAACCAGCGGCAGGGCCTTCTCGGCTTGGGCGACGGTGAAGAGTTTGGGTTCCGCCATGTCGTTCTTCCTCGTTCAGCTGCGGCGAAGGGGCCTCAGGGCCGGGGGCAGGGGCGCCGGGTTCCCCGCGGGGAAGCGGAACGCCCCGCGCGCGCAGCGCGCCAGGATCTCCTCGATCTCCGGGTGACAGGTGTGGCAGCCGCAGCCGGCCTTGGTCGCCTGCTTGACCTCGTCGACGGTGCGCAGGCCGAAGGCGCGCACGGCCTGTTCGATGGTCTTTTCGTAAACCTCGAAACAGTAGCAGATCTTTTCGCCGTCGCCGGCAGGTGCGGGGGATCGACCGGCGGGCATGGGGGTCGTTTCGGTCATGGCTCTATATTGTACCCCATAGGGTACGCGCTCCAGTCCTCGGCATACACCTTTACTTATGTATACGTCATAAGAGAATATTTGTTTACAAATGAATTCGCGGTTCGCGTGGCCGGGCTTGTTGCACCGGTGCAAATGCCGCCCCGAAGGTCCTGAAACAAAAACTTTGCGGTCTGCGGGGCGGACGCTAAACTGGCGGCATGGATCCGTACGGCCTATGGACCCACTGCATGAAGGACGCGGACGCCGCGTTCAATGAAGGCGACTGGGAGAAGGCCGAGATTCTTTACACCATCGCGATCGAGGAAGCCGAAGCCGGAGGCGGCGACGGCGAACTGCTCGAGAAGTCCCTCTCCGGTCTCGCGCGCAGCTATCAGAAGCAGGGCAAGCACCGCGACGTCGAGCCCGTGCTGTGGCTCGCACTAGTGGTGCGCCTGGGCGAGTTGGGCAAGACCGACGCGACGGTGGCCGACGAACTCAGCAAGCTCGCGCCGGTGCTGCTGGAGACCGGACGCGTCACGCTGGCCGGCGTGGCGCTGACCGAGTCGATCAAGATCCGCGACCGCAGCGGACAGCGCGAAGGCCCCAAGACCCTAGACGACCTCCGCGAGTACGCCAAGGTCCTGCGCATGGAAGGCCGCGACGAAGAGGCCGACCGCCAGGACGCGCGCGCCCGCGCGATCATGGCCTGCTACAACTGATTTCCCATTTTTGGATTCTAGATTTTTGAATTTGGACCGGCGGCGCAAAGCGCGGATTCAATCCCGCCTGCCACGCCGTTCTCTGCGGCCGCTGCGATCTCTGCGGTTGAAGCCGTTCACTTCCAGGTCGCCTCGTAGATGCGCTTCTCGGCGTCGGCGGGTTTGGCCTCGACGTTCATGAAGACCGAGGTCCCGCTGGGCTTGTAGAAGGTGAAGAAGTCCAGCAGGCGCGCCCCGTCCTTGCCCGCGCGCACGTCGTGGACGTTGTCGCGGGTGCGGGTGAGCTGCGACATGGTGCCGACCTTCATCAGTCGGTCGCCGGTCTCCTGGATATTGAAGGTCTGGCCCTTGGGCGGAATGCGGTTGTCGCCCACGATGTCGTAGCTCTTCACTCGCGCCTCGCCCTGCACGCAGCTCAGGATCCCGTTGTAGTCGCGGTGGTCGTGCCAGGGCAGCGCGGCGCCGGGCTGGAGTTTGAACTGCACTACCATGAAGGGCTGCTTGTCGTAATGCTTGGCCGCCTCGACGGGGTTCTGGCCTTTGAACTTCCCGTCCGGCGCGGCCTTCAGGCGCGCGACCAGCGCGGCCAGCCCGTGCAGGTAGGCGTCCTCGTTGGCCTTTTCCGACTTGACCAGCTCCTCCGCCTTCGGCACCGCTTCCCGGATCAGCGCGTCGAAGGCCAGGTCGCCTTCCGCGGCGGACAAGTCGGATTTGCCGCCGCCTTCCTCGGCCATCGCGCGCTGCGGCCAGCCCAACGCCAGCGCGGCCATTGCGCCCAGCGAGAGGAACAGGACCTCGCGGCGTTCGATCAGGACTCCGTCGGCGACTTCGGCGCCGGCGCGTTCGTCGTCGTCGGCTTCCAGGGCGGGCAGCGGTTGGCCTTCAAACCAGCTCATGGCGGACTCCTCTATCTATCGGTACTGCGGCAGGCGTTCGTCCCTCAACGGCAGGGGGAGAGCTTAACGGCATCCGTGCGGCGAGGCAACGGGTCGCTTACGCCGGTTCGGCGGCGTTGGCTTCGCCGGACGGTTCGTCCTGGGCCAAGGCCTTCTCCGCAGCGGCGCCGGCCATGCGCAACTGTTCGCGGCGGCGCAGCGCGTCGCGCAGGAAGAGGAGCAGGATCAGGGTAAAGTCCATCAGCAGCATGGCCAGCACCAGGTGCGCGCCCTGCACGGACAACTCTAACCCATTCCGCAGCAGGTAGTAGATGCCGCCCGCAGTGGCGATGAAGACGAAGGTCATGGCGTTGTAGGTGCCCAGGATACGCCCGTGCTGACTCTCTGGCGCGCAGGCCTGCACCAGCGCCTGGAAGGGCACGATGTAGCAGCCGCCGAAGGCGCCCAGCGCCGCCAGCAGCACGGCCATCCGGTCGTACGCTGGATCGCCGAAGCCGTTGGCCTGGCCGCCGGTCCTGAAGTCCCCCAGGCCGGTGCAAAGCAGCACGCCTGTCATGCCGGCCGCGCCAGCCAGTACCAGCCACAGGCTGCGCACGCTGTCGCGCATCAGGTAGCCGGCCGCCGAGCTGCCGATGCCGATGCCGATGGCCAGCGTCGCGGTGAGATAGCCGACCTTCTCATCGCCGATGTCGAGGTACCGGGCGCCGCGGAAGTCGGGAATCGAGTCCACCGCCATGACCGCGACGAGATAGAAGAACCCGCCGCCCAGGCACAGGAGGATCAGCGCGCGGTCGCGGATCATGATTCGCAGCGCATCCCAGTACGGGCCCAGCGGCTGGCGTGCGTAGTGCAGGTTCGGATCGGTGGGCTCCAGCGGCTTCAGGAAGCGGCTTGCGGCCAGGCCGCAGACGGCCACCGCCAGCATCACGCCGCCGATCTGGCCCGTGTTGCCCGGGTAGTTTGCGCTCAGGTTCGCTCCGATCACGATCCCCGCGATGATCGCGATGTTGGTGAACATGTTGATCACACCGTTGGCGCGGCCCAGCAGCTCGCGCGGAAACAGTTCCGGGATCATGCCGTACTTCGCGGGGCCGAAGACGGTGCTGTGCAGCCCCAGCAGCAGCAGCGCGGCCATGCCCAGTGCGAACTGCCCCAGCCCCAGCGCCAGCGCGGCCATCCCCACGATGGGGATCTCGGCGATCTTTACCCATTGGCTGACCCTGTGCTTGCTGTGCTTGTCGGCGAACTGACCCGACCAGCCCGAGAGCACCAGGAACGGAAACGCGAAGAACGTCGTCACCAGGCCCTGCCCACCGTCGCCCAGCTGGTCGGCCCACACGCCGCCGACCGCAACCTGCAGGATGAAGATCTGCTTTAGGAGGTTGTCGTTGACGGCGCCCAGGAACTGGGTCACCAGCAGCGCGTTGAAGCCTCTCGTGAAGACGGTCTTGGACATCCGGGCCTCGCGGCGCGTAATTCGGCGGTTCGTTCGCGGCGGGGAATGATCGTAGAGCTTTCCCCGCTCTTATCCAAGCTCCAAGCGGGGGAAGATCGCTTGGAGCGCAAACAAAAAGGGCGGCCCGGAGGCCGCCCTTTTTGCGATGCGATGGCGCTTGCGCGACGCGAAAGAATCAGCGACTGGGGCCGCCGGGCCGCTGCGGAGCTCCGTCGCCGGGGCCGGGCCGCGCCGGGCCGCTCGGCTGTCCCGCCGCGGGAGCCGGGGCCTGGGCCGGCGTGGCCGCTTCGGGCGTTTTGGCCTCGGTCTTGGCATCGCCGCCGCAGCCCGAAAGGGCGAGGCCGGCCGCCAGGGCCAGGGCCGACGCGACAGGTACCCGCTTGCGCTTCATGGTCCGCTCCTCCTTTTAGTACGCTCTGTTGGGAGGCCGGCGCGTAGGCGCGGCCGTGCTCCCGTTGTATCCGTTCAGCGTTCGCCGTCCAGACGCTGCTTGAGGTCCTTCAACTCCTGCGCCAGCGCCGCGGGCAGTCGTTGGCCGAAGCGCCCGTAGTGCTGCTCTATGGTCGGGATCTCCCGGTGCCAGTTGCCGATGTTGCAGCGCGTGACCTCGTTGAGTTGTTCGGCGCTGAGTTTCATGCTCGCGGTATCGAGTGCGCCCGGCGCGGGGAGGTTCCCGATGGGCGAGGGCGCGGCTTGCGCCTTTCCGTCGACGCGTTCGAAGATCCACTTCAGGACACGGCTGTTCTCGCCGTAGCCGGGCCACAGGAACCTGCCTTGCCCGTCGCGACGGAACCAGTTCACGAAGTAGATGCGAGGCAGCTTCTCCGCGTCGGCGGTGGCGCCGACCTTGAGCCAGTGCGCGAAGTAATCGCCCATGTGGTAGCCGCAGAACGGCAGCATGGCCATGGGGTCGAAGCGCACCTCGCCGACGGTCCCCGTCGCCGCGGCGGTGCGTTCGCTGGCCATGATGCTGCCCAAAAAGGTGCCGTGCTGCCAGGTGAGCGCTTCGTTGACCAGAGGCACCATCGAGGCGCGGCGCCCGCCGAAGAGGATCGCGCTGATGGGCACCCCTTCGGGCTGCTCCCATTCGCCGGCGCAGATGGGGTTCTGCTTCGCGGCGACGGTGAAGCGCGCGTTTGGGTGCGCGGCGGTGCGCCCGCAGCCGGGCGCCCACGGGCGGCGCAGCCAGTCGGTGAGCGCCGGCGGCGGTTCCTTGCTCATGCCTTCCCACCACACGTCGCCGCCGGGCGTCAGCGCGCAGTTGGTGAAGAGCGTATTCCGTTCGATGGTCTTCATCGCGTTGGGGTTGCTGTCGACGCTGGTGCCGGGCGCGACGCCGAAGAACCCGGCCTCGGGGTTGATCGCGTACAGCCGCCCGTCGGAGCCGAACTTCATCCACGCGATGTCGTCGCCGACGGTCTCGATCTTCCAGCCGGGCAGGGTGGGGTTCATCAGCGCGAGGTTCGTCTTGCCGCAGGCGCTGGGGAAGGCCGCGGCGAAATACTTCGACGAGCCCCTGGGGCAGGTGACCTTCAGGATCAGCATGTGCTCGGCCAGCCAGCCTTCGTCGCGCGCCTGCACGCTGGCGATGCGCAGCGCGTGGCACTTCTTGCCCAGCAGCGCGTTGCCGCCGTAGCCGCTGCCGTAGCTGGCGATCTCGCGCGAGTCGGGGAAGTGGCAGATGTACTTGTTCTCGGCGTCGCAGGGCCAGGGCGAGTCCGGCTGCAGCGGGCCTTTGAGGGGCTGTCCGACCGAATGCAGCCCTCGCACGAACGTTCCGTCGTGGCCCAGCACCTTCAGCACTGGTGCGCCGACGCGCGTCATCAGGTGCATGTTGCAGACTACGTACGGGCTATCGGTCAGCTCCACGCCGATGCCGGCGATCGGCGAGCCCACCGGGCCCATGCTGTAGGGCACCACGTACATCGTGCGCCCGCGCATGCAGTCCTTGAAGAGTCCCTTCAGCGTCGCGCGCATCTCGCCGGGGTCGGCCCAGTTGTTGGTGGGCCCCGCGTCGCCGACGTGTTCGCTGCAGATGTACGTGCGGTTCTCGACGCGCGCCACGTCGCCGGGCGAGCTGCGGAAGAGGAAGCTCCCCGGGCGTTTGGTCTCGCTCAGCCGAACGGCCATGCCGGCGTTGACCATCAGGGCGGTCAGCGCGTCGAATTCGGCGGCGCTGCCGTCGCACCAGTGCACGCGGTCGGGCGCGCAGTGTTCGACGTTGGCCTTGACCCACGCGTTGAGTTCGGGATGGGCGGATTCGGCCATGCGGGAGGGCCTCCGGACAGGGGCCGTGCGGGCGCGGGAAACGGATCTCCACCCATAATAGTCCGCTTTTCGAAGGGCTTCAAATACAGGGAAGAAGGGAAGTTATGCCGCGGGGAGCTTCTCGACGACCATTTTGTTCAGAGGCTCGGCGCCGCCGAGCATGATGGTGCAGGGCAGGGCAGGGACGTCGGGCGGCAGGTCCTCGAGGTCCAGGCGCCGCGTGTCGACGAAGAGGTCCGGCCAGGAATCGAAGCCTTGGCGCTCCAGATATCGCAAGGCAAGCACGGGCAAGGGGATGCCGCGTTGTACGGCGTCCTTGCTCATCAGGATGGGCATCTCGAGCACGAAGCTCTTGCCGCTGGCCTCGCAGGCCAGTTTCAGGCGGAAGCCGGTGGTCAGGCCTTTGGGGGTGTCGTCGTCGATGTGTTTGACGGTGAGGTCCATCCAGCACCTCCTCTTACTAGGCACTAAACCCCGTGCCGGGTCCGATTTCAACCGTCTTCGTAAACTGCGCTTGGGAAAGGACCTACCGCTCGATATGATGCGCGCCCATGGAGATCCTGAAGGGCGTCCCCGTATCGCCGGGCGTGTACATCGGCGAGGCCTTTCTCCTCGACGAGGGGGAAGAGGTCCGCATTCCCGAACGCCACGTCGCGCCCGAGCGCGCCGAGGGCGAAGTCGCGCGCTTCGAGGCCGCCTGCGCGAAAGTCACCGCGGAACTCGACGGCATCAAGGCCACCACCGAGAACCAGCTCGGCGTGCCCCTCGCCGGGATCCTCTCCGTCCAGACCCAGCTTCTGAAAGACAAGACCCTGCGCGAGCGCATCTTCACGCGCATCCGCACGGACCATCACAGCGCCGAATTCGCTGTAGCGAAGACGCTGCGCGACGTCGCGAAGGTGATGTCCAACAGCCCCAGCCAGATGATCGCGCATCGCGCCAGCGACATCCTGGACCTCGAGAAACGGCTGCTGAACGAACTGCTCGGCGAGGCCCGCGAGGACCTGGCGCACCTGCAGCGTCCCGTCGCGCTGATCTCGCACGACCTGGGCCCCAGCCAGACCGCCGCGCTGGACCGCAACAAGGTCAAGGCCTTCGCCATCGACGTCGGCGGGCGCACCAGCCACACGGCGATCCTGGCGCGCGCGCACGAGATCCCCGCCGTCGTCGGACTGGAGACGATCTCCAGCGACGCCACCGGCGGCGACACCGTTATCATCGACGGCAACCGCGGCATCGTCATTCTGCGGCCCGACAACCGCACGCTGGAGCGCTACAGGAAACTCCAGAAGGAGTTCCAGGACTTCGAGACCTCGCTGGTCAAGGAGAAGGACCTTCCGGCGGTCACGAAGGACGGGCGCGAGATCCACGTGCAGGCGAACATCGAACTGCCCGAGGAGGTCCGCGGCGCGCTGACCCACGGCGCCTACGGCATCGGCCTGTTCCGCACCGAGTTCCTGTACCTCAAGAGCGGCGTGATGCCGGACGAGAACGACCACTTCGAGGCGTACCGAAAGAGTGTCTCGAAGCTCAACGGCCGCACCGCCACCATCCGCACCTTCGATCTCGGCGCCGACAAGATCGACCCCGTGCACTACGTCGCCGAGTCCAACCCGTTCCTGGGCCTGCGCAGCATCCGCGTCTCGATGAAGCGCCCCGAGAACTTCCGCACGCAGGTGCGCGCCATTTTGCGGGCCAGCGCGCTGGGCAAGGTGCGCCTGATGCTGCCGATGATCAGCTGCGTCGAGGAACTGCGCTGGGCCAAGGGCATCATCGAGGAAGTGAAGAACGAGCTGCGCGCGAAGAACGTTGCCTTCGACGACAAGATCCAGGTCGGGATCATGATGGAGGTGCCCAGCGCGGCGCTGCAGGCGCGGACGCTCGCCCGCGAATGCGACTTCTTTTCCATCGGCACCAATGACTTGGTGCAGTACACCCTCGCCGTCGACCGAGGCAACGAACACGTCGCGCACCTGTACAACGAGGCCAACCCCGCGGTGCTGCAATTGCTGAAGGCCATCGTCGACGCGGCGAAGGAAGTCGACCTGCCGGTGGGCATGTGCGGCGAGATGGCCGGCGAGCCCATCTACACGATCCTGCTGATTGGCCTGGGCCTGACGGAACTGTCCGTTGCGCCGCCCAGCGTGCCGAAAATCAAGAACATCGCGCGGCTGGTCTACTACGAGAAGTGCAAGGCCATCGCCGAGCACGTGATGACGCTCAGCGAGACCGGCGCCATCCTCGACTACCTGCGCGAACAGCTGCGCATCTCTCTCCCCGACAGCAACAAGTTCGGCTAACGGCAGCGGACAGGGGCGAGGGGCGAGAAGATCAAGCCGACAGCTTTCAGCTATCGGGGGTCAGCCAACGACTTCAACGCAAAGCCACAAGACGGTTGTCGCGAAGCCGCTTGCGTGTAGCGCAGGTTGCTGGTGCCACTGGATCGGCCGAGCGAAGCGAGGCCTAGCCAGTGCCGATAAACAGTACGCAACGCAAAGCGCGTCAGCGCGTGGCGCGGGTTGTCAACCCGCGCATCTGTGGCGAAGGACAACTCGGACGTTCAACCTTTCAAATGGGCAAAGCTCCGCCGCACCGATCCGTTCCTAAGAAGCGGCACATAGTTACTTACCTGGAAGCAATTCGGTGGAACCTGTTTCCTTCCTGGCTTTGTCAAAATACGCCTTCATGGAATCGCCCGCCCCTGCGCCTTCAGATCGTGCTTTGCCCAGCTTGCGGAGCAATCTATGGCAGATCATGCCAACGTTCTCTCCGGGACCGCCTCCGCCGTCAAAGATTCCAAATTTGTCTTCTTTGTGCGCTTCCAGCAGCGTGCGGACATTATCGCCGCGCAGGCGCAATTCTTCCTCGATCGCCTTGTTTCCATCCCGGACGAGGAAGTATTCCGAAAGCCCGGCGTAATCGTATCGGAACATCAGGATCAAGACGTTGTCCGGCTGCTTCTTTAGGATTTTCCGAAGTTCCTCGACGCCCGCTTCACCGATGTCCATGGAATCCCGTTGGAATTCTCGCCACAACTGGTCCACTTCTTCCTCTTTGGACGCCGGTGCTCGGCCCTCCGGGAGCGTGGATGCCCTGACCGAAGGCCACAAGGCCAGAGCTTCTTCTTTCGTGGAAATCTTTGAACCGGTAACAGTCGCATTCGGATTCTTTTTCCCGGTACTGCAGCCAGCAAAAAACGCCAGGAGTGCGAAAGCCGAAAGCAGCGTCGTCGTCATTCTCATAAAACGAACCTCCGCGCGGATATTACCGCTCTTGCTCGTTTTCTTTCACCTTCGGCTACGCCGAGAAATCGAAGGTGACTTCGGTCGAGGAGGCCTCGCCGAGCCAAGCCTGCATCATGCGCGCAAATTTGGCTTCGTAGTCCTTCCCGATGACTTCCTTTCTTAGCATGCCCTTGCGCCGGGGTTCCAGGAAGAAGCTGTCGTGGGTGACCTCGTAGCGCACGCGAAACCTGTCGCGTTTGGGGCTAAAGGACAGACTCGTTTGCGGGATGGAACGCTTTATGGAATCGCCCGGCAACAGACACAGGAGATCGTCGGGCAGCGCGAGCCATTCCAGGCGGCTGCGGCGTTCAGCGCTTCCAGAAGAAGGAGTACTCGCCCGTGCGGCTGAGGATCGCCTGGATGCGGCCGGTCTCGGTCTCGAGTTCAAAGAGCGCAGCGTCGCGGTCAAGGGGCTCATAGATGCGCACCAGCCGAGCGCTGATGACGTGCACGTCGAGTTCGTGGGTGGCGGCTTCGGAGACTTCCTTGAGCTTGAGCGCCCAGGCCGAGTCGCTGAGCGGCGCGGCCTCGGTCTGCGTGTCGGCGCCGAGCAGGTGCGCGAGGCGCCCGCTGGGTGAATCGTGCTTGTCGTGTGCAGCGCGAGCGTTCCGCGCCCGATTGGGGTCGGAGCCAGGCATAAGAAAAGCCCCCAGTATAAGAACGACCAGGCCGAAGCCTGTAACCTGCCAGGAATTCAGATTTTACCGAAGGAAGGAGGTTCCGCGCCGCGGATGCTTCGCGCCAGAATCGGAAAGTCTCCTGCGCCTTCGGCTGTCGGGACGGTGACTTCGCACGCTATGCCCCTTAGTCAAACATACGTATGGCACTAGGTCAATGGGGTACCGGCCATTTCCCGATGGATTCCCGCCAGGATGCGAATGGGCGCGGCATGCGCGCCCGCCTACCCCTCCAGGTTTGGCGACGGACGCACATGCCGCAGTCCAAAATTTCAAGGAGGCGTCCGGGCCCGTTGGTAGGGAGAGACTCGCCCGGGAGGAGAGGGGGATCGGGTCGAGCCTTCCGCCGTTCCTGGACGCCTCCTTAAGTCGTTTTCCAACACCTCTTTGCGAAGCGGCGTCAATGCACCGACGCGCGCTGCCGCTCCTCCGCGATCAGGGTGCGAATGCGCGCCTTGTCGCTCTCGGAAATCTCCGTGAATGCCATGCCCAGGCGCAGCGGATCCCGCGCCCGGAAGGCCTCCACCCACGACACTACCGCCGTGATCTTCAGGCGGCCGCGCTGGCCGGGCAGCGTCACGCCCATGCGCGCGAGCATCTTCGACGTCATAAGCGCACGCAGCCATGTGAGTTCCGGCAGGCGCACGTTGAGGATCAGGCCGTCGGTGTCGAGCTGGTACGTCGTGCCGTTCACTGGCGTCCCCAGCCCCGGCACGTGCCCGCGCAAATGGAACCACGCCGCCACCGGCAGCAGCGTGTGCAAGCGCGCCACCGGACGCCGCAAGCTCTGGTAACTCGCCGCCACCGCCTGGTGCGCACGGAACGAGCGGTTGCCCTGGAAAAGGCTGAGGACCTTCGAGTTGCGCGAACTGGCGTGCGGGTCTTCCGGCGGCGTGCGCCACGCGGACGTCGGAGGGATCTGGATGGTTACGGTGGTGTCGCCCATGTAGGACACTCCCGCAGGGGCCCTCATCCGAATGGGGAATGAGGCGCGCCCGGGTCTCGGCTCCCGCGGGCCTCGGCGAGCTACCCACTCGCCTCGAACGGCCCTGCTGCTACCGGAAGATTTAATTACAACTTATTACATCTTAATTTTTAAGCCGTCCCGCCCTGTGGGGGACCACCCCCCATCTCACTTCACGGCGGGGCACCGGACGATCGACATTCAAGGCGGGACGGCTTTAAAGGCTTATCTCTCCTCAAGTTAGCGCGGCGTAAGAAGCTCTCTTCGCTCCCTCGCTTCGACGGATTGCTCTATGTGCAAAGAGGTGGCCATCGGCGCAGAAATCTTGCGTGAATGTTGCAACTTCTTGCCAGGAAAAACCTTAAACCGCCATTTTTTGAGTTGAAAAGGTTACATGAAACAGATGATCGTTACCATTTAGTGCCATTGCGTGTATAAATAGTATCAAATGTGAGCTTGGGTTACCAATTCGAATCGCTAGCGCTACCGCTGCGTTTCGACCTGGAGGTAGTCGAGGCTGAGGTTGTTCTCGTCCTTGAGGTACACGCGCTTCAGGCCGGCGGCTTCCATCTGGTCGAGCAACTCGCGAACGGGCGCCTTCGGCGCGCCCTCGGCGCGCAGCAGCACGCCGGACGGCGCGTCGCGTTGGTCCTCGGGCAGGCGCGCGATCAGGCGGTCGACGGCGGCCTTCAGGAAGGCCTGGTCGCCTACGGCGCCCTCCGTTCCGTCGATGCGAATGCGCGCGGCGCTCGCGTGGTCGGCGCTGACGGACGCGGCCTGGCTGCCGGAGTTCTTGTCGTCCTTGGCGGGCTTGGGCGTTGCGAGCAGTTCCACTACCAGGCGCTCCTCGGCGCGCGGCGCGGCGATGGTCTCGGACGGAAGGTATTGGTCGGTTTTCGAGTCTACCATGTCCTGTTGCACGTTCCCGTAGGTGCGCATTCCGAAGCGCGGTTCGGGGCAGATCAGCAGCGGCGCGGCCCAGGGTGGCTCGTTCTTCACGGCGGTGCGCTTGGCGTGCTGCTTGAAGAAGAAGCCGCTGATCTGCACGACGGGGTGGTTGTTCTTCTGGATCCCGTCGGCCAGGCGCTGGTAGGTCTTGCTGCCGGGCTTGCACAGCAGGCGCACTTCGAACAGTTCGTAGCGGCTGTTGACGACAATCGCGGGAAGCACCTCGTAGCCGGGCAGCCCGTATTCCTCCGGCAGGGGCACGCGCGCGACCTCGATCACCACCGCGTTGCGGATGGTGACGACGTGTCCGCGAAACTCGTCGGCGTGCGTCTGGAGCCTCTCGTACTCGGCCTTCTCGTCGTGTTTCTTCTCGAGCTTCCCCTCGTCGAAGATCGCGCAGACCTTCAGCAGGTACTTGAAGGTCTTGCCTTCCAGGATCGCGCACTCGTTGAGCGCGAAGCGGTCATCGACGATCTGCGCGAACAGCAGCCGGCGCTGCGCGGCCGTCACGCCCAGCGTCTCCTCTTCCTTGAAGAATGTCCGCGAGGTGTTCCTCTTCGGCCCGCAGCCGCTGCCTAACGCCAGGGCGCCCAGCACGCCCACGGCCAGCAGCATGCGGGCCCGGCGGCGGGTGGTGGAACGTTTCGGAGCGTTCATCCTGGATTCCAGTCTACCACGAATCCATCTCGAAAACGGCCGAGCTCGATACCTCCCACGTATCGTCCTACTTCTCGAGGACCTTCACGACCATCCGCTCGATGCGGCCGCAGAGCCTCTGGCACTCGGCGAGCTGCCGGCGCGCGCGGGCCAGGCGCTGGGCGCCCTTTCTGCCCTGCCCGCCGAGGTTTCCCGCGACCTGCAGGCACACGCCGCGCGCGGCGGCTTCGAGCAGGTACGCGCCCGAGGCGACGTCCGCGACGAGGTTCGGGTTGCAGACCGGCGCGAGCTTGGCGGCCGCGGCGAGCGCCTCGGCGCAGCGCTTGAGGATCTCCTCCGGCACGCGCGTGGCCTTCTCCTGAGCGGTGGCGACGGCCTTCTTGCGCACGGCCTCGGCGTCCTTGCCGTCCTTCGGCAGGCGCCGCGCGGCCATCCAGGCCTCGTAGGCCAGGGCGTCTTCCTCGGCCAGCTGCAGCAGGCGTTCGCGCAATTCGTCGAAGCGCTTGCGCAGCTTCAGCGCCGCCGCCTCCTGCTTGCGGTAGCGTTCGCCCGACGTAAACGCGGCGCTCATGCCCGCCAGGCCCGCGCCCAGCGCGCCGCCGATGGCGCTGGCGCCGCCGCCGCCGGGCGTGGGCGTGCGTGCGGCCAACTCTGCGAGGAACGTCTCCAGCGACTGCTCGCGGTACATGCGGGGATCTCCAAGTGGCGGATGCTCTAGGCGCTGATAGCATAAGGGCTTCCGGTGGTTTTGAAAGGCGCGCCATGGCCGACGAGATCGTCCTCGATGCCTACGACCTGCGCCCCCGTGTACGTATGTGGGAGTGGCATCCCGGTTTTGCCGGCGGAACCATCGGCCCGCGCGTGCCGATCGACTTCGAGTTCGTCCTGATCACCCAGAGCGCCGGGTACTTCGTCGAAGGCGAGGAGAAGACGCCGCTGCTCGCGGGGGATCTGTATCTGCTGCCGCCCAAGGTAAGTCACTGTCTGCATTGGGGTAAGCACGGCACCGGGCACTGTTACATTCACTTCGACTTTGACCTCGAGCGCAAGGAGCGCTTCGAAGGGCAGCCCGTGCGGCTGGCCGGCGCGCGGCCGTTCCCGCTGAAGCTGCGCGTCGGGATGGGCTCGCCGGCGGCGAAGCACATGCTGCGCGTCGCGGAGGCCACGCGCGCGCGCGGGCCGTGGCACCGCCTGGCGTGGCGCGCGGGGCTGCTGGAGCTGCTGGCGATCCTGGCCGCCGGTCCGCTGCGCCCGGTCCACGAGGGCGGGCGCGCGGGCGCGGGCATCTCTAAAGAGCAGGCGGTGCGGGAGTTACGCGTGCAGCGCGCGCTCAGCGTACTCGACGAACGCCTCGCCGATCCACAGCTCGCGGTGAAGCACCTCGCCGATGCCGCGCGCCTCAGCGAGCCCCACTTCCGCCGCCTGTGCCGCGAAGTCACCGGCCGCGGCCCGCTGGAAATCATGCGCCTGCGACGACTTAGGCTCGCGCGGCAGCTGCTGCTCGATCCCGGCATGCAGGTGAGCGAGGTCGCGCGCGCCTGCGGCTTCGGCGATCCGCGCTACTTCGCGCGGCTCTTCCGGCGCGTCGAGGGCCTCTCGCCGCAGGAATTCCGCGGCTCGGTTTTGAGCGGGCGAAACGATTCGTAGTTACGAATCGGAAACGTTTTGTCAGAATGGCCCGATTTGTTACCATTCTAC
This sequence comes from Planctomycetota bacterium, assembly GCA_023150555.1. GTDB lineage: Bacteria > Planctomycetota > SZUA-567 > H5-PLA8 > H5-PLA8 > JAKLKQ01. Next base: position 46,225 of record JAKLKQ010000019.1, read on the forward strand.
ACGATTGCCGCAACGTGCAGGATCCCAATTGAGCGCAATTCGTACGCATTGCGTATGAACTTGCACGTCGCGCAGCGCGACGTGCAATCGATAAAGCCGACTCATTCAAATGCACAAAAATCGATGCCCGTTTCGGTGCCTCCTTTTATCCCGCGGCGCTGCCCTTGCGCGCATCCGTGACTTGTCTGAAACTTGTTCCATGGCCCGCAAGAAGCCCGCCGCCGCCCCAAAGAGCCCCGCCGCCAAGGCCCGCAAGCAGGCCGCCGCGTCCGCCGCCGCCGCCGAGTTGCGGCGCCCGCGCGCGGCCGCCGTCTTGACCGGCGACCTGGTCTCGCAGATACGAAGCGGCGAACTGGCGCCCGGCGCGCGAGTGCTCAGCGGCCCGGCCCTGGCCCGGCGCTACCGCCTCAGCTACCAGACCGTCGTGCGCGCGCTGGACGAGTTGGTGCAGCGCGGCCTCCTGGTGCGCCAGCACGGGCGCGGCACCTTTGTCGCGCCGCGCCCCACGCCGCCGCCGGAAGGCAAGGCCGCGCGCACGGTGCTGCTGGCGCTGGACCCGCGCGCGCTCGAACGCGGGCGCTTCGGCTATGCCGTCGTCGAGGCGCTCGACGAGGCCCTGGTCCATGCGGGCCTGCGGCTTCGCTACGCGCCGTTGAGCGGCCCCGGCGAGGCCGCGCTGCTGGAGGAACTCGCCGCGGGGCAGGGCGAGGCCGACCTGCTGCTGGCCTTCGACCGCGCGGTGTTCCTGGCGCGCGCGCTGAAGCGCTGCCCGGGCCTGCCGGCCCTGGCGCTGCACGCGGCGCCCAAGCCCGAAGCCGGAGCCAAGGGCTTCGACGCGGTGCTGGTCGAGGACGCCGACGGCGGGCGGCAGGCCGGCAGCTACCTGCTCGCGCAGGGGCATCAACGCATTGCGTATCTGGGCGGCCCGGCGGACGACGCGCGCGCGCGGGACCGCGGCGCCGGGCTGCGCGAAGCCCTGGCCGGGCAGAAGGTCACGCCCGCCGCGGAACGCTCTTCCGACGGCTGGGACGAGGGCGCGGGCCTCGCCGCCGGCGACTTGCTCCTCGGAGATCTGGGCGAAGCGAAGCCGCTCGCGGTCTTCTGCGCCAACGACCGGCTCGCGGCGGGCTTCTACCGCGCGGCGAAGGCGCGCGGCCTGGAGATTCCGCGCGACGTGAGCGTGATCGGCTTCGACGACCACGAGATCGCCGCGACGCTTAGTCCCCCGCTGACCACGCTGCGCCTGGACCGCGCCGAATACGGGCGCGCGGCGGCGCGCGCCGTCACCGAACGCCTTGCCGCGCCGTCGAAGCCGCCGCACACGCAGCGCCTGCCGGTGCTGTTGATCGAACGCGCCAGCGTGCGAACCGTCTAGTTCACCACAGAAATCACCGAGGACTCAGAGAACGGCGGGATTCGTTCCGGCCATTGAGCGCTACGGCAGCGAGACGTCCAGGGTGTGCAGCAGGCTGCTGCGCCGGTTGCCCAAAGCGTCCAAGGCTTCGACCCACACGTAAAGCGTATGGCCGTCGCCTTTCGAGGTCAGGCGCACGAGGCTCTGCCATTCCCTCGCCGTGGGCGTGTAACTGCTGCCCGTCAACACGGTCTTGCGGCTCTTCGGAAGCCGCTTGTGCTTGGCCAGATCGAAGGTGCCGGCGATCTGGAGTTCGAACGACACCGCGCCGCTGCCCGTCCACGTGAACGTTGGCGGAGTGACCGCGCTGACCGCCGCGGCGTCCGCAGGAGCGTCCAGCGTCACGGACGGTCCCGGCGAAGGCGGATGGCGCAGGTGCACGACCATGGCATCCAGGTCCCTCGGGCCGTTGTACGCGGCATAACCCTTGGCCTCGGCCAGCCGGAAGAACTCGTCGGTCTGCTTCGGCCGCGTCGGGTAGTCGATGCACAGCGCCGCCTTGCCCGCGCCAAGCACCGCGTCGAGACGCGGGAGCACTTCCATCGGCTGCCACTTCGTCTGCCGGCGGTTGCCGATGAACCAGGTGTCTTCGGCGCCTAGGCCGGAGATCGCGGCGAGGTACCCGGCGTCGTCCACCAGCGACACGGCGTTCTGCGGAACGACGAAAAAGCCCGCGTTGCTCGTGCGCGCGTACGCCGCGAGCGCCGTCACGAAGTCGATCATGTCCTGGCGCGCGGAAGGGCGTTCGCCGGTGCCGTCCGGCCCGAAGAACTCGAAGGCGTCCACGATGTCCAGGTACACGCCGTCGAAGCCCTGCGCCTGGATGCGGTCGAGGTAGGCGCCCGGGGAACCGAAGATCAACGCCTGCCACTCGGGATCCCAGTAGCGTACCTTGAAGTTGCCGGGCCACGCCGGGTTCTCCGGCCCCAGAAACGCCGGGCGGTCCGGGTCGTTCTTGCCTTCGTCGATCCAGGCCGGGTCGAAGTAATAGCGGTAGGTTTCCGCCTCGCCGATGCTCAGGTAGGCCAGCACCACGCGCCCGCCGGTCTTCATCTGCGCGACTTCGGACGGCGTCCACTCGCCGGCCTCCGAGCCGTCCGAGGAATAGTCGGTCACCAGCAGCGAGTACGGCGACGCGGACGCTTCGGCCAGATCCAGGTTCTGCAGTTGGTAATGGAAACTCGCGACGGGCGGCAGGTCATGCGAAGCCCGCGACTCCGCGGCAGGTTGCGGCTCTGCGGTGGGCACGGCGTGCGCCGGCAGGCCCAGCCACGCCGCCACGAGCGCCCAAGCCGCGGCCCCAAGGGCCGCGAACAGCCGGAATCTTCCTTGCGTTGTCATGGTGCTTCCTTCCGGGAGAGGCTTGCATACTCCGGTGCCGCACGTAGTCTACGAGGTCGAACGTCTTCGCGTCAATCTTTCGAAGCGCGCAGTTTGGAACGCCGCCGTCGTTGGCGGCTCCGCCGGCGAGGACGCCAGCGCTCCAAACGGCCCGGCTTCGCGATGGTTTCAAGGACAAATGACAACTGCCGATGGCAATTGAGAAATGGTTTCGGGCTTCAAGTTCCTGGCTTCGGGTTTTGCTTTCGCGGTGGCGTCCCGCAAGATCGAACGTTCCTCCAGCGGATTCTTGTCGCGTTCCTTCAAGCCTCGACCCGGACGTGGTGACGTCCGGGCCATCCGATCCTGCGATTCTCCGTGGTCTCCGTGCCTCCGAGGTGAAATTTCTTTCCCGGTGAACGGATACCGGACCCCGGATTCAGCTAGAAGCGCAGTTCTTCCTTGTTCATCATCGCGGGGCGGCCGCCCTGGACGGTGGCGGACATGCGGCCGTGTTCGCCGAAGGGGCCGACGCCCTTCAGTTCGATCTTGTGCACGCCCTTGCCGGTCTTGGCGTCGAAGACGCGCAGTTGCATGTCCTGGCGGTCCTGGACCAGCGCCACCAGCGTGTTGCCGTACAGGCGCGGCAGCAGCGCGACCTTGGGTTTCTCCTGGTAGCCCTCCTCCTTTTGATTAAAGAGCAGCTTGCCGGTGGCCGCTTCGCGCGCAACGACGAAGAAGCCCTGGCCGGGGTGCACGCCCAGGCCGTAGACGGTCTCGCCGTCGAGGATGACGCTGTGCAGCGGCTGCGGCGAATTGGCGTCCTTGGGATTGGTCTGCCAGAGGATCTGGCCTGTCTGCGCGTCGAGCTGGTAGCAGACCTTCACGTCGTAGTCTTCCTTCAGCACATTGATGTACTTGTCGTTGAGCGCGAAGCGCAGGGGCGGTTCGCGCGTGGCGTCGTTGGCGTCGATGAGGCGCTTCCATTCGACGGCCAGGCGTTCAATGTCGATGGCGATGTAGTACCAGGTGTCGGTGACGAGCAGGCGCTTGCCGAAGTGCGCCAGCGGCAGGGCCGCGGGGCCGTTTTCGAAGAGCGGGTGTTCGTCGGCGAGCGAGAGGTCCGGGAGTTCCAGGCGCCCGATCAGCTTGCCGGTGGCGCGGTAGCGCACGGTCACGTTGAACGGCAGCTTGCGCACTTCGACCAGGCGGTCGCCGTGGAAGTAAGGCGCCTCGTACAGGTCGCCGGCTTCCTTCTCCTGCCACGCGACTTCGCCGGCGGGGCTGTTGGTGGGCAGGTACAGCGCCAGGGTCTCGGCCTTGCCCGCCAGGACCATAAGATCGCCGCTCATGACGGCGTGCTTGATCTCGAAGTCGAACGGCACCTGGAAGCGCCAGCGCAGCTTGCCGTCCTTGAGGTTGAAGGCGAGCACGTCGAAGAGGCCGTGCACGACGACGAGGTCGCCGTGGCAGAAGGCCTCGAAGAAGCCCGGCTCTTGGCCGGTGCCGCGCAGGCGCAGGTCGGTGAACCAGTCGTTGCCGCGGGGTTCGCTGGCCTCCCAGCATTTCTCGCCGCTCTTGACATCCCAGCAGTGCAGCAGGAAGCGGTTGTCGAGTTTCTTCTTCACGCGGCCGGCCAGGAAGAGGCGCTGTGGGTCGATGGCGCGGTCGCCGTTGCGTTCGGCGATCATCCACGCGGTGCCTTCGGCGTCCTCGAACTTCTGCACGTGCTGTTCAACGGCGCCGGACAGCGCGTCGGGCTTGGGCGGGGGCGGCGCGGTGACGAGCTTGCGGTAGGCCTCGGGGACGTCCAGCCCGCTGACGCGCGCGGCGTCGGCGAGTTGCCACAGGCGCAGGCGGCTGGCGCTGTCGTGTTCCTTCACGCTGGACTCGAAGAGCCCGGCGAGGATCTTCTGCGCGGTATCGGTGGCGGGGAACTCCCAAATGCGGTGCATCTGTTCGTCGACGCCGCGGCCCACCAGTTTGTCGGCGGCCAGCGCGCCGTTGCGCTTGGCGAACTCGGGGTCGGCCCTCTGCAGGCTGGCCAGGCGCCGCGCGGCGTATTCGCCCGCGCGCACGGTCAGGTTCTTCGGCAGCGGCGAGACGGTGCTGAGGTACAGTGGCAGGCCCTTCTTGAGCAGGTTCAGGGCGCGGCCCATCTCCTGGCTGTAGATGGTGTTCTTGACGTAGTCGCCGGCCCTGTCCATCACGCCCAGCGCGGTCTGCAGGATGATCTCGGGGACGGCGTTGGAGACGCCGGGAATGGGGTATTCGTGGTGCCCGTAGATGGCGATGATGCTGCGCAGGCAGCGCGCGGCGCTGTCGAGGTCGCCCTTGCGCTGGTAGGCCTCGGAGAGCGCGAAGAGCGTCTCGATCTCTTCCGCGAGCGTGCTGGCGGTGCGCGACATGCCCAGCGCGTTGGCGAGCTCCTTGTCGGGCAGGCCGGCGCGGATGCCGCTGCGCGCGACGCGTTTATGCACGCGGAAGAGCTGCTGATTGATCATCGCGCGGAAGTCTAGGTCCTCGGGGTTGATCGCTTCCAGGCAGCCTTTCAGCAGCGCGGAGGCTTCGTCGAGGCGGCTTTCGCCCAGCGCGAGTTCGGCGTTGGCGAAGTTGGCTTCCGGATCGTTGCGTTTGGCCAGCGCCTGGCGCACGGCGCTGCGGTCGTAGACCATCTGGATCTCGCGCGGGCCGAAGCGCAGCTCGAAGCGCGTGCCGTAGCGGTCGAAGGTCAGGCGCGAGAAGGGCATGAACGGCCCGTACTTGTTCTCGGGCACGTGGTCCTCCATGACCGACTTGGCGACGGCCATGCAGTCCTGGATCTGCTTGTCCTTGTGCGGCAGGTCGCTGTAGGCCTTATAGGACGCGGGCGCGGCCTCGCGGATGGTCTCGTCCAGAGCGGCGAGCAGGCCGCCGGTCAGGTAACGGCGGCGGTTCACGATCTTGCGGTTTTTCAGGTCGACGGCGGCGAGGTGGAAGACGTAGCGCGTCATCCAGTCGCGCGTGTTGAGGTTGCGCCACTGGGTGATGTAGACGGTGTCGTCGCTGCTGAGGAACGGGCGCGCCGCGGTGTCGAACTCCTGGATGTTGAAGTCCATCCACGCGTAATCCTTGCCGTAGATCCACGACTTCATCACAGGCTGGTCGTCTTCAGCGATCAGGTCCGGCGCCTTCCAGGTCGTCTGGCCGGTCTTCGGATCGAGGAGCTCGATGGGCGGGCGCACCCAGTGCACGTTGTAGCCCTGCTTGTTGCGGCCCTTCGTCACCCAGACCAGTTCGCCGGTGCTGATCGGCCCAAGGAAGTAGTGGAAGCTGTGGCCCAGCTTGGGGCGGCTCCAGACGATCTTGCCCGTGCCGCGGTCGAGGCACATCATCAGGTAGCTGTCGACGGGCAGCAGGTACAGCAACTCGCCGATCAGCAGCGGGCGCTGGTTGAAGAAGAGCGCGTCGTCGGTGTAGGGGCGCGTGGCGTCGTGGACGCCCGGGTTGTACGGGTAGCGCATCAGCCACTTGATGCGGCCCGAGAGCGCGTCCAGCGAGGCGACGGCGCCGGCGTTGGTGCCGACGTACACGGTGCCCTCGTGGTACAGCGGCGGCGAGGTGAAGCTGCGGATGCGGTTGCGGCGCTTCTCGGCGAACCCGCCGCTGAACTTGCCCGGCTGCAGGCGGCAGAGATCGCTGCGCCAGCGGATGCGCCCCGTCGCGCTGTCGAAGGCGATCACGCCGTACTCGCTGTCGGTGTGCGTCTCGCCTTCGATGTTGTCCAGCACGTACGTCGCGAAGACCGTGCGCGGCCCGCCGGCGGGCGCGGCCTCGAAGCGCATGCGCGACTCCTCGACCGTCGACGCCGCGATGGGGCCGTAGGCCCACTTGAGCTGCCCCGTCACTTCGTCGAGCGCCACCAGCGACGGGCTGACCTTGAACATGGGCGTGAAGACCAGGCCGTCCTGCACCAGCACGTCCTCTTCGGGGTACTGGCGCTCGCGGCCGTTCTGCCAGACCGCGCGGCCGCCCAGGTCGTTGGTCCAGCGCAGTTCGCCGTTCAGGAGCGAGCGCGAGTAGATGATGTTCTTGTGGCGGTAGACGACGCTGTTGGCCGCCACCACCGGCTGGCTGAAGACGTAGAAGTCCTTGCGCGAGCCCGGCAGCGTGTCGATCCAGACGGGCTCCTGGATCGCCAGCGGGTCGGCGCTGGGCAGATGCAGCGTGTAGTCGTCGGCCGCCAGGTTCGGCGCGCTGGCGATCTGGCTGTGGAACGGCGGCTTGGTGTAGGTCGCGGTGTTCAGGACCTTGCGGAAGTTGGCCAGCGCCGGGCCGGACAGGCCGCCGTCGCCTTCTGTGGCCGCGGGAATCTTGGGGTCCTTGACGCCGAGCATCTTCTCGCAGAGCGCGATCTTGAGGTCCAGCTCGGCGGTGCGGCAGTCGGACTCGGGGAAGAAGTCGCGGATGGTGCGGAAGTTTTCCAGCGCGGCGAGGTAGTGCCCGGTATCCAGCGCGGCGTTGCCGAGTTCGAAGAGCGCGTTATCGCCGTAGCTGGTGGCGAGCATCGAATCGACGACCTCGGAGAGGCCGATCAGGCTGTACTGGCGACGCGCCTGTTCGTAGGACTCCTTCGCGCGCGCGTCGAACATGGTGCGGTAGAAGGCCAGGTCGGGCTTGGGGAAGTTCAGTATGCGACGCTGCACGTACTGTGCCACCGGCACGTACACGCCGAACTGCGAGACGCGGTACAGCACGTTGGGCGACTTGGCCAGGATGGAATCGAAGAGCGTCTTGTAGATCTTCAGCGCCTCGCGGAACTGGCCCTCGCGCTCCTTCTGGATGCCCGCGTCGACCAGTGCGTTGGCGCGGTCGTTGGTGTCGATGATATTCAGCGTGTAGAAGGTCTTCTCCGACGAGAGTTCCATCTGCTTCTCGTCGCGCCGCCAGCGCTGGAGCGCGCCGCCGTTGATGTGCCCGACGAGGTCCGGCCGGTAGTTCGCGTACTCGTCCAGGTACGGGTTCGGCAGCGTGCCCGCCGGCGGATGGTGGAAGAAGAGGTGCTCGGGAATGGTCTCCTTGCCGCCGCCCGGCGCCTGCCACAGCAGGCGCACGCCGCCGTCGCCCGCGCTGTTGAAGTACGCCAGCTTGACCGGGTGGTCGCCGGCCTGGAGTTGAACGGTCTTCTCGACTTCCTGCATGCCGTGCGTGCCGCCGTTGTCGATCAGGAGCTTGCCGTCGAAGTACAGCGCCGCGCCGTCGTCGCTCACCACGGCGAACTTGTAGTGCCCGGCCTTGGGGATGCGCACGACGCCGGTCCACTGCGCGTAGACTGCGCCGGGTTCGACGTACTTGTCCATCGCGGCGAGGTTCGGGAAGTCGATCTTGGGCGTCACGGCCGTTTTGGTGGGCGTCTTGCCGTCAAGGCTCGGGAAGTCCTTCAACTCGCCCGTCCACTGGTAGAACTCGCCCAGCAGGCCCGGCTTGGCGCCGGCTTGCGCGGGGGCGTCTTCGCCCGCCGAAAGCGCGCACGCTGCGGCGGCCAGCAGCAGCGCCGGAATTCGAAGCGTTCGGGCAGCGAGTTCACGCGCATTGCGTCGCATGGGCATCCCTCTCGAGGATTTCACAGGGCAACAAGGCTCCCGGCGGGCCGTACGCCGGCCCGGCAACCTATTTCTGTATAGGCAGTTAGCGGGGCACGATAACCCCCATCGCAGTACCTCTTAGCTACACCGCAAAGGCTGGAGAAGGCCGAAATTCATAGATCAAAAGATGGCATTGCCACCATTTACGACCCGATAAAGCCGTGCCTGTTCAGGACCTGCCGGATCGGCTACCATATTAACCACGCGGCCGAAGCCGCCGTTACGCCGAGTGCGCTCCCCGGGAAGCCCCATGACGTCCGTCGTTCATCCTCCTTATAGAGACGCTGGCAGAGCGGAAGATCCGCCGGAACCGCAGGCTCCGCAGGGCGAATACGCGCCCGCCGCGCCCGCACCCGAGCTCCTTCCCGCGCCGCGTTCCGGAAAGAGCGCCTCCGCCGTGGAACTGCTCGCGCCCGCGGGGGGCCTCGACTGCGGCTACGCGGCGTTTTACTACGGCGCCGACGCGATCTACCTGGGCCTGAAGAAGTTCAGCGCGCGGGCCGAGGCCGAGAACTTCACGCTCGAGGAACTCGACGCCGTCACCGCCTTCGCCCACGCGCAGACGCCGCGCCGGCGCGTCTTCGTCACCGTCAACACGGTGATCCGGCAGGACGAGATGCACGAGCTGATCGAGGCGCTCGCCGCGCTGGAAGCCATCGGCGTCGACGCGCTGATCGTGCAGGACCTGGGCGTGCTTCACGCCGTGCGCAAGCACTTCCCGAAGCTGGAACTCCACGCCAGCACGCAGATGGCCGTGCACAACCGGGCCGGCGCGGAAGCGCTGGCGCGGCTGGGCTTCACGCGCGTGGTGCTGGCGCGCGAGCTGACGCTGGAGGAGATCGAAGAGATCACCCGCGCGGCGCCCATCGAGACCGAAGTCTTCGTGCATGGGGCGCTGTGCTACGCCTACAGCGGCCTGTGCCTGTTCAGTTCGCAGACGCTGGGCCGCAGCGGCAACCGCGGGCAGTGCGCCTACAGCTGCCGCGACGACTACACCGTCACCGGCGCGCCCGCGACCCTGCGCGACGGTTCGCCGACCAAGCGAGACCCGCGCACCGGCTTCCCGTTCTCGATGAAGGACCTGGCCCTGCCCGACCACCTCGATGCGCTGCGCGGCGCCGGCGTGGCCTGTTTCAAGATCGAGGGGCGCAAGAAGAACGCGCTCTACGTCGCCAGCTCCACCGACTACTACCGCCGCCTGATCGACGGCACGATGGACCCCAACGCGCGCCCCGACTACGAGGCCGACCTGCAGACCGTCTTCAGCCGCCCGTGGACGCGCCTGTTCCTGGACAGCCACAAGGACAAGGAGGTCGCCGACCGCGATACCGTCGGACACCGCGGCACGCCCATCGGCAAAGTCGAAAGGGTCGAGCGCATCGCTGCCGGCGACGAGCGCGCGTGGCTCTGCTTCACCACCGCCCGCCGCATCGAACGCTTCGATGGGCTACAGATCGATCTCCCCAAGCTCGGACGGCCCTTCGGCTTCTCCGTCGGCGAACTGCGCATCGTCGAAAAGGCGCGGCGGCGCGAGGCCTTCGAGGCGCCGGAAGGCGCGCGGGTGGAAGTCGCGCTGCCCGAGAACTACCCCACGCTGCCGCAGGGCGCGCCGATCTACTGCGCGTCCTCGCAGGCCGTGAAGCAGCGCTACCGCTTCGAGACGCCCAAGGCGGGGCTCTTCCGCGCGCGCCACGCGCTCCACGTGAAGGGCGAACTGACTCGCGCGAGCCTGAAGATCCGGCTGGGTCTCGCGCATCCGGACGCGAACGGCGGTCCGCGCGCCGAGGCCGAGCTGAAGGGCCCCTTCGAGCCCGCCAAGGACCCGGCCAAGACCGAAGCCGCGTTCCTGACCGCTTTCGAGAAACTCGGCAACACGCGCTTCACCTTATCGCTGGCCGAGCTGGTCAACCTCGAAGGCCTGTTCGTGCCCGTCTCGCAGCTCAACAACGTGCGCCGCGAACTCGTCGCTGACCTGGACGCGCAGCTTGACCGCGCGCAGTTCGCGCGGGTCGAGGCCTCCGCGAAGGACTACCTCGACCTCCCCGCGAAGCCGCCTTCCATCGAGGCGCAGTGGTCGGCGAAGGTCGACCGCATCGGCTTCGTGGACGCGTTCGAGGCCGAGGACTGGCGCGGGCTCGACGAGATCGTCGTCGACATCGCGCGCGATCCGCTGCCGAACCTCCAGGGCCGCCTGGACGAACTGGGCGCGGCACTGGGCCGCGATAAAGTCCGCCTGGCGCTGCCGGCGATCACGCGCAAGTGGGAAGAGAAGGGGATCCGGCAGAAGATCGAAAAGCTGCGCGCTGCCGGCTGGCGCAAGTGGGAGGGCTCGAACCTCGCCGCGTGGAGCTACCTCGCCGCCGATCCGGCTTCGGAGAAGCAGAACCTGGACCTGGCCGCCGACTGGGCGCTTTACACGGTGAACACCGCCGCCGCGCAACAGCTGCTCGAGATGGGCTGCACGCGCTTCGCGCTCTCGCCCGAGGACGGCGTGGCGAACATGCGCGCGCTGCTGCGGGTCTTCGGCGAACAGGCCGTGGTGATCGTGCACCAGGATACGCCGCTGTTCGTGGCCGAGTCCTGCGCGTACGCGAACCTGATCGGCGGCTGCCCGGGCAAGGCCAACTGCCTCTTCGAGAGCATGGAAATGACGTCGAGCCACGGCGAGAAGGTGACCGCCCTGGATTATCACTGCCGCACGATCGTGCTCAACCGCGGGCCCTTCTGCCTCGGCACGCGCATCAAGGAGCTGGAAGGCGCCGGCGCGCGCCGCTTCCGCGCCGACTTCCTGTACCGGCCCTTCGCGCCGCTGGCCGTGCGGCAGGCCTGGCGCACCCTGCGCGCCGGGCTGAACGTCCCCGGCGGCCACGCCGCCAACTTCGACCGCGGAATTCTGTAGCAAGGCTCATCTTCTTTCTTGCGGTGGGCGGCGAATTTCATAAGCTGTGGGCGTCTGCCTGACCCCGAAGATGATGCCACCGGACGAACGCCCATGAAAAAGGCCACTTCCACCCGCAAGGGCAAGGCCACCGCGCAGCGCAGCAACGGCAAGCATCCGCCCGCCCGCGGCAACCGCGCCGAGGCCTACGTGCCGGCCTTCGTCAGCGACCGCAGCCTGGATGCCGGCGTGCGCTGCAGCTCGCCGGGCAACAGCCCGATGCTGGACCCGCTGCAGTTCGTGCCCGCCGAGGTCCACCGCACGCCGCCGGAGATCATGAGGTTCGACCTGGGCAAGCGCATCCGCGAGCTGGTGAAGCTGCACGGCACGCCGCTGATGGTGATCAGCAAAGAGGCGCTGATCGAGGAGTACCAGCGCTTCAAGCGCCTGCTGCCGCGCGTGGACCTGTACTACGCGATCAAGGCCAATCCGCACCCCGACATCCTGAAGACCTTCCGCGACCTGGGCGGCTTCTACGACGTCGCCAGCGAAGGCGAGATGCGCCACGTGCTGGCGCAGGGCGTCAAGCCCTCGAAGATCATCTTCGCCAACACGGTCAAGCGCCCGGAGGCGCTGCAGTTCGCGCACAAGGCGAAGGTGAACTTCGCGACCTTCGACAACGAGCCGGAACTCTACAAGATCGCCAAGTACGCGCCCGGCTGCCGGGTGCTGGCGCGGCTGAAGGTCAGCAACCTGGGCAGCATCGTCGAACTGAGCCTGAAGTTCGGCGCCGACCAGGAGGCCATCGTGCCGCTGCTGTCGAAGGCACGCAGCCTGGGCCTGAAGCCCGAAGGCGTCTCGTTCCACGTCGGCAGCCAGTGCACCAACTTCGAGAACTACCAGCGCGCGCTGGAGGTGACCGCGGAGATCATGCGCGAGGCCGGCGAGCGCGGCATCGAGTTCAAGACGGTGGACATCGGCGGCGGCTTCCCGATCAAGCACTTCAAGACCGACACCGTGAATCTGGAAACGTTCGCCAACCAGATGCGCCGCGAACTGAACCGCCTCTTCCCCGAATCGGTGCAGATCATCGCCGAGCCCGGGCGCGCGCTGGCCGGCCCCGCCGGCATGCTGATCACGCGCGTGGTGGGCCGCAGCATCCGCAACAACAAGAACTACTACTACCTCGACGACGGCGTCTACGGCGACTTCTCGGGGATCGTCTTCGATCATTGCAAGTACGAGTTCAAGACGCTCAAAAAAACGCAGAAGTTCTTCAGCATCATCGCCGGGCCCACCTGCGACAGCTTCGACACGCTCTCGTTGAGCGAGGAGTTGCCCGAGCTGGACGTCGGCGACGTGGTGTACGTGCAGAGCATCGGCGCCTACAGCTGCGCCAGCGCGCTGACCTTCAACGGCATCCGCCCCGCGAAGGTGATCGTCGTATAGCTATCGGCTCTTGGCGGTCAGCTTTCGGTTTCTTGAATCGGTTCGGCGCAGGCGACATCGTGCGCCGTGCCGCGGCCGAACCGTGTGAATTCGGAATCCTGGGGCGGCACGCGATCTTCGATCGCACTTGCCCCAGGTTACCTTAATCCGCGCCTTCGGCGCTCATTCAGAATGAGCTACGCGCGTTCGTACAGAACCTGCACCGTCGCGTCGGGGCGGCGGCGGGCGCTTTCCTTGAGCTTGAGGCCCAAGCCGGGGGAGGACGGCGGCAGCAGCCGACCGTCTTTCAGCTCGAAGGAGTGGTCGGCCAGTTCGCGGTAGAAGCCCTTCGTGTATGCGCGCACCATCTCCTGCATCCAGGTGTTCGGCGCGTGCGCGGCCAGGTGCAGCGACGCGGCCAGCGTGGCCGGGCCGGTGCAGTCGTGGAAGATCACCCCGCGGTTGTGCGCCTCGGCCAGCACGCCGATCTTGCGGGCCTCGCTGATGCCGCCGGTCCACGTCGCGTCGGTCATCACCACGTCGCAGGCCTCGGCGTCCAGCAGCGCCTGCACGCCGTAGCGCGTCAGCACCAGTTCGCTGGCGCAGATGGGCGTCTTCGTGCTGCGGCGCAGTTCGGCCAGCGTCTTCGCGTGGTCGGGCCGGATCAGGTCCTCCAGCAGCGCGGGGCGGTACGGCTCGAGCGCCTCGGCGATGGTGCGCGCCGCCGAAAGGGACCAGTAGCCGTGGCCTTCGAGGATGATCTCCATCTTGTCGCCGACGGCGTCGCGGATCTGCCGGAAGGGCCGCAGGCCGCGTTCGAGGTCCGGCTTCGAGATGTACTGCCCGTTCGCGGCGGGCGCGAAGGGGTCGAAGGGCCAGATCTTCATCGCGCGCAGCCCGTCGTCGAGCAGGCTTTGCGCGAGCAGTCCCGCGTCGCCTTCGCTCCACTGGCCGTAGTCGTCGGGCGTCGTTCGGGGTGAGGTCGCTGAACTGCGCGGGCTGCCGGGCGTGCCCTGCGCGTAGCCTTCGCTGGCGCAAGTGTTGTACACCGGCACGCCGGCGGGGTGGCTGGTGCCGCCCAGGAGCTGCCAGACCGGCTGCTTCGTGTGTTGCCCGAGCAGGTCCCACAGCGCGACGTCGACGGCGCTGAGGCAGCGCATCTCCACGCCGCGGTTGCCGTAGACGTGGCTGGCGTCGTACGACGCGCGCCAGAAGGCTTCGATCTGCAGCGCGTCGCGCCCCGCAAGCTGCGGCAGCAGGACCTCCTTCAGGAAAGCGCAGGCCGTCTGCGGCGTGTAGTAGGTCTCGCCGAGGCCCGTGAGGCCCGCGTCGGTCGTCAGCTCCAGAAAGGTGATGTTGGGCCAGGCGGCGAAGTGCGTCGCCGTCGCGCGGACGATCTTCATGCTTCGCCTTCCTTTTTCGTGGTCACCGACGTCAGCGAGAGGCCGCCGTCGAGCACGAGCGACTGGCCCGTGACGTGCCGGTTGGCCGGGTCGCACAGCCACGCCACCGCCGCGGCGACCTCGGCGGGATCGATCAGCCGCTGCGTCGGGACGTTGCGGCGCGCTTTCTCGCGCGCGGGGGGATTCTTCTTCCACAGCATGGCGCTGAGGCCCGCGTCGACATACCCCGGCGCGACCTCGTTGACCAGGATGTCGAACGGCGCCAGTTCCAGCGCCATGCACTGGCTCAGCATCCGCAGGCCCGCCTTCGCGACGCAGTAGGTGGGGATGTGCACGTGCGGGCGCTGCCCGGCCCAGCTGCCGACGAAGACCACGCGCCCCGGCTTCTTCGCCGCGAGCAGTTCCTGCACGCCCGCGTGCGCGAGATGGAAGGCGCCGTGCAGATTCACGTCCAGCTCGCGCGCGAACTGTTCGGGCGTCACCGCGCGGAAGTCGGCCAGCGTCACGATCGCCGCGTTGGGCACGATCAGCGCCGGCGCGCCGAAGTCCTTGGCCGCCGCGCGCACCCACGCGCCCACGGCTTGGGCGTCCGCCACGTCCACGCGGTCGTAACGCGCGCGCACTCCGGCGCCGCGGACTTCCTTCAGGAAGGGCTCGGCCTCGGCGGGGTCCTTCACGTCGCCCAGCGCCACGTGCGCGCCCTGGTGGGCCAGCGTGAGCGCGATGGCGCGGCCGATGTCGCCCAGGGCGCCGCTGACGATCGCGGCCTGGCCGGCGAGCGGTTTCGGTTGGCTCGTTTGGGTCATGCGTTGCGCTCCGTCGGCGCCGTCGCCGGTTGTTTCACTTTATGGAACAGATGGTACGCCATTCGGCTCCCAGGGTAGCGCGGCCCCCGAGCGATGCAATACCGCGGCGTGCGGAATTTCACGCCCGGATTCCGTGCTGTGCGGCATAGGACCCGGCCCTATAATCGGGCGCATGAAGGCGCTGCCTCCCACCTACCAGCACGTCGGCCGCGTGATCAGCGTCCTGCGCCAGGAGCGCGGCCTGCGGCAGGCGGAGCTGGCCGTCATCACCGGCCTCAAGCAGCCGAACCTCTCGCGCATCGAGAACGGCGTCGTCGTGCCGCGCCGCGCGACCTTGGAGAAGATCGCCGAGGCCCTGGGCGTGGAAGTCACCGCGCTGCTGGGCGCCGAGCAGGCGGCGGACGTCGACCGCAAGCTCAACGCGGTGCTGAGCCCCCGCAACGCCGGGCAACTCTTCGCCAACCGCCTCTCCGCCGTGCCGATGCTGCGCTTCGAGGACGACTGGGCGCCGGCGCTGGACAAGGCCGGGCTGCCTGCCGGCGAATCCGACGTGACGTTGCAACTGCTGCCGCTGGAAGGCCGCGCCTTCGCGTGGCGCTTCGAGGGCGAGGCGCCCAAGGGCAAGGGCGGCGGCGCGGGAGGCTTCGCGCCCGGCGAGGTGCTCGTCTTCTGCGACACGCCGGAGCCGGTGTCGGGCGCGTGGGCCTTCGTGATCACCAAGAAACTGTGGGGCGTGCGGCGCGTCTCGTTCTCCGCGCGTGCCAGGCGCGTGCGCCTGGCGCCGCCGGGCGGCCGCGCGAAGGGCGTCGAAGTCCCCCGCGCGGACGTGCTTGGGATGTGGCGGCTGGCGCGGCGCATCTCGGACGTGTAGGAAGGCGAACATGGAAGACTACCAGCGCCACGTCTTCATCTGCACCTCGACGACCTGCGCCGAGGGCGATCCCTTCACGCTGCGGTTGCTGATGCACCAGCGCTTGAAGGCCAAGCTCGGCGACGACTACGAGTCCAAGGTGCGCCTGACGAAGGCGCTGTGCCTGGGCATGTGCGGCCTCGGGCCCAACATGGTCGTGTACCCCGAAGGCGTCTGGTACAAGGGCGTCAAGAAGGGCGACATCGACGAGATCGTCGACGAGCACCTGATTGGCGGGCGCCCCGTCGAGCGCCTGGTCCTGCATAAACTGGGAAGCGGGCCCTCGGCCTGAGTTTTCCTTATCTAAGCGCCCACCCCCTGCACTCGTCTACCGAATAGCGGTATAATCCCCGGTGGAAGCGGTCGGATAAAGGAGGCGCCCATGACGGTAAGGGCAAGTCTTAAAATTACTTGGTGCGATCTGCTTGCGGCGGCCTGTGCTGGGCTTCATCAGGCTCGCGCGCCTTATAGCCTCCGGATAGGGCTTGCTCACCTTCTTCGCCCAGCATGGCCGGCGCTGCGCATCTCGCATCAATCAATTTTAAGACTCGCCCTCCGGACCATCGCAGCTTTCCTCATCGCGGTCCCGCTTACCGCGTGCGCGCATGAGGACGTCGGCGAGGGCCCGCACGGCGTCGAGGACGTGCAGGTGCACCTGCAAGGGCAGGGGCGCAACGCCGCGCGCGACCGTGCCTACGCCTGGTGGGCGCAGTACGACGACGCCACGACCGAGATCCTCACCGCGCCCAAGGGCAAGGGCTGGCTCACCGTCGCCGAGGCGATTCCCTACGCAAAGCGCGTGTGGGGCGTGAATATCGTCGACGAGTCCAACGACCCCGGCGTGGGCGAGACCCGCTTCGCGATGGGCCTCGGCGCCGTCGAGCGCGAGATGGCGCTGCCGCTGTTCCTGCAGGCCCTCTCGCTGGCCGTCGAGGCGCGGCCCGGCTGCTACGTGCAGGCCGACGAACGCGGCGGCTTCGACGGCAGCTTCAAGCGCTACCACAAGCAGATGGTCTACCTGCGCCGCGCGCGCCCGCTGCAAGCCGACTGGGATCATCCGTGGGACACCGAGAAGGCCGCGCGAGACGAACTCGACGCACGGCAGGAGGCGGACAACTCGATGCTCGAGCCCGCGTGGATTGAATCGACGGAGTTCGAACGCACCGAGATGGACTTCCAGGACGCCGTCGCGCAGCTGCTGGACCTGCACGCGGACGGCGAGATCGGCCAGGACGAACTGCTGAAGCAGTACCGCGCGTTGCGCTGGACCAACCGCCACACGCGCCGCATGTGGATCAGCCGCCACGGCGATCCGCGCGATGAAATCGATAAGATGCTCGACGCCATGCGCCGCGAAGCCGCCAAGGCCCTGGAAGAGAAGAAGCTCGAGAAGGCGGAAAAGGAAGAGAAGGCGACTACGCGGATGAAGAAGGAGTGAGGAATCGATGAGCCATGCCTGATCCAGCACAATTGAAGGTGGGCGACCGAATACACATTGTTGCCGTACCCAAAGGAGATCTTTGGGCCCTGGAGTCAGGATCGGATTATCTCGAAGAGACTGTGCGTGTGCTGAAGTGGATGGTAGGGAAGGAATTTGTAATCGACTGGATTGACCCGGATGGAAAGCCTTGGGTAGTAGTGGACTACCCTGATCCCGAGGGCGGAGAGCATTCCATGGCCATCATGGATAAGGAATCGTGGGAGCTGGTGGGCAGGTGAGAGCGCCAGAGGGCGCAGCTAGCATCCAACATGGCAAACACTCGTAACGTTACCAAAGGCGGCGCCGCCGCCGTCCCTTCCGCCGCGCCGGATCCCTTGCGCGAGCTTGAGCGCGGCGTCGCGCGCGTGCGCGCCGAGATCGCGCTGTACTGGCTCGGCTTCGCGCTCGAGGCACTCGCCGCGGGCGTGCTGACCTACGCCGTCGCGTGGGGCGTCGCCGACGTTTTGTGCGACCTCGCGCCCGATACGCACCGCGTGGTGCGCGCGCTCTTCTTCGGCCTCGCGGCCGCGGGCGCCGCAGGCCTGGCCGTGCTGGCCTGGCGCCGGATTCCCGACCGCGGCGCGATCGCCACGCGCATGGAAGCGCGCGAGCCGGCCTTCGAAGGCAGTCTCCTCGCCGCCGTGCAGGCGCTGGAGGAACCCGAACGCGTGCCGGCCGCCGTCGCATGGATCAGCGCGCAGCGCGCGTCCGAAGTCCTGCGCGTGACGGGCGCCGCGCCGATCCGCCCGCGCGTGCGCCGCACGCCGCTGCATCTGTGGCTCTTTGGCACGATGATCGCCATCCTGGCCGCCGCGGGCTTCTTCGGCCCGCGCTTCTTCCAGGCCTTCCTGCGCGGCTTCTTTCCCGAAGATCCCGCCGTCTTCGCGCCGGAACTGGCGCTCGAGGTCCGGCCCGGCAACGTTGAGGTCGCCGAGGGCGACAACATCGCTGTCGAAGCGCTGCTGCGCGGCGGCGCGGCGGCGGCGGTGCTCTTGCAGGTGCGCGACGAGGACGGCGAGGCCGGCCCCGCGCCCGAAGAGCACGCGCTGGCCCGCGACGCTTCGGCGGGCGATACGCAAAGCGAATGCTGGAGCGGCGTGCTGGGCCTGGTCGCGCGCCCGCGCCTTTACCGCGTGGTGGCGTACGTGCGCGATCCCGGCCGCGTGATGCCCTGGACCTTCGCCTCGCCGTGGTACCGCGCCACGCCGGTGCGCCGCGCGCGGCTGCTGGGCCTCGACGTGCTGGTCGAGCCGCCGGAATACAGCGGAGGCGCGCCGCGCCTGTGGAAGGACCCCGAGCGCGTGCAGGTGCTGGCGCGTTCCACGGTCACGGTGCTGGCGCGCGCGGCGCCGGCGCGCGACCTCAACGCCGGAGTGCTCTCCGCGCCGGGCGGTCTCGAACTGCCGATGAACCGATTGCTCGGCGACGGCGGCGAAGCTGCCTACCGCGCGGGCTTCGTCGCCGACCGCCCCGGCACGCTGCGGCTGCGCGTCGAGCCCGCGACCGGCCTCGAGAAAGACGAGGGCCGCGACGGTTTGCTCGAGGCCGCGCTGCTTTTGGAGATCGTGCAGGACCTGCCACCCGATGCCGAGGCCGCGATTCCCGAAGGCGCGGAGGCCGAGGCGCTGGGCCTGCCCGTGCAACTGCGGCTCGCCGACGACATCGGCCTGGTCTCCGCGCGTTTGGTGGTGAAGGCGCTGCCCGCCGGTGAAGGCGGCGATCCGGCCGTCGCGGGCAAGGAACTCAGCTACAAGATCCCGCTCGACGGCAGTCCCAAAAAAGTTCAGGCGCGTTGGTACCTCCCCGCGCAGGGATTGGGCGATCTGCTTTCGCGCAGCTTCGCGTACCGCGTCGAGGCCACCGACGGCGCGCGTCCGCTAGCGCAGACCACGCAGAGCCCCTGGCAGCGCTGGGAGCCGGGCTCGAACGATTCGTCGCCGCAGAACGGGATGCTCGAACAGCAGGGCCGCCGCGGGCGCAGGCAGCTGGCGCGCAAGGACGCCTTCTCGAAGATCCCGGATCTCACGCCGGAGCAACTCGCGCAGCTCGGCGCGCAGGGCGGCCTCGGCGGCGCGGGCCCGGGCGGCGGGTCGGGCGAGGAACGCCCGAAGGAGCTGGTCCGGCCCAAGGCCGAGCGCCTGAAAGGCCGCGATCCAGCAGACTTGGGCGGCGACGATTCCGGCGGCGAAGCCAAGGGCGAGCAACCCAAGTCCGGCAGCGAAAATGGAAAAGGCGAAGGCACCGGCGAAAAATCCGGCGAAGGCAAGGGCGGCCAGGGCGATCGCGAAGGCAAGGGCAACGGCACGGGCGAAGGCGAACGCGGCTCCGGCGAGCCGGGCGCGGGTGGAGCGGGCGGCGGAGGCTCGGGCGGCGGCGAAGGCAACAACTACGAGCGTCCCGAGGGCCTCGCGCAGGACGCGCAGGGCAAGCGCGGTAATAAAGGAGGCGGCGGCGGATCGAGCCGCGGCGGTTCGGGGCAGGGCGGCACCGGCGACGGCGGCGCGAAGGAAGGTCCCACGCCGCGCGACGGCGGCTTGAAGACCGGGGATGAGCGCGGGCGAAATTCGCCGGAGATGACGCCGCCGGATCTCGAGACGCTTGCGCGCATGAAAAACTGCTCTCTGGACGAGGCCAAGGCCTACGCGCAGCGCGCCGGCATCGAGGTCGCGAACACCGGCTTCGGAAAAGAAGGCGGCGCGGAACGCGTTCTGGGCGTTGCAGAATCGAACAATCGCCGCGACGGATCGTTCGATCTCCAGACACCCCAAACCCTTCCAGCGGCGAAGAAACTGCCGGAAAAGGCCGCGCCCAGGCCGCCCCAGGCGCCTGGAGCAGTGCGGCTCGAAGAGATCGAGCCCTTGTACCGTCCATGGGTGCAGGGGTATTTCAGGCAACTGCGCGAATGAGTTTCGCGGTGCTTGGCTCTGGTATCCGCTTTGCGTCCGTCTTAGAATAGCCGACTGGGAAGGACAACCGGGATGCACGCCGTACGCCGGGAGGACCGCACCATGACAAAGGAACGGAAGCACCGCGCAGGCAGGCTGGTCATCGCCACGTGCGCGGCCCTCTCGCTGGCGCTCTTCGTTGGCGGCTGCGACTACGAGTCCGACCGCGACGACGGCGAAGTCCACGACGACGCCGGCGAGGAACCCCTGGACCACCTGGGCGCCTACAAGAGCGAGACCGGCCAGACGGCCGAGCCAAAGGCCGAAGCGCCTGAGCGCCGCCGCGACACGGCAGGCGAAGAGGAGATCGATACCGGAGCGATGTACGCCAAGCCCGCCAAGGTGCCCAAGCCCGAGCCCAAAGCCGCGCCTGCCAAGAAGCCCGAGCCCGAGAAGAAAGCCGCCCACAAGCCCGCGCCCGAACCGCAGTCCAAGGCCAGGACGCGCGCACCGCGCGAATTGAAGGTGGAACTGACCGAGGCCCGCGGCGTGGAGCGCCACGTCACGTACGTCCCCGCGCCGCCACCGGCCCCCGAGTACCGCGTGCCGCGCGTGCGCCACGCCCAGCGCTACGACGATGCGGGTGAAATGGACCTGAACTACTGAGTGCCTTTGGCCGAGTCCGCCGCAGGGCCACTGGAGACCGTGGTGCGCCGCCCTTGGGCGGCGCTTTTTTTCGTGCGAAAAATGTACCTTGCCGCGGGTAGCTGCACGGTAAAGTAGTCCGTCGATCCCCTGAGCGGCCTGGCGGGGGAGGGGGCAGGGAGCTAGAGCGCAAGGCATGGCGGACCTGATTGGCCAGACCATCGCCGGCTATCCGATCGAGCGCCCGCTCGACCCTGGCAGCTACGGCATGATCTACCAGGCAACGACCAGTGCCGAACCCGTCGCGATCAAGCTGCTGCGCGAGCCCCTGCGCGGCGACCGTGCGCTGGCCGACGCGATGCTCGCAGGCTGGGAAAAATGCCGCGCCGTCGCGCACCCCGGCCTGGTGACCGTCTTCTCCACGGGCATCGACGAACAGTACGGGCTCTACTGCATCTCGGAACTCAGCAAGGTCCGCTCGCTGCGCAACATCGTCATCGAAGGCATGAAGCTCAATTGGAAGGACGCGCTGGCCTTCGCCGAGGAGATCGGCAAGGCGCTGAAGGCGTTGCACGACGCCAATCTCGTCCACGGCGACGTCTGGCCCGGCGCGATCTTCGTCAACGTCGACCAGGACGTGAAGCTGGAAGGCGCCGGCGCGCTCTGCGACGTGCCCCGCCCGCTGACCGAGCTGCTCGAGAAGATGGCTCTGTCGTACACGGCGCCCGAACGTCTGGACGGCGCGCTGGCGTCGAAGAGCACAGACCTCTACGGCCTGGGCGCCATCTTCTACTACATCCTCGCGGGCGTCGAACCGTTCAGCGCTTCGGACGTCCCGAAGCTGGTGCAACTCATCAAGGAACGCCCGCCGACGCCCATCGCGACGGTGGTCGACAACGTGCCGGAGGAGGTCGCCTCCTTTATAGACCGCCTGCTGGCCAAGGATCCCACGCACCGCTACGGCCTCGTCGACCACGTCCTGGCCGACATCGACGCGCTGAAAAGCGGTAAGCCCATGTACGCGCTCAAGGGCGGGCCGGCCCCGCGCTTCCCTGGCGTGGCGCCCGTGGCGCCGCCTTCGCCTTTCGGCGGATCGCCCAAGTCGTCGCCCGCCGTGCCCG
This sequence comes from Planctomycetota bacterium, assembly GCA_023150555.1. Taxonomy (GTDB): domain Bacteria; phylum Planctomycetota; class SZUA-567; order H5-PLA8; family H5-PLA8; genus JAKLKQ01. The sequence continues at coordinate 68,139 of JAKLKQ010000019.1, forward strand.
CCGCGAAACCGGCGGGCTCGATGGCGAGCCTCGCGCAGTCGGTGATGGCTGGCATTGTGCCGTCGGTGACCGAGACGCAGCCGATCCGGAAAGCGCCGAACAAAGCGCCGGTGATCGGCGTCGGCGAAAAGAAGGCGGAATCCGCGACGCCGTCGGTGACCGAGACGCAGCCGGTGAGGAGGCGCTTCGGTCCCGAGGTCGCGCCGTCGTCGAACATGCTGCCGAAGGTGGACGCCCCGCAGAACGCCGAGATGGCCACGCCGCGTTCGCTGGCACGCGCGCAGCACGGCGTCGCCGACGAAGACCTCACGGAGATGGGGACCTTCGACGAAGAGATCAAGCGCCGCCGCGGCAAGGGCCCCACGCGGCTGTTCGGGAAACTCGACACGCACGTCGGCTCGACGATCCCGCAGAGCGACGCGGAGCGCGAAGGCGATGCCGCCTACCGCCGCAGTCAGCTGGCCGTCGCCATGGAAGCCTGGAAACTTGCCTGGGACAGCGGGCAGCGCCACACCGGGCTGTGGGCCAAGCTGGAGCTGGGCCACCACCGGCTGATGACCGAGAAGTTCGAGATGGGCGTCGGCGAAGCGCGCATGGATATCAACGCGGGGGACTTCGAAGCCGCCGAGGCCCACGCGAAGGAGGCTGCCGAGGCCTGCGAGACGCCCGAGCAGAGCAAGGAAGTCGACAAGCTGCGCGAAGAAATCGGCTCGGCGCTGGCCGCGTGGAAAAAGAAGAAGGAGACCAAGACCCTGGTCCTGCTGGTCGTCGGCGCCGCGGTCATATTCGCCGGCGTCGCCGCCGCCTTCCTGCTGCTGCGCGGCGAATGATCCGAACGACGGTTGGCTGCCATGACGAGCGAAAGAAAAAAAGATCCAAGAACCAGGTTCCAAACAAACTTCAATTCTCAAATTCCAATAGAAATACCTTGCCCACCGGCGCGCACATTGGACTTTGAAGCTTGGACCTTGTTTGGATCTTGGGTCTTGGTTGTTTCTTTCTGGTGCTTTGCCGCGGGTCCCGCGGCCGCCGAAGAGAAGAACGCGCCGGCGCCCAAGGATAATCCGTTTATTCGCGAAGGCGCCGACGACCCCGCCGCGGAAGCGAAACACCTGTCCGCGCTGCGGCGGCTGACCTACGCCGGCGAGAAGAACGGCGAAGGCTACTTCTCGGCCGACGGCAAGCGCATCGTCTTCCAGGGCGTTCGCGAGCCCGAACTGAAGAATCCCTTCTACCAGATCTACACGATGGACCTCGCCACCGGCGCCGTGCGGCGGATCTCCAGCGGCGCGGGCCGGACGACGTGCAGCTACTTCCATCCGCAGAAGCAACGCATCCTCTTCGCCAGCTCGCACCTCGACCCCGACGCCACGAAGCATCAGGCCGAAGAGATCGAGAAACTCAAGGCCAACCCGCCCAAGCGCTACGCGTGGGACTTCGATCCGAAGCTGGACCTCTTCGAGACCGACTTCGACGGGAAGAACGCCACGCGGCTGACCGAAGCCGAAGGCTACGACGCGGAATGCGCATACTCGCCGGATGGATCGCGCGTCGTCTTCTGCAGCTTCCGCGACGGCGACGGCGAGATCTACACCATGGACGCGGATGGAAAGAACCAGATGCGCCTGACACACACGAAGGGTTACGACGGCGGGCCGTTCTTCTCGCCCGATGGAAAGAAGATCGTCTGGCGCCGGTTCACGATCGACGAGAAGAACGCCGAAGTCTGGACCATGGACGCCGATGGCAAGAACCAGGCGCAGGTGACGAAGATCGGCGCGATGGCCTGGGCGCCGTACTGGCATCCGTCGATGCAGTGGATCGTCTTCGCCTGCAATCACGAAGACCCCGCCTTCGAGGTTTACGCGATCCGCCCCGACGGAAAGGATCTCACGCGCCTGACCTACAACAGCGGCTTCGACGGGCTGCCGGTCTTCTCGCCCGACGGCGCGAAGCTGATGTGGACGTCCACGCGCGACCACGACGGCAGCCACCTTTATATCGCGGACGTCGCGCTGCCGGGCATCGAAGTGAAGCCCGCGCCCGCGCCCAAAACGCACGAAGGCATCAAGGCGAAAGACCTCGAAGCGCGCGTGAAGGAGCTAAAGGAGGCGAAGGACATCGTCGCGTACCTGTGCAAGGCGTTTAAGGAGGTGGGGCTGAAGCCGGCGAAAGATGGGGAATATGAAGTGCTAACTAAAGAGTTTAGCCAGGTGGTGGGAGATCTTCCGGCAAGTGCAGAGTCAAAAGTCGATCCGAAGGAAAAGGGCTTGAACGCACAGTTCTTTGCAGTCGCCGTCGTATGTGAAAAGGGAGATGTGTCCCGCGGCCTCCATGTTCAGGCAGCCGTGCTCGTCGAACTCGCTAAGCAGATGGCAGCCGTGGCGAAGTTTCGGGGAGTAAGAAATAGTCTGCGTATAAGTTGGTTCGCCAAGACGAAGGATCGTCCTGTTGAGGTGGAAATCGGCGATGCGACGGTCTGGAGAAGCAGGAACTATTCGCCTGAATGTGCAAGTGCATTGGACAGTTGCCCGGTCCTGCTCCTGCATCTTGACGGAGAATCCGGCACGGGTCTTACCCTGGGAGCCGCAATGGGCGGGGATAATTGGCGCGGACTTGTCGAGCAACTTGCAGCCTCGAATTCGCTGCAACATCTGTGCCTTGTAGACGAGCGGAATGAAGGCGACGCTAAAGTAAGATTCGAAGATAATATGGAACAGCTAGCTCAGAGTTTGGGCAAAATGAAGATCCCCACGCTCCAGGTCGGTGGCGCGGGCGCCGCCCAGCCCGACAAGGACGCACCCATCGACTACGAGGCCCTCGCCGCGAAGGCCAATGTCGCGCTGGGCGCGGTCTACCGTCTCGCGACGGGCGACGCCGAGGTTCGCTACAGCGTCTACGACCGCGCCGCGGCCAACGCCCGCAAGCGCCCCTACCTGGGCACGCGCCCCGCGTATGAAGGCGACGGCAGCGGCGTGGTGCTGCAAAGCGTATACCCACACAGCCCCGCCGAAACCGCCGGCGTGAAGGCCGGCGACAAGGTGGTCGGCTTCGCGGGGAAGAAAGTGACCGACGCCGAGAGTTTCCTCGCGGCGCTGGAAGCCTGCACGCCCGGCACCGCGACCGAGATCGAAGTCCTGCGCGGCGGCGAGACCTTGAAGCTCAAGATCACCCCCGAAGCGCGCTGACGAACTTCTTTAACCGCAGAGAACGCAGAGTTCGCAGAGAACGGAACGAATCGTTTCCAGTCTCCAGTTTCCAGTTTCCGGCTCATGTGTCGCAATGCAAAACGCGTGAGCGCGTTGCGCAATCGTCCGGTTGGCCCGGACGTCACCACGTCCGGGTCGCGGCGATACAATCGCCGCGACAAGAAGCATCCGGTGGCCCCTCAAGCTTACGGGAACCCTCCGCGAAACGATCAGCGCCCCTCCGGGGCACGTAACGGCCATACGGCTCCGCGCAAAGCTTTCGGTGTTCGCGGGAATCCGATGATCCTGCACGGCTGATTTTCCGTTTACGGCACTGCTGGGCAAGCCAGCAGTGGCACAGACCACAAACCCGCGCGGGCGGGAACCGGAAACTGGAAACGGGAGACTGGAAATTTGTTGGTGTTTGCACGGCGGGTGCGTCCGGCAGAAGGTCCTGCTTCGGTGCGGCGCCGTACGCTTTGCGTACGGGCATCCGGAGGCAGCGGTGGCGGGGAGGCCCAGGGAATCGCTGCGCTATTTAACTCTATTTTCCTGCGTTAAATTCTCTTCCTTTTCCTTCGCTCTCTTCTCGCTTAGTCCTTTCTCTCCAATCCCTTATCTCTCATCTTTCATCTCTTAACTTTGATCTCTTTTAACCAATAGTTTCGGACGCCACCCAGGTGGTTCGCGAGGAACCGCGCCTCCGGCGCAAGCCGGCGGCACGGGGAACCCCGTCCCTGGCGACTATGAGCTCGCTCAAAGCCTGCGGGCTATTTCCCCCGCCGGTCTAGTCGACGGGATACTGCCTCTGGCCATTGGCCTGCAAGGAGTCCACACACTTAACGGGGAGGGTGACCGTTCGACCGCTTCTCCCCCGTCCTTGCAGTCATTTCAATAAATGCCGCAGGCGCGCAATTGTCAACAAAATTCCGGCTAAAACATGCAAAGATTTTTGGGTCTGAGAACCATAAAATGTCACATATATGACGAAATGTCACATATTACGGGCTCGGGGGACCCGGAATAGGGGTCCGGAAACGACTTTACTCACCTCTCACCGCTTCCCCCTCACCCCTGTTGTTTGGGCGCGGTCCATTCTTCGCCGCCCAGCACCTGCAACGCGCGGATCAGCGTCTGGTTGCCGCACTCGCCGCCGCCGCGCCCCAGCACCGCCTTGTAGAGTTCGTGGATTAGCGCCGTGCCCGGCACCGGCGCGCCGCACGCGCGCGCGGACTCGAGCACGATGCGCAGGTCCTTGACCTGGTGCTTTACGAAAAAGCCCGCCGCGTCGTCGCCGGCGGCCATCTTGGGGCCCAGGTTGTTCAGCGTCCAGCTTCCGGCCGCGCCGTCCTTCACGGCTTCGATCACCTTCGCCGGGTCGGCGCCGAGCCGCCGCGCGAGGTTCAGCGCCTCGGCCGTCCCGAGGATGCTCGCGACGACCAGTACCTGGTTGCAGTCCTTCGTCACCTGGCCCATGCCCAGCGGCCCGACGAGCGTGATCTTCTTGCCGTAGGCTTCCATAACGGGCTTCGCTTCGTCGAAGTCCCTAGGCTCGCCGCCGCACATGATGGCCAGGCGGCCTTCGATCGCGCCCCACATCCCGACGCTGATGGGCGCGTCGAGGAAGCGCAGGCCCTCTTCCTTCAGCTTCGCGCCGAGCTGCTGCGCGGCCTGGGTGAGATGGTGGAGTGGTCCACGACCAGCGTGCCCGGCGCGGCGGTTTCGGCGATGCCGTCCTTGCCCAGGATCACGTGTTCGACGTCGGGCCCGTCACCGACGCAGAGGAAGACGATCTTCGAACCCTTTGCGGCTTCGGCGGGCGTCGCGCAGACGGCGGCGCCCTTCTCGGCGAAGCCCAGCGTCTTGGCGGCCGTGCGGTTGTAGACGCGCAGGGGGTGGCCTTTCGAGAGCAGGTGAAAGCCCATCGGCCGGCCCATCAGGCCCAGGCCGGCGAAAGCGACGGGGGTGGCGGCGGGGGACATGGCACCTCCTTTAATAGTGGACGTCGCGGAGCGGGAGCAAGTCTAGCAAAGCGCCGCCGGGGCGCAGGGGCAGAAGGGGCGATTCGAGTGGGCGGAAAACGGGCGCGGCGGTAGAATCCGCCGCGTGAAACTGAGCGTCCTGATACCGGTCTACAACGAGCGCTACCTCGCCGGGGAGCTGATCCGCCGCGTGCTGGCGGCGGAGCTACCCGGCGGCCTGGAGCGCGAACTCGTCATCGTCGACGACGGAAGCACCGACGGGACGCGGGCGATCCTGAAGGACATCGCCGCGAACAACCCGCAAACGGTGCGCTACATCGAACACGAACGCAACGGCGGCAAAGGCGCGGCCATCCGCACGGCCATCGCGGCGGCCACCGGCGAGTTCTGCATCTTTCAGGACGCCGACCTGGAGTACGACCCTAACGACTACGGCAAGATCCTGGAGCCGCTGCTGAGCGGGCAGGCCGATGCGGTCTTCGGTTCGCGTTTTCTTCCGTCGCAGCGCCGCCGCGTGCTGTACTACAAGCACACGCTCGGCAATCGATTCCTGACACTCTGCTCGAACCTGGCCACCGACCTGAACCTGACGGACATGGAGACCTGCTACAAAGCGTTCCGCACCGAGTTGCTGAAGACCATCCCGATCCGCTCGCGCGGCTTCGGCATCGAGCCCGAACTGACCGCGAAGGTCGGCAAGCGCGGCCTGCGCCTGTACGAAGTTCCTATCAGCTACGACGGGCGCACCTACGCCGAGGGCAAAAAGATCACGTGGAAGGATGGACTGAAGGCCTTCTGGGTGATCTTCAAATACTGGCTCATCGACGACCTGTACGACGAGAAGACCGGCCACGAAATCCTGGCCAGCCTCAGCCGCGCGCACCGCTTCAACAAGTGGATGGCCGACACGCTGCGCCCGTTCCTGGGGCACCGCGTGATGGAGGTCGGCGCAGGCATCGGGAACCTGACGTTCCAGTTCCTGCCGCGCGAGCACTACATCGCCAGCGAGTTCGACGACCTGCACCTGGGCGTGCTGCGCAACCTGGCGCTGCACCGAAGCGGCCTGGAAGTCCGCAAGGTCGACGCGACGAAGGCGGAAGACTTCGCCGGGCTGGAGCAGAAGATCGACACGATCGTCTGCCTGAACGTGCTGGAGCACATTCCCGACAGTTCCGGCGTGCTGAAGAACTTCCGCGAGACGCTCGCGCCCGGCGGCCGCGCGATCATCCTGGTGCCGCAGGGCCCGTGGCTGTACTGCCCGCTCGACAAGGAGTTGGAGCACGTCAAGCGCTACACGAAGAAGACGCTGCGCGAGGCGCTTACGGCGGAGGGTTTCGAAGTCGAACGCATCTTCGACTTCAACCGCATCGGCGTGCTGGGATGGTTCCTGAACGGCAAGATCCTGCGCCGCACGCGCATGGCCAAGTACCAGCTCAAGATGTACGACGCCCTCGTGTGGCTGTGGCGCTGCATCGACTGGCTGCTGCCCTGGCACGGGTTGTCCGTCGTCGCGGTGGCCCGTACGCCGGGCGGCGAACGCCGCGAGGCCTGAGATGAACGCGCCGGCGCCGCGCGAAGGCTGGATGGCTGCGCTGCTGCTCGTCTATGTTCTCCTGCTTTTCGGCGGTGTCCATTTTGCATCGCCCGGCCTGAGCGAACGCGACGGTTACTACCACGCACGGCTGGCCAACCAGTTTTTCGAGCGCGGGCTCTCGCGCGAATTCCCCTGGACGCAGGCGAGTACCTGGCGCGAAGGCTATTGCGACAAGGAATTCCTTTATCACGCCCTGATGGCGCCGTTCTGCACGAACGACGCCGAACCCGTTCGCGGCGCGCTGGTGCTGCAGACGCTGCTGGCGGCGCTGGTCGTCGGGATGCTGTGGTTCGTGCTGCGAAAGCAGGACGTTCCGCACGCGTGGGCTTTCGCGGCCCTGCTCTTGGTCATGGGCGTGCCGGTGCTCTACCGCATGGCCATGGTGCGCTCGCACGTGCTGAGCATGGCTCTTGCGGTCTTCGGCATGCACCTCCTTTATAGGCAGCGCTGGAAAGCGCTGCTCGCGCTGGGCTTCGTGTATGCGTGGAGCTACACGTTTCCCATGGTGCTGGTGATGTTCGCGGCACCCTACGTTGTCGGGCATTGGGTGGGCGGCGGCCGGCTCGACTGGCGTTCGCCATTGGCGGCCTTTGCCGGCGTGATGCTGGGCTTGGTGGTTCATCCGTACTCCCCGCAGACGCTCGAGACGTTCGCCACGATTCTCGAGATCGTGCGCATGGGGTTCTCGGGGCGGAGGCACGCCGAACTGGAGCTAGGCAAGGAGATCTACGCGTACTCGACGCGCGCGTTTCTGCTGGCCTTTCCGGTCTGGCTGGCAGGCATGGCCGCGGTAACGCTTTGCGGATGGCGCCTTGGGCGGCGCTTGACTCCGCAGGCCTTTGGGGCGTTGTTTGCTGCGCTGGCGTGGCTGGCGATGACGATGACGTTCTCGCGGTTCATGGAATACGGCGCTCCGTTGGCATGCCTGGCGTTCGGCTTGATCGCGCGGGATGCGTGGGCCGCGAACGCCGCGCCGCAGGAGGCGCCGCAGATCGAAACTCCGCCGAAGGATACGCCGCGCCGCGGCGGAATGGCTGGATTAATGCGGAAAGACGCAGCCGCTGCGGTGCTGTTGCTGGTCGTGAGTGCGCACGCATGGATCGCGTACGTCTTCGTTCGCGAATCGATGAAGTGTCCGCCGCCGCGGTTTCGAGCAGCATCCGCGTGGATGGCCGAGCACCTGGAGCCCGGCGAGACGGTCGTGAATCTTTGGTGGGACGATTTCCCGGACCTCTACTACGACGGATACCGCCAGCGCTACCTGTGGGGCATCGATCCTACTTTCACGCTGCGCCTGGAGCCCAACGGCGAAGGTCTGGCGAAGTTGCTGGAAGACATGCGCGCGGGCCGCGTTCCGTTGGACGGCGCGGTCCTGCGCAAGGTCTTCGGCGCCCGAGTGATGGCGGTCCGGAAGCAGGCGTTGGCGGGGAGCATCGAAAAGGGTTTGCGGAACGTGCGCGGCGCGTATCGCGACGACGACGCGGTGCTGTTCTGGCTGCAGGACGATCCGCAGGGCGGTAGGCCATGAACGCACCCGGCGAGTCCCGCTTCGAAGTCCTGCTGCGCGACAGGCGATTGGGCGCGGCCCTAGTCCTTTATGCGGCGCTGGCGCTTTGCTGGCTGCAACTCCGGCCGCAGGGTGGTCTGCTGGAGCGCGACGGTTATTTTCACGCGCGGTACGCGCAGATGCTTCCGGAGTTCGGCCTGTCCCGCACCTTTGACTGGACGAAGGCCAGCACGTGGGATGGACGGTTCTGCGACAAGGAGTTCCTCTTTCACGGGCTTATGGTTCCTTTCACGCGGAACGCGGCCGAGCCAGTGAACGGCGCGCGGGTGTTCCTCGCGCTGCTCGATGCTGGAATCCTCGCGGCGCTGTACTTTGTATTGCGGCGCCAGAAGGTCCCGGGCGCGGCGCTGTTTCCGCTGCTGCTGCTGTGCCTGGGCGGGCCGGCGGTGCTGCGGCTGCTGCTGATCCGATCGCACGTGCTGAGCATTCTGTTACTGGTGGCCGGCCTCGGCCTGATGATGGAGAAGCGCTGGAAGGCGCTGGCCGTGCTGGGCTTCGTTTTTTCGTGGAGCTACACGTTTCCGCTGGTGCTGGTGATGACGGCGGTGCCCTTCGCGGCGGGGCGATGGTTCGGCGGCGGCGGGCTGGATTGGAGATCGCCGCTGGCCGCGTTCGGTGGCGTGGCCGCGGGTCTGGCCGTGCACCCGTATTCACCGCATACGATGGAGCTTTTCCTGACGATCCTCGACATCGTGCGCGGCGGCCTCCAAGGCTCGGGCGCTTCGATGACGCTGGGCGCGGAGATCCATCCGCTGTCCACGCGCGATTTCCTGCTCGGCATGCCGATGTTCGTGGGGCTTTGGATGACGATCGCCCTTTGCGGCTGGGGCCTGGGGAAACGGGTCGCGGCGGAGACGATGGGCGCGCTGTGCGCGGCGCTGTTCTGGTTAGGGATGAGCATGGTCTTCTTTCGCTTCGTCGAATATGGCGCGCCACTGGCTGCGCTCGCAGCGGGGATGGTATTTCGCGATGCATGGCCGGGCCTCCGCCTGCACCTGGCGTCGGTTCGGGCGCGTGCGGTGGCCGGCGGCCTTGCGGTTGCGCTCTTGGCCGCGCACCTCTGGGCAATGCACTATGCGGCCGAGGTTACCGCGGCCCTGGATCCGCCGCGTTACCGCGGCGCGGCGGCGTGGATGGCGCGCAACCTCGGCGAAGGCGAGACCGTCGTCAACCTGTGGTGGGACGACTTTCCGGACTTGTACTACGACGGTGCCCGGCAGCGCTTTCTGTGGGGCATCGATCCGAACTTCACGCAGCGCTGGGACCCGGAGGTGGCCGGGAAACTGGAAGCGATGCGTGACCAGAAAACCCCGCTGGATGCCCGATGGCTTGCGGAAACCTTCCACTCGCGCGTCATGGTCCTGGCGCATTCGCTGGCTTTGCGCTATCCCGTGTTGACCACGGACGCATGGAAGCCGGTGTACGTCGACGCCTCGGCCGTCGTTTTCGCGTTGACGGGGCCCGAAGGCCCGCCGGAGCGCATGCCCGCGGACGCACTCCGGATTGCTGACCCGGACCACGCCTTCCGGCCCACAGACCGGGCATTGACGGGCGATCCGAAAACGGAGAAGTAGTCGACGCATGCACGTGGCCTTGGACTGCTCCAGCGCGGCGCGCCCCGAAGCGACGGGTGTGGCGATGTACATCCGCCGCATGGTCGACGCCTTCGCGAAGGCCGGCGGCGACACGCGCTTCACGCTGGTGCACCGCTGCAGCCGGTGGAAGCAGCGCGGCAGTTTCGTGCGCGCGCCGGGCGCCAACTTTTCTGAGAAGCTGATGCTCGAACCCCTGCATCCGGTCTTCGGGAAGAGCGTTGACGTCTTCCACGGGCTCGACGCGCGCCTGCCCGGGCCGTGGATGAAGGCGAAGCTCGTCGTCACGATCCATGACGTCTTCTCGGCGCTGCAATCGAAGGAGTTCGCGACGGAGGAGTTCCGGCGCATGAAGGCGGAGCGCTACCGCGACCTGGTCGAGCGCGCCGACCGCATCGTCGTCGTCAGCGAGGCCTGCAGGCGCGACGTGCTCGCGACGCTGGAGCCCGACCCGGCCAAGCTTCGCGTCGTATACGAATCCGGTGGCCCGGGTTTCGGGCCACAGGACGAGAGCAGGATCTCGGACGTACGCAAACGGTATGGCCTTTCTACGCCATACGTCGTCTATGTTGGCACCATCAACAAGCGCAAGAACGTCCCGGCAATGATCGCGGCCTTCGCCAAGGCGCGGAAGAAGAGCGGTAGCAACGCGGTTTTTGCCATCGCGGGGCGCGTGGGGTTCGGCGGCGACGAGATTCGTGCGGCGATCGAGAAGGCGGGCGCGGCGGATAGCGTCAAGCTGCTGGGCTACGTGCCCGACGAGGACGTCGCGCCGCTATACGGCGGCGCGCTGGGGATGCTCTTCGCCACGCTGTACGAGGGCTTCGGGATCCCGGTCGTCGAGGGCTTTGCGTGCGGCTGCCCGGTGCTTGGCGGGACCGAAGGCAGCGTGCCGGAGATCGCCGGCGGCGCGGCGTTGCTGGCCGATCCGAAGGACGAGGAACAAATCGCCGCGCAGATCGAGATTCTATTGAGCGACGAGGCGAAGCGCGCCGAGTTGAAGGCCAAGGGCCTGGAGCGCGCGAAGTTCTTCAGTTGGGAGAAGGCGGCGAAGGAGTGTTTGGAAATCTATAAAGAACTGCTTTAAAGGAACGTTTCTTGTTTCGCGTCCCTGGTATCTGGTTAAGCCTTCGCCTTGTTATGCGGTTCGAAATCTAATCCTTTGTGCTCTCCGTGCCTCCGTGGTGGATCCGGCTGCACTAAAGCATTGCGAGCGGGTCCACGTCTACGGTCGCTTCTGCGCCCTTGAGCTTCTCGAGCGTGCGGCCGGCGGGGCCGTCGAAGAGCGCCGCGAGCGTCTCGCCGTCGGGCGCCTTGACCAGCAGGTGCAGGCGGTGCAGCCCTTCGAGCATCGCGATGGGCGCGGGCGAGGGGCCCAGCACCTGGGCGTCCGTCCCCCGCAACTCGGCGCGCAGGGCCTCGGCCGCCGCTCTTCCCGCGGCCGTGAGCTTGCCGAGGTCCTTTCCGCGCAGGAGTACGCGCGCCAGTCGCGTGAACGGCGGGTAGCCGAAATCCTTGCGCACCTGCAGTTCGGCCTGCACGAAACCGTCGAAGTCGTGCCGCGCGGCGGCGCGGATGGCGGGGTCCTGCGGCAGGTGTGTCTGCACGATCACGCGCCCGCCCTTTTCGCCGCGGCCCGCGCGCCCGCTGACCTGCTCGATGAGCTGGAACGTGCGTTCGCGCGAACGGAAGTCGGGCATGTGCAGGGCGGTGTCGGCGAGGACGATGCCGACGAGCGTGACGTTGGGGAAGTCGAGGCCCTTGGCGATCATCTGGGTGCCGACGAGAATGTCGACGTGACCGCTGCGGAAGCCGCTGAGCGCCTCGAGGTAGGCTGCACGCTGCTGCATCGTGTCGCTGTCCATGCGCACGACGTTCGCTTCGGGGAACGCCGCGCGCACTTCCTGTTCCACGCGTTCGGTGCCGAGTCCCCAGAACTTCACGCCGGGCGCGCCGCAGGCGCTGCACGCGTTTTTCACCGGCTTCTCGAAGCCGCAGTAGTGGCAGCGCAGCACGTCGCGGCTCTTGTGGCTGGTCAGCGTGATGTCGCAGCGTTCGCAGCGTTCGGTGTGCCCGCAGCGGATGCAGGTGATCACGGTCGCGAAGCCGCGGCGGTTGAGGAAGAGGATGGCCTGCTCGCGGAGGTCGAGCGTCTCGCGCAGGGCTTTGGTCAGCGAGCGCGAGAGGTAATTGAAGCGCTTGGTGTCGCGGTTTTCCTCGCGCATGTCCAGCACGCGCACGGGTGGCAGTTCCCGGCCCATGACGCGTTCGGGCAGCGCGAGCGGCGTCAGGCCGCGCTGTCGGGCGGCCCAGCAGGTTTCGAGGCTGGGCGTCGCCGAACCCAGCACCAGCACGGCGCCGGCGGCCTTGGCGCGCGCTTCGGCCACCGCGCGGGCGTGGTAGCGTGGCGCGCTGTCCTGCTTGAACGCGCCCTCGTGCTCCTCGTCGATTACGATGCAACCGAGGTGGTCGAGGGGCGCGAAGAGCGCCGAGCGCGCGCCGATGACGACGTCGATCTTTCCCTCACGCGCCGCGCGCCAGGCTTCGGCGCGTTCCCCGCCGCTCAGGTGGCTGTGCAGCACGGCGACGCGTTCGCGTCCCAGGCGCGACTCGAAGCGCTGCGCCGTCTGCGGCGTCAGCGCGATCTCGGGGACGAGCACGATGCCCTGGCGCCCGGCGGCGCGCGCGGCGGCGAGCACGCGCAGGTAGACCTCGGTCTTGCCGCTGCCGGTGACGCCCTGCAGCAGGAATCCGCGGTATTCCTTCTTCTCGAGCGGCCCGGCGATGGCCGCCAGCGCCTCGGTCTGCGAGTCGGTGAGTTGCACCGGCTCTTCGTGCGGGCCGCCGCCGTACTGGTCGCCGATGGAGACGGCGGCTTCCTCGGTGAGCGCGATCCAGCCGTTCTTCGCCAGCGCCTTCAACGCGGACTCGGGGGCCTGCGCGTCGGCGAGCAGCTGCGCGGCCGGCAGCGGGGTCTCGGACGGCTGCGCAAGCATCGCGTGGAGCAGGCCGGCCTGGCGCGGCGCGCGTTTGGCGATGCCCGGCAACGCTTCGAGCACTTCCGCGCGAGGCTTGGCCAGCGCCGCAAGCCGCGCGCGCGCAGCGTGAGCTCCGCGCTTGACCCCGGCGGGTAGCATCGCGCCCAGCACCGCGCCCAGCGGCGCGGCGTACTGCCGCGCGATCCAGCGCGCGAGGTCCATCAGCGGCGGCGTCAGCAGGGAGCGCGCGGACTCCGCGCCATCGGCTTCGGGGTCGATGCGATCGAGAACCGCCTTCAGTTTCGCGGGATCGATGCCTTCTTCGGCGAGTGCATCGTGGGTTCGCGGGCCGAGGTAGTAGCCTTCGGCGGGGCGGCGCCCGAAAGGCACGCGCACGCGCGCGCCGGGCACCAGGCGTCCGCGCAGGCGGGGTTCGACGAGGTAGGTGAAGGTGCCGCGCACGGCGTCCTCGACGGCGATTTCGGCCAGCTCGGCATCGGCCGGCAGGCGTGCGAGGATCTCGTCCTTCGAGAGTACGGGTGCGGCGGGGCTGGGGTTCGGCTTCGCGGGCGATTTTTCGCGCGCGAGGTCCGACGCGGGCGCGGCGTGGGGCAGATCGAGGTCTCCGAAGAGACTGGGCGTGTGCGCCCCGGCGGGGTGACGTTTGCGGGCCATGCGGGTTCGATCCTAATGCCCCGGCGCTTGCGTCACAACGGCGCGCGGCCGGTGGCGTGTGCTGCGGCGCTATGGTAGGCTGATCGGGTTCCGCCGCTTCGAGGGCGGAACGGTACTTCGACGAGGGCTCCGCGTGACTCGCTGGCTAACCCTGCTCCTTACCTTTGCCTTGTGGCTGGGCGTGATGGCCTGGGTCTACCTCGGTTACGGGCCGAAGGTGGCCTCGGCGCCGACGGTCGCCAGCCAGGAAGCGCTGTCGTCGATCTTCGACGAGAACGCGTCGCATCAGGTGCGCTGGCGGATCTTCATGGACCCGACCAAGCTGGTCGGACCGGACCAAGGTCCGCTGAAGGGGCTGAACCCGCGCCTGTCCGGCGGCCTGGACCACCAGAAGGAAGTCGCCCGGTGGTACGGCGCGGACGACGGCGAGATCGAGCTGGGTGTGATGGAAGTGACCATCCGCCACCGCGCCAATGACCTCACGCGCGTGGAACGCATCACGAAGCTGAACGTCGACGTGCCGCCGTACCTGATGCCGCTGCCCTTCAAGGACCTGGGCCAGGCGACCTTTGAGACGACGGAGCAGATCACGCGCGACATGGGTCTGGAGGACATATCCGCACATCTGAAAATGGGCAACGAGGTCGACGCGACGTTCAAGGGCTTTCGCGAGGACAACAACCTGCGCGTGAACATCTTCTTCGTCGACAACCAGATCGGATCGCGGCTGCTGCCGCTGCCCGAAGGCGGCGCGGCGATGCCGATGTCGAACGGAAGCCCCTTCTACTACCGGCCGAAGATCAAAGTGGGCGAGGTCTGGGAGATCCCGATGCTGGACCTGGCGACCGCGCCGACCCAGCCGGCGTTGCGCAGCATTCGCGCCGAATGCCTGGGCCAGAAGGAGATCCAGTATTTTGGCAAGCCCTCGTACGTCTACGAGGTCCGCGCGGGCGCGGAGGAAGACGACATGCGCGCGTTCTACTCGCCCGACGGCCGCGTACTGAAGGCGCATTGGAAGTTCTGCGACCTGCTGCCGGTCACGCTGGTTCTGGACCGGGACTGGCCGGCGGGCAAGGGCGGCGGCGCGGAGCTCCCCAAGATCGGGGAGCTTCCGGAGCAGGGCGGGTACTGACAAAGGGTGTCCGAAAACGGGCCGCGGCGGCTACGAAACGGCGAGCATGATCGACATACGCAACCTGACCAAGCGCTACGGCGAGAAGATCGCGGTGCGCGACCTGAGCCTGACGCTGCGGGAGGGCGAGATCTTCGCCTTTCTGGGCCCCAACGGCGCGGGCAAGACCACGACCATCAAGATCATCACCGGCCTGGTCAAGCCCACCAGCGGCACGGCCATCGTCGGCGGCCACGACATCGCCACCGACGGTCTGGCGGTGAAGGCGCTGATGAGTTACGTGCCCGACGAGCCGTATCTTTACGACAAACTCACGGCGCGCGAGTTCCTGCGCATGATCGGCGATCTGTACCGCATGCCGCCGGAGCGGCTGACCGATCGCATCGCGAAGATGATCAAGGCGTTCGAGCTCGAGTCCTTCGTCGACGATTTGTGCGAGAGCTTTTCGCACGGCATGAAGCAGCGGGTGGTGATCGCCTCGGCGCTGCTGCACGAACCCCGCCTGCTGGTGATCGACGAGCCCATGGTCGGCCTGGACCCCAAGAGCGCGCGGACGCTGAAGGACCTGCTGGGCCGCCTGGCCCGCGAGGACCGCGTGACGATCTTCATGTCCACGCACACGCTCTCCGTGGCCGAGGAACTCGCCGACCGCATCGGCATCCTCAGCAAGGGGCAACTGGTCGCGCTGGGCACCTTGGAGGAACTGCGCGCGCTGCAGCAGAAGCGCGGCGTGCCGGGCCACCAGCGGCTGGAAGACCTCTTCCTGGACCTCACCGAAGCCAACGGCAACGGGTCGGGCGCCTGACTGGCAGACCGGAAACCTCCAAAAGCCACCGAGCGACCAGGAAGGCTTGAATCCGCGCTTGTGCGGCGCTGCCCGCACCGCGTGTCAAAAAGCTGTCAAAATGTCTGGAAGGGTGGAACGGTCCCTAATCTGGGGATATGGTTAGACCTATGGGCAGTCCAATCCGCTCCCATCCAGCCGAATTTCCTCAACCCAGAAGCAAGCCCAGGTGGGGCGGGATCTTCTGGTTTCAGGAGTCGCAGCTAAGCGGCACGAAGGCGACCACCGGCCATCCTTTCTTTCGCAGTGCGGCCGTGCGGCTGAGTTGGCGGTTCTACGCCCAGCGCCTCACACGTGCAGCCCGATGGCTGCTTCTGCCGTCTCTGGCCTTCGTCGGTTACAGCCTTTCTTCGCTGGAACTCCAAGCCTATCGCCCGATGGCGTATTTCGCGGGCTTCTGGTTCGTTGCGTTGTGCGCAACGCTGCTATTCCGGCCCAAAGCGAAGCTGAACGCATTGCATGCCGAGAGAGCCAGCGCGGGATCGGTGCTCCCGGTCGAGATCGTTGTCGAGGAAACGGGCAGGTTGGGGAGCCTGGACCTGCGCGTGTTGCCGCATCGCCTGCCGCCGGGCATCGATGCCGAACCGCCGGAGGGCGCGGACCTGCCGCCGCTGCGCCGCGGGGAGTCTGCCACGGCCCGACTGGGGCTCTACTGCGCGAAGCGCGGCGTGTATCGCCTGCTCGGATTCAAGGTGGAGACGGATTATCCATTCGGACTCTTTCGAGCCTATACGTTCACGCCCCAGGAACGCACGCTGCTGGTATATCCGGCCTTCACGCGGCTGACCCGGCTCGAACTGCCCAGCGGGCGGCTGTACCAGCCCGGCGGCGTCGCGCTGGCTTCGGCGCTGGGGGAATCCACCGAGTTCATCGGCAACCGGGAGTTCCGCGACGGCGACAATGTGCGGGACATAGACTGGCGCGCGTCGGCACGATTGGACAAGCTGATCGTGCGCGAGTACCGCGAAGAATACTTCGTGCGCGTCGCGCTGGTGCTGGATACGTTCGTGTCGAAGAAGGCGGCGCCCGCGCGGCGGGCGGACTTCGAGCGCGCCGTTTCGGTGTGCGCCGCCGTGGGCGATTACCTGGCGCGGCAGGAGTACATCGTCGATCTCTTCGCCGCCGGCCCCAACCTGTATCACCTCACGGCCGGCCGAGGTCTGGCCTACCTAGACCAGATCCTCGACATCCTCGCGTGCGTCGACGAAAGCGGCGAGGAGCCCTTCCGAACCATCGAGCCCGAGATAGCCGAGCACCTTTCGCAGATCAGCGCGCTGGTTTGCGTGTTCCTCGACTGGAACGAAGAGCGGCGGCGCTTCGTGTACAACCTGCGCGCGCAAGGCGTCGCCGTGAAGGTGGTGATCGTCCGTGATGCGCCGTGCGGCATGGACCCGTCGGCGGAAGGCGGCAGTTCCGGCTACGTGCCGGTGCTTTCGGCGGCCGACGTCCAGCGCGGGGTCGCGGAACTATGAGCGCCATGGCCGATGCTCGAAAAGAGATCATTGCCCTGCCGGTCCGGACCGTGCCGTGGACGGCGACGCTGGCGGCACTGGTTTCTTTTGCGGCCCTGGGGCAGTTGAGCATGGGCATGGGGCCGCTGTTCGCGACCTTCAACCAGTTCCCCGCGATGTTGATCGCCCTGGGCGTGGCGCTTTTGGCCGCCAAGGCGCTTCCCTACCGATTCTCCTCGAAGTCCTGGTTCTCCTGGATCGTGCGCGTCGTTCTGATGTCCGTGGTGGTGCTGTACAACATCGAGTACCCCTGCCGCATTCCGGGCCATGGAATCTACGGGCCTGAGTACATCCATGCGTTTGGGCAACTCTGCGCGGCCGAACTGGTCCTGCAGGCATGGAAGGACTGCCCCAGCGGCGGGCCGGGAGGCTACTTTATCCTGATGCTCTCCGGCCTGGTCTTCCTCGCGGCCTGCAACACCTTCGAGTACCGTCATCTGGTCCTGTATGCGCCCATCTACTCGATCCTGACGTTCCATGCCGTGCGAGCCAGTCGTACGCGCGTCCGCCCGGGATGGAGAAGCGCCGTGCGCATGCCGGCCGTCTGGTGCGGCGCCGTGGCGATCGTGCTGGCGCTCGGCGTGGGGTACGCGACTACGACGAGCCTGTTCCGCAACAAAGACCGCCTGGCTTCCATGGTCCGGCAGCTCGACAAGGCCTTGTTCGGAAAACGCAGTACGGGATTCTCCGACGAGCCCAAATTGGGCAAGCGCCTGAGCCTTCAGCGCGGCATGGGCCGGATCCTCCGCCTGGAAGGGACGTTTCCCGGCGCGCATCTGCGTGGAATGACCTTCGACACGTACCGCTTCGGCCGGTGGGGCCCGTTGATCGAGCAGCGCCGCCTGGAAGCTTCGCCTGCGACGGCCTTGCATGCCGTCGAATCGTCCGATGTCTGCCGCGTCACGCGCCTGGTGGACGGCTACCCGTTGCTTTTCGCGCCGCTGAATGCCGCGGGCGTGGTGCCCGAGCGTGTGCAGGAAGTCGAGCGCGACATCAACCAGGGCGCGGTCCTTCGCGTCAACGTCCCCGCGCCGTACAGCTACGAAGTGCATGTGCCGCCGCGCGCGCACTACCAAGGCCCGTTGTGCGCGCCGCTTACCACCGAAGAACGAAAGCGCTGCCTGGCGCTGCCGAAAGACTTGGACCCTGAAGTGGCTCGCCTGGCCGAGCGCGTGGCGAAAGACGCACCCGACGCGCGTGCAAAGGCCATGTCGGTCGCGGAATACCTCGTCAACACGCACTACTACAGTCTCGAGGCCAACCCAGGCGCGGGCGATCCGGTGGCCGATTTCATCCTGCATGAGGAACGCGCGGCGCACTGCGAGTACTTCGCTTCGGCGGCGGCGGTCATGTTGCGGTGCTTGAAAGTCCCCACCCGTTACGTGGTCGGATACTACGCGCACGAAGGCCGTAGCGGAGGGACCATGGTCGTGCGCGAGCAGGACGCGCACGCCTGGTGCGAAGCGTGGATCGACGGACTCGGCTGGATGACCGTGGAGGCGACGCCGGCGGGCGGGCTGCCCGACCGGGCGGCGACCGTGTCCTGGTGGCGGCTGGCCATGGAATGGGTGCAAGACACGGCGCTGGCCATCGGCGACTGGTTCATGGCCCTGAGCTACACGCAGTTGGGCGCGCTCCTTGCCGGCGTCGTCGCGGTGGTGGTACTTTGGCTCTGGTTTCGGCAACTCTTCGTTGGGCGCCGAAAAGGAAATGCGAAGCGCGATGCTTACACGGAATCCGATATTGCTCTCCGCGATCTGGCGGTGCGCTTCGAGGCCGTGATGGAACGGGTCGGCGCGCCCTGTCCGGCCAGCCGGACCTGGCAGGAGCACCTCGCGCTATGGCCCGCGGGCGATGCGGAGAACAAGGCGCCTGCATTGCCGACTGAACCGGCCGGGCGTTTCGTTAGCGCCTACTACCAGACGCGCTTCGGCCGGCCCGGGCAGGACGACATGCACAAGCTGGAAGAGATGCTCAAAGTCCTGGAACGATAGGGAGGCAGGTGCGGATTGGAATCGAAACGGGCCGGACTCGAAATCCAGGGAGCGCGCATGAGCAACAGCTTCGCCGAAACCGTACACCGGATCGAGACGAATCTCGGGCTCGTGATCCATGGGAAACCGGAGAGCATCCGCCTGTTGATGATCTCCTTTCTCGCCGGCGGCCATACGCTGCTGGAAGACGTGCCGGGCACGGGCAAGACGACGCTCGCCAAGTCCCTGGCGCGTTCGATCGAAGGGGAGTTCCGCCGCATCCAGTTCACGCCCGACCTGCTGCCGGCGGACATCACGGGCAGTCCGTTCTACAACCCGAAGGACGGCGCGTTCGTTTTCCGCGAAGGCCCGGTCTTCGCCAACGTGGTGCTGGCCGACGAGATCAACCGCACGTCGCCGCGCACGCAGTCGGCGCTGCTGGAAGTCATGAGCGAAAAGCAGGTCTCGGTCGAGGGTCGCACGCGCGAGCTGCCACAACCCTTCTTCGTCCTCGCCACGCAGAATCCCAGCGACTTCCACGGCACGTATCCGCTGCCCGAAGCGCAGCTCGACCGATTCACCGCCTGCATCAGCCTGGGCTACCCCGCGCCGGAGCACGAGCTCGCCATCCTGTTCAGCCAGACCGAGCGCCACCCCTTCGAGGACCTCAAGTCGGTCGTGACCTGCCGGGAGGTCGTGGACCTGCAGGCTCAGGTGCGAACCGTCCGCTTCGACAAGGCCGTGGCGGAATATGTCGTGCGCATCGTCGAGCAGACCCGCATGGACGCGCGGCTGCGGTTGGGGCTTTCACCGCGAGGTTCGCTGGCGCTCTTCCGCACCGCGCAGGCGCGGGCGCGCATCGAAGGCCGCGACTACGTCCTGCCTGAAGACGTGAAGGCGCTGGCCGTTGCGGTGTTGGCCCACCGCCTGGCTTTGGACACCAAGGCGCGCTACGGCGGCGTCAAGCCGGCGCACATCATCCAGGAAGTCTTGGGCCAGGTTCCGGTCCCGCGCTGAGCTTCCCGTCTCTTCTTGACCGCACAGCGAAGTAATTTGCACGATGCGGCGTGATACGGTTGCTAGGCTCTGTCCGGTAATTGCTTTCGAGGCGGCTGCGCAGCGCCGACCGAGCAGGGCGAGGAAGCGGAGGGAGCCATATCCAGAAGGCATCTGGTGAGCGAGGCCGACGAAGCCATGCGACGGTCGCCGCCAGCAGACGCCCGAAATGATTTACCGGACAGAGCCTAACTGTAGGTAATTCCCACAGCCGGCGGAAATCCCCGCAACGATTCCGCTATCGCCGCGCGCAATCGCCCCGGAAGCTCGCAAAATCCCGTTGGCACGTCACGTGCACAAGTTCCTCCGGGCACAACGCCAAGCCGTTTCAGAAAATTGGAAATTGCTGCCGAGGAGCCTGCGATGGATTTTCGTCGACCGCTCGACGCCGCGCTGCTTGGCCTGATCTGCTCGGCGTTTGCCGTTCAGGGGACCGCGCGCGCGGCCGAGGCCCACGACGACGCGTATGTGATTCCGCCGCGCCTGACGGATTACGATCTCTCGTCTGTCGACCGGCACGTCGAGGGCGCGCTGGACCGCTACAGCGGCGGAAGCTGTTTCATCGTTATCAAGGACGGCCGCACGCTGCTGCGCAAGGCCTACGGCACGTACACGCTCGACAAGGTGGTCTCCATCGCCAGCGCCAGCAAGTGGCTCAGCGGCGGCGTGATCATGGCGCTGGTCGACGAGGGCAAGCTGAGTCTCGACGATACGGCGGGCACGTTCTTCTCGGACTTCACCGGCAACAAGGCGGGCATCACCGTGCGGCAGTGTTTCTCGCACACCAGCGGCTTCCCGTTCTCCACGCCGAACGACTTCGATCCGCCGCGCTATTCGCCGAACCAGGACAAGTCGCTGGCGTCGATGCAGGCGTGCGTGGACATCATCGCCACGATTCCGCTGGATCCGGACTGCGACCCGCCGGGTTCGGGATTCTATTACAGCGGCATCGGCATGCAGGTCGCCGCGCGCATGGGCGAGATCCGGAAAGAAGACGGCTGGCAGAACATCTTCATGGAGAAGATAGGCACGCCGTTGAGCATGACCGCCACCGATTACTACGGATCCGGATTCACGAACAATCCGAACGCGGCGGGCGGCATCCAGGCCAACGTGGACGATCTGGGCAAGTTCGTGTGGATGGTCGCCAATCGCGGCGTCTTCGAAGGCAAGCGCGTGCTCTCCGAAGAAGCCGTCGAAACGATGCTCACCAACCAGACGGGCAATCCGCCGATCGTCAGTTCCCCTGCCACCGGACTGGAGGAATATGCCGGCCACGGCGTCTTCCGCTACGGCGTCGGCTGCTGGCTGGAACGCTTCGACCCCGACACGGGTAAGGGTTGGGAGGCATCCTCGCCGGGCGCGTTCGGCTGTGTTCCGTTTGTAGACCTGAAGCGTAACTTGGCCGGGGCCTTCCTGCCGCGCACAGTGGGCCGCTTTACCGTGCCCGGGGGTGGCGCGTGCAACGAGGGCCACGCCGTGTACCTGGAGGCCAAGCAGATGATTCAGTCGATCATTCCCGAAGATCCCGTCCTGGCGGTCCTGCAGAACGACGCGGGCGGCGTGCGCATTCTCTCCGTCTCGCAGCCCGCCCACGGCACGGCCGTAAACCACCGTTCGCACGTGACGTACACGCCGGAGACCGGCTATGTCGGAGCGGACAGCTTCACCTACACCCTTGACCTGGGCGGAGGTGCACCGTCGGCTCCAGCTACCGTGACGATCAACGTCAATACGAAACCGGAGGCCGAGATCCCGGGTTCCGGCACCTACACGGTTGAGGAAGGTGAACTGCTGGCCCTGGCTGGCAGCGGCAGCGACGCGGAGGACGGCACGAACGTCACCTTCGATTGGGATTGAGGCGACGGCACTCCGCATGGCGCCGGGGCCAATCCCCAGCATGCGTGGACCAATGCAGGGACCTACACGGTCACGATGGTTGCGATCGACCAGAACGGCCTGGCGAGCGATCCGGTGAGCGTGGACGTGGTGGTCACGCCCAGGAGCGGCGACGGAGATCTGTACCTCAGGAAAGGCACCTTCACCATCGACTGGAAGGCCCATGCCGCGGGCACGGACGCCGACGCATTCGCCGCGCAGGGCAACCTGAACCTGGCCGGGCTGGAGGGCCTGGCGGGCGCGGTCTTTGAACTCAGCGTGAACGGCACGTCTCTGGGCGCCGTGACCCTGGACGGCCGCGGCCGAGGCAGCGGGTCTGTGAGCGGCGCCGCTTCGAAGGTGACGCTCAGCGCGCGCAACGGCGCCTTCAGCTTTACGTACAAGAGCGGCGATCTGCGCGACGTTCTCGGGCTGGCGAACGTAACCGAGGCCGGCGAGACGGAACTGGCCATCGCCGTTTCGGTGACTAGCGCGGGCCTGGACACGCCCACGAGCACGGCGCGCGCTGGCTTCGCCTATACGACCGTCCAAGACGACGCCATTAACGGCTCGTTCGCCTTCCTCACGGGTACCCTCTCGAGCGGCGTCTTCTTCGCGGCCAAGACCTCGGTAGCCCAGTCTCCGGACGGCAGCCACAAGGTTCAGGTTAAGGGGTACCTGGCGGTTCCCGGTGGCGGCGACCTCGTCCCGGCGGGCGACGTGCTCGTGATGATCGGCGATCGTGACCTCGATCTTCCTCCCGAGAGTCTCGGCGTCGCCAAGGGCGTGCTGGGCGTCGCCAAGGGCGCGGTGCCGGCCCTGCCGGGCTTCGCGCTCGATACGGTGCGGCGGAAGTTCAAGATCGTGACCGCGCTTCTGGACGGCACCAGCGTGCCTCCGGCGGGCGAACCGGCTACGGCACACGATCTTCTGGTGCGTGTGGTGATCCCTACGGCCGGCGAACTGCTGGTCCTCGAGACCACGGTCGAGATCCTGCGCAAGACACCGGACGCGACGAAGTGGAAGCGCTGAGGCAGGAGAAAAGCTAGGTTACAGGTGCCGTTTTGGAAGATGGGTCGCGCCAGCCCGGTCCCAGGCCGAAGAGGTGGCGGACCGCCGAGTCCAACGTCATGCAAGCGTACAGCAGGCCCGCGGCCGGCAGCGTCCAGGCCCACGCCCGCGGCAACTCGTAGAACCCGACTGCTGGCCGGTAGACCAGCGTCATCAGCGCGTACGCAAACAGGCCTTTCACCAACAGGACCAGCGCAAGGATGGCCAACAGGCCCGGCGAGCCGCTCAGCCCGGCTGCCAGCAGGCCCAGCCCGGCGAGCATCCAACAGATCGGCACCGCGAACATCAGGCCCAGGCCCAGCAGCGCGCCGGCCAGGCGCAGCCAGCTGTACTTCAGTTCCGTGAAGGCCGTGCGCCGCACCATCTTCCAGATCTCGACCAGCGTTTCGTACGCGCGAAGGCTCACGACCTCGTTCCGGCTAAGCGCCAGGCGGATGGGCGCGCCGGGCGCCTTGATCGTCCGCGCGAGCGAGACGTCGTCGATGATGGCGCTCTTGATCGGTTCGAAGCCGCCGACCGCGGCCAGGCGTTCGCGCTTCAGCAGCACGCAGCCTCCTGCGGCCGCGGCCAGCGGGTCGCCGGGATCGTTCACGCGGCGCATCGGATAGAGCAGGTTGAAGAAAAAGAGGAAGGCCGGGATCAGTCCCTTTTCCGCCGTCGAAGCGCAGCGCAGGCGGGCCATGCGGCTGTTGAGTGCCAGGCTGCCGGCTTCGGACTCGGCGACAAGCCTGCGTAGGGACTGCGGCGCGTGGCGGATGTCGGCATCGGTGAGGAGGAAGTAGGCCGGGGGACCTTCGCCGGCGGACTCGCAATAGCGCCGGGCCTGTTCCAGGGCCCAGACCTTGCCGGCCCAGCCGTCGGGCAGCGCCTGGCCGCGCAGCACGGTCAGGCGTTGGGCGGCGCCGTTCTCCCGCGCGAGGCGTTCGGCGGTCTCGGCGGTGCCGTCGGCGGAGCGGTCATCGACCAGGAGCACGCGGAAGGCGCCCGGATAATCCTGTGCCAAAAGCGCCGGCAGGGTGGCGGGCAGGGACTCGGATTCGTTGCGCGCGGGAACCAGGATCGCGACCCGAGGCCAGACGGCCGGGCCTTCGGGCGGAGTCGAATCGTCGCCGACGGGGCGTAGGTCCCAGGGGCGCGCGGGATGGAAGTAGACCGCCAACCAGGCAATGGCGGAGATCGAACCGACGAAAATCAGGAAGTAGAGGACGGAATAGAGGAGGGCGTCGGGCATGGCGCGACGCCCAATCGAATCAGTAGGCCTTGATCTTGATGTCCACGCCGACGGGCAGGCTGAGCTTACCCAGGGCGCCGACGGTCTTGGTGGTCGGTTCGATGATGTCGATCACGCGCTTGTGGGTGCGGATCTCGAACTGCTCTCGGGACTTCTTGTCGACGTGGGGGCTGCGCAGGACGGTGTAGCGTTCGATGCGGGTGGGCATCGGGATGGGCCCGTGCACCTTGGCCCCGGTGGCCTTGGCGCGCTCCACAATCACCTGGGCCGACTGGTCCAGGAGCTCGTGGTCGTAGGCTTCCATGCGGATGCGGATCTTCTCGGCCATTGATGCGTCCTTTTCCTCAAGGTGCCCTTTCGGGCTGCAACCGGTGACCGGTCCCGCCTGGCGGGCGGACCACGAAGACCGCGTATCAAAGAGCCGTATTCGGCAGGCTGTCAGGCCCGGTCAAGGGCCCCATTAAGCCCGGGGTGGGGGCTGAAATCAAGCGCAGATTCGCCACCAGTGCACCGGTTCGAGCCAGGGGGCGGATGGTTTGGGGAGGGAGGCCGGCAGAGGGCGCAGCGAGGGAAAAAAGAAAGGGGCGGCCAATGGCCGCCCCCTTCGGAGCTTCGATGGTCAGGCGAACCTTACTCGGCGACGACCCAGAGGCTGTCCGGGTTGTACGTGGTCAGGTGCGTCGTGGCGGCCGAACCGCGGTCCTGCTGATACACGGTACCGGTGTTGTTGATCTGGAAGCTGTTACGACCGGTGCCGTCGTAGCTGGCCGGAATCGCGCTCATCGCGTAGCCCAGCGTCATGCTGTTGGCGCTGGCGCCCGAACCTGCGACTACGTACGTCTTGCTGCCGCCCGGAGCATTGGCGCCCTGGCCGGTCATGACCGAGAAGACGTAGCCGGCCTTCGGCTGCGCCGTGCCGGGGTCACCCTCGGCGTTCGCGAACGCGGCGTCGACCAGGGTCAGGTCGCCCGAGCCCGCATTCTTTTCGAACAGCGAGTTGTTGCCGTTGATGGCAATGGCGTACTCAAGCACGCCGTCGCTGTCCCAGTCCGTTCGGCGGTAGATGTCTTCCGCTTCGGCGAACGTCTTACAGGCCGCGATTGCGGCCGATTCGTTGGCAGCCATGCGCGAACGCAGCAAGTTCGGGATCGCGATGGCGGCGATGATCGCGATAATGGCGACGACGATCATCAGTTCGATCAGTGTAAAGCCCTTCTTCATCTCTCTTCTCCTCTGTGTTCTCTGCCTCAAGGTTTCCGGCGCTCCAGCGCCGGCCTTCTCCAAGATGCTGGGTCGAACCCTCCGATGCCCGATTCCTTCGGGTGACCTCTTCTGGGGTCCTCAGCCCCGGCCCGTCTCCCTCCCCTTCGTCTCCGAGCCGCCACCTCCTCTTGCCCCAGGGGCATCAGCGGGATTCAACCTCTCCACCATCCTCGAAACTGGCCATGTTCGTTCTCAGTACGACTGTCTTCGGGCTCAACCAAAGCAAACTCGAGTCCACCGGAGATGTGCATTTATGAAATTCTTAACTCCTTTCTCGAAAAGCCGTTACCATCTGTCTCAAATGCACAACATACTTCAAAGAACGTTATTTTTCACCGGCATTGCCCAAGCTTGTCAGGCCGCTGACAAGTTTTGTCAGAACGCACCAGTGCGACCGGAGTTTCTCCTGGTCCAGGTGAGCTAGCCTCCTGGTCTTGGCTTTAAGGCTATTCGGCCATTCCTGGAGAGGCCTGGAGTCCAAAAGCCAGTCGGGGGCGAGATTCGGGCCGGCTGACCGGCCTCCTTAAATTATGTAGGTAGCATCGTTTGAGGCAACGTTTAGGATAGGGGTCTTCCGCCGGCTCGGCCGGGCTCTGTCCGACCAACCGACTGTCTTAAGGGTAACGCATTCCGCAGGCTGCGGGACAGGGTGTTTTGGCTTACCGGGACACGAGCGCGTGATGGGCAGATTCAAGCAGTTCTTCGAGAAGTTCGTCCGCTTCTTCCACTTGGAGTCTTGGGCACGCCTGCTGATGCTGTGCGTGCTGGTGGGCGTGTTGGCGGGGATGGGCGGGGTGCTGTTGGACCGCGGCCTGCATTACCTCAGCGAGTTCCTTCAGCACAATCCCGAGTTCGGCCTGTTCAAGAGCCACGGCGGGAGCCTATGGGGCCTGCTGCTGCTGTTGCTGATCCCGGCGGTCTTCATGCTGGCGGCTAGCGCCCTGGCGGCGAAGTTCGCCCCGGAGGCGCGGGGACAGGGCCTGGACGCGGTGATCGACGCGTTCCACCGCAAGCAGGGGTACATCCGCCCGCAGGTGCCGCTGCTGAAGGGCCTGTGCTCGATCCTGACCATCGGCGCGGGCGGCAGTGCAGGCAAGGAAGGCCCCATCGCGCAGATCGGCGCTGGCTTCGGGAGTTTCCTCGGCGGCACGCTGGGCCTGTCGGTGCGCGACCGGCGCATCCTGATGCTGGCGGGGTGCGCGGGCGGCGTGGGGGCGGTGCTGCGGGCGCCCCTGGGGGGCGCGCTGTTCGCGGCGGAGATGCTTTACCGCGAGCCCGACTTCGAGCACGACGTCGTTATCCCCGGCGTCATCAGCTCGGTGACGGCGTACTCGGTTTTCACGGCCATCCTGGGCCACGAGCCGATCCTGAGTTTCAGACTGGCGGATGTGGTGCTGACGCCGCGCTATCCCAGCCTGAACGGGAACATGTTCGGAGAACTCCTGCACTACGCGCTGCTGTCGCTCTTCTGCGCGGTCGTGGCGTACTTGGTGGTGAAGGGCATGCGCCTGTTCGAGAAGACGCTCTTTCCGCGCCTGCCGATGCCGGCCTGGTGCAAGCCCGGGATCGGCGGCCTGGCCCTGGGCGCGATGGCGGCGCTGACGATTGTGACCATGCAGATGCAGCCCGGGCAGATGATGGGCGAGGGCAAGGAGTTCATGAACGTCATGGTCAAAGATGCGCTGGTCAACCGCGAAGGTTCGGCCACGGTCCGCGGCGTGAAGGCCTCGCAGGTGCACGAGGCCAACGTCCAGCCCAGCGTTCAGGACGTCGCGCCGCAGGTGTTCGACGTCCCTCGCCTAACCCTCACGGTGCTGCTGGTGGGGCTTCTGTGCAAGATCGTCGCCACGGGCCTGACGGTGGGCTCGGGTGGGTCGGGGGGCCTGCTGTTCCCCATGCTCTTCCTGGGCGCGATGACCGGCGCGGCGTACGCCAAGTTCTGGCAGGGCGTGCCGTACCTACCCGATTGGCTGCAGCTGACGCCGATGGCGCGCGCGGGCGTGATCATGGTGGCCATGGGCGGCGTCTTCTGCGGCTGCACCAAGACGCCCATCGCCAGCCTGGTGATGGTCAGCGAGATGACCGGCAGCTACGGCCTGTCCGTGCCGCTGATGCTCTGCTGCGCCAGCACCTATCTGCTGACGACCTCCTTCACCATGGACGAGGCGCAGGTGAAGGACATGTCCCAGTCGCCGGCGCACCGCGGCGACTTCCTGATCAACGTGCTCGAGGACATCAAGGTCGGCGACGCCGTGCGCGAGGCGATCAAGCCCGAGCTGATCCACGCGGACTTGCCGTTCAGCAAGGTCCTGGAGACGATCAAGAACTCCCAGCACACGACCTTCCCGATCGTCGACGACCACGACTACCTCGTCGGCGTCTTCTCCCTCAGCGACATCCGCCAGATCATGAACGAGCAGTCCGTCGGGAACCTGGTGGTGGCCGGCGACCTGGGCACCACGAACGTCGTCACCGTCACCCGCGAGACCAACCTCAGCGACGCGCTGAGCCTCTTCACCCAGAAGAACATCAACGTGCTGCCCGTCGTCGAGACCGCCGCCAGCAGAAAGTCCTCGGCCTTCAAGGCCACCACCGTGATGCCCAAGGGCCTCGTCGGCACCCACCGCGTCGTCGCGCTGCTGACGCGCCAGGACCTCATCGCTGCCTACCGCCGCCGCCTGCAGGAGATCGAGACGCTCGGAGACCAGGAGAGCGCCGGCAGCAACGTCTTCGAGCAGGCGCAGGTCTCGACGCCGGAACTCGACCAGGACGACTTCTTCTCCCTCACGCCCTCGCGGCGGAAGAAGAGCGCTGCGACGCTGAAAGCCACGCCCAGCCTCGACGCGAGCAAGGTCGACCTGGAGCTGCTCGAGGAGCCCAAGGACGACGAAGGAAAGCGAAACGAAGCGCCATAACGGCGCGCGCTTCGCATCGATTGCACCACGGGGCGCCGCAACGCGGCCTGACAAATCCCATCACTTCCGCCGAAAATTGTCAGTCGCGAGATTTCGCGAGTTGCTCGCGAGTTTTCGCGACTCACGATGTGCTGCGCGACGTGCTGGAGTGCACATGGCGATTCGTATCGATTTAATTGCGAATCAAACATGGTGCACCGACAAGCCATCAACAGAATCATTGGACTTATGACGTTTTTGCGCGAGGTGCTGCGCGCTGTGCAAATAGGGGTTACGTGAACGGCGGACGGCAGAGGTGAGCAGCCAGGAGTGACGGGGAGCAACAGCAATCGGCGGACAGAAAACATCAAACGGCAAAAAACCGAGGAACATCGAAAGGAAATGGCGCCGCCAAGCTCCAATTGCAACACCAACGGCAGAGGCGAGGTACTGCAAACTGAGAACTGAAACTCCGAACCACGGCCAGAGCTCAGGAACGACCTCGCGGTTCTCCGCGTGCTCTGCGGTTAAATGGAAAACGGACGGGCTTTTGGCGCGCAAACGCGCGCCTACGCGCTGAGGTTCTTCACGATCACGAAGGCCGCCACGAGCAGGATCGCGAAGGCGAACACCTTCTGAAGCACCGGGCCGCTGAGCCGCCGCCCCAGGCGCTGGCCCGCGAAGAGCCCCGCGACGCCTCCGGTCACGAAGAGACCCGTGATGGCGGGATCGATCGAACGCCCCTGCGCCACCATCGCCGCGATGCTCGAGGCGCTCACCAGCGCGATCACCAGCAGCGACGTACCCACCGCGCGGTGGATCGGCAGGCCCGCGACCAGCACCAGAGCCGGCACGATCACGATCCCGCCGCCGACGCCGAAGAGGCCTGAAAGGACGCCGGTGAGTACGCCCAGCAGCAGAAGCAGCGGCAGGCTTCGCACGCGCGAAGCGTTCGCATCGGCCGTGCCAGAGGCCGCGTTCGCATCGGGGGATGGGGAGGGCCGCGCCGCCTGCGCGCGCGCGGCCTGCTGCCACATGCGCGCGGCCACGGCGACCATCAGGCCGGCGAAGAGAAAGAGCAGCAGGGATTCGCTGACGCGCCCCGCGATCCATGCGCCGCCGGGCGCGGCGCACATCCCCGCGGCGGCGAAGATCAGCCCCGCGCGCAGTTCGACCTCGCCCAGCTTCCAGCGGTGCAGGAATCCCAAAAGAGAGGTAGCGCCTACGGCGGAGAGCGAGATGCCCACCGCTTCGTGGGGGTTCAGTCCGTAGCCGTAGACGAGCATGGGGACGGCGAAGAGCGACCCGCCGCCGCCGGTCAGGCCCAGCGCGAGTCCGACGATGCTCCCGAAGAGTACGCTGAGCAGTTCCACGGCGGCCCTCGCGCTCGACAGCTTCACCCACGATAGCCGTTGCGGCGGCAATGTCGCAGGAAAAGCGGGTTGCCGGAGCGGTCAGAGGAAGCTGGCGAGCGCGCCGTAGCGCTTCCCCTGCTGGGGGAATCACTTTCACATTGGCAGCGCGCCTGCCGAGCCGGTTAGACTTAGGGCGTCTTGACGTTCGTTAGACGCGCCGCAACTTCTACCGGGAGTCTTCCTATGGATTGGCTTGCGCAGCCGTGGCCGTGGTGGCTTTCGGGCGCGCTGCTGGGGCTGACCGTGCCCGCGCTGCTGCTGCTGGTCGGCAAACCGTTCGGCGTCTCGAGCAGCTTCCGCCATCTCTGTTCGATCTGCGCGCCGGGTTCGAAACTCGATTATCTCAAGACCAACAACTGGCGCGGCGAAGCGTGGAACCTCCTCTTCGTCGCCGGCATCGTGCTCGGCGCGTTTCTAGCCAGCCGTTTCCTGTCGCGCGAGCCGATCGTTTTCCTGCCCGAGTCGTACCACTCGTGGACGGGCATCGGGCTGCTCTTCGGCGGCGGCGTGCTGGTCGGCTTCGGCACGCGCTACGCCGACGGCTGCACCTCGGGCCACACCGTGATGGGCCTCGCGAACCTGAACTGGCCGAGCCTTGTCGCGACGGTCTTCTTCTTCGTGGGCGGACTGCTGCTGGTCTGGGGCATCCGGCCGCTGTTCGAGTAGGAGCATGCGATGATCCGCAACGTGAGCGCGCTGGTGCTGGGTGTCCTCTTCGGCGTCGTGCTTGTCAAGTCCGAGGTCGCGTCGTGGTTCCGCATCGACACGATGTTCCGATTCGGCGAAGCGCGCATGTACCTGATCATCTGTTCAGCGATCGGCGTCGCGCTGGTTGGCGCGCAACTCGTCAAGCGCCTGGGCCTGAAGACGGTGGACGGCGGGAAGCCGGAGTTCAAGAACAAGCCCTTCACGAAGGGCACGGTCATCGGCGCGACGCTCTTCGGCATCGGCTGGGCGATCATCGGCGCGTGCCCCGGCCCGATCTACGCGCAGCTCGGCATCGGCGAAGGGTACGCGCTCGCGTCCTTCGCGGGCGCCTTCGCCGGCGCGTACCTCTACGCGTGGCTCAAGCCGCGCCTGCCGCACTAAGGTCCTGCGATTCCAGTTGAATTGCTCTGCAATCGAGGGGCCGAGGCGGGTGCTACGGATAAGGGAAGTACATGATCGACTGTGGAGAGAGGAAGCCCGGAACTCTAGAAGAACTTCAGTGTCTCGTTCTCCAGGCTCTGGAGTTGGCTAGGAGTGAACTGTCATTCTCATCCAGACATTTTGGCTATGTCGTTAAGATTAATGGCCAGGGGATTCGCGTTACATGTAGAAGGGGAATTGATTCGATTATGGAAATTCGGTTGATGAATGGGTTAGAGGGTGCTGCAATCGAAGCTCGAATTATTAACGTATGGGCCACCCTTGGGAATATATACTTCTGCGCCTTCTCAAGTTTTTATGTCGCGGCGGTCGCCGTGGCATCATACCAGAAGACTCCGGCTTTGTTGCTGTTGATTCCCTTTGTTCTTGTCATTCACTATCTCCGTAGGCTGCAGACAAAGAAGTATCAGCGAATGGTCCGCAGTGACTTTCTACGGATCGTCGAGCGCCTCAAGTCCACATTGGAAAAACACGGCATGTCGATTGAGGTTCGGCTGGACTAAAGCAGAGATTTGTACCTATTGCTCTGCAATCGAGCGTCCGCTTCGGGCCTGCCAATCGGCGCGTGATCGGCGCCTTGGGGTGCGCTAAAATAGAACGCGCTACGGAAACGTCCGTCTCTGGGTAGAGGCTTATACGAGGATCCCGCCATGCGAACGTTCGCCGCCTTCGCCGCTTTGGTTTTCGCCGCCTCTGGCTTAGCCGGAGAGGTCTCGTTCGCCGCCAAGCCCGCGGCCGTGAAGGAGGGCGAGGCGACGAAGATCCTCTTCACGCTCACCGCGCCGGCCGACGTCGAAGTCGCGGTGCTCGACGCCAAGGACAAGATCGTGCGGCACCTGGCCGCCGGCGTGCTGGGCGCGGCGAAGGCGCCGCCGCCTCCTTTAAAGGAGGGCCTGGCGCAGGCGCTGAGCTGGGACGGCAAGGACGACTTCGGCAAGGCGGCCCAGGGCGGGCCGTTCAAGGTGCGCGTGCGCGCGGGGATGGGCGTGAAGTTCGGCAAGATCTTCGGCACCAACCCGTACACCGGCAGCGTGAGTTCGGGCGGCCCGACCGACAGCATCGCCACCGACGCCGACGGCACGCTGTACGTGAAGATGGGTTCGTTCGTCCCGCAGTTGCACCACGCCGTGCCGTGGCACCTGCGCAAGTTCGACAAGACCGGCAAGTACGTCAAGACGCTGCTGCCGTACGCGCCGTCCACCGACCCGGCCAAGACGCCCGGCTTCCGGCTGGTGGATACCGGCGAGGGGCTGCTGACGCCCGGGCACGACACGCCGCTGGACGTGGTGCTGTACAACTTCGGCGAGAATATCTACAACCGCGTCGTCGACGGGCAGGTCGTGTACGTCGACAACGGCGCCGCGACGCTGCGCCTCTTCAAACTCGACGGCAGCAACGCGCTGAAGGTCGTCAAGATGCGCAGCGCGCCGGACAAGCTGAAGTGGCCGAACTGGCTCGCGCCGCAGGTCGCCTTCTCGCCCGACGGCAAGTATGCGTACTACTCGAACGTCGCCGGCACGCCCTACGACGGCAAGAAGCCCGAGGACATCGACCCCCATTTTCCGCAGGGGCGCGTCTACCGCCAGGACTTGGCCGCCGGAAGCGACCCCGCGACCTTCTACGACCTCGTACTGCCCGACTTCGCACAGACCAAGTACTGGATGCCCAGCGCGTGGGACAAGAAGACCGCCGCGGCCGGGATCGACACCGACGCGAAAGGGAACCTCTTCGTCTGCGACCTCGTCAACCAGGAGGTCGTGGAGGTCTCGCCCCTAGGCAAGAAGCTGAGCGCCACGAAGGTGCCATGGCCCGACAAGGTCCTGGTGAACCGCAAGACCGGCACGCTGTACGTCGTCTCGTGCGCGGTCAGCCGCGGCTTTCGCCCGCCGGCGAAGCTGCTGAAGATCTCGGGGCGCGGCGCGGAGGCGAAGGTCGCCGCCGAACTGGCGCTGCCGGGCAACCTCGGCCAGGCGCTGGCGCTCGACGAGACCGCCGATCCGCCGGCGCTGTGGCTCGCGGGCGGCGCGGAGATCCGGCGCGTCGAGGACAAGGGCGCGGAACTGGCGCTGACGGGCGCGAACCTGCTCAACCCCGACCCGACGGCGCTCTCGTTCGTCTGCTTCGGCGACGTCGACACCGAGGCGGAGCTGGTCTACATCACCGAGGGCATGGGCCGCGTGTGGCGCTACAACGGCAAGACGGGCGCGGGCGAGTTGATGCCCTTCAAGGCCTGCGACGTGGCCATCGGGCCCAGCGGCACGATCTACGGATGGGGCGACACCGGCAGCTACCAGGGCCCGGTCGCGCGCTACGGGCGCGACGGCAAGCCGCTGCCGCTGGCCGACGGCAAGCACACCTACGGCAGCGTCTTCGGGCGCTACGGGCGCGGCAACAACGCGCCGGGCATGGACGTGGACTGGCAGGGGCGCGTCTACGCCGCGTGCGGCTTCAACAACTGCCACATCCGCGTCTACGACGGCGAGGGCAAACTCGTGGACTATCCGCGCAACGCGCAGTACGGGGAGAAGGAAGGGCAGGAAGGCGTCCCGAGTTTCCTCGCCTACGTGCTCGACCAGGGCGGCAGCATCCGCATCGACCCTGCCGGCAACGTCTACGTGATGGAGATCGGCCTGCCCAAGGGGTTCACGCCGCCGAAAGGCTACGAGAAGGACCCTGCCTACCAGAGATGCAGCGCGACGATCTGGAAGTTCACGTCCAAGGGCGGCACCTTCAAGAAGGGCAAGGACGGCTGGGAAGGGGAGGGCGCGGTGCAGACCTACGCGGCCACCGGCCCCGTGAGCGGTTCGTGGAACAGCACCATGTCGGTCTGCCACTGCACGCGCCCGCGCTTCGACGTGGACGCCTACGGGCGGCTGTACATCCCGAACGGGATCACGTTCAAGGTCGCCCTGCGCGACAACGCGGACAACGCGATCCTCGACTTCGGCGCGTACGGCAACTACGACGCGCAGGGGCCCGAGAGTTCCGAGCCCAAGCCCGCGATCCCGTTGGGCTGGCCGATCTTCGCCGGCGCCACCGAAGAGCACGTCTACGTCGGCGACGGGCTGAACCACCGCGTCGTGCGCGTGGACAAGACCTTCGCCGCCGCCGAGACCTGCGACGTGAAGTAGCCGCTCTTCTGGAAAGAGCAGTGCATCAAGTTGATGAAGGTCGAAGGCTACGTGCTGAAGGTGCAGCGCGACTTCGCGGAGGACGCCACGAAGGAAGCGCTCTACCTCATGAACCTGAGAAAGAACAGGATAAAGGTCTTCTGCCGGGAAAGCGACGGCGCCCTCTTTGTAGCGTACGGCCGGGACGGCGTGGCCAAGTCCTTCTTCCGAATGCTGCGGGTCGATTCCGAAACCGGGGCACACAAACTGGTGGAGTTGCCTTGGGACACCGAGGACCTTGCCTTTGATCTTAACGATTTCGTCTATCTGTGAACGGAGTGTTACATCGCGCGCTACGATTCAAAGACCTGGCGCGAAACGCCCTTCGACTACGGGATCGAACGGAGCGGGGTGGACTTCGGCTACGAGGTGGGCCAGTTCGGCAAGGCAGGAAGCGTGATCTCGGTCGCAGAATTGCCCTCGGTCAAGGCCAGGGGCTATTGGCATATGGGTGGCATGAGCGTATCCGCCAGCGGGCACATCGCTGTTACGTGCTACAACGCGACGCGGCCGGCCGACCGGAAGATGGAAATCCCCAACCAAGCATTGAAAGAAATCGCCAAGTATACGCCCAAGGTCTTTCCAGGAAGGAACGCGCTGTGGGCAATCCATGTTCTGGACAGGTACGGTAAGATCATCAAAGAAGATGCGGTCCCCGGCAGTTCGCAAATGGCGGGCATTAGTATCGACCGTAACGAGGATATCTACGGTCTGATGCTTGGACCGCGCCAAGTGGGTGATGCGCCCTACTTCAACGAAGTCTCATGCACGGCCTTCAAGGCCAAGTCGGGCGCGACACGGGTACTCAGTGCGGGCAATCCTGGCAATGGCGTGCCGATTCCCCTGGATGCGAATTCGGCGCCTAAGCGCCCGCCGGACATCGCCAGCGGGCCGCTGGGCAAGGCCTGGTTTGAACACGCCGAGTGGCTCTACGGAGGCGTGGGCACCGCGGCCAAGTATATCAGTTACTCGGGTGGCGGATGCTGGTGCGACCAGACGCAGATGACCATGGACTATTTCGCGCGGAGTTTTCTGCCTGAATCGGATACATACAGCATTGCAGTGCTTGATGCGGCGGGCAACCTGATCCCGCGCATCGGGCAGTACGGCAATACCGACGACGGCGTACCGCTGGACGGAAAACTCGGCCCGCCGCATCCCCGCGCCATCGGAGGTGACGAGGTGGCTCTGTTTACCCCGCGATTCCTGGCCACCCATACCGACCGGCGACTGTTCGTTTCGGATTTGGGCAACTTCCGTGTACTCAGCGTGAAATTGGGCTACCATACCGAGGAACGGATTGCGCTTGGTAGGGTTCCCGATTCCGACGCCCAATAGCCGGTGGGCATCAGCAGATCAGCAGTCCAGGTAAGGAAGTGAGTCCGGCAGGACCATAAGAAAATGGCCGGTGCCGTGCCAACGAATCCGTGCTCTTCCCAAGAGTCTTCCAAAACCGCCAACTCGAATTTTTCCGTAGGCTAGGATCCCCTCCTTTTTTGCTATTCTTGAGTGCTGTATTGCGGAGAACCGCTCCTTGCAAGCGATGATCATAATTTTTGCGAGCCAGGTGACGTGCCCCCGTTTTTGGTACACGTCCGTATGGTTGAGATTATCCCTGTGTTGAACTTGGAGAAAGGTATCTATTAGGCGGAAGCGGTTCAATCGGAATGCTCCGGTTGGGGCAAGCGCCGGGAAATAAGAGGGCGCTGCAACTGCAATGACATCAACCTCTTAGAACTCGCCACTTGATTGTTGAGGCCCAAACAGGATACACTTCTATCTAGCTTCCAACCTACGGTCGGAATCGGGATAAGGCTAGGTGCACCCATGGGTAGCCCGGGCTTTTCCTCCAAGACCTTAAGGCTGATAGGCTTTTGGGGCGCCGTCGCGACTCTCTTCCTTCTGGTCGACCACCTCCTTCCGGAAACTGCCGTCCTGCCTTCGGGCATGAGCCTGTTTGAATTGGCCGGCCTGATCGCCGGCATCTGCGGGCTGGCCGAGGTCTTCACGTTCGCCACCCACCAGTTCCTTGCGCATAGAAACCGGCCGCCGGTCGAGTCCGCCATGATCGGCCGCCAATATCGCCTGGCATCAATCCTTGCCGCGCTGCTGGTGATCACCTATGGGCTCGGCCGTCTGGAGTCGCTCGGCACCGGCTTGGCGGCGTTGGGCGGCATGTTCCTGGGTTGGTCGCTGCAGGCGCCAGTGAGCGGGTTTGCCGCCTGGGTGCTGGTCAGCCTCAAGCGGCCCTTCCGTCCCGGCGACCGCATCCAGTTGCCGAACCTGGGCCTGGTGGGGGACGTGAAGGACATTGGGGCCATGTACACCGTGCTCGACCAGGTCGGAGGCTCCATCGGCAGCGAGGAGGCGGTCGGCCGCCACGTGCTGGTGCCCAATGCCATGTTGTTCAGCCAGGTGGTCATCAACTACACGGTTGCGCAGGATGCCGCGTACATGCTGGACGAGGTGGTGGTCCGCATCACCTACGACTCGGATTGGAAGATAGCGGAAAAGATCCTACTGGACGCGGCCATCGACGTCACGCGCCCCATCGTGGAGGCCACGGGCGTAAAGCCCTACATCCGGTCCGACCTGTACGACTACGGCGTCTATCTTCGCCTGCGCTACCAGACCTACGCCAAGGACCGGACCCAGATCGCCTCGGAGATTAACAAGCGAATTTTCAACGACTTCCAGCGGACCCCGTCCGTCGATTTGGCCATCCCCTACATCTACTCCTATCGAGCGGGCGCCGACCGAAAGGAGCAGGACCTGCCCACCGACAAGGATGCGGCGTTCGTCGAATCGATCGAGGTCGCCCATGTGCGCGAACCGGGTCCCTTCGACGAAAAAGAGATCGAGGCGCTTGCCCGCAGCATCGAGCGCAAGGGCCTGCTTCAGCCGATCGTAGTGTCCAGGGGGCCGGACGGCGAACCGTTCGAGATCCTTGCCGGCGACAAGCGCTTTGCCGCCTGCAAGCGCCTAGGCTGGAAGTCGATTCCGGCGGTCGTTCGGGGCCATACCTCCAACGTCAATGTCTGACCGTGCCAAGCCAGGGACCGGTTCCTCGCCGCGTTCATGGCTCGCGGCAACTTGGGTGAGCGCTGCAGCCTTTTTTCTCCTGGGCGGCTACGAACTCGTCCGAAGTCCTGCCAATACAATGTTCAAGGCTGCCTACGGGAAAGAGAATCTTCCTTTTATCCTCATGGCCACGCCGCCGTTTCTCCTCGCGGTTCTGTATGGCTATGGCCGGATCCTTTCAAGATACGGCCCCCGTTGGGCTCTGCGCGCGACTACGCTTCTATCCGCGCTTGCGTTAGGCGCTTGCGGCGCAGGCTGTGCCTCTGGATGGCATCCAGCGGCGGCCATCCTGTACCTGGTGCGCGAAGCCTACGTCGTGTTGGTCATTGAGCAGTACTGGTCCTTTCTGAACAGCACGCTTTCGGTCGAGGACGGAAAGAAACTAAACGGGCCCATCTGCGGGCTGGCATCGGTGGGCTCCATCCTGGGCGCTTTGGCGGTCGGCGCGTGGTCGGAGACGTTGGGCACGGAGACCTTGCCGTTTATCGGCGCCGCCGCCCTCCTGCCGGCCTTGCTCTGCGGCGAGATTGCGTACGGCCGTTGCGGTGAGCCGCGACCGGAAGGGATAAGCCGGGCGGGCGGCCATGTGGGACTCCGAGCGCTGGCATCAGAAAAGACCATGCGTAGCCTGTTCGCATTGGTCCTGGCTACCCAGACGGTCTCTCTTTTGATCGAGATCTCGTTCCAGGGCGTCCTGCAGGATGCCATTCCGGTCGCCGACCAGCAGACGGCCTGGTCAGGCCGGTACTTTGCGCTGCTCAACGCGGCTGCGCTTTTGGGCCAATTCGTGCTGGCGCCGCTTGCTCTGCGATTCCTGACTCCACGCCGCATCCATGTGGCTATTCCGGTGATCCATATTGTCTTTTGCCTTTGGGCCTGGATCGAGCCATCCCTGATGGCGATTGGTTGCGCGTATCTGATGTTCAAATGGATCGATTATTCCGTTTTCCGGGCAGCGAAGGAACTGCTGTATGTACCGCTATCCTTCGACATTCGGTATCGCGCCAAGGAACTGATCGATGTGTTTGGGTATCGCTTGGGGAAGGGCGGATCGTCCTTGGTCATAACGGCCCTGAAAGGCTTCGGCGTGGTCTTCGGTAACTCCGCCTTCGCCGGATGGGCGGTGCTGGTGGCCGGCTTTTGGGCGCCTTTGGCTTGGATTGCCACCAAGCCCGGCAAGTCGGCTGGCACCTGAAAACCCAAAGTTCAGCGGTACCTATCCGAATTGGGCAAGCGCTGCGGCTCCTCCGCACGCAGGGCAGGAGTATCTTCTACGCAAGAAGTCGGATCGGTGCGCTTCACTTCGCCTCGCAGGTAGCCTCGGCGGTGGCGGCAAGCTTCACTTTGACCACGCGGTTGCTGAGGGTGTCGTTGACGAAAGCGCTCTCGTCGTCGACCGCCACGTGTATATGGTCAACGAAAGTGGGACACAGAAGATGATCGGCTCGGTTGTTTCCTTCGCGTGTTCTTTCTCCAGCGACGGTTGATGCTTTTTTTCTTGAGCCTACTTCGGTTGCCCAGGATGCCTTCGCGACGCCCGAAATATACATCGTCCGGGGTTACGTTTCCAAGTCCTTCGTGATACCGATGGCCATTGTAATGGTTGATGAACTTCTCGATTTCAGATTCGATTTGTTCTGGCGATTCGTGGACGATTAGGTTCACCTGCTCCTTGCAGGAGCGATGATACCGTTCGATCTTCCCGTTGGTTTGCGGATGATAGGGGGAGGCCAGGATGTGGCCGATGCCTTTTGCCTCCAAATAGTCGCCGAACGCCTGGGAGATCAGGGCCGGCCCGTTGTCAGTGACGATCTGCGGGCGCAGGTCGGAATTCTCGCGGTCTACGCCCGTGACTTCGCAGGCCATCTCGATCACTTCGCTGAACGATTCCGTTCGCATATCAGGCTGTAACCGCCAGGCCAGGATGCGACGGCTGTAGTCGTCCAGCACCGAGATCAGATAATACCATCCCCAGTTTTTGGCCTGCAGGTAGGTGGCATCGGTCTGCCACTGCTGATTGGGCCGGACGGTCTTGATGCTGTACTCCGGGCCGGCGGGAAACGTCTTTTGCTCGCGGGGCTTGACCCACCCCT
>JAKLKQ010000001.1 GCA_023150555.1 Planctomycetota bacterium
CCGGGCGCCCCTGCTACGCCACCAGCGCGAAGGACACCGCGACCACAAGCCCTGCGGCCGGCGCGCTTGACTGCGAGGACTTCCTCGGTATTGAGGGCTTTATCAGGCGGCTGTATTTAACCCGCCCGCGACTGGCTGCATTTAACCTGCCCGCTGACACCTGAGCGGCAGAAGCAAAGGTTTGAACCTCCTAGTCACCGCCGGCACTGAAGCTGTCCGGTTCCAACCAGGCCGGCGACCGGTATTGGCCTGTCACGGTTGAAGCGACGGGTGGTTCGTGAAAGGAGGATGCTGCCATGACCGGATTGGACTTGAAGGAAACGGTAGGCCAGCTAGTCGCGCGACAACCGGCGCTGGCTCCCGTCTTCGAACGGCACCGCATCGACTACTGCTGTGGCGGAAAAAAGACCTTGGCTGCGGCCTGCCATGAAGCAGGCAGGGATCCGCAGCTATTTCTCGAAGAGCTCCTACGGTTCGCGCACGAAACGGACAGGCCGCCGGTCGATCCTGCGGCTATGACGCTCACGGACCTGGCCGATCACATCGAGCAAACCCACCATCGCTACCTGCGTGAAGAATTGCCAAGAATCAAGGAAATGACAGCCAAGGTGGCGTCGGTGCACAGCGAAATGGACCCGCGCCTGCCGGCCGTCCACGAGACCTTCCTCGCGCTGATGCAGGAACTCACATCGCACATGATGAAGGAAGAGAGCATCCTCTTTCCCATGGTCCGGATGCTGGAAGCCGGGGCTGCGCCCCCTGCATTCCACTGCGGCTCCATCGCGAATCCGATGAGCCAGATGGAAATGGAGCACCAACACGTCGGCTCGGCCTTTGCGCTCCTTCGAGAGTTAACCGATGACTACCGGCCTCCCAGTTGGGGCTGCAATACGTACCGAGTCATGCTGCACGCGCTTGCTCATCTAGAAGAAGACCTGCACCTGCACATCCATAAGGAGAACAATGTTCTTTTTCCCAAGGCGCTTCGGCTAGAGCGAGTTCCTAGGTTCCATTCGCCGACAAGTTAAGTGCCAGAGACCGCATCCTGCGTCCCTATATACAGTCCAGGCAAAGCTGGACGGCTATACAGGAAAGATGCCTCCTATATTCAGAGTGCAGAATGCTTGAGTATCGATGCATTCCATCGAGAATCCTGACAAGAAAAGCAATCTTTCCAACTCTAG
Organism: Planctomycetota bacterium; assembly: GCA_023150555.1. Classification (GTDB taxonomy): domain Bacteria; phylum Planctomycetota; class SZUA-567; order H5-PLA8; family H5-PLA8; genus JAKLKQ01. Next base: position 1,185 of record JAKLKQ010000001.1, read on the forward strand.
CACTACCCTCCGATCATATGCATTTGACCGTCGGCTATTCTTGTCCAGGGCTGATGTTCCCGGGGCCGCATCATTGCGGCGGATTGCAGTGCTTCGTAAATCCGATGCTCCCCACCATCGCCACGCAACAGAGCCTTGATTGAAACCTGGCCGCCGTTCAGCAGGCAGCTTCGAATTTCGCCTTGTGCCGTCAACCTTAACCGATTGCAGGATCCGCAGAACGGACTGCTCATGGCACTGATGAAGCCAATAGAGCCTTCGGAATCTGGTAACTTCCACCGCTGAGCCGGGCCGGCAAAGGTCGAATCATGATCGATGTGGGCCAGGACGCCAAGTTTCGCTTCGATCCGCGCCTTGGTTTCGGAACTGGGCACATGCTCAAAACCCGATGCAACTCGACTGCACCCGTTTGATTCTCCCAAAGGCATATATTCGATGAATCGGACCTCTATTTTTCGATTCAGGGACAGCGCCGCCATTTCCGAAACTTCACCTTCATTTACGCCCTTAAGGACGACGACATTGACCTTGACCGGGCTCAGTCCGGCGCGAATCGCCGCATCGATCCCTTCCCACAAGTTGTCCAAACGCCCGCCACCCGTAATGGCCGAGTATCTTTCTGGAATTAAGGAATCCAGCGAGACGTTGACTCTGGAAAGCCCTGCTTCCTTCAGTGCGAGAGCATGCCTTGCCAGCAGCGTCCCGTTGGTCGTGAGTGCGACGTCCCTGATGCCGGGGATCCGGTAGATTCGCCGAATCAGGTCGGGGAGGCCGGATCGTGCAAGCGGCTCGCCGCCTGTTATCCGGAATTTATTAACCCCGTGATTCGCCGCCACCTGCGCGACTCTTGCGATCTCTTCGTAGGTGAGAAGTTCATTCCTGGGCAGCCAATCGACAGTCCCAGCGGGCATGCAGTAGACACAGCGGAGGTTGCACGCATCGGTCACCGAAATCCGGAGATAGGTGACCTGCCGACCGAACGCATCAATGATCGGCAGCCTTTCGATGGCGCCCGCTTCTCGCTGAGCCAGTCTGGAGAGGCTAACGCCAGCAGTTCCTGGCGAGAATGAATGGGCTGTCACGGATGCGAAACCAAGCTCGGACAAGCGGTCACGCCGAGGTGCTTTCTTGCTCTGGCGGCGGAGACCAGCATTTCCTCGCAATGCCTGCACAGGCTGTCATGCGGTGTCCAACAAGGGTGCCGCGCCCTGATCTCGGAAAGGATCGCCCCAGGCAGCTTCTCTGGGCAAACAGCCCATACCACTGTCGGGAATCCACAGACAGGACATGGCTTACTGAGTTCCTTTGTTTCCCAATCGCTAGCCGGCAGGTCTAGCCCTTTCGGCAATCGGGCAGGATCATAGGCGGCGGCCATCAACTCGGTCTTGGACATGTGTTGCAGCCCTTGATTCTCGAACAGTTCAATAAATGCGGCTTGAGCGGTCAAACCCGACCCGAAGACCCGCTCGAAGAGCGTCCAGTGCTTTTCGCGCGAAATCAGGCCCTTACGGCTCTCGCCCTCCAGGCGGGCGTCGATCCGAATGTCCCAGAGCACCGCGAATCGATCCCGGAAGAGACTTTTCTGCGCCTCAGTAGGGCCATTCCAGGATACCTTGGGCGAGTAGGCAAATCCGGGATCAAGCATGTCCGAGAGGTGGAGAAACTCGTGACGGCACAAGGACGTCAAAGCTCCGGCATCGACCAGAGTGGCCGCGCGCACCCTGAGCAATCCCGTGTAGCGGGTGACGCCTTGATCGCCTGAACGCCCGAACAGGTCGCTTCCTTCCTCCTTTGCCAGGAAGACCCCCTGGACCACGAAGACTTCCAGGCGATTTAGCAGCGGGCGCTCGCTGATCAGGTCCGTTAGCAGTTTGCCCAACCCCAGCCGAGTGAAGGTCTTCAGGTTCAGCGCTTGAATCCGGTGAGTGCGAGCGTCGGGATCCGAGATGGCATAGGTAGCATCGTGGCTGCGCCGATGATGCTGTACCAGCGGGTCGGCTCCCGGCCGGGCGCGAAGCGCAAGGAAGACGGCGTCCTCGATGAGGCGAGGGTCGAACTCGATTCGAGTGCGGGAAGGGTCCATAGTCTATTCCTCGGTTGCTTCCGCACCCGGTACAGGTACGGGCTTTCCGCATTGCATGGATTGGATCAATGCTTCAGGGCCGTCGGCAGGGCTAAGCGGCAGGAATGTCGGGCCAGCTGCGATGTCCATCGCCGCGCACTCCCGCCTCAGGAACGCTTCCAGGAACGCCCCGGCCGAACCCAGGTATCCGATTGGATCCGCTTCGGAAAGATTTCTCCCGAATGCAATCCCCCATCTCGCCAAGTGGTCCCGCAGGAATTTCCGCTCCGCGTCCCGCACGACCGCCAAGTGCTCAATCCCGGTTCGGCCTTCTTCCCGCATGGCTTCCAATTCCTGCGCGCAAAGCAGCATCATGAACTCCAATTCGACAGCGATATGGTCGGCGCGTTCATGGGACTTCGGGTCAACCTTCATCCCGAAAGCGGCGTAGAATCCGGCCAAATCGCCCAGTTCCTGCGCCATTTTGATAATCTCGTCTCCACCGTACTCGCATTCGTAAGGCGTAACCGCACCCCGAAGGCTATGCCCAAAAATCACCCGGTAAGATTCGCAGAGCGATTGGTGCGTGAGGCCTTTCACGCTTTGACTGATCCGGCCGATCGACGGCTCGAGTCCTGCACCATGAAGGACGCGGCCTACCGATGCTAAGCGCTTTGCAAAATCTTGACTTGCGGCCGCCGCCGCGAAGGACTCCTCGGGGACTCGCAGGGATGCTGCCATGAGTCCGTAGCTGAAGGCGCGAGCTTCGGTCGTAGGCGCGGTGCCGGTGATAGCCCTGTCCATTTGCAGTCCTCCTGACTTCGAGGTCAGATCGAGTTGGCGTGCTTTTCCGGCCGGACCACAACGGGTTCTTCGACCTTCGTCGTGAAGATCGGCTTGCCGTCTTTCCCGAAAGCCGTGATGGTGTCGTCGAACATGGTAAAGACCTTGTCGTTGATCTTCCGTTCGTAGACCTTGGGACCCTTCTCGACCTTGTACTTGAAGATAATCCGGTTCGAACGCCGGAAGAGTTGAAGCACGGAGAGCAACTCTCGATCCGGGTTCCGGTATTTCTCGATGGCTGCATCCACGCCGGGGCCGAACATCTGGCGCAGGTAGGGCCTGGCTACCCAGCGGGGCGGTATGTAGTAGCCGTTCGGGGAGGTTCCGAACTGCGGATAGAGGGGAAGGGCAACCTTGGCGACCTTGACCATGTAGTAAAGCGGGTTCTCGGGATCCTCCTTCCAGGAACCGTCGGCGTTCAGTTCGACCAGTCCCTGAAGGCGTATCTGACCGATGCAGGCGCTCATGCACCGGGTTTCCAGGGGAATTCCCTCCGAGCCGGGATCCTTTCCTTCCACCCGCGGGTAACATGCAATGCACTTTTCGCTGACGCGCGTTGTCGGCCGATACATGGATTTCTTGTACGGGCACGCCTCCACGCACTTGCGGTAACCGCGGCACTCTTCCTGGTCGATGAGCACGATCCCGTCCTCGGGGCGCTTGTAGATCGCCTTGCGCGGACAGGCCGCCAGACAGGCCGGATAGGAGCAGTGGTTGCAGAGCCGCGCCAGGTAGAAGAACCAGGATTTGTGCTCCGGCAGGCGGACGCCTTCCTTGTCGAAGGCCATGGGTTGGCCACGTTCCCGGCCGGGAGGCGTATCCTCATAGATGTTCGGGTACCGCCATTCGTCTTCGCTGGGAAGGTAGCCGAGAACGTGCCCGGACTCTGACTTTGCCTTCTCGCTCTCGAAGATGGTGTTGCCTTCCAGGGAACCGTAGGGCGCCTTGGACTTGGGATCGGCATCCATCCTTCCATCCCACGTGAGTCCGTCCGGATTGGCTTTCTGCAGGAGGTCGAGCGCCTTGACATCCCATCCCTGCGGATAGCCGCCGAACGGCTTCGTCTCGACGTTGGTCCACCACATATACTCCTGCCCTTTGGAGAAGGTCCACGTGGACTTGCAGGCCATGGTGCAGGTCTGGCAACCCAGGCACCGGTTGATGTTGATCACGAATGCGAACTGGCGCTCGGGCGTCGCCTGTTCGTACGGGTAGGCCATCGATCGGCCGATCTGCCAGTTGTGAACCTTCGCCATTTCAGTTACCTCCTCCATCGACAGCCCGTGGAACCGACCCGCCCCTCAGGTCCAGGGGACCCGCAGGCGGAAATTCGCCTTCGCCGCAATCCGCCAAGGTCTCCGGCAACTCGTAGAGTCTTTGGCGCCTCACGCCATACACGAAAGCAGCCTCAGCCACGATCTCGCGAATGGCCTTTTCGCCCAGGAGCAGGAAAGCGCGGTATGGCCCTGCGTACCGGGCGTCCTGGAATAGCTGCAGGATGCGGGGAGTCGCCCAGCCCATTCGGGCAAATTCCTCGGCAAAGCAGCGTGCCATCTCGCGCGTTTCCGACTCGGACCCCGGCACCTCGATGCCCTGCAGGGCCAGGGGATCCTCCGGATCGGGTTCTCCGTACGGCATGGTCGAACCTCCGTAGCCAGGCCTTTGTCAGCGCAGGATGTACACGAAATCGCCGGCCAGGTACTTTTTCATGGCCTCATTCTCGTTGCCCGGCGTGCGCCCGGTCGTTGCCGGCGTCCAGACGCCCTTGCCGCCCAGTCCGCCGTCTTCGGCCTTCGTGACTTTGACCAGGGTCTCCTTGGGAACCGTATTGATGGCGTGGTTATCCGCCTCGCCGCCGAAGATGAAGTTCATGTAGACCTTGGCTTTGTGAAAGAGCGTGTCGGTCTGGTGCATGGGCATGTGCCAGTTGCGCGTGCAGGACTGGTGCGACCCGTACCGGAAGTTGGCCTGGTAACCGTCCGGCGTCAGGGCCAAGCCATCGGCGCGCGTCTCGTGGGCCTTGACGCTCTTCTCCGTGGCCACGTAGGGAGCATGCTTCATCATGACACAGTTGTATGGGTACGCCGGGTTGTAGCGGACGCGGACCATGCAGCGGGCCACCTTGTAGAACGGGTCGCCTGGTTGGGCGCCCATGTAGGGGCGGTCGGCGGGATTGGCATCCACGTAGACGTAATCGCCGTCCTTGACCCCCAGGTCCATCGCTGCTTGGGGGTTCATATGCATTTGGTGCTCGCCCACGCCGGGCGACCGCTTGTCCACCCGGTAGGGATCGCCGAAATTCGAGTCGTAGATCAGGTGCCAATCGACGTTGGACCAGGTGGAATGCACGCGATGCCGGGTCTTCGGGGTAAGGAGGTAGAAGTGATAGCCTTTCTCCCAGAGGAAGTTTCTGGTGCCCTTAGCCTGTGACCACGGCATTTTCACGTTCCGGATCGTCCGGGCGTCCCAATGCTCTGCGGTCAGCGGAATCCCGAAGTCATCAGGCCGCACGTAGGGATTAGAGGAGATGATGACATTGGGCAGGTACGGGGTCGCCTCCGGCCCTTCGCGATGGACGATGAAGTTCTCCCCACACTCGATCGCCGTCGGATCATCCGAATAGGCGTGCAGGCGTCCGGTATCGGTAAAGAAAGGCTTGCTCTCGTTGACCTGCTCCCAGAAGGGTATTCGCGGGTAGGTACGGAAAAGCATCAAGGCGCTGCCGGGAACACCATACTTGCCGTCCATGACGTCCTGGTACTTGTACCCGCGGGTGGTCGTGGACGAATCGAGCAGGCGCTGGATGTAGACGTGCCGCTTTTCCTTGCCGGCGAAAGCCCAGTACTGGGCCGGCCGCGGATCGTCGATGGCTTTCCCGATGGCCTTTCCGATGCCCGCAAGGATGTCGCAGTCGTCCTTGCTGTCGAACACCGGGGGAATGCCGCCCTTCCAGATCTGCAGGAACGGGTTCGAGCAGGAGCCGGTGATCTCCGGACCCTCGAACTCGCACCAGGAATTCGCCGGCAGGCCGAAATCCGCGTACTCCACCGAAGATGTCATCTGGATATCGACCGAGACGATCAGGTTGATCTTGGGATTGACGTTCTTGAACATCTCGTAGTTGTGCTTGGCGTTGTTGAACAGGTTGACGTTCGTGAAGATGAGGGATTTGGTCGGCGTGGGCATGTGCGTCTTGCCGGTGAAGCACCGCCGCCCGTATTTGGGCGTGTCCACGACCAACGCCTGGTCCGAGTGGTTCCAGTAGGCCGGCTCCTCGTCCTTGGAGTGGGAGTGCGCATGGACCGCCTTGCCGTCGGCGCCTTCGTCCAAGGTGATATGGAACGGGTCTTCGGCGACCCAACCCTTGAATCCGGGGCCGGTCTCCGGACTCCCCTGGAAGAGCGCGGCCTTGTAGTTGCCCGCCCAGCCGTGGCAGCCCGCGCCCTTCTGGCCGATGTTTCCCTGCAGCATCAACGGAAGGTAGGCGGCGCGATTGGCCTCGGTGGCGTGGAACCAATGGTTGATGCCTTCGCCCTGGTGGATCGAGGCCGGCTTCAAATTGGCAAAATCTTCCGCAAGCTGCTGAATGAGATCCTTGGGCGAGTGCGTGATCTCGTGCACCGTGTCGAGGTCGTAGTCCTTGAGGTGGTGCTCCCGGTAAAGGGTGAAGAGGGTCTTGACTTCCACGTCTTTCCCATCCACCGTGCGCACGGTGAAGGTACCTTCCAGAGCCGCGTCGACGCCCTTTTTCGCGAATACCGCGCCTACCTCGTCCCGTGTGACGGGGACTGGCTTGCCGGACTGCCGGTCGTAAACGACGAAATCGCCCAGTCTGTTGTGCTGCTCTGCGGACAGCCCGTAGATCTTCATGCTGGCGCCATCGGGCGAAAGGCTGCTGCGGTAGTCCTGGAACACCTCGGAAGCACGCAGGCGCTTGAGAGTGTCGGTACGGACCAGCAAGGGGAAGTCCGTAAAGCCCTTCACGAAAGCTTCGTCGTACCAACCATTGTCGATCATGATCCGGGTGATACCCAGGAAGAGAGCCGCATCCGTCTGGGGACGGATCGGGATCCAGTAATCGGCTTTCGTGGAAGGGGCGCCGTATTCGGGGGCGACGACCACGACCCTGGCGCCACGCTCCATACATTCGATGAACCAGTGGCTGTCGGGCAGCTTATTCTCGACCAGGTTCTTCCCGCTCATGACGATGAGTTTCGAGAACCTCAGGTCGTTGAAATCGCAGTCCGAGTTCTGCAGGCCGTGGACCCAGGGCTGGCCCGGCGTCTGGTCGCCATGCCAGGTGTAGTTGGACCAGCGCCGTCCGCCGACCGTATCTTCGTTCTTTACTCCGCGGACCTTCTGGTCAATGTAAACCAGGGTGTGCGCGAGACGATACATGCCATACTTGCCGATGACCCCCAGGAGGCCCATGCCGCCGCGGAACTTGCAGCACTTGGTCCCCGCGCCGCCGGTCTCCTCCACCATCTCGGGCTGGTAGCCTTCCTGGAGGAGGCGTTTCTTCCCCGTTTCCCCCGAATACTGCTCGGCGATCTTGTACAGACCCGTGCCTATGTACTTAAAGGCATCCTCCCAGGCGACCTTCTCGAACTCGTCGCTGCCACGGCTGTCGAACTTGTACTTGGTCCGCAACTCCGGGGTCAGGTAGGGGTATCCGTCGTCGGCCCACCGTTTCCATCCCCGCCGCACGATCGGATGCTTCAGGCGGTGCGGACCGTAGATGATCCGGTGGAACGTGTATCCCTTCGCACACTGCCGGGGATTCCAGTTGGCCGTTGCCTTGTTTCCGTACAGGTCGCTGGTCTTCTCCACGTTGTAATCGTTGCCCATGCGCACGATCACGCCGTTACGAACATAAGCCTTGACCCGGCAAGCGTGTGTGTCGTTGGGGGAGCAGACCCAGGAAAAAGCCGAGTCGTACCGGTACTGGTCCCGGTAGACCTTCTCCCAGTTCCTGGACGGATAGGCCTTGAGGGGATTATCGACATCCTCCCGCGCGTGCAGCATCCGCAACCCGAAGAACTCGCCCAGCAGTAGTCCGCCGGCGCCCCCCAGCGTCCAGCGGAGGAAGCGCCTGCGGTCCATGGCATGCGATTCGCCGGATGAGGAAGGTTCGTTGCCCGCGCTCATGTCTCTGCCTCCGTCCGATTGCCAGGAAGTCTTTAGAACACGGTCACTGCTCGAGTTTCAGCGCCTGCCAGATGGTCACGCACTTTTGGCCGTTGCGATCGCCCGCTCCGCCGTCCCATGCAGCAAACGCCACATGGACCGTGTCGCCCAGCTTCAAGGAGAGACCGCCTTCGCCCTCCTGCTTGAGCGGCCTCCGGAAGACAACGGAATAGACACCGCGGTCCCAGGCACCCCGGGCACGCACGCCCTTATCTGCCAGTGGGCGGTGGGCAAGGGTACCGAATCCGTGCGCGGTCATGCTCTCGACAGCACCTTCGTGCGGCTTCGAAACCGGATTGCCCAGGCCCCTTGCCGTGAGGAACTGCGGATCATGGCTGTCCAAGGACGCCAGGTGCGCGCCGAATGGGTCCGCGGGGGCCTTGGCCATGAACGGGTAACTGGGCACGTGCATGTTGGGATTGACCGCCTGAACGTCCTGGTACGCAACAGCCGTGTCCTTCTGGAAGGAGGCCTTCCAGAGCCAGACGCGAAGATCGGCACTGCCGGCAGCGCCCATAGCGAAGGACGGCAGATCCGGCACCGTGGTCAACTGGATCGCCGCGCCATCCGGAAAGCTATCGAGATGGATCTGCTGGTCATCGGACTTCTCGTCTTCCCAGCTCACATGGACCACCAAGTCCGTCTCATCGTGCGCCGCGCGTACGATCAGGCCCGGGATCCGGTTGTTTCGCCACCAAAGGGGCATCAGCGCGAGATAGGTTCCCGGCAGTTTCTGCCAAGTGGGGTCCTGAGGGTCGTCAGGCAGTTCCGCATGGGCGCGCCTAGTCGCGGCAAGAGTCTGGTATCGCTGCCGGTTCAACGCCTCGGCGCCCGGACCTGAGAGGCTCTTTACATAATGGACGACATGCCAGAGGTTCTCGTCACTCAGGGTTTCCGTGGCGGGCATGGGAGAGCCCGGAATGCCGCCACGAATCCGGTAGTAGAGCTGTTTGCCTTCGGAAGATCCCTTGAAGATGCCCAAGGTCAGGTCCCGCGGCCTGATCGGATAGCCATCGGAAGTGACCTGTTTCTGCCCGCCGTCGCCCCGCCCGAACTGTCCATGGCATGCCGCGCAGTTGGTGAGGAATAGCTGCCTTCCGCGTACAACGCTTTGCGCATCGGCGGCAGGCTCCGGTCCTGGCTCGATCAGCTCCGGAGCCTTGGCCTGCTTCAGCGCCAGGGACCGCACGTAGTGAACCAGCGCCCAACGATCCTCCTCGCTCAGGCGGTCCCAGGGGGGCATCGAGGACCCGGGCATCCCGAAGGTGATCGCGCGGTAGGTATCCTCAGGCTGGGCAACCATATTCTTGGTGGAGACCAAGCGAAACAGGCCGGCCGTCAGATCGCGAGGCTTGGGATCCAGAAGGTACGCCGCCTGTCCCCTTCCGTCGCCGTCTGTCCCATGACAGGTCGCACAGTTGACGGCAAAGAGTTCCCTGCCCTTGGTAATCAACGCTGGCGTCGCGGGCATTGCCTCTATCCGACCCTCTTCGACCTTGCCAGGATCCTCGGCGGGACTCTTTGTCGGCTTTCCCGACTCCGTTACGGAAGGCGACGACTGATTCCACTTGGCAACCGTCCCGCCTATCAGGACACCCAACACCAGCGCAACGATGGCAATGGGCCAGACACTGGACACCTCGGTTGCCGGCTTGCTGTCGGACATGCGATGCTCCTCCGGGATACTAACCTCACGCTGGAACTCGGCATTCAATGCAATCGACACACAAGGTATGGCGTTCAGGTTCAACTGCCGTGATGCTCAGCCAGGCGGTCCAAGGTCTGCCGCTTCAAGACCCCAGCAATCTCTTCCTTTGTTGCTTGCCACCCACCGGGCTTCGAACCAGGTACCAGACACGAACCGATGAACGTAGGCGTGTTCGATGGCTGCGGGCCGGGTTTCTGAGACTCTACGGCGCAAACGATTTCGTAAGCCGTGATTGCGTTCGCCGGCTTTGCAAGCTGAAACCCACCCTGGCGGCCCCTTCGCGAGATCAAAAGTCCCTTCTGGGCCAGCGCACCCAACACCTTCATCAGATAGGTGCTTGGGATCACAAGCTCTTCGCTGATCTTCCCAGCGAGAACGAACGTGCCGGGTGCCTGATCCGCTATGTAGATCATCGCGCGCATCGCGTATTCTTCCGTCAGGCTCAGCATGTGCATGTCTCTATATGCGGGTATTAATATCGCGTTATCTCATTTATGTCAATGGGTTTTTGGCAGGATTGCCAATTCTCCGGCTTTGGAACCCAATAATTGACGCCACAGGGCACTTGCGGTACTCGTAAACCCTTTAGAATCAAAAGCGATGGCGAGCTAGTCGAGGCTACGCCTGAATGCGCTTGCGATCACCAGTCGCTGCAGGAGGAGCATCTTCGTGCCCGCTGAATATTCGATAGATACCGCAGATCGGTTGGTACACAGCCTCGCCTGGGGTACCTTGACCGACAAGGATTTGCTCGCCCATCAATTGCGCCTGATTGCCGACAAGGAGTTTCGCTCCGACTTGAATCAGATCTTCGACTTTAGGGAGGTCTCTTCCTCCACCGTGACCTTCGAAGGCGTCAAAATCTTTGCTGACCGGAATCCGTTTGGCACCGGCGCTCGCCGAGTATTCGTCGTGGCTGACGGCGCGACGACCCTGCATGAGTTGCTTAGAAGGTTGGAGGCGCTTCTTTCAGGGAAGGGCACTCAGGTTCGCGTTCAGCTAAATGATATCGAGGCGGCGAGCCGGTGGATTTACACTCAGCCAAGCGTGGCCCCAAGAGTTCAATAGCGCAGGCTTGCTCCTCACGCTGGGAGTATACATCCCTGGAAATTGATTTTTGACTATAGAATCCCTGAAAATCTTCTGCCCGATTATTAGTCGGGCGGATAAGTTAAGGTTCTGTAATAGTTTCCGTGTTCCCGTTTGTCGAGAATCAACGAGACGAGCCTTCAGATTGCTCCTGACCGGATTCCCAGCAATAGATCATCCCATTGGCTGCGCCCGGCCAATAAACCCGGCCGTTTGACAGCGTCACGCCAATACAACCGCGCGGAGCGGTTCCGAGGGACGACCAGATCAACTCGCCCGTACGGATGTCCCGCACGGCCAATCCGCCCACGGCGTTCGCAAAGGAATATCGCGGGGTGTCAACGCCGGGACGGAAGTGTAGGAAATCCGCCGGTCTGAAAATGCTTGGCACCAGCTTTGCGATCTTCTTCAGGAGCCTAACACTTGAAGGTCTTCTTCGTCGTTTTCTTCGCCGGAGGCTCAGAAACCTCGGCAATGACCTGTTCATGTCGCCTCCCGTGCCCTGAATGAACCGCATTTTCAAACCGGCGGAAATACAGCACTTTCAGGCCGGCGCTGACACGGGGTCAGCGCCACCGAACTACATGCGTGAGTATCGCCGCCAAACTCACCGCCGCCCGGATACGGTTTACCGTCCTCCAGCTTGAACTTGCGGCCGGCCCCCCCGTACCCGCGCGCGATGACGTAGTCCGGCCCCAGGCTGTGGCCGGTCATGTAAGCATCGCCTCCTTTCCAGCGCAGCGTTCCATCCCGCGTCGAGACGCATCTCAGGCCCACGGATTTTTCAGTAAGGAGGAGGCCGTCTCCGGACTCCAACGGATACGACGATCCGAAGATTTCGTTGTTGCGCCAGAGAATGCGTCCGTCGGCAACATCGATGGCCAGTGTCTCTCCGCGTTTGCGATCACCCTCCGGTTGCCAGCCCCACGCTTCGTTGCCAGCCGTGAAATAGACGACTCCGTCGGATGAGCATCCTTCGGCGCGAGCACCAGAGGCGGAAGAAACATTGATCTCCACCTGCCAAGCGCTCTGGCCATTCACGGCGTCCCATGCCTCCACCCGCGTAGACGGCGGGGCCCCCTGCTTCACGTAAGGAAAGACCACCTTGCCGGCGACGGCAAGCGGACAACCGCGCGCCCAGAGATCTCTCGATCTGATCTCGGCAGACCACAAGATCCGCCCATCCTTGAGGTCGAGGCAGAGCAGCTGGCCGCCCTGGGGTCCAGAGCTTGGGCAGGGCACGTACAGCCGGCCGCCGTCCACCAGCATACCCGCCGAACTCCTCCGCTCCTCGCCCCCCGGCGATAAGCGCATTCGCCAGCGCATACGGCCAGTGGCCTGTTCCAGACAGGTCAGGGTGCGTTCCAGGGTGAGCGAGAGGAGATCCCCTTCCGCCGTGGCCACGCAAGTCGTTTTGAAATGGCCATAGCTGCGCGCGGCCCACTTCAGTCTCAACGGTGGCTTGAGATCAGGGTCATCTATGAAACAGGAGTTGGCCGCGCCGCCGCGAGACGAAGTCCAACCGTAGGTCTTGCCGGTAACGGGCAGGGCCGCCGCCTTCGGCTCGCACACCGCGAGTTTCTCGTCCTTCCGGGGAGAAAGGATGCCGCCCGGCCCATATACATAAAAATAGCCATCGTCACAGCCGAAGTAAATGCACCCCCCGGAGAACTGTCGATCCTACCCGTGCCTCAACCGGGAATTCTAATTGTCGTCGACGGGAAGAATAATTGTCGCTGGACACTGGCGATCCTATTTGAAGGGACCCAAGAGCATGCACCGCATCCCCAAGGACGAGCAGGAGCGATTTCACGAAGAAGGCAAATGATCCTGGCGGCGCGCTTACGTAGGCGGACCTCGCGCTGCTGCGCGGAGGGTGCACAGCCGCCATCGAGGACCAGGAAGCCCGAATGCGCGCGACCGGAAAGACCTAGGATGGCATCAACCTGCTGGGCCGGCGCAATTTCATCTCCGGCTTCCGCTCCAAGCACCCCGCCCTGGACCCGGTGATCTTCGGCGGCCCCAAGAGTTCAATAGAGCTTAGCGCTGCGTCGCTCTCCGGCCCCTGCCGTTTAGGAAAATTGCATTGCCTTCTTGATCATTTCCTCACCAGTCTAACGGCGTCTGCGCTGGCCTGGCCGTTCTCGCTGGAGACCTCCACATAGGCGGCAGTGCCGGCATTGAAAGTCCAACTCCCCAACAAGACCCACTTACCCCCTAGTGTGGAGTCGCGTTGGTTGACCGTCACCGTGGCAACGCTGCCGACATGGGCAATCCGGTAGGGCACGGTCGTCGAGCGGTTGGCGTGGTACGTCCACCAAGCGTAGACTTCATAGGTTCCAGCAGCGGTCACCGCCGGCGTCCAGCGGAATGTCCCGCCTAAGTCGGAGTAGAGCGACTCACCGGCGTACGGGTTGGCGCCCGCCGAGACACTCCACGTTCCCGTTCTGGATGTGTTGCCATCCTTGTTGTCCACCACGAGCGGCGCCATGATGGCAATGACATCGCCGGCGCTCAGGGTCCCAGCGTACAGACGGAGATCGTCCAACCGGCCACCGAAGAAGCGGGCCGGGTCTAGATCATTGCGGGCGCCCAGGAGGATATTCCCCGCGGGATTGAAGCTGCCACCGCCCTTAGCGCTCGTCTTGCGCGCCACGCCGTCCACATAGATTGTCGACCCGGCGGAGTTCACCGCCAAGGCATAATGATGCCATTGCCCATCGGCCAGCGGCAAGGAGACATCGAGCGCTTCAACTTGCAAGGTGTCGTCGGCATCCATGAGGCACGTACGCAGGATCACGGGGCTCGTTCCCTGTGCACCTTCAAACAGGTATACGTTGAGACTATTCGGTGTTCCAACCCCGCCATGGCTGAAGAGGTATTTGTAGGCAGCGCCTCCGTTACTGGGCACGTTGAACCAGAAAGCCAGGCTGAACGATCCGGATGGCGCGTAGTTGAAGTCGGCCAGCGCCACCCGGTCGTCCACCTCGTCAAACGCAAGCCCGCCATCAATCTTCCCTGCGGCCCAAGCAGGCCCGCCGCTGAGCGTCCCGTTTCGACCGTTGCCCGAGCTGTCCATGGCCACCGTCCCGCCAGACTCATCCAGCTTGAGATAGGCAGCCAGGGCGGCGCTTGCAGGCGAAGAGGTCACCGTCAGCGTTGCGTTGGCGCTCGTTACACTTCCGGCGGAATTGCTTACCACGACCGAGAAGAGCGCGCCATGATCTGCCGTCGTGGTCGCTGGCGTCGTGTACGAGGAATTTGTCGCTCCCGCGATAGCCGTCCCGTTCTTGCGCCACTGGTAGCTCAGCGGCGCAGTGCCCGTGGCCGTCACGTTGAACGTTGCGTTCTGGCCCGCCGTGACCGCCACGCTGGCAGGTTGCGTCGTGATCGCTGGCATGACCCTCACGGTCAAGGTTGCATTGCTACTCGTAACACTGCCTGCGGAGTTGGAGACGACCACGCTAAAGAGCGCTCCGCTATCCGCAGCCGTCGTTACGGGCGTTGTGTAGCCTGCTGATGTCGCGTTGGCAATATTGACGCCGTTCTTGCGCCACTGGTAGCTCAGCGGCGCCGTACCCGTGGCTGTCACGTTGAATGTCGCGGCCTGGCCGGCCGTGACCGCAACGCTGACCGGCTGCGATGTGATCGCCGGTGCGACTGCTGCCGAGTTTACCGTCAGCGTTGCGTTGGCGCTCGTTACACTTCCGGCAGAATTGCTTACTACGACCGAGAAGAGCGCGCCGTGATCTGCCGTCGTGGTCGCTGGCGTCGTGTACGAGGAATTTGTCGCTCCCGAGATGGCCGTCCCGTTCTTGCGCCACTGGTAGCTCAGCGGCGCCGTACCCGTGGCCGTCACGTTGAACGTTGCGGCCTGGCCGGCCGTGACCGCAACGCTGGCAGGTTGCGTCGTGATCGCGGGTGCAATCAATGCGGCATTGACGGAGACCGTCACGTCTCCTGTGACTGTCGCCGCGCCGTCGGAGACGCCAACTCGAAGCGTATAGATGCCGGCGGTGCCAAACGTCGCCGTGCTCACGCTGCTGGAAGCGGTCCCGTTCGGCGAGAAGATCACCGTCCCGGGTCCGCTCACCTTTGACCATGTGTAGGTCAGGGCCGCCGGGCCACTGTCCGGATCGTTCGCCACGACGTTCACTGAGGTCGAGGATGGCAGCGTCACCGGATTGGGGCTCGCCCACGGCGCCGACTCGATAACGGGCGGACTGTTCGTGTCCGGAACCGTTACGGTCACGCTGCCCTGGCCGTTCTTACCACCCGCCGAGGCCGTGACCGTGTACGGCCCGCCCGCCGCGGCACCAGCGGTAAACAGCCCCGCCGAGTTAATCGTTCCACCGCCGCTTGCGGCCCAGGTGAAGGCTGGCTGGGGCGAGAGGTTTGCGCCATATTGGTCTTTGGCCATTGCGGCAAACTGCTGCGTGCTTCCTGCGGTTACGCTCGCGCTCCCCGGCGTCAAAAGGATGGTCGTCAGCACAGGTGGATTCGCCGAATTGGTTGCTCCAAAGAATACTGCGCTGGCCCGAGCCGTCTTGTTGATAGATGAAAGCCGGACTAGGACATGGCCCTTAAGATCCCACACCAGGTACTTCCCGCCGACGAAGCTCGCCATGGCCCGGCTGTCGAGAACCATGGTCGGATCTTCTCCGTCCACGACTTCAACGCGTTGGCTTCTCGTATTGTCGCCGCCCCAGTCCAGGAAATACACGGCGACCCTGTGGGTAAGGCCATCATGCAGTTTCAGATTAAGCAAGATATTGTCGCCGGTAGTCGAGGCTGCCCATCCGGAGGCTATGCGTGCCGGGTTAATGTCCCATGCATGCTGCAGTGCGCGCGCATCAGTTGACGGATCCGCCCACGTATAGCCTGCGATCTTATAGATGACGTAAGGATCGAAGTTGCTGGCGTAGTTGGGCAGCTTCTTGCTGTTGTTCACGATCCAATGGCCATCGGTTCCATAGCGGCCTTTCCAGTTACCCTGTGTCGTGCTGTCCTCTGTCACGAAGGTCGCCCAGCCTGCCTGGCGCTTCTGGTTACGGATCTCAAGATAGTCAAGCCGGGTAGGAAAAGTCCCTCCGCCGATGGTTACGCGCAGTTCTCCGTCGGCCACGGAAGCCGGCACGTTCCCCAACAGAGTTAGGGCGGGCGTAAACCCCTTGGGTGCGCGATCCAGGACCCACTGCCCTTGCACGGCTGCGCGGTCCTGATCGTATGCAGCAACCGTACTGCCGATGCCCAAGCTGACATAGTAACTTCCATTGGGGAGACTTGTCTTCCATGTAGCCAATGCCTGGGAAGAGACGGCCGAGTCCACCCGCGGATCGGTCTCGCGTTCGTAGGTTTTCGCATTGCCGGTGAGATTGATATCCCACCCGTATTTTCTGCCGGTATCGAACATCCCTCCGGCATCCATCAGGTATCCGGGCGGCACCGCGCTGGTGGCTGCCTGGAAATTGACCCCTAGATAGATTACCTCCAGGGGAATCGTGGCGAGATTCGAGTCCAGGAACCCGTCGTTGGCTTTGAAGGTAAAGCTATCCAACCCCATATAGCCGGCCGACGGCGTGTAGATCAGATTGGGCGCGGTTCCAGAGAGGGTTCCGTGCGCTGGCGGGACCACGACCGAATAGGTCAGTGGCTCATCTCCTTCGTTCGTGACCTTGAGCTGGATTGCGCGTGGCGTGTTGCGCGTGACCACAAGCGGGACGTCCAGACCTTGAGCTACCGGAGCGGTTGCCTTGACCTCGATGTTTATAATTCCACTATCCGTAAAGGTCCCATCCGAAACCTTGAACGTAAAGCTGTCCATCCCCACATAGCCTGCGGCCGGGGTATAGATAAGGTCAGGTGCGGTTCCAGTGAGCGTCCCATGGGTAGACAGTACCGTCACGCTAAAGGTAACGGGTTTGCCGGAATCCACCCTGGCCTGCAGTGTTATGGGCTTCGGTTTGCCGGGCGTAACGATCACCTTCTGTCCAATCGCCACCGGCTTCGGGTTGTGGCCCTGGAAGAAGGTCACATAGCCCTTCACGTCGCCCACAACCAGATCCGTCAGACCATCGCCATCCAGGTCGCCTACGCCCAATTGGGCCTCGTTTACGGGTTGGAGCGAGGGTGCGCTATGGTAGTCGCCAGTTGAGTTTCGATAGTCTTTGTCCGTTCCCACCTTAGCCGGGTCGCCGACAACAATAGGCGTGCCACCTGCATTCAGCCTGGCAGGGCTGCCGAAAACTGGGCACTTGGACGAACCCACATTCGGGGAGAACCAGACCGTGCCGTCCTGCATGCCGACGAGCAGGTCTTTCCTGCCGCTTCCGCTCAAGTCCACGGCCACCACGCTCTTGCGCGAACCCACCGGGCTTGCGTTGGAAAGTGTCAGGGTCGGAAAGATACCTAGGGCAGTCGATTGAGGATAAAAAAAGCTTCCTTTACACTCATAGGCTCTTGCGGGGATACCGGCGCTACTGGTAAAGGTCAGGATTGTGCCTGGATCCGGTCCATGGTTCATGCGCGCGCCCAGGAAAACATTCACCAACCCACTTGGCGTGCTCTGCGCGATGTATCTTGCCGTAAACGTGGACCAAACATTGTTATCGCCTGAGATCAGATCGGGGAACCCGTCGCCATTGATATCCGTAATAAACGGCATGGCGCTCGGCCTTCCGCCGCCGTTATAACCGGTTTTGGGAAGGGTGCTTGAGAGAAGGCACCAGATCTTTTCGGCAAAGGCGGGAGCTTCGTTTGTGCCCACGTTAAGACAGACCGTGACCCCCCACCGCCGCTGGAATCGTAGCAGCTCCTGATCGCCCCAGGTCCCCATGACCAGATCCTTCAGGCCATCTGCGTTCCAGTCCACGAACCGCGGCGCGGCACAGGCGGCCTCCCCCCCGCTACAGCTGCATCCTCTTGGGTCTTGGTTCCGGATCTCCACGCCATTGAGGTAGCTTAGATATTGGAAGCCACTGAAACGGGGCGAGCCCTTTGATCCCTTGTTGAGAAAAAGGGCTATCCGCCCGTCGGCTTGGCCTACCAATAGATCGGTCAAGCCGTCGTTGTTCCAATCGGCCAGCTCAGGAGCGGCCATGGAAAAAATTTCATACTGACTATTCGCAAGGTTCCCCTCGCGATTGGCATAGTCGTATCGTCCATTTCGTTCCGATCTCCAGACGCGCAGTGGGGCTGCGCCGTCCATGATGGGTACGCCCGCCTTCAACGCCGGAGGAGCGCCAGGCGCGGAGGTACCGACCACATTGATTGCGAGGGTTCCTATTGCACTGTCGATCATCCCGTCGTTCACCTTCCACCTGAAACTATCGGCGCCAAGGTAGCCTGGCATCGGGGTGTAGTTCAGTCGCAGGAATGCCGCGCTGGTTACGTCGCCAGCTTTCAGGATGGTAGTGCCATTCTTGAGCTCGCCTTTGGCTGGCGCTTCGACAAGAATAAAATTCACCGGTTGCGTGACGTCCACATGGGTATAATGCAAGTAGTTGGACACCAGGGTTGTGCTGTCCTTCAGGACGGTCAGGCTATAGGTTGGATGGGTGACTATCGGCGGGCTGTTGCGATTAACCGTGATGGTGCAGGTAGCTGTTCCAGAACTGGCCACCCCATCAGACACTTTCCATGTAAAGGCGTCCGTACCCGCGAAACCGGTGTTGGGTGTATACTTCCAATTTGATGGAGAGCTCGTACTGCTGGCGCCGGCATTCAACACCGCCCCATTGTACGTCACCGTGCCATTTACCGGCGGCGTCACCATCGTGAAGGTCTTTACCTGACCACTGTCGGGATCGGAATAACTCAAGTTAAAGAATTGATATGTTCCTTCCAACACGCTTATTGCCTGATTATTCGCCACCGGTACGGTGTTTTTCTTGACCGTTATGTTGCAGGTGGCTGTGTTGGAAGTATAAGTACCATCCGAAACCGTCCATGTAAAAGTATCAATCCCTGAAAAGCCGGCGTTGGGCGTATAGTACCAACCGTTGTCCATGGCAACACCTGTCGGGATGGATCTGAATTCGTACGGTACGGTAAAATGGTAGTATTCCAACTTTCCCTTGGTCGGCGCCGTCAACAGTCTGAAGGTATAAGTCCCGGAGGTATCCGGATCCGAATAAGCCAGATTGATGTAGATTCTCTGAACCCCTTCACTGATGGTAGTACTCTGGTTGTTGGCGACCGGCGCGGTCGCTGCTAAGGCGGCTCCTGGCGCAAGCAACAGGCACAGCAGCGCGACTTTTTGAATCGAAAGCATGGATGCTCCTCCTTTGTAATTCGAGGCGACAGCGCTTTTTCGACTACTTGCCCGCATCGCCTTCAAGCGGCCGTGCAAGGGTTCTGGGTGCTATTGCTTGCTGCTTGTTCAAGCGAACGCGCTTGAGGTTGAATGCTTTTGCGCATCGATCGATGTCACCGAAAGGCTCCGGAATGTCTTCCTTCCTTATTTCGCGTACCTCAATTTCCGTTACGATGCAGCCTGTTGCGCCAATCGTAAGAAATGGCAGTATCTCTAGCCCTTCATCAAATTGATCAATGACGACACCCATCCGCTTGGCTCGCGATCCGCTCCAATATGCCGTGGATGACCATGTGCCTTCTCCTACCAGGTAGTTAACTGTTTCGATTGGACCGCCATTCTTATGAACAAAGAATTCGCCGCGAAAGGAAGTTATTGCTTCAGGCGTCTGCCGTACTCCCCACCCGGCGTTCAAGTTCAGGACATTGCCTGGCTTCAGGGGAAGCTGATAAGCGTGAATGACCACCTCCCAGCTAAGACCTCTGGGAACAGCCAACGGGAGCCGCATGCAAGACCTTGAGCCGGACTGGGCAGCCAACATGCCGGCGGGGCGGCCGTCCTCTGCCGGCATCCACTTCCACGCGGAACCGTATTCCTCGATTCCGGGAAGCGGCCCCTCCGAGAAGCGCCATCGTCGATGGATCGACCCCACAGCACCTTTCGCCTGTTCAATCGGTTGAGTTTCTTGAACCTCCACTGGCGTTTGGGCTCTTGGCTCGTCTTGGGAGTCCGACTTCGTCAGCCAGACGGCACCTGCCCCGGCTGCGACGGCCACGACAGCCGCAAGAATCAGGTTCTTGCTGGCGCCAGGAGCAACCCTGCGGCTAAAGTTCTGGGATACACGCCTGCTGATTTCCTGGGCAGAGTCCGCCGCGTCGCCGATGCGCTCCAATATCTTCTCGCACATTCCAGCAGGCACCGGCTGCCCGCTTAGCAACGCTTCATTCAGCATCTCAGGCGCAAGCCCAGGTGCTGCCGCAGCGAAACCCGCACCGGCCAAGGCCGAACGAAGATGATCGAGCGCCTCGCGAAGACGCAGGCTCACCGTGGTCTGCGGAATCTCCAACAAGTCCGTAATTTCACTTTGGCTCAGATTGGCGCCGAAATACAACGTGACGATCTCTCGCGTGCGCACGGGCAATCGGCCGACTTCCCGGCGCAGTGCTTCCCTCAGCTCGAGGTGCTCCATTTTGTCGACCTTCTCATCTCCCGGCAGGCGGGCGTGCTTCAGGCTATCGTCATCCAAAATCATTTCGTGCATCCTTTTTCGCTTTAATACGCGAAGGCTTTCGTTGGCAACGGTTCGCAGTATCCAGGCACGCGGGTTTTCATCGCGACATGATTTGGCATGGCGCCATATGCGGATCATCGCGCTCTGCACGGCTTCTTCAGCCATGCCGGCATTCCGAGTGAAGTGCAGGGCAAGGTTGTAGGCAGGTCCCGAGACGCGCTCATAAAGCTCCCTGAACGCGGAATGGTCGCGGTCCTCTGCTATACGCCTCAGGATCTCAAGTTCACCTTCTGGCCCTATTGCGCTCACACGCACCTTGCCTCTCCGGTACTGGGAATTCACCGTGGATGCCTTTGTTGATTCCTCCTCCTTCACCAGGCCCATGGTATAATCCCCAGCAGTTATAGCCAATTGACCCCACCATGAATCCGCCTTAGCAAGAAAATGGATGGAATCTTGGGGATTCCTCCTGCTCATTGGGTGTCGAGCCATCCAGCTAGAGATGCAGATAGTCTATCGTGCCATTCGTAGAAGCTTGGCGCCGCCCTCATATCAATTGATCTGAAAACCACGGGAAGAGAGGTACTGAAACAGCCACTAAATTGCCCCGGGTCAGCCGGAAAGCATCGCCCGCCCCTAACAATAGCTGACGAGGCAATGGTTTGGCAGAAGTGCCAGTACTTCATCAGCGAAGAGGCTTGTCCAGGAAATGGCGAGACGTAAAGTGAGCGGCAATGGGGCTCTTGAATCGGCACATCGTCAGTCAACCAGGAAATTCTGGGTGATCTACCTCCACGTGCGCAAGGTGATGAGCCGCGACGGCTTCGTGATCGAGTCAATCCGCGGCACGTGAACTGCTATCGCCGGCTGCTGGGCTTCGTGCCGCTGGACGAGGCCCGGCCCTGCCCCCGCGTGCTGGGCGCCCCCGGCGTGCTGCTGGCACTGGACTTCGCGCACATCGACGCCGAGGTCGCGCGCCTGGCCGGCGGACCCGCCGCCGACGTCCGCAGCCTGTACCTCTACTTCCTGCCTGCGGAGGCCGAAGCCCGGGCCGTGGCCTGGCTCAAGACCGCAAAACCCTCCGCCTCGGACCGGATCCCGCCCCCTGAGAGCAGAATATAAGAGTTTGTGAGACAAGAGGTTATGATCCCGTCATTAAGATTCCTCAAGAAGGGCGTGCCGATGCCCCGATTGCTTGGATATGGCATGATAGAAGGGGCGAACAGATGGCCGTGGCTGCCGACATCCATCCTGCAAGAGAATCTGCCTTGGTACAGCGGGCTGCTCTTTCCGACCTCGACGACGCCGCGCTGCTAGTGGCCGTCGCCACTAAGCGCAACCGCGCCGCGTACCAGGAACTCTACGTTCGTTACAAGCGCAAGGCCTATAGCCAGGCCCGTTACCTGGCCGGCAGCAACACGTCCGCCGACGAGGCTTTCCAGGAGGGCATGCTGCGCGTCTGGATCTACGCCAAGTCCTTCAAGCCCGACGGCAACGCCCGCGCCTGGATCCTGCGCACCGTGGCCCGCGAGGCCCTCAAGAAGGCCAAGGCCGCCCGAAAGGACGATCGCGCCAAGAGCTTGGACGAATCCATACAGGCCCCGGTGCTGGACGCGCCGGCCGGCCACAACCCCGAACGCGAAGAACTCTTCGCCGGCCTTCGCGATGGGCTGGAACGCCTCGCCCCCGGCCTCCGCCGCCTGGTGCTGCTGTACTATGTCGCGGGCCTGACGCAGCAGGAGAAGCCCTGAGATGAAACGCCCGACCGTCCGAACCGCCGCCCTGCCCGACGCCTCGCCTCTTTCCGCGCGCCGGCGTGCCAAGCTGCTGGCCGGATGCGCGATTCTCGAAGGGACCGACTTGAGCGTCTGCGTGCACCCGCAGTGGCTGGCCCTGACCCTGATCGCGAGCGCGTGGCTGACCGCCAGCGCCTTCTTCGTGGGCTAGCCAGCCGGTCCGGAACGACCCGCCTCGATTTAATCCAAGAAAATAGACGCTCAATTCGAACATCACCATATGATCCTCGCTCGACTGATCCTGTGGCTTTCAACCGAGCAGGGCTTGATCAATTTTCGGTGACTCCGGTTTCGTGATGCACAAAAGTATCATCTGCGGACACTACGACATGGGAACGTACGGGAAATGTCCGGCGGACGCACTTTATCTCGGTTTGGCCGTCACCCAGATCGATATTGATTCAATTGCCGTAGTCACGACTTTTTAATGGACACGCTATTGTCTTTCCAGGAACCCACCGTACGGACTCCTTGACATTCAGAATGGGCCTCCTTGGCTCCTTTAGGAGAAAAACAGCTCTTTTTCCCATCGAGTAGAAATCAATCCTAGCAGCCGAAACATCTTGCGCTTGGGTAGCAAGCGCACCTACTCCGGCAATGCTCAAGTCCCGGGGAACCGAAATCCCAATCTCCCTGGCTACCCCTATTAAGGTTGCGCCGATCCCGTCGCTGGCAACAAAGGCCGCTGTAAATCGCGGCTTAGTTTGAAGCAACCGCACAAGGGAAGGCTGGTCTCGCAGATCAGGTACTATGTTGAATATGGCATTGCGGCCAAGCGTTAACCCAGCCTCCCGAAGCGCGAGGGCAAACCCCGATTGCCTTGCGCGATCGTCCGGATCAACATCGCCATAATGTGAAAGGATATGTCTCACGCATGCAATGCGCCTATGCCCGGATTCGACAAGGCGTTGGGTGGCAATGTAGCCGGCAGCTTGGTTGTCTGCGCTTACCGAATGCACGGCGTAGCCGGTCGCGTCCTGGTCAGCAAGCACGACGGGTATGGATAGCTTCGCGTATTGCCGGATCAAATTTTGCCTAATCGTTCCAGTAACGACGATCCCACGCATGGCATGATGCAGAAATCCCTTGGGGAGGGAAGATCGGAACATGCCGTCGTGACAAATCATCAATGGCGCCTCAATCCGCGATACGCCAGCTTCTATACCCAGTTGGAGATCCCTAAAGTAGGCATTACGCTGTCGGAGGTCCAGCCTGTTTGGGAGAACTTCCAAAACGATCCGTGCCGGCGAGGGCTCTGCAGCCCCGAGGGTCTGCACAATTAGCCGTCGCTTGGCCGATGGCATAAGGCGGCCTTCGCTTCGCAATACATCCACAGCCAGTTGAATTACCTTCAGGCCAACGCCTAGTTCAGATGCAAGATGACGCATGGACGGCATCGTCATGCCTTCCGGCCAGGCGCCACTCGAGATGCAGTCATGCAACTTGTCGACTACTTCCAGATATACCGGCCGAGATCGGACAGGCCGACCAAGAGATGAGCGTACCCTAGCCACGTCTCGGATTATATCCTCAATGCCAAGAGGATACAAAAGGAATCATGTTAACGATTTGGAGATGGTGTTGCTCCGCTAAGGTGTATATCAAATCGAAACAGGCTGCGTCGTAATCAAACTGGAGAAGTCCATATGTCGCTCGGTCAGCGGAGTACATTCAGTTCTAGGCTTAAGCGGCCAAGTAAGGCTGTCTCCCGCAAGAGTTGGGGAAAGGAGCAGGGGATGAAGACCGTAAGCCTGTTACTGACACTGGCGTCGCTGGCCTTTTCAGCGTTCGGGGCGGAAGAGCGCCCGATACTGCCTCATGTCGACGATCCAAAGATCGTCGCGCAGATCCGGGATATACCCGACAACACGTCGGTCTTGCTTCCTCCATACAGCTTGGCCGGTCAGGGCGTCGATGAGTGGAGAAAGAAGTGGGGTTATCCTCCGCAACGCCGGGACTACTGCAACAAGCTGGCTTACGCCCCGGACCGCAGGACCGGTATGTACTGCGGCATGAACCACGGCGTGCCCCACCGCCTCAACGACGCTTGGGAATACCACCTAGGTTCCAATACTTGGCATCTCCTGTTTGCTCCCGATGATATCAATTTTAGCGACATGATGTACTCGGTTAAGCCGGGTCAGTGGCTGTACCGAGAGGAGGCTATCAAATGGTTAGGAGAGAACGTGGTGGTCAAGGACGGCTACATACAGAGCAAGCGTGGAGGCATGATCAACGGAGTGCACACCTGGGACGGGTTAACCTATGACCCGGTCCTGAAGCGCATGCTCTGGGCCAACGTGGTCGGCGCGATCGACAACGCTCATCCAAAATTGCTGGAATCAGTTCACTTGAAGAAGCTGGAACAGCAGGCGGGACCCTTTGTCAGGCAGCTTCGTGAAGAGGTCAACACGAATGGCAAGCAAGGTACGCGGCTGTGGATGTACGACCCCAAGGAAAGCCGGTGGATCATGCAGATCGGTCCAGCGCCACACCCCCTTCTGAAGGAGGGGGGCGGCAGCCTGACCTACGTATCTGACCTGAAGAAGACCATCTGGTACTCCTCCTGCTCCGAGGAGTGGGGAATGTGGGCCTACGACTCCGAGAAGAACACATGGGAAGACCTGAAGCCCAACGGCGGCAAGGCCATCTACCACGACTTGGGAAAGACATTCCCGAAGAGGGAGCAGCAGGCCCTATACAGTTCCAAGCACCGGAAAATCGTGGCGGTGCGTGGCGCGCGGACATGGTGGTACGACATCGACAAGAACGAGTGGTCAGTAGCGTGCGATGACGAAGCCAACGCGGCCAGTGACGCCAGTACAGTCTTCGTTTACGACAGCATCAACGACGTATTCCTGCTGAGTCAATACAAGACCAAGACGCTGAGAGCCTACAGAATCGAGGCCAACAAGTGGGAAACCCTGGCGCCTCAGGGGGCTGGCGTTGCCGGGGACGGTGCAGGTTACTTCGATCCGGAGGCTAATGCGTTCGTGATCTTCCAGAAGGGCCAAAAGAGTATGTGGGTCTATCGTTTCAAGCGGGCGACGAAATAGTCGTCGGACCGTTGGGGTACAGTCAACCGGAAAATTCCCAGATACAGCTTTTCGGCCCCACACCCAGGGACGTTCTATGGCGAAGAGCGGTTGGAAATTCTGGATCGACGTCGGCGGTACCTTCACCGACGTGGTCGCCTGCCGGCCCGACGGTACACTCGTCACCGACAAGTTGCTCAGCAGCGGGCGTCTGAAAGGACGCGCCGGCGCGGGCAGCGGCCCGAGCCTGCTGGTGGACGAACGCCGACGCGGCGAGGCGCAGGGCCTGTACGTCGGATACACGATGGTCCTCCTGAACGCGCAGGGCGGCGAAGCCGCGCGCGCAACGGTCGCGCGTTTTGACGGGGACTCCGGGCGCCTCGAGCTCGATGCCGATGCCGCGCCAATCAAGCCCGGCGCCGATTACGAACTCTTCAGCGGCGAGCCCGCGCCCGTAGTCGCGATTCGCCGCTTGCTCGGCAAGAGACTAAGCGAAGCGATCTCCGGCATCGAAGTGCGCTTGGGCACCACCCGCGGCACCAACGCGCTGCTGGAACGCAAGGGCGCGCCGACGGCGTGGGTCACCACGCGGGGCTTCGGCGACCTGCTGCGCATCGGCAGCCAGGAACGCCCCGAACTCTTCCGCCTCGACATCCGCAAGCCCGAGGCACTCTTTCGGGAAGTCGTGGAACTCGACGAACGCATCGCCGCCGACGGAATCGTTCTCGAGCCCCTCGATCCCAAGCGCGTGCATGCGGCGTTGGCGGGCTTGAAGGCGAAAGGCATCGCATCGCTGGCCGTCTGCCTGCTCAATAGTTACCGCAACGACGCGCACGAACGCATCGTCGCCGGCGTCGCGAAGGACCTCGGCTTCGACGACGCGCACCTATCGATCTCCTCTGCCGTTTCGCCGACGATCAAGATGGTCTCGCGCGGGGACACCACCGTCCTCGACGCGTACCTGACGCCGGTCGTGCGCGACTACGTCGGCAGCATCCAGCGCGCGCTGCAGGGCGCCAGCCTGCGCCTGCTGACCAGCGCGGGCGGGCTGGTCGGCGCGGAGTTCTTCACCGGACGGGACAGCATCCTCAGCGGACCGGCCGGCGGCATGGTGGGCTTCTCGCGCGCGGCGCAGGCCGCTGGATTCCCGAAGGCGATCGGCTTCGACATGGGCGGGACAAGCACCGACGTCTCGCGCTTCGAAGGCCAGTACGAATACCAGTTCGAGACGCGCAAGGCCGGCGTGCGCGTCGTCGCGCCGATGTTGGCCGTCGAGACCGTCGCGGCAGGCGGCGGGAGCATCTGCGCCTTCGACGGACAGAAACTGGTCGTCGGCCCGGAAAGCGCCGGCGCCGATCCCGGACCCGCGTGCTACGGGCGCGGCGGCCCGCTGGCCGTCACCGACCTGAACGTGTACCTGGGCAAGATTCCCGCCGAGACCTTTCCGTTCCCACTCGATATTGCTGCCATCGAACGCCGCCTGAACGAAGTGGCGGAGCGCGTCGAGGCCGCCACCGGCAAGCGCATGGCCCCGGCGGAACTCGCGGAAGGTTTCACGCGCATCGCTAACGCCAACATGGCGGCACCCATCAAGCAGATTTCCATCGCGCGCGGCTACGACGTGCGCGAGTACACCCTGGTCTGCTTCGGCGGCGCCGGCGGGCAGCACGCCTGCGCGATCGCGCGCAGCCTGGGGATGCCAAAGGTCCTGCTGCATCCGTATGCGGGCGTGCTGAGCGCATTCGGGATGGGCCTGGCCGACGTCAAGAAGTTCGGGGTGCGCTCGGTGCTTGCGGCGTGCTCGGATGAGACACTTACCCGCGTGCGCGTCGAGTTCAAGGCAATGGAAACAGAGTTGCGCGCTCAGCTTTGCGAGGAAGGCATCGCGGAAGCCAACATTCAGCCGCCTCGCCGCATGCTGGAGATGCGCTATGCGGGACAGAGCGCCGCGATTCTCGTCGACGAAGAGCCCGGCGCGGACTATGCGGCGAGCTTCGAGCGCCGCCACGAGGCGCTGTTTGGGCACGCGCAGCACGGCCGCGCGGTCGAGGTCGTCACGGCGCGCATGGAACTGGGCGGCACGCTGGACAAGGTCCCATCGCCTTGGCAGGAGCCCGTCGCGCGAACGGTGCAGCCGTCGAGGACGAAGAAGGTGCTCTTCGGTGGCCAGGAGCACGCGGCGGGCCTCTTTGTGCGGGAGGAACTCCGCGCCGGCGATTCGTTCGATGGCCTAGCCATTGTCGTCGAGCGCATCGGCACCGTCGTCGTCGATCCGGGTTGGCGCGCCGAGATGACCGGACGCGGCGACCTGGTGCTGACCGACCTCGAAGGCCGCGCGAGACAGACGTCCTCCGGCTCCACCGCCGAAGCCGATCCGGTGCAACTCGAGATCTTCAACAACCACTTCGCCAGCATCGCCGAGCAGATGGGCGTGACGCTGCAGAAGACGTCGCTCAGCACCAACGTCAAGGAACGCCTCGATTTCTCGTGCGCGATCTTCACCGCGAAGGGCGAACTGGTCGCCAACGCGCCGCATGTTCCAGTGCATCTGGGCGCGATGGGTGCGTGCGTGCAGTGCCTGCTGGAAGACGTGCCGGACCTGAAGCCCGGCGACGTTCTGGTGACCAACGATCCGTTCCGCGGCGGCTCGCACCTGCCCGACGTCACCGTCGTAACGCCGGTGCACGACGCCAAGGGGCGGCTGCTCTTCTTCACCGGCAGCCGCGCGCACCACGCCGAGATGGGCGGCAAGCGCCCGGGCTCGCTGGTGCCCGATGCGACGAGCCTCGCCGACGAGGGCGTGCTGATCCGGCATTTCAAGGTGCTCGACGGCGGAGCATCCTGCGAAGCCGGCCTGCGGGAGATCCTGGCCGGCGGACCGCACCCGTCCCGCGCGCCCGACGAGAACCTCGCCGACATCCGCGCGCAGATCGCCGCCAACCGCACCGGGGCGCGCGAACTTCAGGCCATGCTGGAACGTTACGGTTCCGGCGTGGTGCTCGCGTACATGAACCACATCCGCGCCGCCGCGGAACGCAAGATGCGTGCGGCGCTGGCGCGGCTGCCCGACGGCGAACGCCGCTTCGAGGACCGCATGGACGACGGCACGCCGATCGTCGTGACGCTGATCAAGCGCGGCGAGACGGCGGTGCTCGACTTCGCAGGCACCGGCCCGGTCAGCCGCGGCAACCTGAACGCGAACCCGGCCATCGTGCGCAGCGCGGTGCTGTACTGCCTGCGCTGCCTGATCGACGAGGACATCCCGCTCAACGGCGGCGTGCTGGCGCCGGTGACGATTCGCATTCCGGAGGGCATCCTCAATCCGCCCGCGCATCCGGACCCCGCGCGCTGCCCGGCGGTGATCGGCGGCAACGTCGAGACCAGCCAGCGCGTCGTGGACGTGGTGCTGGGCGCGCTGGGCCTCTGCGCGGCCAGCCAGGGAACGATGAACAACTTCGCCTTCGGCGACGCGAGTTTCGGGTACTACGAGACGATCTGCGGCGGCGCGGGCGCGGGGCCGGGCTTCTGCGGCGCCGATGCCGTGCACACACACATGACCAACACGCGCCTGACCGATCCGGAAGTTCTCGAGGCGCGTTACCCGGTGCGGCTGCAGCGGTTCGCGATCCGGAAAGGCTCGGGCGGGGCGGGGAAGCACCGAGGCGGCGACGGCATCGTGCGCGAGGTCGAGTTCCTCAAGCCCGCCGAGGCCGCGATCCTCAGCAACCGCCGAACGACTGCGCCTTACGGCCTGGCCGGCGGCAAGCCGGGCGCTTCGGGGAGGAATCTTTTGAAGCGTGTGGGTTCTGAAAAGGCCGAGGCGTTGCCGTGGCTCGCGCAGGTCCAGATAGCTCCCGGCGACGCCATCATCATCGAGACGCCCGGCGGCGGCGGCTATGGAAGCTGAACCGGAATCTCCTGGTTGACTGACCACGTGGCGCTTCCTCGGGCGGGCCCTTCATAATAAGGTTCACAGTATACGCCCAGCTGCCATCCATAAACCCATCGCTAACCATCAGCGCCATGCACCTGCTGAGGTGGAATCGGAGCCAGGGGAACTTCCTGAATGACTTCTTCGTCACGTTGCGAGGCCTCATGCTTCAGGCATTCCTCGCGCCACTAAATCGTACCCGCATCTCATTGCCCATTTTGAAGGAGACAGATCTCCGTATTGGTAATGCAAGCGGCTCTCCCGTCCTCGGGTCCGCCCGATCTTAGTTTTACAGTCGTGGACCCGGAAGACGCCGAATTCCCTAAACTCAATTCGACGCGAGCGCACTACATTCGCGAGCCCCTGGCGGCGCCGACGACAGAGAGCTCGCCCATAAGCTCGTCGGAGTCGGCAACGGCAGGGGCGGTCGCCAACCAACAGGCGTCCGCAAAGTAGGCGATCAACGGACCGGAGGAATACTGGGATCTGTCAACTCAAGTACCGTTCAGGACAAGCTGAATCGCTCATCGCGCCTTACCCGCATGCGTTGTGCCCCATGCGACTGGTAAAGTGGGATTTTTTCAAGGTAGCCCATTAGACTATTTCCAATTCCCTTCATTAGCTCGATGCTATAACTTAAAGTCGTGCCACCTCTCTCACTGAGCCACACACTATTCGAGGTCGGTGAAGATGGAAAACAAGATCCGTGCACTAAAGGAACGCGAGAAAGAGCTTCGCTGTCTCTACCGTGTTCACGAGATCGTCTCCAAACAAGACCAGTCGCCCGCCCATACCTTTCTCGCCATCCTCGAGGCAGTCCCCGCGGGTTGGCAACGTCCGGCCAAAACCGGGGGGAAAATCGAGTACCTCGGTCGAAACTATGTGGGACCGGGTTATTCGTCCAGCGGTCGTTCGCTCACAGCTCCCATTCGATTGGGAGGAGTGGTCGTCGGCGAAGTCGTCGTCTCGGTCGCCGTGACGGAGAGCGGTGGAAAGGCTGCCTTCCTCAAAGAAGAAATAGAACTTCTTGAAAGCATCGCCCGACTGCTGGGTGAATATCTAGACCGGAAGCATACGGAACTGCTGGCTGGTAAAGTGCAGGTGAAAGACGTTCACTGGCGCTGGCGTGAACGGTATGCGGAGGCCCTTGCCTCTTCCCTCGATGCGGATCGATTTGGCATTACGACGGTATACTTGAGCGGAAGCACCGCAAGGGGCGAAGCTGGCCCGGGAAGCGACATCGATCTTGTCATTGTCTGCCAAGGATCCGAATCGCAGCGCCATGAACTTGGGGCCTGGCTCGAAGGCTGGAGTCTGTGTCTCGCGGAGCTTGTCTTACAGCAGACCGGATACGCTTTTCCGGACGGTATCCTCAACGTAGAATGGACAAACCAGACGCCTGACCTTATGCGTCGTGCGGAACTGAGGGCGTTGCCGCTCGGAAATCGAAGCGATCTATCTCGAGAGTAATTGTCCTTTTTCAAGCTCTGATCGCAGCTTTCCGTCGTTCTTTACTGAGTTGTCCAGCGACAATTGTTCTTCCCGTCGACGACAATTAGAATTCCTGGTTGAGGCACGGGTAGGATCGACAGTTCTCCGCAAACGAGGTCTTCCAGCTTCGCAATAATGCTGGGCTGCCTGTCGGCGCCGAACTGCGCGGCACATCAACCGCCCGCTGGCGAGGCTTGGCCCCGGGCTCCCGAAAGGATCTCGGCTTTTTCTCGACCGGAGACCCCGCCGCCTACACCGTGCTCCTCTGCGAATCCGCCATCGACGCGGTCAGTGGACTGGCCATCTTCCACGATACCTTTTGCGTCTCCACCTCCGGCGCCACCAACCACCCCCGCTGGCTGCATGCCCTGCTACGGCCCAACCGCCTCGTCTACTGCGGCTTCGATGCCGACGAGCCCGGTGATCGACTCGCAAACGCGCTCATCGCCCAATTCCCCAACGTCCTGCGCCGGCGCCCAGCGGCACACGACTGGAACGACCAACTGCGCTTGCCGAACCAAGGGCACGGTCACCAACCGCCTACCGCCTGAATGATCCCGACCCCTCACGACCAGCTTTCAACTACCCAACCCACTACTTGAAAACCACTACCCGAAAAGAAAAAGCCGCCACGACCTCTTCACATCCAAAGGGTCAGTTCTGGCCAGCGCAAGTGGGTCAATTCCGAGTAGCGCTATAGCCCTGCTCGATGCGCTGCGAAATTAGCTGCTGCGAGACGCCCAGCATCGAGGCGACCTCCTGCTGCCGCAGGCCCTCCATGAAATAGAGCATGATCGGGAGGCGCAGGCGCTCATCGATCTCGTCGAGCGCTCGCTGAACCTCGCCACGGATCTCGCGCCCAGGCTGAGCGGGCTGGTCCAGCCCTTTGCGCTGAATGAAGCTCTGCGGCTCGACTTTGCGCTTGCGGTCCGATCGGCGCTCGCGCCGGATCACCATCCGCGTGCGGTTGGTGATCAGGGCCAGGAACCAGGAGCGGAACGAGCCCGGCCCGCGGTCCACGAAGGTCGTGCGGTGTGCGAGCAATGACGACGAGCCAGTCACTTTGTCCAAAGACCCTGAGCAGATGATCCATCGACAGAAAAACCGCCTGCAACGCGACCCATCGAAACAGATTGCCTGGAAGATCGTCGCACCAGCGCCGACCGAGCAGGTTGTGCAGGCTCCCCGCGACAGTCGAGACCTCAGTTACGTGGCAAGCATGCAAGGGATTCCAGCCAGCGCGATAGAGCAGACGGCAGAGGCTTTGGCGCGTGAAGTGATGCCGGTGCCTGGGTACGTCGCAACCAAACCAGTAGTTCCCGAACAAGCGGGCCGCCATGCCAGACGCATCAGGAACCGCAATCGCGAGATAGCCTCCAGGCCTCACCCTCTGCCGCATACCTCCCAATATTTCCAACGGACGCGGCAGGTGTTCGAGCACATGCCATAGCGTTAGGAGGTCATAGGGGCCGCCGGGAATTGGGCTCGATCCGATCTCACCGCAGGTAACGTCCGACCCGGAGTACATGCGTGCCTGCCGGACGCACTCTTCGTCCATTTCGATGCCGTAGCATCCGCAGCCAACCTTCTTCTTCAGGGCAACAAGGAATCCGCCGTTCCCACACCCGGCATCGAATACAGTCCACGCCTTCGAGATCTCTGGAATCCTTCGGCAGAGGAGATCGACCCGATTCTCCTCAATCTTCCGGACGAAATGGCTGAGCAACCGCTCCCTCCATGTGATACCTTTGGAAAATGACCGAACAACGTAGTTAGCTGGGTAGGCAACTGTCAGTGCCGCGGCACCAATGGGGCCCATCGTCTGCAAATGACCGCAGGAAAGACACCGATCCACGAAAAATAGTCCAGGTGTACCGTGCAGCCTGTCTCGGTAAGGCCCATGGCGTCCTGCCAACACGGCGCCGCAGATGCAGCAGGCGCTGGATGCCTCCAGGCTGGACTCGTTCGCCCGGGAACCTGCAGTTTTCAGAGAGAATCCGGAGGATCCGGACGGGACATCAGCAAGAGCTCTCATTAATGGCGACCTTTCGCAACTGGCCATCTCCATCCAACGATCCTGCTACTTGGAGGAAGCAGGCGGCTCGTGACGCGCAGGCATCTCGACGAATTCCAACTCTACTTTCTGCCCCGGACGTGGGCTTTCGAACTGATGTAGCTGGTGGGTACCGGTGCGCTTGTCCGGCGGGATCGCGTCGACCGCGTCTTGAACCGCCTGTAAATCCGGCAGCTCGCCCGGCGAGATCTCCTCAATTTTGAGGTCGTCGATAAGAAAGGCGCCTCTGCAGATGAATATGAGCTGGCCTTTGGCACATTCTTGATGGCGATCATCAGGTCACGCCACAGCCAAGCGGGCCAGGTCTTCGGAATTTCGCTTCGACAGTTTGCGTCCAGGGATAGAACGCAAAATGGTCTAATGGTCCCGATGATGTCGGCCGGATTCCCTGTATTGATGAAGTTGGAAGCCACCGTGACAGGCTTGTTGATGTTGAAAGTGCCGTTGTGACTGCCCGGAGAGACCAGAATGGTATCTCCGCCGCCGGCGGCATTGAGCGCGGCCTGGACAGTCGGGAAATCCTGAGGCACCCGATAGGGTGTCGCCGCCTGTGAAAAATGCGAAAGAAGAAGCAGGATCGCCAATATGGGAAGAAACTTGCGTCGCATCGTCGGTTCCTTTCGCTTGGTGATTGAGATTGCATCAACTCCTGTTGACGTCGCCACAATCCGCCAAATGGGGATGCTTCCGATCTTTGCCGCTCTGACTTGTCCTGTCCGCCCCTACGAACCTGCTCGTCGTCGTCTTATGCATAGATCAACTCGTTTCGCGAACGGGTTCCGGCCGTCCGAACGGGGGCGCAGATGAAGCGCGCGCCGGCAAGCGACGGGTGACTCTCAAGTGCTCCACGATCAGTTGCCCGGCGCGGCTTCCGGCGTCCGCTTCTTGGAGGAGGTCCGCGAAGCGTTCGGCGCGGGCTCGGTACTTCGGAGAATTCAAAACGGATTGGATCGTCTCCCGTAGCGCCGAGTCCGTCACCTTCCACAGGCCCTTGCCCAACTCCAATTGCTCGATTCGGTGGACGTTGAATTCCTGTTCATAGAAGCGCGGTACGGCGACCACAGGGCGTCCGGTGCTCAAGGCCTGGTAGACGGTTCCGTTTCCACCGTGGCAAACGACCAGGTCGCTGCGCCGCGCCATATCGATGCCCGGCGCCATGGGTAGCGCGTTGAATCCGGCGGGCAGATTCGTGTCCGTCGAACCACCGACGATGACTTGAATG
The DNA here is from genome assembly GCA_023150555.1 of Planctomycetota bacterium. Lineage (GTDB taxonomy): Bacteria > Planctomycetota > SZUA-567 > H5-PLA8 > H5-PLA8 > JAKLKQ01. The sequence goes on from JAKLKQ010000001.1 coordinate 35,168, forward strand.
GGTAATCCGTCGAGCGCATTCACAAGATGGCTCAGCAGGCCGGCGCGGCCGGTGCTTCCGCACGAAAAGTAGAGAACCGGCGCGGCCGGGTCGAGTGCCGGCAGACCGAGCGAGCCTGCCGCGTCCGGCTGCCAGAGGATCGGACCGATGACGGCGACGTTGGGCGGAAGGGCGCGTACGGGAAATAGGTCTGGATGGTCGGCTAGCAGCGTGAGCGTGCGGCCAAGGAGTGCGTCGAGGACGTCCCGCCAGGGAGCGAGTCCCCAGCGCCGCCTTTCCCGGTTGAACGGTCGTGAGGCCATTCGGAGCAACGCCGTTCTTGCGGCGGGATACAGGGACCGTCCAAACATCCGCGCGAGCGGCATGGTCCGGGGCGGTTCGAGCGGCGAGGCGTCGAAACGGGTCAGGTAGGTGTTGACCAGCGCGCAGTGGTCGATGCCGAGCAGCTCTGTGGAGATCCCGGCTGTCGGACGCATGTCACTCACCACCATGTCCGGTCGGATCCGGCTCATGCATTCGAGTTCCGCATCGACGTAGGCGCGAACGAGGGCGTTGTCGTAGTAGCAGCCGTACTTTCGCGCGCGTTCCATCTGCCCCGGCGTACCGGAGGTGAGGAGCGGATGGCACGAAAAACCGTAGCGCTTGACCATGGGGGCGAAACGGCCGCCGCACGCGAAAACCACCCTGAGGCCTTCCTCCCTCAGATGCCGGCCGAGCACCAACAGGCGCGAGACATGAGAAAGGTAGTTGCCTTCCGGAAGCAGCAGAACGGTGCGTCGCTTGGCCTGGATCATGCACGCTCCTTATTGCGCTGCCCCTTCGGTGCTCATCGATTCTCGTAATCGATATAGGGCTGGGGCTTGGGATTGGTGCGTACCAGTTCCCGGACCCGGGCCCGCCAGGCGTCCTGCTCATCCTCCTTGAGCGAACGGAGGACAATGCGGGAGATCAGCAGGGCCCGCCCATTCATCCTCACGCGCAGGGGCTCCGGGGGCAGCGGCTTGTAATCGCAAAGGCGCACGACCTGGTCGTTGACCAGCAACACCAGAAAGTCGTCGACGAAGATCCATGTGAAGTCCGCGGGCTTGTTTCGGACCAGGGGCTCGGGTAATCGGCGGTCGAAATAGATTCGCGAAAGGAGCCGGTGGCCTTGCGCGGTCCATTCGGCGCCGATGGTGAAGTCCTTGCCGGGTGCGGCAATAGCTTTGATGGCGTAAGCCTGTTGTCCGGGCACTTCAGGCAAAGTCCATTCGGAGACTCTGTTCTGGGCAACCCGCCACCCCAGGGGATCGCTCTCCAATGTCAGCGCGCGCTCCTGAGCCTCGATACCGTTCAGGACTCGGTCGGCCGCTTTCCAGTCGAAGTAGATGGCACCGTCCAGCCTTGGGGACGTGCCGGCTGGTTGGGCGAGTCGATTCGTATCGGGAGCACTTGCGTGTTCAGGTGCCTGGGACGGTTCTTGTGACCGCGCCGGCCACAGGAACACGGTGCCTAGGCCGGCGGCGAGGACGAGTGCCGTGCCGGCCAATACGGCCGGAAGGGCCGCGATTCCGTGAGCGGTTGGCGCTTGGGTTCTTGAGGAACGCCGCGAGGCGCCAGCGTCTGCCTTGGCCGGCTTCACCCATGAGCGGTTGCCGACTAGCGAATCGACCAATTGCGGGGACGGTTGTTTGCCGCTGAAAATCGTGCCCGCCAAGTTTTCCGGAGTGCATAACGGCACTGCCGTCGCGAGGCCCACCGTCCCCAGGTGCGCCTTCAGCTTCTGGAGCCCATCCTCCAACCGGTACGAGATGGCCTGTTGAGTGATGCCCAGCTCCTGTCCGATCTCCTTCTGGCTCATTCCTGCACCGTAGTACATCACCATCACCAGTCGGTGGATTTGCGGTAGGGTATGCAGACCTTCCTGCAACGCATGGCACGCTTCGGCAATCGCGGCCTTGTCCAGGGGCGATTCGGAGTCGGGCGCGGGCACGTTGTGGATTTCCTCCAGGCTGGGATCGGCTTGCGGATTGCGCTTCAGTTGACGCAGGCTTTCGCGAGCCGTGATGCGCAGCAGCCAGTTCCGCACGCTTCCGGTGCTGCGGTAGGACGAAGCATACCGCCACGCCCGTATGCACGCTTCTTGCACGGCATCATCGGCCAGTTCGCGATTCCGCGTAATCTGCCAGGCCAGGCTGAAGGCCTTGGCATGATGTCGGACGACGAGTTGCGCGAACGCCTCCTGGTCCTGAGCACACACGACCGCTTCAATCAGTACGTTGTCAGAGACGTCGTGGGGCTGGCCATCCATGAAGCGGTCCCTTGCCGGTGCCGGTGTGCTTCTAGTACTTGGACCACGGCCTCTTCGAATACCACAAACAAATCCAGGTAGAATCTATAGATAGTGTAATTACTTTTGAGTCTATGGGTTACATGCTTTGCGGCAAGGAGGCAAGGACACCGCGCGCCTTATCGCTTAACCAGATGGAGTTTCGATCCAAACCCGCCTCGGCAGCGGCCCAATGCGTGGTCAACGGGTTCTTTGGGATGCCGCCGAAGACTTTTTTATCAGCGCCTGCGGCGGCGCGTGAGGCGCGGATATGCGTGCCGTCGATGCACCACTGGTTCCAGTCGATGTGGCCTTCACGGTCGAGGCGAATCTGCAACGCGTCCAGAATACGCTGGAAGACCCCGGCCTTACGCCAACGCGAGAAGGTGTTGTACATGGTTTTCCAAGGGCCAAAGCGCTCCGGCAGATCGCGCCATGGCGCACCAGTATGCAGCAGCCAGAACATGGCATTTAGCATGGTGCGCGGATCCCTGGACTTACGACCCGTTCGGGGTCGCGGCAGCAATGGCTCAACCAAAGCCCACTGTTCGTCTGAAAGTTCGTGCCGTTTCATGCGATTACCTCCAGATGCCTGGAGGTGTTTCGTCATTTCAGCGGCAAAAAATGAGTTTCGGGACAGAACCTAGTGGCCGAGCACGCTTGATTTGATGGGTAGGCGCCGAGTGATTTTGGCCGTGATCGAGGCGCGCGAAGTGGAGGCGTATCAGGAAGATTCGCCAAACGTAGCGCAACGAAGAGCACGGCCAAAAGCGCCGGCGAAACCCCCAAGATCAAGCGTGTCCGACCACTAGACTCGGACTTCAAGGATCGGTTGATCGGTGCTGCTGATCAGCGGACGGGTTAATGCAGTTATCCGTGAAGGCAAGCACTTTTCTGCGGACCTTCGACGGCGCCGAATTGAAGTCGTTGTATCCCTCCACTAGCTAGCCGCGAAATACGGTGGGGGGCCTAACTGTGTGGTGCCACCAGATTTTCCTTGTGGCGGGTTTGTGGCGGTTAGGTGAATTTCCAGAGATGCAAGGACAAGGGCCTTGATTCTCAGACAATTGTAATGTATTGTACGGACTCAACTTGAAGCGGCCGTGGATAGCATTGTTTCCATTTCAGAGAATCCCACCCTCTCCGCCACTTTTTCGCCTTCGTAACTGCCATCTGCGCCGGATCTTGCAACCTTCGCCGTAACATGTGCGCGCCGCGCGCTGTCCATTCCTCCGAGTGGCTATTGCCCTTCGGAGGAACGCCGCCATGTCCCGACCGCCCGTCATGCTCGGCCTGCTGGTGCTCGCGATCCTGGTCTCCAGTTTCGTCGCCGGCGGCATGACCGCTCGCAGCGAGGACAACGGCCCCGCGCCCACCGGCCCCGCCGAGCACACCGTCGTCGCCGAAGGGCAGACCTACGAGATCGTCGGCGGCAAGGTCTATCGCAGAACCCCCGACGGCAAGCGGGAATACGTCGACACGCTCTACGAGCCCGGCTACCAGGCGAAGAACTACCGCGTGCAGGACGGCAAGGTCTTCCGCCTCGCCGAGGGCAAGTCCTACCCCGTGAAGCGGCAGTTCCACGAGGGCTTCGAGGGCGTGGCGAGGCTCACCGAACTGGTCGGCGAGCGGCGCGGCTGGACTTCCTTCACGCTGCAATCCCCGCTGGCGTCGAACGTTACGGACTACGTGGCGCTGCGGAAGAGGATCCTCGCCGGCACCGGCACCTTCCTGGACAACCGCGTCGAACCCACCGCCGCGCGCGCCCACAGCGGGCGCGGCGCGCTGAAGTGCGTTGCCGCCGCCAAGCCCAAGGACATGGTCTGCACCAAGGCCTCGCTCGACACGGAGCTGCTGCACTTCGTGCGCGGCGACGACGTGTACTACCGGGCGTGGTACTTCATCGAAGGCCCCACGCGGCCCTTCACGCTGATGGACCTGGAGAGTTCGTGGCTCAAGTCGTACCCCGGCATCCGCATCCGAATCGACGAAGCCGGGCATCTGGACGCCGAGCTGAAGTGGCTCGATAAACCCGCCTACCGCCAGCCTTTCGGCAAGGAGACGGCCTTCCCCGTAGGGCGCTGGGTGCGCGTCGACGCGCACTACAAACTCAGCGAGAAGGACGACGGCGTGGTGGAGCTGTGGCAGGACGGCAGGAAGCTCGTCTCGCAGAAGGGCCGCACGCTGCCCCTGAGCGACGCCATCTACAACAACTACGAAGTGGGCATCTCGGCGCACGCCTTCGGGACCGAGGCCGCGACGCTGTACGTCGACGACGTGACCATCTCGGACAAGCCGATTCCCGAGCCGAAGCAGCCATAGCGTTCTGTAGAAAGACGTTGCGCGGAAACGAAAAGGGACCGGCGGTTATTCCCCCGGTCCCTTTTCAGCCGTCGCAATGTTGGTGCCCAGGAGAGGAGTTGAACCTCCACGGGGTTGCCCCCACCAGCACCTGAAGCTGGCGCGTCTGCCAGTTCCGCCACCTGGGCTTGGACGGCGATTCGGACAGCAGAGGCATCCTACCGAACCGCGCCCGGGACTCAAGGTCAACTCCGCGTTTCCCGGCCTCCGCCCGCATCCCGCCCGCCGCCACGCCTGACACGGCCCGGTGCCCTTAAACCACTGGTGGCTCGGGGGTTGGCCTATAGAATGAGCTTCGATTCCGCACCTTCGCCCGGCCGCCTGCTCCTTTATGGTGTGCCGAAACCTCCGGCAGGGAGACGCCATGGGCTTGAACTTCACCGACCTGGCCAAGAAGGACCCGATCAAGGTGATCGGCCTGATCTCGGGGACCAGCTGCGACGGCGTCGACGCCGCGCTGTGTTCGATCTCCGGCGACGAGACGGCGACCTTCAAGGTCGAGGTGCTCGCGTTCGAGACCGAGTCCTACAGCCCGCAGCTGCAGAAAAAGCTGTTGGAGGTCTGCGACACGAAGGCCTGCAACCCCGACGAACTGTGCCGCACCAACTTCCGCGTCGGCGAGACCTTCGCACGAGCGGCGGCGCAGATCGTCGAGAAGGCGAAACTGAAGAACAGCGACGTGGATCTGGTCGGCACCCACGGCCAGACCATCGCACACCTTCCGCCGCGCACCGACATCGGCAGCAAGGCCACGGGCATGGCCGTGAAGTACGGTTCGACGCTGCAGATCGGCGAGCCCGCGGTGATCGCGGAGCGCATCGGCGCGCCGGTGGTCTCTAACTTCCGCACCCGCGACATGGCCGCCGGCGGGCAGGGCGCGCCGCTGGTGCCGTACGTCGACTACCTGCTGCTGGCACACCCGCAGAAGACCCGCGCTGTGATCAACATCGGCGGCATCTCGAACATCACCTACCTGCCGAAGGGCTGCAAGCCCGAGCAGGTGATGGCCTTCGACTCCGGCCCCGGAAACATGATTATCGACGCGATGATCCAGCTGATGACGCAGGGCAAGGAGCGCTACGACAAAAACGGCGAACGCGCCGCGCAGGGACACGTCGACGGCTACATCCTCAGCAAGTTGCTGCAGCACCCGTTCCTCGCCATGGAGCCGCCCAAGTCGACGGGGCGCGAGGAGTTCGGCCAGGAGTACGCCAAGCACATCTACCAGTGGGGCATCACCCGCAGCGTCGTTCCCACCGACACGCTGCGCACCGTCACCGACTTCACCGCCATCACTCTGGCCGAAGCCTACAAGAAGCACCTGCTGAAACTCGGCAAGGTCGACGAGGTCATCGTCTCCGGCGGCGGCGCCCTGAACAAGACGCTGATGACACGCCTGAAGAAGGAGTTCGGCGAGGCGCCCATTGGGATCTCCGACGACTACGGCCTGCCCATGAAGGGGAAGGAAGCCATCGCCTTCGCGGTCCTGGCCCTGGAGACCATCCGTGGGCGGCCCGGCAACCTCGCCGCCGCCACCGGCGCCGCCGGCCCGCGCATCCTGGGCCAGATCACTCCGGCATGACTACAACGACCTTTCGAGGATATCTTCAATGAACGTAGCCTTTCCTATCGACCTGCGCAGCGACACCGTCACGCGCCCCACGCCCGAGATGCGCGCGGCCATGGGCACCGCCGAAGTCGACGACGATGTGCTGGGCAAGGACCCGACCGTCGGGAAACTCGAGGCCCTGGGCGCGGAACTGGCCGGCAAGGAGGCCGCCCTGTTCGTGCCCTCCGGCTGCATGGCCAACATGATCGGCGTGATGATGCAGGCACCGGCCGGCAGCGAGATCCTGGTCGCCGAGAACAGCCACATCCACTGCGCCGAGGCCGCCGCCTACGCGCGCGTCGCCCAGGTCGCCAAGTGGCCGCTGAAGGTCGACGCCTTCGGGCGCATGGACCCCGCCCAGGCCGCCGCCGCCGTGCGTTTCGGCCACGGCCTGCCGGGCGGGAACTCGCACCACCCCACCACCAGCGTGCTGTGCCTGGAGAACACCAACAACTACTGTGGCGGAACCGTGCAGACGGCTGCGGACATGCGCGCGGTGGCCGACGCCGTGCGCAAGCGATCGCCGGAGATCAAAGTGCACCTGGACGGCGCGCGCCTCTTCAACGCCGCCGCCGCGCTGGGCGTACCTGCGCGCGACCTGGCCGCACCGGCCGACAGCGTCTCGTTCTGCCTCTCCAAGGGCCTGGGCGCACCGGTGGGTTCGCTGATCTGCGGCACGAAGAAGGCGATCACGCAGGCCGTGGCCCTGCGCAAGATGCTGGGCGGCGGCATGCGCCAGGCGGGGGTGCTGGCCGCCTGCGGACTGGTGGCGCTGTCGGAAGCGCACCGTACACAGCTGAAGGAAGACCACGCCAACTGCCGGCGCCTGGCCGAAGGGCTGGCCGGGCTGCCGGGCATCGCGGTGGACATGAGCCGCGTGCAGACGAACATCCTCTTCTTCGACTACGCGGGCGCGAAGGGCGACGCCGCCTGGCTGGCCGGGGCACTGCGCGAGGAAGGCGTGTGGTGCCTGGCCATGGGCACGCGCGTGCGCATGGTCACGCACCGCGATGTAAACCGCGCGCAGATCGACCGCGCGCTGCAGATCGCCGCCACGTTGTTGAAATAAGCCTGTTCCGGCTCAGCGGCGCCGCCCGGGCGGGCGGAGGCCGATCTGCGGCACGGGTTCGTCGATGCGCGAGGTGAGCGTCAGCTCGACCTCCAGATCCTGCGCCTTGTCACCGTCGCCGCGCTTGACCTTCACCTTGACCTTGTCGCCGGCCAGGGGCGTGGAGCGCGGGAAGAATCCGTAGTAATACATTACCCACTGCCCCAGGTTGGAGATCGCCTGCCCGTTGAACTCGACGATCCGGTCGCCTGCCTTCAGGCCCGCGGTCTCGGCGGCGCCCTTCGGCATCAGCTTCTCGATCGTGACATCCTTCACGTCCTTGCCCATCTTGACCAGGAAGCCTGCGCCGCCGGGATTGTTCACCTCCAGCTTCAGTTTCAGGCTGCCGGTGGTATCCGCGCGGATGTAGCGGACGTTCAGTTCGGTGCCGCCGGGATAGGTGCCGATAACACCCATGAAACGCTGCGCGTTGGGTATCTCGTAGTCCTCGACGCCGATGATGCGGTCGCCGGCCTGCAGCCCGGCCAACGACGCCCCGCTGCCGACCTTCACGCTCCTGATCTCCATGCCGTTCTTGATGCCGTCGGACTCGGACATGTCCGCTTCGAGGCCGCGGACCGTGCCATGGAAGACCTGCTTGCCGCCGGCCATCTTCAGGGACGGCAGGAACTGCTGGATCTGCCTGGCGGGAATGGCCATGCCGATGCCGGTATTGGCCCGCGCACCGAAGCGCGTGGCGATGCGCCCGTTGATGCCGGCGAGCTTGCCTTCGAGGGTCAGCAACGGCCCGCCCGAGTTGCCCGGGTTGATCGCCGCGTCGGTCTGGATCGCGTCGGAGTAGCTCCCCTGGAAACGGTGCAGCGCCGAGATGATGCCCATCGTCACCGTCGGCTCGCCCAGCCCGCCCGTGTAGCCGGTCGCGAAGGGATTGCCGATCGCGACGACCTGCTGGCCGACGAACAGGCGGTCCGAGTCGGCGAATTCGACGTGGTCCATCTCCTTGGCGTCCCGGATCTGCAACAGCGTGATGTCGCCGACCGGGTCGGTGCCCAACACGTCAGCATGCAGGAACCGCCCGTTGACGATCACGGGCCAGTCCTTGCGGCCGCCGGCGACATGGTCGTTAGTCAGCATCAATCCGTCGGGGCTGATCACCACACCCGAGCCGCCGCCGATGTAGACGTACGTCCGCACCAGCCGCGCGGCCAGTTCGACCTGCGCCTGCTCGATGCGCTTGGCTTCCTGCACCAACGCGGTGTTCGGCGTCAGGCTGGCCGCAGCCGCGCCCGGAGCCGCCGCGGCCACAAAGAAAAGCGCCGCCAGGCACGGAAGATTCCGGTTATGCGTGAACGCTCGCATCACTGGGTGTCCTTTCTCTTCTTCTCGCCTATCTCCACTTCGAGATCCAGCGTCTGGTCGCCACGTTCGACCTTCAGCTTCACCTTCTTGCCGATGGCGCAGCCCTGGATCTGGCGGACGAGGTCCAGCCAGCCGTTCACTTCCTGGCCGTCGAACTGCATGATCTTGTCGCCCTTCTGCAGCCCCGCCTTGGCCGCCGGCCCGTCGTCCAGCACCGTGCCGACGACGGTGCCTTCGTCGGGCTGGTTGGTTGGGTCGGGCCCTACACCCAGGAAAGGCAACTTGGGGTGTTCGACCGTCTTGCCCGCCTTCAGGTCGGGCAGGTTCTTGGCAATGATCTGCGCCTGCAGCATGAAGCCCACCCCGCAGTTCTGCCGCCAGCTGGTCTTCTCGGTCAGTTGCGTGGCGATGCCCACCACGCGCCCGTCCAGGTCCACGACAGGTCCGCCCATGTTGCCGTAGTTGATCAGCGCGCTGATCTGGCAGTGCGTGTTCTGGTAGCGCCCCGCCGCGCTGACCTGCCCGACGTTTAGCGTCGGGTGCCCCGGCGGTTCGTTGCGCCCGACCACCGCGACGGCCTGGCCCTGCTTGAGTTTGGAGCCGTCGGCCAACGGCACAAAGTCGAGCTTGCGGCCGGGCGGCAGGGCCAGCTTCAGTACCGCCAGGTCGTAGAACTCGTCCTGCCCCAGCACCTTGGCCTCGACGCGCACGCCGTCCGGCAGGTAAGCGTAGATCTTCTTCACGTCGTCGCCTTCGATGTTGAAGGCCGCGGTCACCGCTGTGCCTTCGGCGTCGACGGCCAGCGCCGAGCAGTAGCCGCCCGGCGGGCGGGCATTAATCTTGGCCGGTTCCATGCGCCCATCGCGGCCCAACGGGTAAGGTTCGCGCGCGGCCAGCGCGGCCTGGGCGAGGTTATCGAAAACCTTCTCGCCGTCGCCGCGCGCCACCGCCAGGCCCAGCGTGGCCTTTTCGGCGGGCGCCGCGACGGCCTTCATCGCCTGCTGCATCGCCCAGACCGAACGCTGCGCGCCGCTGAGTTCCTTGCGCGGTTCCACGGGCAGCGCCTTGAGGTCCGGCAGGCTCTCGCGCATCAAGTGCGTGGGCACCGCAAGGCCCAGCCAGCGCGTCGTCGATGTCGATAGGCTCACGATCCCGAGCAGGTTGCCCCACGCATCGGTCAGTGGACCGCCGTCAGAGCCCGGGTTCACGGCCGCGTCGGTCTCGATCACCGGGCCGACGTAGCGGCTGAGGAAATCGACGCTGCTGTTGTTGTAGAGCCCGCTGACGGTGCCGGTGCTGAGCGAGACCGCGCCGTCCTGCTGGATCGTGAAGTACGGATTGCCCCAGCTGTAGACCGGATCGCCGACCTTGTACTGTTCGCTGGCCGCCAGCTTCATGAACGGCAGGTTCTTCGCCTCGGACTTTACCAGCACGCCTTCGGACCTGGAATCGAGACTCAGGAACTTCGCATCGCGCACGTGCCCGTCGGTGAAATAGACCTTCACCTCGGTGGCCTGGTCCGGAATGACGCTGAGGTTGGTCAGGATCAGGCCGTCGGCGCTGACGACCACGCCGGTGCCGAAGAATCCGCTGTCGCGCCCGTTTGGCAGCTTGGCGCGGCACGTCAGGCCCACCACCGCCGGCGAGACGGCCTTGTACATCGCCGCATGCGTCTCCTCGCCGGGCTTCAGCGCCGCAGGCACCGCCGCCGTCTGCGCGGCCTTGGCCCACAGCTCCGGAGCACTGCAGCAGAAGGCAAACACGACCACGGCGGCCGCGCTGGCACCCAGGCGCCATTTCGGTCGATGTTCAGTTAACGAACCCATGGATTACATTCCCCGGTTGAACGCGGCCAGCGTAGCCTACCTCGACACCGACCCTGGTCCCAGTTGGAATGCCGCTTCCGGCAGGCATGAATAGGACACGCATGGGGCAATTATTGAGCATTCCTTTTTCAGCAAGGTTCCGCACTGCGGCGACGTAAAGCACTGTCCCATATACACCTGGGCGCCGCCTGCGGGCGTTCGTTTCCGCTTCCGGAGCGGCCGCCTTGACGCTGCCGCTCGGCAGGGAGTAACATGAACCAGGGAACGCCTTCCCAGAATGAGGGATGCCATGACCCACAGCCACTCCCCGACCCCGGAACTGGACAAGTCCCGGGCGCACATCAATCCGCTGACGGTCAAGGGCATCGACCACGTCGAGTTCCTGGTGGATGACGTCGAAGCCTGGTCCGACTTTTACATCAATAAATTCGGGATGTACTTCCGCGCCAAGGGCGACCCGTCCACGGGCCTGAAGGGACGCAAGGCCTACGTCGTGGGCCAGGGACGCATAAATTTTCTGCTCGCCGAGGCCGCCGGCAAGGGCCCCGAAGCCGACGCCATCCGCGCGCACGTCAAGAAGCACGGCAACGGGATCAAGGACATCGCCTTCCGCGTGCGTGACGCCGGCGCGGCCCTGAAGCACGCCCAGAAGGAAGGCTGCACCGTCGTCCGCCCGCTGGACGAGCACGAGGTCTTCATCGGCGCGACCATCGCCGCCTACGGCGATACGACGCACACCTTCATCCAGCGCAAGCGCCACGCACTCTTCGCGCCAGGCTACGTGAACATCCCTGGCGGCATCGAGGAAGGCGACATCCAGTTCGCCATGATCGACCATATCGTCGCCAACGTGGAGCACATGGACGAGTGGGTCGACTTCTATGCGCGCGTCTTCGGCTTCGACCAGATGGCGCACTTCGACATCAACACCGGGCGCAGCGCACTGATGAGCAAGGTCGTCGGCGACGACGGCAGCTATATCAAGCTGCCCATCAACGAGCCCAGCAGCACCAACTCGCAGATCCAGGAGTTCCTGGACGAATACAAGGGCCCCGGCGTGCAGCACATCGCGCTGCTGACCCCGAACATCATCGATACCGTGCGCGAGATCCGCGCCAGCGGCGTTGCTTTCCTCGAGGTGCCCGACAGCTACTACGACGAGAACTTCGACCAGCGCGTTGGCGAAATCAAGGAGTCGAAGGAGGCCCTGCGTAAGCTCGGCATCCTGGTCGACCGCGACCGGCCCGATGGCTACCTGCTGCAGGTCTTCACGCAGCCGGTCTTCGACCGGCCGACGCTGTTCCACGAGATCATCCAGAGGCGGGGCAACAGCGACGGCTTCGGCGAGGGCAATTTCCGTGCGCTCTTCGAAGCCATCGAACGGGAGCAAGCCAAGCGCGGCACCCTCTAACCATGCGCATCGCCTCCATTGCCAATCCGTCCCCGCACGTTGAGACGCCCGCCACGGTGCTGGTGCTTGACGACGACCAGTATCTGGAACTCTCGGCGCTGGCGTACAACCTCAACGTGCTCCACAGCGGCACCGTCTTCAAGGATGTCGATCCGGTCTGGGACATCCGCCAGATCCTGCACCTGAAGCCTGCGCTGCTGGAGGTGCTCGAACGCTGGGGCGCCAGCAAGCAGGAACTGCCCGCACGCCTGGCGCGGCATGTCAAGTCGGGCCTGCGCGAACAGGCCTTCCTGCCGCCAGTGCCCGGCACCCGCAGCTTCCGCGATTTCTACGCCTTCGAAGAACACGTCAAGACCGCCCGCGCCCTGCGCGGCCTGGAGATGAACCCGGCGTGGTACGCGCAGCCGGTCTTCTACTTCTCCAATGCCGGATCCCTGGTCGGCCACGGGCATCCGGTCTTCGCGCCGAAGGGCTGCGCGGAACTCGACTACGAACTCGAGCTGGGCCTCGTCATCGGCAAGGGTGGGAAGAACATCCCCGCCGAGAAGGCTTGGGAGTACGTCGCGGGTTTCACCGTCGTCAACGACCTCAGCGCGCGGGACATCCAGCGCGAGGAGATGAAGGTCGGCCTGGGCCCGGCCAAGGGCAAGGACTTCGCCACCGCCGTCGGCCCCTACCTGGTGACGCTCGACGAGTTCAAGGATCGCATCGACGCGAAGGGGCGCGTGGATCTGCCCATGAAGGCGCGCGTCAACGGCAAGGAACTCAGCAAGGGCAACGCCAAGGTGATGCACTTCCCCTGGCCGCAGATCATCGAACGCGCCAGCGCCGACGCCGAACTCTTCCCCGGCGACCTCATCGGGAGCGGCACCGTCGGCGGCGGCTGCATCCTGGAGCTGACGCCCGAGAAGACCGGCGGCTGGCTGAAGCCCGGCGACGTCGTGGAACTCGAGATCGACAAGCTCGGCGTCCTGCGCACGCCCATCGTCGAACGGCCGGCGTAGCTCCACGCTCGGTTTGCGCACATCCCCCGGCGCGCGTATCCTGTTCGGTATGCTGCGCATCGTCTCGCACAACGTCTACTGGTTCCAGGGACGCCCCTTCGCGGGCAAGGACCCCGGCGCGCCCAACGAGGCCATCTTCGACGCGCTGATCGCCGTGCACCGCGAACTGAACGCGGACCTGCTTTGCCTGCAGGAGGTCCAGGACGCCGCCACGCACCGTTGCGTGCAAAAGGCCTTGGGCCGGGCCGGCTGGTACACGCCCGGCGCGCAGCTTCCGCAATACGGCACCGCGGCCTATGCCAAGCTCGGACGCAACGCAGGCGATTCGCTGTCCGCACCGGCACGCCCGCAACGCGCGTGGCAACGCATCGGCGTGGCTATGACCGGCCGGAAAGAGTTGCTCGTCGCCAACTGCCACCTGCCTTCCTCGGCTCAGGTGAGCGAAACGGAAGCCAGGCGGCTGCGCGTCGAGGAGTTGCGCGCGGCGATCGGCTCCGGCGAGACCCGGAAGCCGCACGTGGTGCTGGGCGACTTCAACGAAGTCCCCGGTGGCGGCGTGGGCGACTTCCTGGAAGAACAGGAATACCGGGATGTGGCGGTTGCCACCGGTCAAGGCGCCGTCGGCACCGTGCCGCGGGGCAAACGCGGCGACCAGATTTGGATCCACGAAAATCTCGTGGGCAAGGTTGCCGGCTATGGCGTGTGGCCGGGCGAACGCCTGCGCGCCGAGCACCTCGGCATCGGTAAGGAGTACCTCAGCGACCACTTCCCGCTGTGGGTGGACTTGGATATGGAGCCCAGCGCATGAACCGCTTCGACTGCGTCTTCTTCGATTCCGGCGGAACGCTGTACGGCGTCTTCGACGGAAAGGATGCGCCAACGCCCGAGCAAGTGGCCGAAGGTCGCTTTACGCGTGTCGCGAACGCACTGCAGGCCTTCGGCGCGGAAGCAGGTCCTGATCTGGAAATGGTCCTGCGCGAACTCGAGGCCGCAGCCAAGCAGAGCCGCCGCGTGGACCACACCTACGTGCGCCTGATGACGGGGCTGATCGAACGGCTGAAACTGCCGCTCGGAAACGAGGTGGCCACCTGCCTGGCCGACGCCTACGCAGGTCCGCGGTTCCGGCCATGGGTCTTTCCCGGCACGCACGAGATGCTGCACGATCTGTGCGAGGCGGGCGTGTACCTTGGCGTCATTGCCAACACCGCATGGCCTGGGTTCTGCATGGACCGCGCCTTCGCGGGCGTCGGCCTGCTGCCCTACTTTCGAATGCGCGTGTACAGCGGAGACGAAGGCATCGAGAAGCCCGATCCGGCCTTCTTCCGTCTCGCCGAGCGCAACTCAGGGCAGGCCGGCAAACGCATCTTGTACGTCGGCGACAGCCTCGCGTACGACGTCGACGGCGCCAAGGCGGTCGGTTGGTCTGCCGCGCTGCGACGCTCGAAGGAAACAAGCAGCCAGGGACGTGCCGACTTCGAGTTCGACCACAGCAAAGAGCTGGCTGCGTTCGTCTTGGACCGGTAGCCGCCGCCTTTCCCAAGGCCCGGACGATGCGGTAAGCTATGTAAGGAGGCGGACAACGCGGGGCAAGGCCTCTTCCCTCGCCCCTGACCCCTCACCCCTGGAGTCCGGCCATGCTTTATTACATGCAACTTGGCGAGGTTCCCGCGAAGCGCCATATCAAACTCGCGCGCGAGAAGAGCAGAAGCTTCCTCGGCGAGGGACTGGCTTACGAGCATGTGATCACGACGCAAGGTTTCGACCGCGCATACTCGATCGCATACCACCTGCGTCCGCCGACGCGCGTGAAACGGGTCGAACCCGCCGGCGAGCTGAATCTCGAGGCTGTCGAAGGCTTGCCGCTGCGGCACCACCACCTGCGCTCACGCGAGATGGACCGTGCGGGCGATGCCGTACGCGGACGCGTTCCGCTGTTCTTCAACGACGACGTGGTCTGCTACCGCTGCCGCCCCGAGAAGCCGATGGATTCACTGTACCGCAACGGATCGGCCGACGAGATTATCTACGTCAACGCTGGCGGCGGCACGCTGGAGAGCCCCTACGGCGAGCTGCCCTACCGCGCGGGCGACTACGTCGTAGTGCCGCGCGTGACCACCTACCGCCTGGTGCCCGACGATCCCGAGGCCGAGGACTACCTGATTCTCGAAAGCCCCGGCGCCGTACGCGTGCCCAAACGCTACCTCAACCCCGACGGACAGATCATGCTAGGCGCACCGTACTACGAGCGCGACTTCCACGGCCCGCGCGAACTTATCACCATCGACCGTGAGGAGGAAACCGAGGTGTTGGTCAAGGACGGCCAGCGCCTGACGCGCTACGTGATGGCGCATCATCCCTTCGACCTCGTGGGCTGGGACGGCTACGTCTATCCGTTCACGTTCAACGTGGAAGACTTCGAGCCCATTACCGGCACGGTGCACCAGCCGCCGCCGGTGCACCAGACCTTCGAGGTCAACGGGTTCGTGGTCTGTACCTTCGCGCCTCGTTTTCTGGACCACCACCCCGAGGCGATCAAGGTTCCCTACGTGCATGACAACGTCGAAGCCGACGAAGTGCTCTTCTACGTGCGCGGAAACTTCGGCTCGCGCAAGGGCATCGAGCAGGAGAGCCTGACGCTGCATCCACGCGGCATCCCGCACGGCCCGCACCCCGGCACGATCCTGAAGAGCATGGAGGCCGACCGCACCGAGGAACTGGCCGTGATGTTCGACACCGAGCGCCCGCTGAAGCTCACGCCGCAGGCCATCGAGATGGACGATTCGACCTACCCCTACAGCTGGATGGAGAGCTGACAAAAAGGAAGATCCATGCGCGCCGATCCGAAAGACCTTCACATTCGCGAGTTCTACCAACTGATGATCGGCGCGATCACACCGCGCCCCATCGCCTGGGTCAGCACGGTCTCGCCGAAAGGCATCCCGAACCTGGCGCCCTTCAGCTTCTTCAACGGCGTAACGTCCAACCCGCCGACGGTGGTCTTCAGTCCGGTCAACAACCGCCACGGCAGGAAGAAGGACACGGTGTTGAACATCGAGGCCACCAAACAGTTCGTCGTGAACGTCGTCAGCTTCGACGCCGCGGAGAAGATGAACGCGACCAGCACGGAGTTCGACTACGAGGTCAGCGAGTTCGACGAGTGCGGCCTGACAGCGATTCCGTCGGAGAAAGTCAAGCCCCCGCGCGTGAAGGAAGCGCGCGTGCACATGGAATGCGAACTCGACCGCATCATCAACATCGGCGATGGCCCGCTGGCCGCAAACCTGGTGCTGGGGCGCATCGTGCTGATGCACGTCGATGATGGCGTGCTGGGCGCCGACGGCGCGGTCGATCCGGCCAAGCTCGACACCATCGGCCGGATGGGCGGCGAATACTACTGCCGCACCACCGAACGCTTCACCCTGCCCCGCCCGGCGCCCCGAAAAAACTGATGAGGCGGTAAACCTCCCGCGTCCCATCCTAACTAAAAGTGGTACGCCCAGGCGCAATCACGATGTGCATGAGGGGAAACGCCCTAATTCGGCTGTTTCCAGGACCCCAAAACGCTCGATAACTCCAGGAGAGTCCTTGGATTGCACGTCGGGCAGCGCTAGCATGGAAGGTCTGCAACGATTCGCATCCGCCCTTCGCCTCGCTCCACCAAGAGAGGTCAGGCCATGAAGAGCAGGTCGTTTCTATTGGCGTTGTTCGTCGCGGCGCTCGCAGCCGGGTCCGCGCACGCGGCGCTGAACACGAATTTCGATGCCACGCCTGGCTCCGGCGCCGCGCCGCTGCCGGTGACCTTCACGTACACGGGCGGCGAAGCGGGTGTGACCTTCCTTTGGGATTTCGGCGACGGCTCCATCTCCAGCTCGCCCAATCCTGTCCACACCTACAACACCGGCGGCACGTTCGAGGTGACCCTCACGCTTTCTAACGGCACCGATACCGACACCTCGGCGCCCCTGCCCATTACCGTGACAGGCGCCGGGGAAGGCCCCGTAACGCCCGGCCTGAACTTTCGCTGGGCGCCGATCACCAGCAACTTCAAGACCGTGGGCGCGGGGTTGAAAGACTCCTTCACGCTCAAGTCCACCTTCAGCACCGTCGACCTGCCCAGTTTCCTCGTCGGGGTGCCCTTCGCCTTCTACATCAACGGCGAGCTGATCGTGACGGACGTGCTGAACGCCGACGGCATTTTCACGCAGTCGGCAAATGCCCTGCGGCCGGGCTTTAAGATCTCGGTCTCGAAAATCAAGCAGACCCTGGACGTGACCATCACCAAGGCCGACCTCTCGACGGCGCTGCCCGGCTCGCCGCCGCCGGACACCGTCACGCTGAAGGTGACGCTGGGCGCGCAGACCTACGAGGTGAACCTCGGCTACGAGGTGAAACCCGTCGGCCTCGGCGGCACCGGCAAGTACAAGCTCGCCGGGCCCACCGGATTCCTTATCGACGGGTTCCTAGTGATCAAGAAGGCGGGCGCACTGGAAGACGACCAGAACGACGGGCACTTCTGGGACATCACCGCGCTGATCGTGCGCCCCAACGGAGATCCCTTCACGTTGCCGCCCGTTATTCCCGACCCGGGCGTCTGGAAGATCCAGATCGGCAATTTCATCGATGTGATCCAGCCCGACCGCGTTCGGCTGAGCACGACCAAGCTCCTCATGACCCAGCCCGACCGCGACAAGGGCGGCGCCAGCAAGATCATCCTGGACCTGAAGAAGAACCAGATCCGCATCAAAACCTGGGATCTGGATTCGGAAGGCGCCGGCGGCACGGGCCTGCCCCTGCGTGGCCAGGCCAACACCGGCTTCGACGCCGTGCTGCGATTGGACCTGGAACCCGATCCGCTGGGCGGCACCTTCGATTTCCAGGGCGTCACTGCCACGCGCCTGACGCGCAAGAACACCGCCGACGCGTTCTGGGCCACCGGCCGCTAGAGCGCTTTCAAAGAAAAAATCCACACTTTGAGCATCAAATCTCCTGTACGTCGCGCAGCACCTTGCGTGCTGTCGCATTTTGCATACGAATTATTGAAAATTGCTCGTCGACGAGCAACTTTCGATTTTCTCGAAATCTCGAAAACGACAGATCAGCGCGTGTTCGCTCTGATGTGCACGATGTCGCCGTCCTTGACGACGTACTCCTTGCCTTCCAGGCGCATTTTCCCGGCGGCCTTCAGCGCCTTCTCGTCGCCCGCCGCGACCAGCTCGTCGTAGGCGAAGACTTCCGCGCGGATGAAGCCCTTCGCCAGGTCGGTGTGAATCCTCCCCGCCGCGGCCACAGCCGTGTCGCCGCGGTGGATCGTCCACGCCCGAACCTCGTCCGGGCCCACGGTGAAGAACGGGATTGCATCCAGAGCGGCGTAGGCCGCCCGCGCCAGGCGCGGCGCGGCGGGCTCGGCAATGCCCATCGCCTCCAGGAATTCGCGGCGCTCCTCGGGCGGCAACTGCGCGATCTCCATTTCTACTCTCGCGCACAGCGCGATGCTTCCCGGGACTTTGGCCTCCAGTTCCGTGGCGCGGCCTCCGGCTCCCAAGTCGCTCTCGCCGACGTTGAAGACGACCGCCTGCTTCTTCACGGTCAGGAACTGGAAAGCCGCGACGAACTGCGCTTCGTCTTCGTTGGCGGGCTCGAAGCCGCGGGCCGGCTTGCCTTCCTCGAGCAGCGCGAGCACCTTCTCCAGCGTGGCGAGTTCCTTCTTGTCGCGGTCCTGGGTCTTGGTGGGCTTGGTGACCTGTACGCGCAGCTTCTCCACGCGGCTGGTGCACTGCGCCAGATCCGCGAAGAGCAGTTCGCTGTCGGTCTCGCCCAGGTCGCGCATCGGATCGACGGACTCCAGCACGTGCGGGACTTCGCTGCTCTCGAACGCGCGCACCACGTGGACGATGGCGTCGACCTCGCGGAGCTTTCCCAGCAGCTCGCCCTTGATCTCCTTGCCGCCCCCGCCGGTGCCGGAGATCAGCCCGGTGAAGTCCTGGCAGTCGGCGCTGGCGAGCGTGAACTTCTTCGGATCGTACATCCCGCGCAGCTTCTCCATGCGCGGATCGGGAACTTTCATCACCGCCAGTTGAAGACCGGGCGTGTTGCTGTACTGCCCCACCGGCTGCGTGCTGCCGGTGACGGCGTTGAAGAGGGAGGTCTTGCCCGAAGCCGGGAAGCCGATGATGCCGAGTTTCAAGTGCGGCTCCTTTTCCGTTGCGAATCCTACGCGGTCAACTGCGCTTCCAACCACGGCAGCGCGCGCGTGCCGTTGAAGACGTGCCCGCCGCCGTAGACGTGCAGGCCCAGGCGCTCCGGCGCCCCCGCCCCGTCGTAGATCACGCGCATGCGGCGCCAGGCCTCCTGCGCGAAGATCTCCGGCGAGGTGCCGTCGTCGGCGCCGTGTTCGAAGAACAGTGCGCGCGGCGCGGCCAGGCCGTAAAGTTCCGGCAGGTCAGCGTCACCCAACAGGCCCGGCAGCATGTGCTTGATGCAGCCTTGGCCCAACAGCACCCGTTCCCGCATCAGATTCAACGCCCCGCTGACGACCGCCGCCTTCACGCGATCGAACAACGCCGCGCACAATCCCGTGGTACGTCCGCCCAGCGAGAGTCCCAGCACGCCCAGTCGCGCGGCGTCGACCTGCGGCTGCGCGGCCAGCACGTCGAGCCACGCGCGCCATTCGACCGCTTCGGCCTGTGCGGGAAGCAGTCCCGCCATGAAACCCCGCATGAACTGCACGTCGCAGGCGTCGCGCGTGTATCGGCCCGCGGCGGACAGCGGATCCCGGCGCGCGCCAAAGTTGCGCTGGTCCGGAACCAGAACTGTGTACCCGCGGCGCGCCATCTCGGCACCGTAATCGTAGCGCACGCGGTCGATGTTCGCGCGGCGTTCCGCGCTGCCATCGTCGACGCCGACGACGTTCTTCTTCGCGTCAACGCCGTGCCCATGCAGGGCCAACACCCCCGGCCCGGGCGCACTGCGGCCTTTCGGCAGCAGAAGGTACGCGGGCATCTCGATGCCCAGCGGCGAAGCCATGCGGATCTCGCGGCGCACATACCCGTTCGACTCGGTTTCGCCAATCGTCCTCGTGATGGCGCCGAGCCCTTCCGGCAGCGGGCCCAGTAGCTCCATCCAGCGCTTGCGCAACGCGGCCTGCCAACCGGCGTGCGCGAAACCGGCGCGGGGTTCCATCGCGCCGGGGCGGTTCACCATCGCGTACTCGGGCACCGCGCCCGCATCCAAGTCGACCGATGCGCCATCCGGCACGCCAACGCGCACGCCGCTCGCAGGGTCCAGGCGGAGGCAGGCGTAGCCGCTGGCCTTTGCGGTCTCGATGCGCAACAGGATAACGTTCGCGCCCGAGCGCAATGCCAGGCGTCCCGAGCCATCGGCGATTCCGACCTCGGCGTTTCCCTCGGGCGTCGCCCCGCGCTGCTCGGCAGCCTGCCAAGCCACACCGCGATAGGAACCCACCGAAAGTCCGACTTCGCAGTCGTGTTCAGCGACCAGCACACACGCAAGGCTAACCTGTCCCGCAGCCGCCCGTTTTCTCGGAAGGAAAGTGAAGTCGAGCCCCACGTCAATCGGCGCGGCGGCCAGCACCTGCGCGGACGAAGGCAACGCGTTGTCGGACGGTTCGAGTTGCCCGAACCAGGTCACGAAGCCTTCCAGGCCGGCGCGGCGCGCCAGCGGTCGCGTGTTCATCTCGTGCTTGCTTCCCACTCGTGCATCGGATCAATTGCCCCAAGGCTGGCCGGAAACCGCTGACCACTTTGGTTTTACAAAGCGTTTACACTCTAATGGAAAGCCTCTCGTTTTTCCCGCCCTTCGTCCTGGGCTGCGGTTTCTGCATGGCAGGACCCACCGCCCTGGTCTTCCCCATGATACCTACCTGGGCCACTGTCTTTCTGATCTGGTGCGTCTTCCGGCATCAGTACGATTCGGTGACTACTTCCAAAACAGCACTTTGGTTGTGCACGGCTGTCCTGGTATTCATCACGGGTTCGATCAGTTCGATCGCTCTCTGGAGCATCTTTCTCGGGTATTGGACGGCGCAATTGGTTTTGCGCATGAAGCACCTGAAGCGCGATGTCCAATCCCTGAAAGAGCAAATAGCCGGTGGCGAGGATGCCGGACTCCTGCGAAAACACGCCGCCTGCGCCGCCTGCCTCAGGTTTCACCGGCACTTGGTAACGCTTCTGGCGCTCGGCCTGCTCGCCTCGGGCCTGCGCAACTACGCATACTATTTGGGGTAGCGCTACTCCGGCGCCTTGCTGTGCTTCGGGTCGGCAACCTGGGGCGGCGGCAGCACACCGGTGATGCCCAGCCGAGCGGCCAACCCCGCAATGTCCTCCGTCAGGGGCGCCTCCAGCGTCATCGGATGACCGTGGATGGGATGACAAAGCGTCAGGGACTCGGCGTGCAGGCAGACGCGCGGCCGCAGTCCGCCAAAGGCCGCGTCGTCACAGCGGCCTTGGTAGAGTTCGTCGCCAACGATCGAATGCCCCATCTCCAGAGCATGCACGCGGATCTGGTGACTGCGCCCGGTGCGCGGGTACGCGCGCAGCAGGGCGTACTGGCCGCAGGCGGAGCGGAAGAGCGTCTCGAAACGCGTCTGGGCGGGGCGCGCGTCAAGCCCCTTGACGGCAATGCGCGTGCGCATCGTGGGGTCGACACCCAACGGCGCGTCGACCTCGCGTGACTCGAAGTCAACCGGGCCGTGCACGAGGCAGAGGTAGGTCTTGCTGAGCAGGCGGTACTCGAACTGCCGCGTCAACTCACCGTGGGCCTTCTTGTCGAGCGCGAAAACCATGACGCCGCTGGTCTGTTCGTCGAGACGGTGGACGGTCCCGATGTGGTAGGACGGATCGGCGGCCAGGCGGTCCTTGAAATAATGCAGCAGGCCGTTGTAGAGCGTGCCGTCCTTGTTGCCGCGCGCGGGGTGCACAATGATGCCCGCGGGTTTAACCAGGGCGATGAAGAACTCGTCCTCGTACACGACCTCGAACGCGATCTCCTCGCCGGTGTGCTTGGCGCCTTCGGGCAGCAGGAGGGTGACATGCTCGCCGGTCGAGACGTGCCAGCTGGCCTTGGTCGTCTTTCCGTTGATCAGGATTTTGCCGTCCTTGATCATCTTCTGCAGGAAGCTGCGTGAGTAACCGGGGAAGCGCTCGAGCAGGTATTTGTCGAGGCGCCGCGGGCGGCCGGGTTTGCGCTCGCCGACGTCGAATTCCAGGCGGTCGGGGCGGCCGGGCTTGGCCTTGGGGAAGTCGTACTTCGTCTTCACGCCCTTTGGGCGGTACCAGGCCGGATGGCCGGAAGCGTTCTGCCCAAGGCGTTCGGCGGGAGAAGGATGCGAGGAACCCATAGCGTAGGGAATGGCGCCGCGCGCGGCGTCAGGCGAACTTCGTTCCGCGCTCCTTGTCGGGGCGCATGGCCACCTGGACGCAGATCTCCTTGAGCTTGCGCTTGTCTTCCTCGGAGATCTCCAGGACCTGCGTGCCGAAGACCCAGGGGAACGGAAGATCCTGCGCGCCGCCCTCTTCCTCTTCGCGGTTCTTGATGAAGCGCAGGCTGCACAGCGCCCGCACTTCGATGGGGTACTTGCTGACCGTCAGGCGCACGCAGATGCCGCGGCGCATCAGGTCCTCGGGGGTGATCAGCTTCGGCGTGTTGCCTTCGCAGAGGAACCCGCCTTCGCTGATGTCGATGGTCTGCCCGTGGTACAGCGTCTCTTCGGCGGCGCGCCCCAGCCGGTTGCAGAACTGGTAGGCGATCGGCAGCGCGACCTCGTAGCGCATGTGCTTGCGCTCTTGCCGTTTCACCTTCGGGCGGATCTTGTCGAGTTCCTTCAGCACCAAGTCCTCCTGCGCAAGGAAGACCTCGATCTTGCGCTTCGCCTGCCGTTCCAGGTCGTGCAGGATCTGCGGCGGGATCGGGTTGGCGGTCGCGATGCACAGCATCTGCTGCGACTCGTCGAAGGGCAGGAACTCGTAGCGCAGCATGGTCGACTGCGCGAAGAGCTTGAGCAGGACTTCGGGGATCTCCGCGTCTTCCAGGTCCGTCATCGGCAGGCCCGACTGCAGCGCCAGGGCGCGGCATAGTTCCGCCGGCGAGATGCGGCCTTCGCGCAGCAGGAAACGCCCAAGGCGTTCGCTGGCCATGCGCGCGCTCTTGACCAGGCCCTCGACCTCGCCGTCCTGGAGCTTGCCCATATGCACCAGCACTTCGCCCAAGCGGCGGCCGCGGTAGGGGTCGGCGGGCGGTGCCGGCGGCGGCGGTGGGGCCGGCGGCAGGTACTCCGGATCGAACTTCGGATGCCCAGGCGTCGCGGCGGGGGGCGGCGGCGAGATGTCGTCCACGGCTTCCTGCGGACCGCTTTCCGTGGCGTCCAATTGCGAGCCGCTCGCGGAGGCCGGTTCCTCTTCCGGATCATCGATGATCACCGGCGCGACTTGGGGCGGCGGAAGTTCATCGAGTTCATCGGGCCGGCCGGGCGGCGGCAACGATGTATCAAAGGACGCCTTCTTTGCCTGGGGCATCGACGAAGGCAGAATCACGGCAGGAGGCGGCACGGGTACGGGCGGCGGCGCGCCGCGCCAGGACGGCCCGACGGCAGCGCGTGCGGCTGATACCGAAGGCGCTGGCGAACCTCCATTCGCCGCGCGGTCGGCGGCAGACTTCGAAGCCGGCGGAGGCAAGCCGACGGCAGGCCGCCCGGCGGCGGAAGCCGAAGGCGGCACCGCAACCGCAGGACGAGCGGCAGCCGAACCGGAGGCCGGCGGCACGACAACGGCAGGCCGTACGGCGGCCGAGCCGGAGGCCGGCACGGCGGGCCGCCCGGAAGCCGAACCGGACGCCGAAGCGAGGTGCTTCACGGCGGGATGCCCCGAGGCCGATGCGCCGGGCGGCACGCGCGGCGGCGCCTCGACGGCCGCGCGCGCAGCGGTCGAAGCCGAGGGCGCGTCGGGCCAAGGCATGGCAGGCTTGGGCGGAGCCTGCGCCTGCACGGCCGCAGGCGCAGGCACCGGTTTCGGCGGCGCGGCGGGAACTTCGGGTTCGGGTGCATCGAAAGCCTGGTCATCTGCTGCGACTTCCGCAGCTTCGTCAGCCCTGGCGGCTTCGGCAGGTGCTTCGTCGTCGTCGAGGACGGGGATCGGCGTGACGGCGAGATCGGCGCCCTCGTCGGACCCCTTCTTCCCTGCGACGGCTCCGCCGACGAGATACTGCTTGGCTGCGCCGGCGTGCTCAGGCGAGAACGCGTCGCGCACCTTGTCGCTGGCGATGGAGATCATCGCCATCTTGAGCAGCTTGAGTTGCTCGGGATCGAGGTTGCGGAAGCGCGTGCCGAGGTCGACGCCGCCGCCTTCCAGCTCTTTCATCATGCGCACTTCGACGTCGATCGGGAAGTGCGTCAGGTGCGGCGGACAGGAGACCTCGATGCTCAACGGCCGGCCCACGCCCAGAATGCGCTTCCACGTCGCCTGGGTCTCGTCGTCGAGGCGCCCGATGGGCGCGAGGCAGCGGCAGCCGCCTTCGCTGATGTCGATCAGGGTGCAGGCCACCGATGGCACGCCGCCGTAGCGCAGCAGCACCAGGCCCTTGTCGATGCGCAGGCGCACGCTGGTTCGGAATCTGGACGAATCATGCATACAAGATGCCGACACTCCCCCCCAGGGGTGTGCCTTCCCTATAGTCGGATCGGTCTGGCGGCCCGCCTAACCATATACATACCGCCCACAAGGGGTCGAAACAACCTCTACGGGCCGGGTCGCCCTCGATTCCTTGGATTCCATGTACGCTGCACAATTAGGTTAGGACACTATTAGCATACTGGCCGGTCTGCTATTTATCTGCGCCCTTCGCTTCAGATGCCTTTTCCGAAGCTCCATCCGGCGTCTTGGCCGAACCGGGCGGAGGCCTCTCGCCCTCCGCCAACTTGGCTTCGGCCTCCAGCACCGTGGCGAACCGCTTCTGCGCCTCTGCAACACTGAAGCCGCCCGGACCGGGTCCGCCCTTGTAGGCGATCTTGCCGTCGCTCCCAACGATGTAGATGCGATCCGGCCATCCGGCGTAGGCATCGCCGACCTTGTTGTCCATGCCGTCGACGAGGACGGGCAGCGAGAGATGCAGGCCTTCCTGGCACTGTGCCGCGACCTTGCCGCGCGCCTCGAAGTCCTTCGGCGATTCGATCAGGATCCCCGCCTGGTCGTTCAACTTCACCTGCCGTCCGCCGGTGGGATGCGCTTCGCGGATGTAGACGAGCAGGAACTTCGCGTTGCCCTTCTGCTCCTGGTACCACGTTTCGAGGGCGCCAGACTGGGCCCGGAACGGCGGTCACGTGTAACTGCCAAAAACGAGCGCCACCGGCTGCTTGCCGACGTACGCGCTGAGTTTCTCGCGGGTCTTGCCGTCGAGTGCGGCGAGGTCGAAGTCGGGCGCGGCGTCGGCATCCTTCAGACTGTCTTCGCTGCGTCCGCCGCCGCGCGCCTCGCGGTTGCGCTGGCCGGCCTCAACCCGGTAGGCGCCACACGTGCAGAGCGCGGCGCAAGCCACCAGGACCAAGCCCGCCGGATGTTTCCGCATAAGCATTGTCGGATCCTCCCACAGGTTGACGCGCTGCGCAGCATTTTGCGGCGCGTTTCGAACGCTGAGTCTAGGAAGATCAAATGGCGGGCCGGAATGCCCGTGTTACGTCAGCAGCTTCGCCAGGAGAAACTCGCGGTTGAGGCGCGCGATATTGGCGACGGAGATCTCCTTGGGGCACTCGGCCTCGCACTCGCTCTCGTTGGTGCAGTTGCCGAAGCCTTCCTTGTCCATCTGCTCGATCATGGCCACTACGCGCGTGCGGCGTTCGGGCTGGCCCTGCGGCAGCAGCGCCAGGTGGCTGACTTTGGCGCTGACAAAGAGCATCGCGCTGGCGTTCTTGCAGGCGGCGACGCAGGCGCCGCAGCCGATGCACGCGGCGGCGTCCATGGCGCGGTCGGAATCGAGCTTCGCCACGGGCAGCGCGTTGGCGTCGCAGGCGTTGCCGGTATTGATGGAGATGTAACCGCCGGCCTGGATTACGCGGTCGAAGGCCGCGCGGTCGACAACCAGGTCCTTCAGCACAGGGAAGGCCTTGGCACGCCAGGGCTCCAGCGTGATCGTGTCGCCTTCGTTGAAGGCGCGCATGTACAGCTGGCAGGTGGTGATGGCCTTGCCGGGGCCGTGGGGGCGCCCGTCGATGACAATGCCGCAGGTGCCGCAGATGCCTTCGCGGCAGTCGCTGTCGAAGGCGATGGGCTCCTTGCCCTCGGACTCGAGTTGGTTGTTGACGATGTCCAGCATCTCGAGGAACGAGGCCTCGGCCGGGATATCCTTCGCCGGGTAGGACTCGAAGCGTCCCGGCTGATTGGGGGCGGGCTGTTTCCAGACGCGCAAGGTTACGTTCATGATCTAGCTCTCAGCCTTCAGCAATCCGCATTCAGCGCCGTTTACTTGTAGCTGCGCTGCGTCAGCTTGACATTCTCGAACGTGAGCGGCTCCTTGTGGAGCGTCTGGGCCTGGCCGTCGCCCTTCCACTCCCACGCGGCGACGTGGCAGAAGTTTTCGTCGTCGCGCTTGGCCTCGCCTTCCTCGGTCTGCGACTCCTCGCGGAAGTGCCCCCCGCAGGACTCGCGGCGTTCCAGCGCGTCGCGCACCATCAGTTCGCCCAGGTCGATGAAGTCCGCCACGCGCCCGGCGCGCTCCAGGGCTTGGTTAAGGCTGCTCGCGCTGCCCGGCACGTTGACGTCGCGCTGGAACTCCTCGCGCAACTTGGGGATCTCGGCCAGCGCTTCCTTCAGGCCGGCCTCGTTGCGGGCCATGCCGCACTTCTCCCACATCATCTTGCCCAACTCGCGGTGGAAGTGGTCGACGGGGCGCTTGCCCTTCGCGGCCAGCAGCTTATCGACGCGCGCGTTCACGCCGGCCATGGCGTCCTTCACCGCCGCGTGGTCGTTGCCCACCTTGGCGGCCTTGTTGGAGGCCAGGTAGCCGCCGATCGTGTAAGGAATCACGAAGTAGCCGTCGGCTAGGCCCTGCATCAGGGCGCTGGCGCCAAGGCGGTTGGCGCCGTGGTCAGAGAAGTTGGCCTCGCCGAGCACGAACAGGCCCGGCACGTTGCTCATCAGGTTGTAGTCGACCCACAGCCCGCCCATGGTGTAGTGCACGGCGGGATAGATCATCATCGGGCGTTCGTATCCGCTCTCGTTGGTGATCTCGTGGTACATGTCGAAGAGATTGCCGTACTTCTCCTTGATCACGTCCAGGCCGTCGCGCTTGATGGCGTCACGGAAGTCGAGGTATACGCCCAGGCCGCTGACGGCCACGCCGCGCCCTTCGTCGCAGACCATCTTGGCGTTTCGGCTGGCTACGTCGCGGGGCACCAAGTTGCCGAAGCTGGGGTAGCGGCGCTCGAGGAAATAGTCGCGGCCGTCGTCGGGCACGTCGTTGGGGCTCTTCTGGTTCTTGCGAATCGCCTCGGAGACGGCCTTCTCCTTCGGCACCCACACGCGCCCGTCGTTGCGCAGGCTCTCGGACATCAGCGTGAGCTTGCTCTGGTATTCGCCCTTTACCGGGATGCAGGTAGGGTGGATCTGCGTGTAGCACGGATTCGCGAAGCAGGCTCCACGGCGATGCGCGCGCCACGCGGCGGTGACGTTGCAGTTCATCGCGTTGGTGGAGAGGAAGAAGACATTGCCGTAGCCGCCGGTCGCCAACACAACGGCGTCGGCCGTCCAGGACTCCACCTTGCCACTGACCATGTCGCGCGTGACGATACCGCGCGCCTGTCCGTCGACCAGGATCACGTCGAGCATCTCGTGGCGCGTGAACAGCTTCACCTTCTTGGCATGGACCTGCCGCATCAGCGCCTGGTAGGCGCCCAGCAGCAGCTGCTGCCCGGTCTGCCCGCGCGCGTAGAAGGTGCGGCTGACCTGCGCGCCGCCGAAGCTTCGGTTCGACAGCAGGCCGCCGTACTCGCGGGCGAACGGCACGCCCTGCGCGACGCACTGGTCGATGATGTTCGCGCTCACTTGCGCCAGGCGGTAGACATTGGCCTCGCGCGAGCGATAGTCGCCGCCCTTGACGGTGTCGTAGAACAGGCGCCAGACGCTGTCGCCGTCGTTCTGGTAGTTCTTCGCGGCGTTGATGCCGCCCTGCGCGGCGATGCTGTGCGCGCGGCGGGCGCTGTCGTTGTGCGTGAAGTTCAGGACGTGGTAGCCAAGCTCGGCCATGCTGGCGGCGGCGCTGGCGCCGGCCAGGCCGGTGCCGACGACGATGACGGTGTGCTTGCGCTTGTTGGCCGGGTTCACCAGCTTCAGGTTGAAGCGGTGACTGTCCCACTTCTTCTCGATGGGACCGTCGGGGACGTTGGATCTCAGCTCCATGACACGGTCCCCTTTTCCGTCAGCACCGGGCGGAAAACCGAAGCATCGTCGTCATTTTCGTCGTGCTTGATGGTCTTGGCCGGAGCGTGCTCTTTGGCGCCGGGCTTCGGCTTCACCACCAGTCCGTACAACGGCATCGTGAAGAAGCCGAAGGCGATCAGCCAGCCGACGACCAGCCCGGCCTTCTTGTAGCACTTGGCCCAGCCGGGCTTGGTCAGGCCCAGCGTCTGGAAGGCGCTGGAGAAGCCGTGGCTGAGGTGCAGGCCCAGGACGACCATCGCGGCCATGTAGGCCAGGGCGATCACCGGATTGGCGAACGCCTGCATCACCAGGCCCCACAACTCGCCGTCCACGTGCTCGTGGTCGGTAAACTTGAACATCTTAACGTGCAGGATCACGAAGAGCAGGATGATCGCGCCGCTAATCATCATCGTGCGCGAGCCGAAAGTGCTGGTGCCGCCAGACTGCTTGGTCTCATAGGGCACCGGGCGCGCGGCCTTGTTCTCCAGGGTCACGCGAATGGCCGAGTAGATATGCAGCAGAAAGACCGCCAGCAGGCCCACCTCGGCGGCAATCAGCAACCCGCCCTGATGTTCGAGGAACTCCGCGTAGGCGTTGAATGCCTTATCGCCCTTGAAGAGCAGGAAATTGCCCGACAGGTGTGCGATCAGGAAGCCGACCAGCGCCAGGCCCGTCAGCGCCATGACCGTCTTCTTGAGGATGGAGGAAGGTGTCATCCCGGTTCGTCCGTGCCGAGGGCCAGATCTGAAGACAAGCGGATGCCTTAGGTCATAAATCCGAATGCTCCCTTGCGCAAGGAACGTTGCTCAAGGTGCATTCCGCACTTATAACCTTATGATATTGCTGGACTTTCCCAATCGCTGCGGGTACGCTTTTTTTTGTTGGAACTGGGGTCTTCCGTTTGGAAGACCTCTTTTCGTTTCCGAAGGTACAGCCCCAGCAGGAGCCTCGCGAGCCGCCTCGCCGTCCCCGACCATGAGCATCCCCATAAACGA
Source organism: Planctomycetota bacterium (assembly GCA_023150555.1). Lineage (GTDB taxonomy): Bacteria > Planctomycetota > SZUA-567 > H5-PLA8 > H5-PLA8 > JAKLKQ01. Next base: position 64,529 of record JAKLKQ010000001.1, read on the forward strand.
AAAGGTTCGCAACGTGGCGATCATCGCCCACGTCGACCACGGCAAGACCACGCTGGTGGACCATCTGCTCCGCCAGGCCGGCACCTTCCGCGCCAACCAGGAAGTGGCCGAGTGCGTCATGGACAGCAACGACCTGGAGCGCGAACGCGGCATCACCATCCTGGCCAAGAACTGTGCGCTCGAGTACGGCGGCATCAAGATCAACATCATTGACACCCCCGGCCACGCCGACTTCGGCGGCGAAGTCGAACGCGTGCTGAAGATGGCCGACGGCGCGATCCTGCTCGTCGACAGCGCCGAAGGCGTGCTGCCGCAGACCAAGTTCGTACTGCGGAAGGCTTTCCTGCACGGCCTGCGTCCCATCGTCGTGATCAACAAGTGCGACCGCGCCGACGCGCGCCCCCACGAGGTGCTGGACCAGGTCTTCGACCTGTTCGTGGAACTGGACGCCACCGACGAGCAGCTCGACTTCCCGCACCTGTACGCCATCGGACGCGAAGGCGTGGCCATGAAGGAGATGGAAGACGAGCGCAAGGACCTGAAGCCGCTCTTCGACCTGATCCTTAAGCATGTGCCGCCTCCGGCCGGCGATCCCGCCATGCCCCTGAAGGTGCAGGTCGCCAACATCGACTACAACGATTACGTCGGCCGCATCGCCATTGGACGCGTCTTCCAGGGCGTGGTACGAAAGGCCGGCGCCTACACGGCGATCAGCCAGGACGGCACCCAGCGCCGCGAGAAAGTGACGCGCCTGGAAGTCTTCGACGGCCTGGGCCGCCGGGAGGTCGACGAGGCCCGTGCAGGCGACATCGTCGCGCTGTCGGGCTTCGAAGAAGTCCATATCGGCGATACGCTCTGCACCGAAGAGGACGAGACGGCCCTGCCGCCGGTGCCTATTGACGAACCCACGCTGAGCATGGTCTTCCTGGCCAACAACAGCCCCTTCTCCGGCCGCGAAGGCAAGTTCGTCACCAGCCGGCAGCTCGCCGAACGCCTGGAGCGCGAGAAGCTGCGCAACGTGGCCATGCGCATCGAGGGCACCGAGGACGCCGACCGCTTTGTCGTCTGCGGCCGCGGCCTGCTGCACCTCAGCGTGCTGATCGAGACCATGCGCCGCGAAGGCTACGAGCTGCAAATTGGAAAGCCCCACGTCATCGTCAAGGAAGTCGACGGCAGGCGCCTGGAACCATACGAGACCGTGTACGTCGATGTCCCCGAGTCCTTCATGGGCAAGGCCATGGAGCTTCTGGGCTACCGCAAGTGCGTGCTCGAGCACATGTCCCAGCACGCCGGCCACAGCCATCTGGAGTTCGTCGGCCCCAGCCGCGGCCTGATTGGCCTGCGCAACCGCCTGCTGACCGCCACCAAGGGCGAGGCCATCCTGCACCACAGCTTCCTCGAGTTCCGCGAGATGGCCGGCGAACTGCCCGCGCGGCCCAACGCCGTCAGCGTCGCCAGCGACACCGGACGCACCACCACCTACGCCCTGCAGAACCTGCAGGACCGCGGCGAGTTCTTCGTTGAACCCGGTGACGAGGTCTACGAAGGCCAACTGGTCGGCGAGATCGGCAGCGACCGCGACATCGCCGTCAACGTGTCGAAGGAAAAACACCTCACCAACATCCGCAACAGCAACAAGGAAGCCACCGAGAAGCTGAAGGCCGCCCGCAAGTTCACCCTCGAAGAGGCGCTGGAGTACATCGAGGAAGACGAACTGGTCGAGGTCACGCCGAAGTCCATCCGCCTGCGCAAGCGCATGCTTAAGGAGAAGGACCGCCTCCGCGAGTTCCGCGACCGCCAGGTGGCCATCAACGCGTAGCCGCCCCACTCGCCCGCCCATATTGCGATTGCCTTCGCCCGCGCCCGGAGCGTATACCGGACGCATGAACATCCGCGCCCACTGGGTCCGCGCAGCACACGCTTGCGGCATCGATGCCGCCGCCGCCGCGGAAGGCTACGCCGAACTGCGCCGCCGTTACGCCGAGCCCCAGCGCGCCTACCACACCTGGGCGCACCTCCAGCACCTCTTCGATCAACTTGCGCCCGCCGGCGAGGAACTTCCCTGCACGACGTGCTGGGCCGGCTTCTACCACGATGCAGTCTACGACCCGCACGCGAAGGACAACGAGGCTGCCAGCGCGCGGCTGGCGAGCGAACGCCTTAACGCCTGGAGCGTGGAGGCCCTGATCATCGAGAAGACGGCGCGCCTGATCGAAGCCACCGCCGACCACCTTCACGCACGAGCGGAGGACGGCGAGACCGCGCGATTCCTCGACGCGGACCTGTCCATCCTCGGCGCGGCGCCTGAAGCTTACCTCGCCTATGCGCAGGCCGTGCGAGGGGAGTACGCCTTCGTGCCCGAAGCCGAGTTCCGCGCCGGACGCACCGCTTTTCTGAAGAAGCTGCTGGACGCACCGAAGATTTTTCGCACGCCGGCGTTCGCGGCGCGCCTTGAGGGCCAAGCGCGGGCAAACATCGAGAACGAGCTGAGCGCGCTGAACGCGTCATGAGCATGGAACCGGTTTCCGGTTCGCACACCCTGCCCGACGTGCAGGGAGATTTTTTCCGCCCCAAGAGACCTCTTGGGGTTCTCGCCTAAATCGTTTGATTGACGGCAGCTATCCGCACGGCGCAAGGCTTCCGGCGGCTGCGCTCCTATGGAAAACGCCTGCTCGCGCCTTGAATTTGTTGGGCAGGGGCCGGCGTGGAGTGTATATTATTAGAACTGTGGTTCTATATTTCGGAACACCTGGGCGGGGGTTCCGGGCGGGGCGCCGCCAAGACACGCTTCAAAGGAGTTTCGGGTCATGGGCATCTCGGTGGGATTGGTGGGCCTGGGCGCGTTCATGCGGAGCTTCGCGAAGCTGTATGCGAGCCATCCGCTGGTGGATCGCGTCGCCTTCTGCGACCGCGAGGCCGACCGCGTGGCCAAGTACGCGAAGAACCCCGTCTTCGCCAAGAAGTTCCGCGAGGGCGATGCCTACCCCAGCCTCGACGCGATCTGCAAGGCCGACCTCGACGCGCTGGTGATCATCACCCAGCCGTGGCTGCACGCGCCGCAGTGCGTGCAGGCGCTGGAGAGCGGCAAGCACGTCTATAGTGCCGTGCCCATAGTCTCGCTGCCGGACAGCGACGAGATGCTTGACTGGTGCGACAAGCTCGTGAAGACCGTCCAGAAAACCGGCAAGCACTACATGCTGGGCGAGACCACCTATTACCGGCCCGAGGCGATGTACTGTCGCCGCCGCGCGAAGGAGGGCGCCTTCGGCGATTTCGTGTACGCAGAGGGCGAGTACTACCACGACCTCGACAACAGCCTGCGCGACGTGAAGCGCCACCGCGAGGCAAGCCAAGCCGGGCAGGAATGGGTGGAGATCAAGAAGAAGTACAAGGCGCGCGGCGCCATCGCCGGGCCGATGGACTATCCCACGCATAGCACCTGCGGGCCGATCTGCGTAATGAACGCACACGCCACCAAGGTCAGCTGCTTCAGCTACAAGAGCACCGACCCCAAGGACGAATCGTACTTCGAGGGCGCGCTGGCCAACGAGACCGCGCTGTGCCGCATGAGCAACAACGCGGTTGTCCGCATCAACGAGTTCCGCAAGGTCGCACACCCCGGCAGCGAGATCTTCCGCGTCTTCGGCACCGAGGGCACCTTCCGCGAAGAGTCCTGGCGCGACCGCAAGACCACCACGCCCCTGACGATGCAGGAGATGCGCGACGAACTGCCTTCCGAGGTCTACAAGGCCCTGGACCTGGGCGTGCGCATGTGGAATGCGGTCGAGGAAGGCAAGGACCCCGGCTACTACAAGGACAAGGACTTCGCGCCCGCCGACGTCGCCAAGGCGGTTTACGGCGGCCACGGCGGCAGCCACGCCTTCCTGACCCACGAGTTCATCAGCTCGGTCGCAGAAGACCGCGTGCCGGCAATCAACGTGTGGGAGGCCGCGCGTTACATGTCGCTGGGCATCGCCGCGCACCGTTCGGCACTCAAGGGCGGCGAACTCGTCGACGTGGCCGACTGGGGGGACGCCCCGAAGTAGGCGAAAGCACCTTCACTCAACGATCTGTCTGCAACGCCGGGCCGGATTCGTCCGGCCCGGTTTGCGGATAAAGGTCCATGTGCCGCGGATCGCGCACGAAAAACAGGATCCACAACAGCGCCGCGGCGCTCACCACGGCGCACCCCGCAAAGACCGGCCGCAGGCCGTAGGCCTCGGCGGCGAAACCGGCAGCTATCGGCGCGGAAAGCAGCGGAACGCTGAGCACCAGATTGCCCACCGTGATGTGCGACAGCCGGTGGTCGTGCGGACAGGTTTCCAGAAGCATGTTCAGGTGGCTGACCAGGCTGCTGCCCACGCAGACGCCAGCCAGGAAGTACGCCGCCATACAGCTGGCTTCACCGGCCGTCCACAACAGCAAGGCCAGCACCGCAATCTGGGCCACAGCACCGATCACGATCCCCAGGCGGTGCCCGCGCTCGTCGCCCAGGTGGCCCAGCACCAGGTTTGACAAGGCAATGCCTAAGGTCAACGCCGCACCGCAAGAGACCACAACCGACTTGGAGAGCGCGCCGCCCGCAGGCGAACCGTAATACACGGCCACCAGGGGTAGCACGCTGAACCCGCTGGTCGCCAGCACGCGTCCGATCAGGAAGTTGCGAAAGTTGCGCTCCGCAAGGCTGGCGCGAAACCGAGCGAGAAAATCCGCCAGTCGCAGGCGCTGCGTCTGGCTCTCGGGCATCCGGGCCGCCGGGTCGTCGACGAGAAAGTAGGTCAGCAGCGAAACCGTAGCCGTCGCCGCGGCTGCGAAGTAGAGCCACGCAAAAACATCGCAGTCCGGATAGTGCTTCAGCAGCCAGCCGGCCAGCAGGCCCCCGACCGAACCCATCCCCGCGGACGCAAACATCACCAGGCCGATCACGGTTCCGCGGGCGCGCGCGGGAAAGAGCGACGCCATCCAGTCGTGCCAGACGCTGACGATCACGCCCACCGCGCCCATGAAGGCCGCAAAGGCCAACAGCAGGCCCCAGCGCACCGCCACGGGCGGGAGCTGAGGCGCAAAATGCAGGAGCACGCCCGCGCCCGCCAAGACCGGGATCATGGTGAGCAGGTGGTACCACAGCACGCGGGCCTTGCGGTGCTTGCGCGAGGTGAACAGGTAGGCGCCGATAAGCTGCGGCAGGAAGATCAGCCCGCCCTCGATCGCGGCGATCGACCCGATCATACGCTCGTCCGCACCGTATTCGCGTAGGGCGACGGTGAGCACCGTGGACGAGGCCACCAGCGCCATGGCCAGGCCCCACAGGCTCTCGCCGGCGACGAAGCATGCGGCATTGCGGCGGGCAAGTGCATCCATGGCCGCGTGATTCTACGCCAGCGCGGCGCGAGCCGACAGGAAATGAAGGCGAGGTTACTTGAACAGCGCCTGGACGCGCGCCTTGGCCCAGCGGCTGCTGACGAAGCCCAGGTGCCCGCCGCGGGGCAGCACCTTCAGGCGGCCGGCCGGCGCCAGACCGCGGAGTTCCTCGAGTTCCTTCGCTTCGTTGAGCGGGTCGTCGGCGGCCAGGCAGACCGCCACGCCGGCCGGCGTGCGCGGCAGCAGCTGGCGCAGGTCGCCCATCGCCCACAGTTCATCGAGGTTGCGGACCTTGCCCTGTTCCCGCCAGTACGGATACGCGACGTGCTCGACGTAGCGCGTGAAGATGCGCCGCCCTTCTTCGTAGGAACCGCCCCCGCCCACCCGCACAGGCTCCGGCGGAAGGGACTTGCCGTACAGTTCCTGGGCGCTCTCGGCGGCTTCCTCGATGTCCTGCCGGAACATGTAGCCGATGCCGCCGCGCATCAGCGAGTCGGAGAACGGCACGGCCTCGCCGGCGGCCACCGGTCGGTGCCCGCCCAGCTTGCCCAACTGCGTCAGCGTGAACTGCGGTCGGTCCTTCTCGGCGTAGTCGTCGAGCAGCCGCGAGCCGCTGCGCATGCTCACCGGCGGCGAGAAGACCAGCACGCGCGACGGTTTGACCGACGTCTTGCCGGCCTCGGCGAGAATCGCGTAGTTCAGCGCCAGCATGCCGCCGTAGCTGGCGCCCAGCAGGCCGATCTCGGAAACCTTGCCCGCGACAGCCGGATCCTTCAGCAGCGCCGCGACCAGGCGGTCGACGACCAGCGCCTCGGTCTCCAGGTGCCCAGGTACGCCGTGGCGCGAGACGCTGTTGAACGACGGGCGGAAGACCGAATCGAACGTCAGGACATGGCAGCCGGCTTCGTAGAGCTGCGCCTGCCACAGCTTCGCGAGGGGCGCCTTGCCGTCGGTGGTCAGGCCTAGCAGCAGTACCGCCAGCGGCGCGCGGCCCGGCTGCAGCAGCATTCGCACTTTAGCCGACTGCTTGAAGCCCTCTACGTCCTTCAGCTTGATGCGTTGTTCCTTCGCTGGCGCCTCGGGCACCGTGATGCCGCTCATGGCGGTCACCGTCGCGTAGTAGCCGTTGGCAATCGCGTAATCGAACTCGGGTTGCGCGGCAGGTGCGGCGGTGGCAATGGGTGCAGCAGGCGTGTTCGTGCCTTCGGCCCAGGCCGGCGCCGCCAGCAGCAGCGCGGCCGGCAGCAGCAGCCCGCCCAGGCGCCGCATCACTTGAAGGCCTCGACCATCGTGTGGCGCGCCCAGCGCGTGGCGACGTAGCCCAAGTGCCCGCCGTGCTCGTGGACGACCAGGCGGCAAGGCTGGCCCGCGAAACGCTCCTCGATCGCCTTCACCTCGGCCGGATCGTTCAGCGGGTCGTCGCGGGTGAGCACCACCTGCGTGTACAGCGGGTTCTCCCGAAGCAGCTGCGGCACGCTGCCCGAGGCCCAGAAGTCCGGGAGCGTCTTGGGCCCGCCGTGGGATTGCCAGTAGGGGAAGACCATCTTCTCGGTAAAGTCGCGGAAGTCGTACAGGCGCGCCGCCTGCTCGAACTGGAAGCTGCGGCCCAAGTCGTCGCGCGGATCGACGAAGCGTTCGAGCTGCTTCAGTTCGTAGGCCTCGTTGTTCCACTTCACGACCGGGTAGAGCTTGTCGCGGAAGTGGTAGGCAATCCCAGCGCGCATCAGGTCTGCCTCGAAGGGCGACTCGTACTCGCCGGGGTCCGGCGAATGCATTGGCAGTTCCATGAGCTTGTCGGCCTGGTACTTGGGCCGGTCTTCCTTGTAGAAGCGGTCCAAGCGTTTGGCCGCGGTCTCCAGGCTGACGGGCGGCGAGTAGCACAGGATGCGCTCCACCGGCACGTCGAACGCGACCTTGCCCTGCTCCAGGAGCCGGCCGAGGTTCAGCCCGACGATGCCGCCGTAGCTGCCGCCGAAGAAGCCCAGCTTCTGGACGCGGCCCTTCAGCTCCGGGCGCGCCAGCAGCGCCTTGACCACGATCGCGACCTGTTGCGCCTCGGCTTCGGGATACCCGGTGACGCCGTGGTGCGAGTTCTTGGCGAAGGAGGCGCGAAAGACCGAGTCGAAGGTCGCCACGTGGCAGCCGCCTTCGGACAGCGTGTGTTGCCACAGACGCGCCATGTCATCGTCGCCGGCCATCGAGAGCCCCAGCAGCAGCACGACCAGCGGCGCTTCCTTCTTCGACGCAAAGCTCAGCCGCACCTCCAGGTCCTTGCGGAAGCCGGGGATTTGCTTGAGGTCGATCTTGTCCTCGTCGACGTCGGGTTTCTTGAAGCAGCTTTCGGCCGTCAGCGTCGCGTACAGCCCGTCGGTGATGCGGTAATCGTAGGGCACCCCATCGCAGGCGGCCGCCGGATGGGGGCGGCCTTCTTCCTTGGCCGGAGGCGGCTGGGTCTGTGGTTCGGGCTTGACCTCGGAGGCCGCGCCTAAGGCGCTCGCCAGGCCGAAAACCGCGGCAGCGGCAAAGTGGATCTTGGGGCGGATACGCCCAAGACGATAGGGCAACCTAAGCATGGAAACGGCCTTCGTATTCAAGCGGGTAGCGGCGTAGAGTCTGTTCTCAGCGAACGAGAACCCATGCTACACGCTTTTTCGGCCGGGGGCAAAGGCAGTCTTCGCCTCGAAAACAGTTCGTTTTCAGGGTGCGCAACCAGTTGATCTGGCAGTCTGTTAAAAAAGGGTCCGGCGGCGCAAAGCCTTGCCTCGTGCGTCGGGCTACTTCTACTTGAAGAGGCGCTGCATCAGGGCCTTGCACCACTTGGTGCCGACGAAGCCCATGTGCCCGCCGCGCGGGAGCACGGTCAGCGTTTCCGCAGAGACCTCGCTCTGCAGGCGCGTGACGTCCGACGGGCGGTCCAGCGGGTCGTCGGCGGCCAGCACCACACGTACGCCGGGCGGCGCGTTGCGGAGCAGGTTCGAGCATTCGCCGTTGGCCCAGAACTCGTCGAGGCTGACCTTGGCGTCCTGGTTCCGCCAGTAGGGGTAGGACATGTCGGTGATGAAACGCTCGAAGGTCCACGTGTTGGCCGTATCGAGGCGATACTGGTTATCCCACTGTCCGGCCTTGGGCAGTTGCTGCAGTTTGTAGTATCGGTCGTTGCTCTCCACCACGTCGCGCAGGTCGATGCGGAAGGCCGCGGCGATGCCCGCCTTCATCTCGCCCTCGGTGAAGGGGATGGGTTGGCCGGGCGCGACGGGCTTGTGGTCCAGCAGGTCGCTGCCCAGTTCGGCCAGCGTGTAGTTCCAGCGGTGTTCGCGGTGGAACTCGTCCAGAACCTGCGCGGCGGCTTTCATGCTCACGGGCGGGGAGATGGCCAGCACGCGGTCGGGCTTGACGGAGATCTCGCCGGCCGCGGCCAGCTTCGCATAGTTCAGCGCCAGGATGCCGCCGTAGCTGCCGCCGATCAGGCCCACTTGGGTGACTTTGCCCATGGCCTTCTTGTCCTTCATCACCGCCTCGATGATCTTGCCGACGACCAGCGCCTCGGCACGGACGTTGCCGGCGACGCCGTGCATGCTGCGCGTCGAGAACGCAGGCAGGAAGACGGAGTCGAAGGTCAATACGTGGCAGCCGGCATCGTACATCGTCTGCTGCCAGTAGCGCGCCAGCGGCGCCTTGCTCCGCGTCGCCAGGCCCAGCAGCAGCACGGCCATGGGGGCGGGCTTGTCCTGCCACATCACGCGGGCCCTGACGTCCTTCTTGAAGCCGTCGATCTTGAGCTTCAGCTCGTCGTCGTTCTTGATCTTGGGCTCTTCGAAGGTGCTGAAGGCGGTGATGGTGGCGTAGAGGCCGTTGTCTATTGCGTAGTCGTAGGGCGGTAGCTCTTCGTCGGCGGGCTTGGCGTGTCCGTTCTCGGCAGTGCGGGTCGTCTCGATGCTGGCGTAGGCGGGCGAAGGCTCGAGCGGCTTGCCGTTGCGGCCGGCACTCTGCGCGGTCTCTTCGGCACCGTAAACGCAGGCGCTCAGGAAGAACACCACTACCCCAACCAATCCAGCCCGACGCTTACATCCGAACATACGTTGACACGCCCCCTTCCCTCATTGCCGCAGTGGACCACTGCCTCTGCGGCATGTCACATCGTGCGAGGTGCCCTGGTTGGAAACGCGCGCCGTCTGGAAGCCGCCCGTAACCTCTCCCTATGCTTCATGTATACAACATCGCGCCAGCATGCCAATCACTTTGACGCTATTTTTCGCTCCGGTGGCAATTTACGCCGTCTTCATAAACCCTTTTAGGGTAATGACAAACAGGATCAAGCGGGCACCCGGTGCAACGCGGCGTCGGGGCTTTGCAGAAGGCCCGGCCGTGGGCGATCATGCGGTGCCCGAACGCTACCCAATCCTGAGGCGGCAGGAGCTTCATCAGGTCGTGCTCGACCTTCACCGGATCCTTGTTCTTCGTCAGCCCCAGCCGGTTGCTGAGCCGCCCCACGTGCGTGTCCACCACCACGCCGGGCGTGCCGAAGGCGTTGCCCAAGACCACGTTCGCCGTCTTGCGCCCGACGCCCCGCAGCGCCGTCAGCGCTTCCAGCGTGGACGGCACCTGCCCGCCGTGTTTGGCTACGATGTCGCCGCAGGCCTCGCGGATCGCGCGCGCCTTGTTGCGGTAGAAGCCCGTCGACTGAACCGCCGCTTCCAACTCTTTCGGGTCGGCCGCGGCGAAGGCCTGCGCGTCGGGATACCGCGCGAAGAGCCCCGGCGTGACCTTATTCACCCGCGCGTCGGTGCATTGCGCCGAGAGGATCGTCGCCACCAGCAGCTGCAGCGGGCCGGCGTAGTCCAGGCTGCACGCCGCGTCGGGGTAGGACTGCTTGAGGGCGGCGTTGACCTTCCCGGCCTGCGCCAGGCGGTCGGCGGCACGCTTCGCGGGCGGCTTGGGCGCGCGAGGCGCGCCGGCAGCGCGAGCGGTCTTCGAGCGGACCTTCCTGGAGGGCGGCATACCGGCCCTTCATAGCACCGCGGCGGGCCCGAACAAGCACCCGCACCGGTTTGACCCGCGCGCGCGCGCCGATTACCATGGTGGACGCCTTGAAAAGTAAAGAGCCGGGAGCGCCCCGCTATGATCATCCGAAAGATCCAGATCAGCGACATGCAGTGCGAAGGCTGTGCCGGCCGCGTGCGCAAGGTGCTGATGGAACTGGGCGGCGTCGTGAAGGTCATCATCTCGCTTGACGACCACAGCGCCGAGGTGACCTTCGACGAGGCCACGGTCAAGGACGAGGATCTCTCCAAAGCCTTGCGCAGCGCCGGGTTCGGCACGACCGGCGAAAAATGCTGCTAAAGATAGGCCACCTTAAGCGTCCAATTTCCGCGCCGGCCACGCCGGCCAGAAGCTGCGCCGGTAAGCCCCCCAGGAGAAAACGCATGTCCGCACCGCTTCCGCGCACGCTGCTGGCCGTCGCTCTGCTATGGGCCAGCGCCCTGCCTGCGGTCTGGGCCGAAGGCAAGACCGACCCGGCGCCCACGCCCGACAGCCGCACGCGCCTTCAGGCCATCGCCCAGCACCTGCGGGACCTGCAGGGCGCCGACGAAGCCAAGCGCGAAGCCGCGAGCGCCAAGCTGATCGAGACCGGCGGCCAGCAGGTCACCGCCATCCTGAAGTCGCTGATGAAGCACAAGGACCCCGCCGTCGCGGAGAAGGCCAAGCAGGTCGACGCCGCCATCCGCGACAAGGAGACCGAGCTCTGGAAAGAGCTCAGCAAGGCCTACTTCACCACTCGCCAGCCGCCCATGGAAGCCAAGAAATACCAAGACTTTATAGCTGCCGCGCGGTCCTTTACTCTATACGCCGGCAACACCACACGCATTCAGCAGGCGGCGACGTGGAGCAGCCGCGCACAGAACGACCTGCGACGCGTCGAGCAGGCCACCAAGGTCCTCGACCAGTACGACGAATTGCTGAAGGACCCGGCCACCACCGGGCTGCGCCGCGCCTCCGTGCAACTCGAACGCGCCCGCCAGCTTACGGCCTTGGCCCGCGGCGAAGAAGCCCTCGCGTCGCTCGACGACGCCCTGGCCGCCGGCGGCCCCAAGAACCGCCTGGTGCCGGTGCTGCTGAAGGAGAAGATCTCGCTGCTGGTGCGCACCGTTCACCCACTGGCCTCCCAGGGCAAGGGCGACGAGGCCAAGGCGCGCTGCGCGACCGCAGAAGCCGCCTGCCGCACGATCCTCAGCGACTGGAAGGGCAGCCTCGAAGTCCGCGACGCCTACGACGGCCTCATCGACCTCTACGCCCTCCTCGACAAGCCCGACGAACGCATCGCCACGCTGAAGGCCTACCAGCAGTCCTTCCCTCTCGACGCCACCGCCCAGGAGCGCCTCACCGCCGCGATGACGGACTTCATAGAGAGCGACAGCGACTTCAAGCACGGCGCCGCGCTGGCCGAGTACATCCTCGATACGCTGCCGCCGTCGCGTGTCCCGCCGGACGCGCCCAAGTACCTCGGCGCCTGCAACGAGTACGTCCTGAAGGACTACGCCAAGGCCGCGCGCGGCTACAAGGCGCTCGCCGAGATCTTCCCCGACGCCGTGGACGAGAAGAGCATCGCGGCCGCGCTAAAGCGCCTCGAGGCCAAGAGTTCCGGGAAGTGGCCGGCCGAGCCCAAGGCCGACGCCGCGGGCCCCGAAGGCGCGCTTGCCAAGCTCCTCGCCGCCGTGCGCACCAATAACCTCGAGGCCGTCCAGGCCGTCACGCCGGCCGAACAGGCCGACGAGTGGGAGTTCGACCTCGAGGACATGGTCATCGATATGGTCTTCAGCGACTTCGAGTTACAGAAACTCGAGAGCGACGAAGCGGCCGGCAAGGCGACGCTGCACCTCAAGCAAACCCGCGCCGAGGGCCTCGAGCCGCTGCTGCGCAGCATCCCCGCCGTAAAGGAAGACGGCGCCTGGAAGATCCAGTGGCCCAGCGGCGACGAAGCGGAAGTGAAGGAAGACGCCGCGCAACCTGCGAAGGCCGATCCCCAAAAATAGGGCTCGCGAAATTTCGCGACTGACACTTTTTGTCGGTCGCGAGATTTCGTGAGTTGCTCGCGAAATTTCGCGAATCACGTCGTGCTGCGCGACGTGCTGGAGTGCACATGGCGATTTGTATCGATCTATACACGATTCAAACAAGGTGCATCGATTTTGATTCTTCGGAATCATTGGAGTTATGACGTTTTTGCGCGAGGTGCTGCGCGCTGTGCAAATAGGGTTTACGTGAACGCCAGGGGTGAGGGGCGAGCGGAAAGGGGCGAGAAAACGGCAAACAAAATATGGAAAAACAGCGAAAGGAAAAGCCACCGCGGCGCTCGATCTGCAACACCAATTAAGAAGGCCATCCGCTTTCAGCGATCCGCATTCGGCTGACGGCGAACCTGCGCAGAACGCGCGAGCGCGTGGCGCGGGCTGCCAACCCGCGCATTTCTGCAAGGCGCATCCGCGCGACGGCAACCCGTCGAGGAGCAGCGTGCCTGCGAACGGATGGCCCGGACGCCACCACGTCCGGGTCGCAAAGCGACAAGACTCGCTTCCGAGACCTCTCGCGCGTTCCGTGTTCTGCGAAAGAGCGCCGTGCGCATGGCACGGGCTTAGGCCACAAGCCCCTTCGTGCGGCCGAGCGCGGGCACGGAGCCCCACGCCACATGAACAGGGCCTCTTCGGAAAACGCGAAAGGCTCGAACGTCTACATGCCCCGGATTTAAATTACGCTTTGCGTATCATCATCCATTCGTCACTCGCCATTCGCCGCTCGTCACGTGCTACTCCGCGACCGTCCACGTCTCGTCGGGGTCGTAGGCGTCGGTCGAAAGATAGAGCTTCACCGTGTCGGGGCCCAGGTCCTTCTGATAAACGACGCCCGACTTGTCGACGACGAACGTGTTGCGCCCCGTCGCGTCGTACTCGGCCGGGCACGCGATCAGCGCATACCCCAGGGTCATGCTGTTGGCCGAGACGCCCGAACCCGGCACGACGTAGGACTTCGCTCCGCCCGGCGCGTGCGGGCCCTGGGCCTTCAGCACTTTGAACACGTACCCGGCCTTCGGGATCGCGGTGCCGGGATCGCCTTCGGCGGCGGCGAAAGCGCTATCGACCATCGTCATATTGAGGTGGCAGCATGAGCCCCCGGGATCGATAACGGTGCTCAGCCTCTGCTGGTACTCCAGCACGCCGTCGCTATCCCAATCGGTGCGGCGGTAGATGTCCTGCGCTTCGCAGTACGTCTTGCACGCGGCGATGGCAGCGGACTCGTTGGCCGCCATCCGCGAACGCAGCAGGTTCGGCACCGCGACGGCCGCCAGGGCCAGGAGAATCGAGAAGAAGATCGGGTACCCTACCCAGTCCGGCAATACGCGCCCGCGCGGCCACGGCTGCGGCGGCGAGGGTCCTCCTTCAAGAACGCTTTGCGTATCCTGACCCATTCGTTACTCGGCCACTCGCCACGTCTCGTCGGGGTCGTAGGTGTCCATCGAAAGGTAGAGCTTCACCGTGTCGGGGCCCAGGTCCTTCTTGTAGACCACGCCGTAGTGCGCCACCACGAAGGTGTGCCGCCCGGTCTCGCTGTACACCGCCGGGCACGCGGCCAGCGCGTAGCCGTGCGTCATGCTGTGGGCCGACTTGGCTTGCGAGTCCGCGCCGGGCTCGACGTAGGAGAACGCTCCGCCCGGCGCGTGCGGGCCCTGGGCCTTTAGCACTTTGAACACGTACCCTGCCTTCGGAACCGCCGTGCCCGGATCGCCCTCGGCCTCAATGAAGCGGTCGTCAACGAGGTCGAGGTCGCCGAACCCGGCAGCGCCTTCGAAGAGGCGCGGGCCCACGGCGCGGAGCGTCTGCTTGTATTCCAGCACGCCGTCGCTGTCCCAGTCGGTGCGGCGGTAGATGTCCTGCGCTTCCGCGTAAGTCTTGCACGCGGCCACGGCGGCGGACTCGTTGGCCTCCGAACGCGTGCGCAGCAGCTGCGGGATCAGGCGCGCGAAGACGAACCAGGCGATCAGCGCGAGCGCCCCGAGCAGGAACCAGGGGACGCGCTGCGCGAGGCTCCAGCGCGCGGAAGCGGCGGGGGGCGCGGGTGCGATCCTCGTTTCGCTGCGCTTGAGTCGTTCGGAGTCGGCGTTCATGCGTGCCCTCGCCGAGCCTGCGGATCAATATCTTTGGGGCGCCCAACATTGCAGCCGGAATTCCATTCGTCCCGCAAAGGTTGTTCTTACCGAATGATCGCGAGAATCTTTCGATGAATGATCAAATCAACACGTTGCACGCGTGCGAAGCGCGCATGTGCAGCGCTGCGCCTCCTCTACTATTCCACCGGTTCCCAGCCGCCGCCGCTCATGGACTCGGTCATGGCCTTCGCTGCGGCCTCGGTGTCCTTCGCCAGATCCTTGCGGTAGACCGCTCCCGTGCTGTTGATGACGAACGAATACTCGCCGTCGGCGCCGTAGCGCGCGGGCCACGCCAACAGCGCGTAACCGAGCGCCTTGTTGCCGTTCACATCGAGGTAACTCTTGCGCCCACCGGGCGCGTGCGCGCTCAGTCGGTCGAATTGTTTGAAGAAGTATCCACCCTTCGGCACGGGGCCGGGGTTGCCCGGCTCCCACACGGCATTCGCAAACCATTCGGAAACCAGGAGGTCACCGCAGCACAGCTTGCCGGATGGAGGTGGCCGGTTGAGCCCGGCCGGGCCCGTTACCTCGCATGCATACTCCAGTACGCCGTCGCCGTCCCAATCGGTGCGGCGGTAGAGGTCCTGCGCCTCGGCGTAGGCCTTCATATCGGAAATCGGCACGTTCTGGCATCGCGGTGGCATCCGGCATTGCCACAATTTTGCGTGCGGCACCAGCCACCAACTGAAGGCGACTGCGGCGGCGAGCGCCGTCGCGCGCGCCCGCGATCCGGCGTGGACGCGGCCGAGCAGGAACACCGCAAGCGCGGCGAGCACCAGCGCGAGCGCCGTGTAGGTGAGCCCGTCGCGAAGCAGCAGTTCCTCGTTGAGCGGTCCGGTGCGGAAACAGACGCCCAGGTGCCGGTAACGGTCCACGTCCAGGGTCAAGGCATAGTAGCCCGCGCCGAGCGCAAGGGCGAAAGCGAGCGCCTCGCGCAGGGAAAAGCGTACGGCGGTCATGCGCACGGCCCAGCGCCTCCTCTTATTCCGCGACCAGCCAGCCGTCGTCGGGATCGTACGCGTCGGTCGCGAGATAGACCTTCGTCGTCTCGGGGCCCAGGTCCTTGTAGTAGACCGTGCCCCGGTTGTTGATGAGGAAGCTGTTGCGCCCGGTCCCGTTGTACTTCGCCGGCGTGGCCATCAACGCGTAGCCTTTTGTCATGTTTCCGTTCGCGTCGAGGTACGAGAAAGCACCGCTTGGCGCGTGCGGGCCTTGTCCGGCCAACACCTTGAAGACGTAGCCGGCCTTCGGCTGCGCGGTGCCGGGATCGCCTTCGGAGTTGGCGAAGGCCGCGTCGACCAGCACCAGGTCGCCGGAGCCGGCGTGCTTCTCGAAGAGGCTGTTGTCGCCGGTGATCGACGCAGCGTATTCAAGCACCCCGTCGCTGTCCCAGTCGTAGCTGCGGTAGATCTCCTGCGCTTCGGCGTAGGTCTTGCACGCGGCGATGGCGGCGGAATAGTTGGAAACCGTCCGCGAACGCGTCATGTTGGGGAGAACCGCACCGAAGAAAACCAGGAGAAGAAAGCATGCGCACACGGCACACCACAGGCCGCTGCTTGGCGTGACTCTTTCGCCCCACCACTGGCCCGTCCAGGCGGCGACGATCGTCGGGATGAACAGCACGCACGCCACCGCCGGGGAACCGAAGAGGCTCAGCGTACCGGCCGCCCACAGCACCAAGACGTACCAGAGGATGCTGCCCGCGTTCGTCGCGCCCATCCAGCGCCGCACGCGCGCGCGCCAAAGGCCCACGCAAGCGCCCAGGCAGGTCACGACCAGCGCGCCCACCGCGACCGCCTCGCGCGAGGGCCGGTGATAGACCGAGACGCCGCCGCGCAGGAACTCGGCGAGACCGAAGGCCGCGCATACCAGTCCCAGCACCAGATAGGCGTCGCGCAGCGTGAACTGGAAGCGCGGGCGCGCGAGCACGGGCGGATCGATCGGGTCCATGGCGTGGTTACTCCGCGACGACCCACAGCGGCCCGGGGTCTAAGACGAACGTGTTCAGGTAGAACGCGTGCGTGCCCTCGCCCAGGTCGCATTGGTAGACGGTACCTTTCGGTCCAACAATAAAGGTGCTGCGCCCAGTCTTGTCGTAGACGGCAGGGCAGGCGATCAGCGCGTAGCCGTTGACCAAGTTGCCGTTCTCGTCGAGGTAGGACCTCGCGCCGCCCGGTGCGTGCGGGCCCTGCGCGGCCAGCACCTTGAAGACGTAACCGGCCTTCGGCCGCGCGGTGCCCGGATCGCCCTCGGCGTTGGCGAAGGCCGAATCGACCAGCGTCAGGTCACAGGACCCCGCGTGCTTCTCGAAGAGGCTGTTGTCGCCCGTGATCGACGTGGCGTACTCAAGCACCCCGTCGCTGTCCCAGTCGTAGCGGTGGTAGATGTCCTGCGCCTCGGCATACGTCTTGCACGCGGCGATGGCGGCGGATTCGGGAGAACCGCATCGCGTGTGCAGCGTCATGCTTATCAACACCGTGCCGGTCCCCGCGAGCGTGGCCCAGCCGAGGACGACGACTAGCGCCGCGATTATCAGGCTGGCCATGTGGTCTCGCCGGGAGCGGTTGCCAATCCACATGCCCAGCGCGGCCAGCCCCAGCGTGACCGGAATGCAGATCACGCCCGCCCAGACCGACGTCCAAAAGCAGAACAGGAACGCGGCCCACGCCACCAGCACGTACCAGAGCGCGCTGCCCGCGTTGGTCGCACCGTCCAGGCGCCGCACGTGCGCGCGCCAGAGCCCCACGAAGGCGCCGCACAGCGTGACGACCGTCATCAGCACTACCGGCACCAGGGGCGACGCGCTCTTCAGGCGGTTGTCGTCGGCGATCACCGGCATCCAGACGACCTGCGCGAACGTCAGCAGAATCAGAACCACGTAGACTTCGCCGAGCGTGAACTGAAAGCGCGGGCGCGGGATAGCCGGGTGCGGCAGGCTCTTCACGTGCGCTCCTCCGCGTTGATAAACGGAACGCGGCGCGTAGCATGATGGGCGTCACGGACGCCAAACGACTTCGCCACGCAGATCGGGCAACCCACAGCCCGGGAAAGGCCCGCGCGCTCATGCCCGCTCCCCGCCGCACTTCGAACCGCCCTCGCATCGCCGTCGTCGGCTGCGGGCGCATGGCCGCGAAGGTGCACCTGCCCAGCCTCGCGCATCTGGGCGCGACGAAGCGCTGCGACCTCGCCGCCGCCTGCGACCTCAACGCACAGGCCGCCGCCGAGACCGCCACGCGCTTCGGCTTCGCGCAGGCCTACACGGACCTCGACACGATGCTGAAGACCGAACGCCCCGACGGCGTCGTGGTGCTGACGCAGACCGCCGTGATGGCGCGCGTCGCGGGGCGCGTGCTGCGCAAAGGCTTTCCGGTGATGCTCGAGAAGCCGCCCGGGCAATCGGCGAAGGAGTGCCGTTCGCTGATTCGCGCCGCGGCCGCCGGACGGCGCGGCGGCGTGAAGCACATGGTCGCGTTCAACCGGCGCTTCTGTCCGTTCGTGGCGCAAGCCCACGCGCTGCAGGCGGGCAAGCAGCCCCAGGGCGCGAGCGGCCTCATGTACCGCGCCGGGCGCCAGGATGCCGACTTCTGGACGACGGCGATCCACAGCATCGACGCTTTGCGTTACCTCGGCGGCGAAATGGAGCGCGTGGATACCGAGCGCGTCGTGCTGCCCGGCGACAGGGCCGCGTCCTTTATCATGCGAATCGGCTACGCGTCGGGCGGCGCCGGCACGCTGAGCATCCGGCCCGTCGCCGGCGTGCGCCTGGAAGAGTACGATCTCTTCGCGGGCAATCGGGTCGCGCGCGTGCGCTTCTGCATGGGCTGGCCCCACGACGCGCCCGGCGACTGCCGCCTGTACGAGGGCGACCGGCAGCTGCCTATCGCCGACGCGCTGAAGCCGTTCGCGAAGCTGCGCGCGAAGAAGGATCTCTTCGGCGCCGTCCAGGCCGGCTTCTATGGCGAGAACGCGGCCTTTGTGGAAGCGCTGGCGACCGGCAAGCCGATGGGCCCGAGCCTGTCCGAGTCGCTCGCGTCGGTCGAGATCGGCGAAGCGATGCAGGCCGGGCGCCGCTGGAAGCTGCGCGCGGGGCGGTAGCGAAGCGAAGCGCGTCATTCGGGTGTGATCCAGCCATTGAACCGGTACGCCCGCTGGCACGACTGCGAGATCGCTTCCGCGTCTCCGAACGCAGGATCCGTCAACGTCAGATCACTCTTTGGCGGACAGAGCGGCCAGCAGAAGCACTCGTAGAGGCCCTTCGAGCCCGCGCCGTAGAGCAGCGACCACGCGCAGAGCACGCAGCCGAACGCCGCGCACAGCGACGCCGCGCACTTTCCGCCGAAGAGCCTCGCCATCGCGAAGCCCGCGATCATCCCCACGCGGGTAACCAGGATCACGCTCAGCGCGCAGACCGCGGTGACCTGGAAGCCGCTGCGTTCGAGGTGGCCTTCGTACAAGCCGCTCGCGGCGCGCATCGGCTCCATCAGCAGATGGAAGCCGGCAAAGGTCAGCGCGGCAAGGAGGAGCAGGTCGGTGAGGCGGAACGACAGGCCCCGCTTCGCCCGTCCGCCCTCCCTGCCGGCCCCGCTGGCCTCGCAGGCCCGTTCGTCACTCCCGCAGGCGGCCCGCGCTCCCCGTGTCTCCCCCGCTTTGGCGCCTCCTCGCCAATTGCGCAGTGACAAGATCTGTCCAAGCGATCGCATGGGGAACTGGGCGTGCAATGGCGAGGCCAAAAGATCGGCGCGCAAAGGCCGCGGCGCCGCCCGACGCGAGGTGCATGGCGAGGTGCGCGGAATCGCGTGCGTTTATTTTACGATTGTTTTACGGTGTAAATATCGCGTTGGCGATGGCGGGCGTGATTGGGACGTTCGCGAGTGACAATGCACGTCGCGCGGTGACGCATTTCGGCAATCAATAGTCGTCGCCGCCGCGCCCGCCCCGGTAGCCGCCGCCGCCGTTGCGGCGCTTCCAGGCGGGCTCGGCGGCCTTGCGGATGCGGTTGCCTTCGGCGGCGATCTTGATCGAGCCCGGCGGGAGCAGTTCGTGCAGGCCCGCGAAGAGTTCGTTGCTGGGGCGCACGCCGAGCTTGCGGTCGGCGCGCACGACAACGGTGGACGGCGCGCCGCCGTTGGGCAGTTCGACCTGGAACCAGACGGGCTTGGGGCCGGGGTGCGCCTTCAAAAGCTGCAGCAGGCTCTCGAGCTTCGAGAGGATCTGCTTCTCCGCGTCGGCGGCGGACGCTTCGTGGCCGTTGCCGTTGCCGCTTTCCTCAGTCTTAGCCTTGGCGCTCTTCTTGCCCTTCTTCTTTCCGGCCTTCTCGCCGTCTTCGCTATCGCCGCCGTTCCCGTTCGCAGGCGCGCCTTCGCCCTTCAGGGTCAGGCTGATGGCGGCGCAGTACTTCTGCACGGCGGCGTCGAGCGGCATCAGTTCCTCGACCAGCACCGAGACGCTGTTTCCGCCCAGCTCGCTGGTGCGGACCTTGCCGCGCAGGAAGCAGACGACGTCGCTGCGGACTTGGTCCTTGAACTTCTCGTAGGCGCGCGGGAAGACGACGGCCTGCACGCTGCCGGTGAAGTCTTCGACGACCATCACAGCCATCTTCTCGCCCTTGGCGCGCGTGGTCTTGAACTGCACGGCGTTGACGTAGCCGCCCAGCACGACCTCGTAGTCGTCGGTGACCTTGCCGAGTTCTTTGCAGGGTTTCGAGGAGATGCCTTCGACCAGTTCGCGCACGTCGGCGAGCGGATGGCCGGAGAAGTAGAAGCCCAGGACCTTCTTTTCCTCTTCCAGGCGCTGCTGGTCGGGCCACGCGGCGACGGGCGGCAGCACGGGGGCCGCGGCGGCGCCTTCGTCCTCGGCGAAGAGCGAACCCTGGCCGGTCTCGCGGTCGCGGCGCGCGGCGGCGCCCTGGGCCATGGCGTCTTCCAGCGCGGCGAGCAGGCGCGCGCGGCCGCCGTCGTCGGCCAGACAATCGAAGGCGCCGGCCTTGATCAGTCCTTCGATGCAGCCCTTGTTGACGGCCTTGCCATCGATGCGCTCGCAGAACTCGAAGAGGTCCTTGAACGGCCCGTCGGCCTTGCGCGCGGCGACGATGTTCTCGACGGCGCGTTCGCCGACGCCCTTGATGGCGGCGAGCGCGAAGCGCAGGGTCTTGCCGTCGTCGCCTTCGACGAGGAAGCGGTCGGCGCTGGCGTTGATGTCGGGGCCGGCGATGGTGAGGCCGATGCGGCGGGACTCTTCGATGTACTCGACGACTTTCTCGGTAGCGCCACGGTTGAGCGTCAGCAGCGCGGCCATGTATTCGGCGGGGTAGTTCGCCTTCAGGTAGCCGGTCTGGTACGCGACGAAGGCGTACGCCGCGGCGTGGGACTTGTTGAAGCCGTACTCGGCGAACTTCGCGATCAACTCGTAGAGGGCCTCGGCCTTCTCCTTCGCGATGCCGCGTTCGACGCAGCCCTTCACGAACTGGACGCCGTACTTCTCCATCAGGTCCTTCTTCTTCTTGCCCATCGCCTTGCGCAGCGAATCTGCTTCGCTGAGCGTGAAGCCCGCGAGCTGGTTGGCGATCTGCATCACCTGTTCCTGGTAGACGATGATGCCGTAGGTGTCCTTGAGGATGGGCTCGAGCTGCGGGACCAGGTAGTCGATGGGTTCGCGGCCGTGCT
The DNA here is from genome assembly GCA_023150555.1 of Planctomycetota bacterium. Classification (GTDB taxonomy): domain Bacteria; phylum Planctomycetota; class SZUA-567; order H5-PLA8; family H5-PLA8; genus JAKLKQ01. The sequence goes on from JAKLKQ010000001.1 coordinate 85,751, forward strand.
TGCGGTTCACGAAGACCGGGATGTTGTCCATCGGGCCCGGGCGGAACATGGCGTTGAGCGCGGTGAGGTCTTCCAGGCAGTCGGGGCGCGCCTGGACGAGCATGGCGACCATGCCGTCGGATTCGAACTGGAAGATGCCCTTGGCCTCGCCACGGCTGAGCATCGCGTAGACCTTCATGTCGTCCAGGGGCACGGTGTCGAGGTCGATCGAGACGCCGTGGCGTTCCTTGATGAACGCGCACGCGGTGTGCAGGATCGTCAGAGTTTCCAGGCCCAGGAAGTCGATCTTCAGCAGGCCCACCGCGTCGATGTGGCTCATCTCGTACTGCGTCAGCAGCGCGCCGTCCTTGTCCTTGTACAGCGGGCAGTACTCGGGCAGGGGCTTGTCGGCGACGACCAGGCCCGCGGCGTGGCGCCCGGGGTTGCGCGCCAGGCCTTCGATGCGGCGCGCGAGGTCGATCAGCTTCTGCGTCCGCGAATCGCGGTTGTAGAGGGCCTTGAAGTCCGGGTCGTCGTCGACGGCGTGGATCGCGGGGCTGGCGGGGTCGGTGCGCGGCGCGAGGGTGATCTTCTTGCCGGGGTCGCCGGGGATCATCTTGGCGACGGTGTCGACCTCGGCCAGCGGCACGTCCATCACGCGGCCGATGTCGCGGACGGCGGCCTTGGCCTTCATGCTGTTGAAGGTGATGATGCCGGCGGTGCAGTCGCGGCCGTACTTGTCCTGCACGAACTCAATGATCTCGCCGCGGCGGCTCTGGCAGAAGTCGATGTCGATGTCGGGCATCTCGTTGCGGCCTTCGTTCACGAAACGCTCGAAGAGCAGGTTGTACTTCAGCGGGTCGAGGTTCGTGATGCCGAGGGCGAAGCAGACGATGCTTCCGGCGGCGCTGCCGCGGCCGGGGCCGACGGGGATGCCGCGCGCGCGCGCCTCGCGCACGATGTCCCAGACGATCAGCAGGTAACCGACGAAGCCCATCTTGGCGAGCACGCGCAGTTCCTCTTCGGCGCGCGCCTTCACGTGCGGCGGCAGCTTGTCGCCGTAACGTTCCTTCAGGCCCTCGTAGACGCGGTCGCGGAAGAACTTCTCGGGCTTCTCGCCGCCGGGCACGGGGAACTTCGGGTAGTGGTACTCGCCGAACTTCAGCTCCACGTTGCAGCGTTCGGCGATCTCCATCGTGTTGACCAGCGCTTCGGGCAGGTCGGGGAAGAGCAGCTGCATCTCCTCGCCGCTCTTGAGGTAGAACTCGTCGCACGCGAACTTCAGGCGGTTGGGATCGCTGAGCAGCTTCGCGGTGCCGATGCACAGCAGCGCGTCGTGCGCCTCGGCGTCCTCGCGCGAGGTGTAATGGCTGTCGTTGGTGGCGATGAGCTTTCCGCCCAGCTCCCGCGCGAGCTTGATGATGGCCTCGTTGACCTTCTTCTGCGCGCGGAAGAGTTCCTGGGCCTCGTCGCCGGACGTGGCGAGGTCGATGTTGCCGCACTGGTTCTGCAGTTCGAAGTAGAAGTTGTCCTTGCCGAAGATCTCGAGGTAGCGCCCGGCCAGGCGCCTGGCGGCCTCGTAGTCCTTGTGCAGCACGGCCTGCGGGACCTCGCTGCCGATGCAGCCGGTGGAACCGATCAGGCCCTTGGCGTACGCGGCCAGCGCGTCCATGTCGATGCGCGGATGCATGTAGAAGCCTTCCGCCCAGCCGAGGGAGGAGAGCTTCATGAGGTTCTTGTAGCCGTCCAGGTCGGCGGCCCAGAGCAGGCAGTGATGGTCGTAATCGCCGTCGATCTTCTCGCGGCCGGTGCGCGAGTGGCCGCCGGGCACGATGTAGGCTTCCATGCCCAGGATGGGCTTGAGGCCCGCCTCGCCCTTCTCCTTCGCCGCCTTGGTGGCTTCGCGGCAGGCATTGTAGAACTCGATCACGCCGAACATGTTGCCATGGTCAGTGATGGCGAGGGCCTTCTGACCCAGGTGGCGCGCGCGCTTGACGACGTCGCCGATGCGCGAGGCGCCGTCGAGCAGGCTGTACTGGGTGTGGGTGTGGAGGTGGCAGAAATCGACGGGCATGGGCGCGCGTCCCCCGTTCGGCCGCGCCTCCCCCACGGCGGCGCAAGCTCGCAGATCGCGTTACCGAAGGGAGCAGTATAGGCAGCGCGGGCTGGAAAATGAAGTCAATAGGCGACCGGGGCGCAAATTTCTCGCCCGGAAGCTGCAAGCTCCCCTACGGCTTGCTCTTGTAGATCTCGGGATTCAGGTTGGGGTCGTTGTACATCTTGAACTGGCGGTAGAGCTTCAACTGCATCTGGCCCTTGAAGAGCGCGTCGAAGTGGCGCTGCAGGGCGGTGACCAGGTCCTTCCACTGCTGCTCCAGCGTCATGCGCTTGGCCTTGCAGCGGTCGCGGTGGGCCTCGTCGGCGTCGGTGCGCTCTTCCTGCTCGCGCATGTGGTAGATCTTCAGCGAGAGAATCGAGAGGCGGTCGACGGTGGCGCCGGGGGTCTCGCTGTTCCACGGCGCGGTCTCGGGGGCCTTCACGTCGCGCTGATGGAGCATGAACATGAAGTACTCGTCGAGTTCCTCGATGAGGTTGTTGCGCTTCTGGTTCAGGCCGTCGATGCGGCGCTTGACGTCGGCGATGACCTTGTCGGGGGCGTTGGGCGCGCGGGCCTTGTCTTCCTCGTGCCACAAGTCGTAATTCTTGCGGTGCTGCTCCATGACCTTCTTGGCCATGGGGCTGGGCGGCAGCTCTTCCTGCAGGCCCTCGTGCCAGCCTTCGGTCCAGACGAGTTGGCTCTCGGCGATCTTCTTCGCCAAGGCGTCCAGCGGCACGTCCTTGGGCAACGGTTGGGTTACGCTCATGGCCGAAAAGCCTACCCGTTGCCGAATCCAGCGCCAGCGAAAGGCAGCCCTCCCGGCATCCTCCCGCCGGGGCGGAATCCAGTTGAAAAATCCGGCGGGCTAAGCCATAGTCCGTGCGCCTGTCTGGACATCGAACGCCGGGCGTCCGGCCGCCTCCTTTATAGGGGAGGTTCCGAGACGGGTTACGGGAAACCTGGGGTAGGCGGAGGAGAAGATCATGCTGAAGCGTGTTGCGCTGGTTCTGATCGCGGGCGTCTGTGTCCTGGGCGCCATGTCGGGCTGCGCCGAGAAGAAGAAGACGGGCCTGGAAGGCGCCATCGACAAAGCCGCCGACAAGGCCAAGGAAGGCGCGAAGGAAGCAGAGAAGAAGGTCAACGAGGAACTGAACAAGTAACTTCGGTTCAGCTGCACGTAAAACGCGGGGCGCCGCCAAGCGCGGACCCCGCGTTTTTCTTTGGCTCGAAGCCCCTCGAGGCGCTTGAAGAGGCCCTGCCGCCGGGACGTCCCTATCTCGAGCGCCGTTTGCGCCGCACCGGCAGGCTGTTACCATGAAAGAGGTACGCCATGCCGCCGGCTTCTCGAACGAATAGATGGGAGGTTCCCATGCGCCACGCCACTACGATCCTGACCCTCTGCGCCGCCTGCGCCTTCGCCGTGCCCGCCGGGCTGCACGCGGCCGAACCCTGGACCCTGACCACGCCCGAGCAGGAGAACAAGTTGGGCGAGGAGGCCTACAAGGACATCCTGAAGGCGGAGAAGGTCTGCAAGGATAAGGAGACCATCGCCTTCGTCCAACGCGTCGCCGACCGCATCACCAAGGTAGCGCCCGACAAGGGCTTCAAGTACGAAGTCACCGTGCTGGAGTCCGACAAGGTCAACGCCTTCTGCTTGCCCGGCGGCAAGATCGCCGTCTACACCGGCATCCTGCCGTACGCCGTGAACGAGGCCGGCCTGGCCACGGTGATGGGCCACGAAGTCGCGCACGCGATTCTGCGCCACGGCGGCCAGCGCATGACCCAGGCCACCGCCGTGGGCGTCGTCGGCGCGGGCCTCGAGAAGGCCCTTCAGATCGGCGGCGTCAGCGGCACGGCCAGCGGCGTCGCCATGGGCGCCTACGGCTACGGCACGCAACTGGGCATTCTGCTGCCCTACGGCCGCGACCACGAACGCGAGGCCGACATCGCCGGCCTCGAGTACCTCGCCAAGGCCGGCTACGACCCCGCCGAAGCCCCCGCGTTCTGGGAACGCTTCAGCGAACTGAAGTCCGACATCCCCACCTTCCTGAGCACCCACCCCGGCCACGAAGAACGCGCGGCGCGCCTGAAGAAGGCGCAGCCCGAGGCCATGAAGTGGTACGAGAAGTCGCCGCGCTACGGCAAAGGCGAGCTGCTGCCCGGGCGCTACCTGACCAAGAACTTCGCGACGTCCGCGACGAGCGCCAGCGGCACCGCGCCCGCCGCCGACCCCAACGCGCTGAAGGGCCTGAACAACCGCGAGATCTCCGCCGCGCTGCGCGAAGCGCTGTCCGTCGGCGCGCGCCGCGCCGGCCCCGACCTGGCCATGCCCGGCGCCATCGCCAAGGACCCCGCGCTGCGCATCCGAATTCCAGAGAACCTGAAGAAGGTCGAGAAGTACCTGAAGGACGAAGACAACATGGACCGCGTCGAGGACTTCCTCCTGAACGCCAACAAGGCCGCCGAGGCCTTCGCGCCCAAGGCCGCGCGGCGCCTGGACGAGATCGTCGCGCGCATCGCCTTCCAGGATCCGCGCGGCGTGCTGGCCGCCGGCGGCGCCACCGCAACGCAGCACCTGAAGGCCCACGTCACCGAGCAGGTGATCGGCGAGCTGCGCGAGACGATGGCCGAGGACCTGAAGGAGACCGGCGCGAAGGCTTCGTTCGCCAAGATGATGAAGCGCGGCGGCGACTACGGGAAGGAACAGTTCAAGACCTACGACCTGGAAGCCTTCATCGCGCGTGCGACGTTCGACGCGTTGTTCGTGCGCATCGGGCAGGTCGAGAACGCCATCCGCCTGCAGCCCGAATCGCAGCCCAGCGAGAGCCTGCGCAAGGTCTTCGGCGCCGCCAAGGGCCAGCCGGCCTCCGGCTCGACTACCGTGCCTCCGCCCCCGCCTCCTCCGCCGCTGCCGAAATAACGGGGCGCCGGAATCCGGGCGTTACAGTTCGGGGTACCACGCGCGCGCGTTGGCCTTGAAGAGCTTCTCCACGACCTCGCCCGGCAGGCCAAGCCCCTGCACCTGCCCGCCGCGGTACGTGAAGGCGTCCGTGCCCGCATAGTACCGCTCGGCCGCCGCGGTTTCTTCGCGCAACTCGTTCAGATTCGCCTCAGCGGCCTTCGCGTCGAGACCGCTGAAGAGCTGGTTGCGCACCAGGTCGGTGCCGTGCAGCACGCGGTCGGCGTACTTCAGCAGGAACGCGCGCACCTTCTCCGTCGGCTGCAGCACGATGTCCCACAGCCGCGCCGAGGTATCCACCGCGAAGTTCGGATACGCGTCGAAGCGCTTCGCCACCTCGTCCACGTCGTACTCCAGGCTACCCAGGTGCGCGCCGACGACGCGCAGCTTCGGGTGCCGCGCCAGCAGGCGGTCGCGCGCCGCGATGATCTCTTCGTGCGAGGGGAACTCGGGCTTGCCGTACATGTGCCACTGCGGGTTGGCCTTGTAGTACGAGCAGTGCGGTTTGTGGTCTTCCAGCGGGCGCCAACACGCCAGGGGCTCGGCCATGTGCAGCAGCACGGTGCGGCCATTACGCTCCAGCCACTCGAAGATCGGCGTAAAAAGTTCGTCGTCGATCTGGATGAAGCTGCCGTCGGGCTTCTTCAGTTCCATGCCGATGTTCTTCCAGCCCTTCACCGCCACGGCGCGGCCGTGCGTGAAGTCCTCGTCGAGCTCCTCGATCACGCGTTTGGCGTAGCCGGTCTCCTGGAAGTCCGGCAGGTCGAAGCTGGTGCACCAGGCGTAGGCGCCGGGGTGCTTCTCGGCCAGCATGCGGTAGTGCCCGGCCTTTTCGCGCCAAGCGGACCCGGTCTTGTGCGCGACGCAGATGTTGAGCAGCTTAAGGTCGAGTTCCTTCAACGCGCGCACGGCGGCGTCGGTATCGCCACAGAAGTGGATGTGTGCGTCGATGCGGCGCATGCGGTTGCCTCTCCTTTTATACGTCGCGCGGCTGGGCGTGCGATCGCTGGGCCGGCCGGGCCTCGGTGTCGCGCGACGGGTCTTCGCCGGGGTTGAGGAATCGGTTGGCTTCGAGCTTGAACTGCTTGTCGTGCAGCTTGCGGTAGCGGCCGTTCTTCGCCATCAGCTCGTCGTGCGAGCCGCGTTCGACGATGCGCCCCTCCTCCAGCACCAGGATCTGATCGGCGCTTCGGATGGTGCTGAGGCGGTGCGCGATCACGAACGTCGTGCGGCCGTGGCGAAGCGTCTTCAGGCCGTCCTGGATGTACTCCTCGCTCTCGCTGTCCAGGCTGCTGGTGGCCTCGTCGAGGATCAGAATGCGCGGGTCGGCCAGGACGGCGCGCGCGATGGCCACGCGCTGGCGCTGGCCGCCGCTGAGTTTCACGCCGCGCTCGCCGACGACCGTATCGTACTTGTCCGGGAATCCGTCGATGAACTCGGCGCAGTGCGCAATGCGGCAGACTTCGCGCAGCTCGTCGTCCGTCGCGCCGGGCCGGGCGAAGCGGATGTTCTCGGCGATCGTCCCGTCGAAGAGGAAGTTGTCCTGCAGCACCACGCCCAGATGCGACCGGTAGTCCTTCAGGCGCAGCCCGGCCAGGTCCTTGCCGTCGACGAGTACGCACCCCGACTGCGGGCGGTTGAAAGCCATCACCAGGCCCACAAGCGTGCTCTTGCCGCTGCCGCTGCTGCCGACCAGCGCGGTGGTAGTGCCGGCGGCCGCCTTGAAGGTGACGTTGCGCAGCACCGGCACGCCCTTTTCATACTCGAAGCAGACGTCGTCGAAGGCGATCTCACCCTTCAACTCGGCGATGGGCTCGCGCGACTGGTCACGGTCGTCGTCGGTGGCGATGCGCTTGATCTCGCGCACGCGGTCCAGTCCCGCGAAGGCCTCGCTGATCTGCGTGCCGATCTGCGCGATCTGGATGATCGGCGAGGCCAACAGCCCAGTGAACATGATGTAGGTGACGAGATCGCCCAGCGTCATCTGCGGCGGATTCGCCGTCACCGCGTGCCCGCCGACGTAGACCAGCACCACGCCGATCGCGCCGATAATCAACATTGAGAAGGCCGTAATCGCCGAGACGCCCGTTACGGCCGAGGCGACGTTACGGAACAGGCCGTGCGCGCCCTTTGTGAACGCGAGCGCCTCGCGCTTCTCAGCCGTGTACGCCTTCACCACGCGGATGCCGCCCAGGGACTCGCCCAGCCGCCCGGTGACCTCCGCGTAGATCTTCTGCCGCTTGCGGAAGAGCGGGCGCATCTTTTTGAAGCCGTAGGCCATGCCAAGCCCGAAGACCAGCAGGATCGCAAGCACAATCACCGTCATCCACCAGTTGAGCCAGAAGAGCACACCGATCGCGAAGACCGCCGTCACCAGCCCGCCCAGCAGCTGCACCAGCCCCGTCCCCACCAGGTTCCGGATGCCGTCGGGGTCGGTCATGATGCGCGAGATCAGCGCGCCGGTCTGCGTCGAGTCGAAGTAGTTCGTGGGCAGCCGCCCGATGTGCTCCTGCACATCGCGGCGAATGTCCGTGATCGCGCGCTGCGCGGCCACACCCAGCACCTGAGAGAGCGCGAAGAAGGTCAGCGCCTGGATCACCGTCGCGACCGCAATCGCCCAGGCCAGCAGCGTCAACCAATCCAGATTCTTGCCGCCGATCACGTCATCGATGAAGAACTTCGCCGAGCCCGGCATCACAAATGACGCCACGCGATTGACCGCCAGCAGCAGCAAGCCCAGCGCCAGACGCTGCCGATACGACCAAACCAGCTCGCGCGCCTCGCGCCAGACCGCCTTTAAGCTCGGAGGCGGCGGTCCCTCCGGCGACGGGCCGAACGCGCCGGCGGCCCCGCCGGCGCCGTCGCCGCCGCCGCGCGGGCGTTCCACCGCGCCTTGCATGGGAGGGTTCAACCGCAAGAGAATCTCCAGGGGCCTCCGCCGCGCGGGCGGACGCCAAAAACATCATGCTATTAAAGGAGGAGCGGGAAACAAGCGGACGGCCGGCTACTCGAACAACTCGACCTCGTCGGCTTCCATCTGCCCGTACTTCTCGGGGATCTGCAGCGGCTCAGGCGCGAAGACCGGTTCGCCGGGTACGTAGGGTTTCGGCAGCTCGATCGCGAGACTCTGCTCGTCGATAAAGCGCGCGGCATCGTGGTGCCGGCACTGCGCGAGCAGCGTGTGCGAACCCTCGGTGAACGTCAACACGAAGCTGTTGCAGGCCTTGGTGCCGTAGACGTGGCTGACCGAGGCGCAGTTGATGTACGTCGTGCCGCCTTTAACACAGCTCGCCGCCGTTGTGCGCGGCTTCATGTGGATGTGCCCGCCCAGCCAGACGTCGACGCGCACGTCCTTGAGGAACCGCTCGATTGCGGCCTTGGGGTACATGCAGCGCGGCACGCGCGTGCTGAATTCCACCGTGTCGTACGGAAAGGAGTGCGCGGCCATGACCACGTTGCCGCCGGCGGCGGCGGGCATCGCGCGGCGCAGCCAGGCCTCGACCTCGGGCAGGAAAAGCCCCGCCGCGTTGGGCCGTTCGTGCGGCAGCGAGAAGAAGCTCACGTTGCCGTCGCGAAGCGCCCAGTAACGCGGGCAGCCGATCCAGCGGTCGTAATGCCCGGGCGCGATGGACAGAAAGTCGTGGTTGCCGACCAGCTCGTACCAGCGTGCGATGTGCGAGGCCCCGCGAATCTTCGCGTAGGTCTTCAGCTGTTCCTCGGTGAAAGCGTGGGACATGTCGCCGAGATTGATCGCGTAGTCGACGGGCTGGACATTCGCACACATGTCGTCTATGGCCAGCTGCAGCCACTCGGCGCCGTCGCGCCCGTCGTCGACGTGCCCGATGTGGGCGTCGGCCAGGACCCAGATGCGGCGCGTCTTGGGCATCGTTTACTCGGAGACGATGGTGATGCTGCCGCGCTCGCCGTCGAGGCAGATGCGCGAGCCGTCGCGGATGAGGTTCGTCGCGTTGGCGCAGGCCACGGCCGGGATGCCGAAGTCGCGCGCCGTGATCGCGCCGTGCGAAAGCACGCCGCCGCGTTCCACGACCAGGCCCTTGATCACCGTGAACAGGGCCGTCCAGCTCGGGTCCGTCGACGGGCAGACCAGGATGCATTCGGGCCCCAGGTCCTTGGCTTCGGACGGCGTGCGCACGATCCGCGCCGTGCCGGTGAAGGTGCCCGACGAAAGCGACGCGGCCTTGAGCTGCGACTGGTGCTCGAAGACCCGCGGCTTGCCCAGCGACTCCAGATCCTTCGAATCGATCAGGTCCGGCAGGTCCAGCTTCTGGAAGCAGCGCCACTTCACCCTGCGGCGCTCGAGTTCCGCTGCCAGGCCCGCACGCTTGGCTTCGAGCGCGTCCAGGTCCTGCCAGTCCAGGAAGAAGATGTCGCCGCCGACTTCCAGACGCCGGCCCAGCTCGACGATGACCGAGCGGATCGTCTCGTAGCCCATCATCAGGTAATGCTTGCCGACCTCGCGGAACGGAAGCAGCTTCTGGGCTTCCTCGGCCAGGTCGCGGACCTGCTCGTAGAAGCTGCTGCCGCCCATGGGCGTGAGAATGCCCATCAGCTCCTGCATCGTCTGCAGGCGCTTCTCGACGTTCTTCTGGTGCAGGGCCTGCGGCGCGTGGTCCTCGCCGACGTTGGCCATGGTGGTCGACAGCTGCGTGAAGAACGACTCGTCCTCGCGGTAGCGCGGGCGCGCCAGCTCCATCTCCTCGACCGCGCGGTGCCCGTAGCGCTCGATGAATTCCTCGCGGCTCGCGCCCTTATGGATCACTTCGTACAGCAGCGTGTTCTGTTCGAGCGTGCTGTTGCCTTCCAGGCCGCTGGTGAGGATCTGGGTGACGCGTTCCCCTTCCTTGAGCCCCAGGATCTGGTCCAGCAGCGTCCGCAGTTCGCCCAGCGCGGTGCCACCGAAGAACCCGGGCTTCAGCGACTCCTTGCCGAAGTCGTCCATCACATAGGCGACGCGGCGCTTGAGTTCCTCGACCAGTTCCCGCACCGGCAGCTTGTCCAGCCGCGCGGCCCGGGCGCGCTCGATGTATGCCTTGAAAGCCGGCAGCGCTTCGTTGTCGAAGCGGTCCAGTGCCTCCTTTCGGGCCTTCTTCGTAAGGAAATGGTTGCGGACCATGCCCATGACGGTGCGCGGCAGCCGCAGCAGGAAGGTCTCGTCGGCCTGCTCGGCGTCGAACGTGGTGGGCGCGGCCTCGACGACGGCGGGGTTGGCCAGCACCTCCTGCACGTCGTACTTGACGGGCATGCCTTCCCAGAAGAGTTCCGGCGCGCGGTCGATGTCGCAGAAGATCTTGCCGCCGATCAGTTCCAGGAAACCCTCTTCCTTGACGCGGCGCGAGGGCTGGAAGCCGAAGTCCTGGTACATCCGCCCGAAGCCGCCCTCGCCGCTCATGAAGCGTTTGATGATGGCCCACGTCAGCGGCGTGGGGTACAGCACGGTCTCGGCGAGGTTGTGGATCACCCAGACCTTTTGGCGGTTCCCGGCGAGTTTGCGCAGGCGCTCGACTTCCTCCACGCGCACGGCTTCCACCAGTTCCTCTTTCAGGGGTTCCGGCGGCAGGGACGTGATGGGCCGCGCCTGCACGAGGTAGATCTCGCCCTCGGCGAGGCACCACTCCAGGTCCTGCGGCGCGGCGTAGTACTTCTCGACGTCGCGGGCGATCTTCGCAAGGCGCGCGATGTGCGCGTCGTCCAGGACCTTGCCGTGGCGCTTCTCGTCCGTGATCTCACGCTCGTCGATACCGTCCTCCGTGTGGACGGTCATGACGGCCTTCTCGGAGATCTCCACGCTCTTGACCGCGCCGCTGGTCTTCTCGACGACGATGGTGTCGGGCGTGACCTTGCCGCTGACGATGGCCTCGCCCAGGCCCCACGCCGCGTTGATGACGATCTCGTCGCGCGCGCCGGTCACCGGGTTGGCGGTGAAGATCACGCCGCTGGCCTCGCTGTGGATCATCTGCTGCACCACGACCGCCAGCGCCAGGTCGGCGTTCGCGAAACCCTTATGCATGCGGTAGGTGATGGCGCGCGCCGTCCAGAGGCTGCCCCAGCACGATTTCACCGCCTTCAGCAGCGCGTCCTTGCCGCGGATGTTCAGGTAGGTGTCCTGCTGGCCCGCGAACGCGGCTTCCTGAAGGTCCTCCGCCGTCGCGGACGACCGGACCGCCACCGGCAGAGCGCCGTCCCCACGGTCCGGCCGCATGTTCTCGTAGCCGGCGACCAGCTGTTCGGCGAGGCGCTCCGGGATCGCGCCCTCTTCGAAGCGGGCGCGGATCTTCACCGAAGCCGCGTCGATCTCGTCGGGGCCGTGCGCGGTCAGCGCGCCCAGCGTCTGGCGGATCATCACGTCGAGCCCGTTGTGCGTGACGAACTCGCGGTACGCCGACGTCGTGACGACCAGTCCGGGCGGCACAGGGAACGCGGCACTGGACATCTTGCAAAGGTTGATGCCCTTGCCGCCCAGCACGTCGACCTCGGGGTGGCCCGCGGCGGCGATGTTCCCCGGGAAGAAGAAGAGGTGTTCGTGGGTGGCCGATGCGTTCTTCATGGGTGAACTCAATGGATCCGGAAAAGCCACTTGGTAAGGAAGACGGACGGAACCGCGATGAGCATGTATGCGACCAGCCATGCGCCGATCGGGAAATGGGGCCACCATTCCTGCGGGTAGCCCGGCACGATGCCGAAGAGTCTCACCTCCCTCAGCCACTGCTGCATCACCGTCACCGGTCCTTCGGGATCGAGGAAGAGCAACTCGGGTTCGTAGGTTCGCTGGCCAACGCGGAACGGCATCTCGTAGGTGCCGTCCTTGTACCTTACCTGCAAGACGTAAGGCTCCGGTTGCGCCTTCCCCTTCACGTGCCAGACGGCGGAAGAGTAGGTCGGCACGAACGGGGGCTCGGGTTCTTCGGCCGCATTGGCCGCTTCGGACTCGCCGGCCTGCGGCGCCAGCTTCTCTGCGGGAACGTCGCCTTGTGCCTCCGCGGCCTTCCCTTTTCCTTCGGGCTTGGGGTTGGGATCCCTCTCGGGCTCGATCGTGGCCACCCAGCCGCCTTCGGCCTCCAATCCGTCCTGCGGAACCAGATGCACGATCTGGCCGGCGGCGGAGATGGGGAAGAAGGCCTCGACCTTCACCGCCTCGCCATCCTGCGGCGGATGGAAGCCAATGCGTTGGAAGCACCAGGTGCCCAACAGCGCGATAGGAAGCAATGAGATCAGAAGCGGCATGCCCTCGGCGCGGAAGGCCTTCATCGCGATGCCGCCCTTCGACGCCTGGATCGCCTTCACCCTGTCCTTGTCGCCGGCTTTCTTGGCCTCCTTGAGCATCCTGCCCAGGACCTTCTTGTCTTCGTCGCAGCGGCGCAACAGGTCCTGGTTGGTGGTGAAGAGGCGCGCCAGCGTCATCACCGCGCCGGTGCCGAAGCCCACGATGATCAGGATCACGTCGGTCGGCAGCGACAGCATCCAGCCGAAGAGCGGATCGGCGATCGCCATGATGATCGTATTCAGCGCTTCAATCATCGCCCGTCCTTCCCCGTTCCTGCACTTACTTCGCCTTGGCGCAAATCCAGCCGCGCTTGTCGGTTCCGAAGTACACGCGCGAGGCCGCCAGCACCGGCGGCGAAGTGAACTTGCCCAGCCACGAGGTCTTGGTCCACAGCTGCGCCTCGGGCTCGCCCGCGCCCAGGCGGTTGAGCCCCGTGGCCGTCGCGAACAGCACCGCGCCGCGCGAGACCAGCGGTGGCACGCCCGGCAGCGCTTCGGGCACCTTCGCCAGCACCGCGCCGTTTTCGGCGTCCACCGAGACCAGTTCGCCGGCCGCGCTCACGTAAAGGATGCGGTTCCTGTCGAGCGCCAGCGCGTTGCCAGTGACGCCGCCGCCCGCCGCCAACCACCGTTCGGCTCCGTTCACGATCTCGCGCGCGCTGACGCCCTTGTCCGTGCCCAGCAGCAGGACGCCTTTGCGCAGCAGCGGGCCGCTCTGCGGCGCGGCGTCCAGCTTTACGCGCCAGAGCACCTTGCCGGTGGGGCGGTCGAGCGCCGCGAGCGCGGGCGGTTCGGAAACCGAAACGAAGATCATGGTCTCGACGGCGGCGGGAGCATGCTTCACGGCGCCGAGTTCCCGCGTCCAGAGGACCTGGCCATCGCTGTCGAAGGCGCTGAGCGTCTTCGCGCCATCGGCCGCCAGGATGCGGTCGTCGAGCAGCGCCAACATGCCGGGCGCGTCGCCGGCGATCTCGCGCGTCCAGCGCGCGACGCCGGTCTTTGCGTCCAGACAGCGCAGCGCGCGCTTGGCATCGTCGGGCTGGCCGTCGATGGCGTAGATGGTATCGCCCACCGCGGCGGGCGACTGCGTCACGCCGTTGGGCATCTCGGCGAACCACGTCTCCTTCTCGGGCGCGGCGTCGGCGCCGTCGGGGAGGCAGAGCACGCCCTTGCGCGCCCCGGAGACGGGCACGTAGAGCTGGCCTTTCAAGTGCGCGGGCGGCGCGGCAAAGATCTGCGCCGGTTCCCCCTCGGCGGGGCTTTCGGCCGGAAAGCGCCAGCCGAACTTGCCGCGTTCGGGCAGCGGCTGCCCGTCGACGCACCCGCCTGCGCCCGGGCCGCCGAAGTAGCCGGCCCAGCACGGCCCGCCGGCCTTCTTCGTTTCTGCCTCGGCGTGCTGACCGATGCACAGCAAACCGTCGTCCTGCGAGCCGACGTAGACGCGCCCGCGCGCAACGGCGGGCGAACTGAGGAACGGGCCGGTGAATCCGAGCGTGGCTTCGAACGCGGGTTCCAGGTCGCCGGCGGTGAGGCCGTAGCACTTGCCGGTCTCGGTGACGACGTAGACGTGGGTGTCGGTGAGCGCCGGCGAGGTGACGATCGCGGCGTGGGCGTTCCAGCGCGCGAGTTCCTTGCCGTCGAAGCCGATGCAGTAGACAAAACCGTCTCGCGAGCCGAAGTAAATGCGGTCGGCAGCGGCGGCGACCGCGCCCAGCACCGTGCGCTTGGCTTTGAAGTCCCACTCCTTCTTGCCGGTGGCCAGGTCGACGCACCAGATCTCGCCGATGGGCCCAAGCGTCTTCTGCGCTTCGGCCATTTCCTTGATGCTCTTGCCGGCCTTGCGCATTTTCTCAAGTTCCTTCGCCATCACGGTCTCGGCATCTTCGATGAAGTTGCCGTTGCCCATGCCGAAGAAGATCTTGCCGCCGGCGACGGTAGAAGGCCCGAAGACCGGGTACGGAGCGGGCAGGCGCCAGACTTCCTTGCCGGACTCGGCGTCGAGGCAGACCAGCGCCTTGCCGCCCATGCCCAGGCCGACGATGACCTTGCCGTCAACGACCACGGGGCTGGTCTCGCAATCGAGGAACTGCTCGCCGCCGACGTGCCACAGCACCTTGGCCTCGCCGTCGGCGCCGGGCTCCAGCGCGAAGCAGTAGTAGCCGTCGTCGCCGGCGCCGACGAAGACGCGGTCCTTCCAGATGCAGGGCGTGGACTCGACGTGGCTCTTGGTCGCGTAGCTCCACAGCACCTTGCCCTTGTTCTCGATGTCGAGGCAGAAGACGCGCGCATCCTTGATTACGTGCAGGCCTTCGCCAACGACCAGGCGGTTGCCGGCGATGGCGGGCGAGGAGAACGTCGAACGGTAGCCCTTGGGCACGCACTTCCAGACCACGCCGCCGGTGTCGGCGTCGAAGCACAGGATCGCACCGCTATCGCTGAAGCTCGTCAGCGCCGTCGACGTCGCGTAGACGCGGTTGCCGACGACGCTCGGCGAAGAATAGAAGGTCTTGAACTCCTCCGTGTAGCTCCAGTTCACGCCGCCGCCGTTGGGACCGACCGCGCCCAGAGCCGCGCCGCGCCGGTCCAACCCGCCGCGGAACATCGGCCAGTCGGCGGCGCCCTTCTCTTCGGCCTGAACTTCCGGCCCGCCGCCGGGCATCAGCATCGGAAGGCCGTAGACCAGGCCGAAGACGACCGCGACGACGCAGGCCACCGGCAGCTTCTGGCGCCAGAGCAGCTGCGCGAGCTTCTTCATCGTCGCTGGTTTGAGCAGCGCGAGGATCAGGCCGCCCAGCGCCGCCAGGATCGCCGGCAGCAGGGCGATGAAGGCGGACATCGGCCCGGCCAGCACGGGCACGACGTTTGGCGTGAGGAATTCCATATCGGCCTCGCTGCGCACGCGGACGAACCAGACGCCGCGGCAGGGGCTATTTAAGCCCTCCGCCGCGCCGGTTGCAAATCCGCTTCGACCCACCGGTACCATGCCGGCGGGGCCGCGTTTACTTGATCTCGAATCGAAGCACGCCGTCTTCGACGATGACTTCCTCGCTCGCCGGCTTACCGCCCGGGAGCTGCCACTTCAGCGTCATCGGTCCGGCCTCCGTCGCGCCCACGAACGCGCCGGCCTCGCCGGGCGCCACGCGCCACGCGCCCAGGCAGCGCTTCTCGCGCCAGGCGACGACGTTCACCGGCCCGGCGGCAGCGCCGGCCTTCACGCGCAGCGCCACGCCCAGCCCCGCGTCGCCCTTGGCCTTCTGGCAGAGCGAGACCAGCGCGCCGCCGTTGCGCACCACGGCCACGTCCAGGCGGCCGTCGCCGTCGATGTCCAGCAGCGCGCCGGCGCGCTGGCCCTGCTGGTCCTCGGGCTCGGTGCGCCATTGCGCGATGTCCAGCAGGTGCGCGTGTCCGAAGGCGCGGAAGCCGCGGTTGAAGAAGAAGTGCGGCACGTGCTGCGCGTAGAAGAGCACCGCATCCTGGCGGCCGTCGTTGTTGAAGTCGGCGGTGAGGCCGGAGATACGGCCCAAAGCGTCGACGTAGCGCATCTCGCCACAATAGACGATCTCGGGCGTGAACTTCCCCTCGCCGTGGTTCTGCCACAGCTCGCTTCCGGCGCGGTTGGGGGTGCAGACTTCCAGCAGGCCGTCCATGTCAAAGTCGCCGACGAAGGCGTGCCGTCCGCCCTCGCCCAGCGCCACCGCGCAGGCCGCCGGTGCGGCGAAGGCGCCCCCGCCCTGCCCCTTATAAAGGAGGCTGCCCTTCTCAAAGGTCTGCAGCAGGTCGGCGTGGTGGTCGCCGTCGAGGTCCGCCGAGAGGCAGTCGCCGGCCTTTCCGAAGTTCGGCTGGTCACCACCGGCCGGCAGCGGCTTGGCTTCGTACGCGTCACCGTCCTTAGGCAGCAGCAGCACGGTCGCGGTTGCGGCAGCGGCAGCAAGGGCCGGCTTGCCGGCCTGGGCGCTGGGCACGGCGCAGAGGTTAAGCACTCCTTCGAGGACGGCGCCTTCCAGTTTCGCGGACGCGGCGGCGAAGGTGCCGTCGAGGTTCTGGCGGTGCAGCGTCAGGGCCTTGCCGTCCCAGCTG
This sequence comes from Planctomycetota bacterium, assembly GCA_023150555.1. GTDB lineage: Bacteria > Planctomycetota > SZUA-567 > H5-PLA8 > H5-PLA8 > JAKLKQ01. Next base: position 102,145 of record JAKLKQ010000001.1, read on the forward strand.
GCCAGGTCGGCGTCACCGTCTCCGTCGAGGTCCGTCCAGCAGAAGGCCTGCGAGTGCGCGGCGAGTTTGCTCGCGGCGGTGGCGTCGTCGAGCTTCTTGCCTTTGGTGTCGCACGAAAAGAGGCGGTCGCCCTTTTCGGCGGCGACGTGCAGCAGGATTTTTCCGCCGACCTCGACGGGGCAGGCGCCGGTCACGTCGCCTTCGAATTTGCCGGCCTCGGCGTGCTGCTCCCAGCTGCTCTCGACGACCGACGGGAACTGCGGGTCCTCGTCGCCGAGCGCGTACTTCACGCCGCGCAGGAGCATGTCGGGGCCGCCGTCCCAGGTGTATTTCATGTGGCCGTCGATCTTCTTCACATCCCAGGCGCCGTCTTCCATCTTCGCCGCGGGGACCCATTCGCCCTGGACGTTGAAAAGCGCCTTCTCCTCCGCTTCTTTCACCTCGCCTTTGGGTGTCACCACCTTGTACTTGCCGGCAAACATCAGGATGGGCTTGCCCTTGGACTTCAGAAAGAGCGGCTCCATGACCGGGACATCTTCTTCCTCTGTCCAGCTGCCGGTGTCGATGACGACGGCCTTGGCGTCGGTCTTACCCTTCAGCACGGCCTTGATCGCGAGGGTGCCCTTGAGGTTCTCGAACTTCGCGGGCGCCTCGAGTTCCAGGATCAGGTCCGACTGCTTGACCAAGTGCAGCGGCGTGAAGTTGGGGTTGATCAGCGCGCGGCCGGCGGAAGTGCAGGCGATAACGAGCGCGGCGGCCAGGAGCCACTTCAGAATCTTCATGTCGAATCTCTCCGGACGGCGTTACGGGTTGGGCGCGGCTTCCTTGGGCTTCTTCCACAGGCCCCACTGGAAGATGTTGGCCCCGCGCAGCAGCAGCGGCACGGTGAAGGCCCACTGCGAGTTGTTGGCCTGGTAGACCGGCGGGCTGGCAGAGCGCGGGAAGCCCTGCATGAAGAACTTCGCCGCGTTGTCGTAGTACTGCTGCTGCCCGGTGACGCTGCCGACGTAGGCGTTCAGGCCCGCGAGGTAGACCGGCGCGTCGTAGAAGTTCTCGGGCCACTCATTGTCGCAGCCGCCCTGCAGGAGTTCCAGCAGGCTCTCGTTCTTGGTCAGGTGGTGCAACTCGCAGAGGATGTGGATGACGTAGCAGTACTTTTTGTCGTCCTCGATGTAGTCCTGGCTGGCGATCTGGTTCTCGCCGTGCAGGAAGGGCCCGAAGTGCTTGGCCTTGGCCGTCACGCACTTGGTGTACATCGCGACGGCCTTGTCGAGCCAGGCCTTGTCGGCGGTGAGGTCGTAGAGCGCGATGTAGTTGAAGATGGTCGTGCAGACGGCGTACATGTTGCCGGGAATCTGCTTGGTGCCGTAGTCGTCGCTGGCGAAAATCGCATTCCAGGCCGGCTCGATGCGCGGCGCGCAGCGGTCGATGGCCTCTCGGGTCTTGGCATCGCCGGTGAGCATGTGGAACAGCACCAGGCCCGGCAGCCACGTGGTCAGCACGTTCGGCTGCCCGCGCGAAAAGCGCTCGCAGTGGAAGTGCGCATACCCGCCGGCAGGGCGCTGGAAGCCGCGGTACTGCTCCAGTTCGCGGTCCGACCACTGGTTGTCGATGTCGATGCGGTGGCGCATCATCTCCTCGCCCAGGCGCAGGAAGTTGACGTCGGTGAAGCGCAGCGCGCTGGAGAGCGTGACCCAGGGCCAATCGTGCTGAAGGCTGCTGTAGCCGCGGCCCGGCACGCCCAGATCGCCGAACTCGAGCCAGCCCAGGCTGTAGCCGTAGTCGAAGTAGTTGCCGCGTTCGACGCGCCCTTTGCGCGCGACCCAGATGCTGCTGTCGCCTGCGGGGTCGGCGACGTTCTTCGTCATCTGGATCAGGCCGTCGATGCGCTTGTCGCAGCGCTTGTTGCCGGTGCGGACATCCGGCGGCGCAAAGAGCCCCGGCGCGGCCTCGGTCTCGCCGTAGTAGGCCGGCGTGGCGAAGGCGAAGAGCGGCTTGTTCAGCTCGGCCGAGCTGGCCTTCGCGTCGGCGCCTGAGAAGTCCAAGATGATCTCGTGGCCCTTGTGGATCGCGCCGGGCATGTTGTAACCGTCCTTCACCCGCAGCGGATCGATGTCGGCGGTGGCGTATCCCGGCGCCGAGTGGTCGAAGAAATTGCGCGGCCACAGCCCTTCCTGCGGCCAGAGCCATACCTTCAGCGAGTTGCCGTCGAGTTCGATGGCCTTCTCGTAGTTCTGCCAGAAGTCGCGCACGGCGGCGGTGCACTTGCCGTTGGGGCCCTTGAGCGCCACGACGCCGTCGGTGCGCTTGTCCTTCTTCAGCTCCTGGTCGCCGCTCTTGATGGTGTACTCGAACTGGTCCCAGCTGTAGGCGGGCTCGGTGTACTTCGTGGCGTTCAGGCAGGTCTGGTAGACGCGGAACTTGCCGATACCCTTCACGCCTTCGCACTCGGCGCTGACGCCGTCGCCCAGGGCCAGACCCAGGTCGATGGCCATGCCGTCGAAGGTGAAGAATTCGCGTGCGACCTTTTCCTTGTTGGCTTCCCAGGTCCAGCCGTGAGCGCCCTCGTTGCGCAGCCAGGCGTGGATCTTAAGGTGCTTGCGGCCGGCGTAGGCCGAAACGCGCACGGTGTACTGCATCTGGTCGTTCGGGATGCCGGAAAACTTGCCTTTAAGCAGGATCGTGGCGCGCACCGGTCCGGCCTGCTCGACTTTCACTTCGTCGGGTGCGGCGGCGACGGCTTCGGACTTGTCTGCCTTGTACAGCACCAGACCTTTGCCACCGGGGCCAGCCAGCTCCTTACCGTCGACCTTGATGGACTTGAAGAGGTTGAAGGCCTTCTTGTCGACGGTGAATTCAAGCGGCCCGGTCGAAACCGTCAGCGCGTCGGCGCCGTCGGTGACCTTCACCGGCGCGGCGGGCGCGGCGTTGCCGCCGGCGTCGGAGACGGTCAGTTCCGCGCTGCCGCCGGCGGGCGCGTCGACCTGGGTGTCGACCAGGACCCAGCGCAGGGAGCCGTCGTCCCACTTGGCCAGTTCCTGGAACTGCGCGGGCACCGCGGCGCCACCGGCCTTGACGACGAGCTTGGTCAGGTCGGTGACGGCGCCCTTGGCGAAGGGCACGCCGCTGGTGACGACTCCACCCTTGCGTTCGACGGCCGCGTCGTTGGGCACCGTGAGTTTGACCTCGACGGCGAGCGCCGACGCGCACCACAGCGCCAGCACGGCTCCCACCATTCCCCACGCCCGGGCGTTGCATCGCATGCGCATGTCCCTACGCCTCCCGTTTTCCGTTCATTTCGAAAAGGAAACCGACTTACTTGCCCATCAGCTTGAAGACTTCGGCGGCCAACCCGTAGAGGCTCTCGTTCATCAGCGGAAGTTCGGTCAGCCCGCGGCCCTTCTTGGCCGGACCCTGGGTCTGGTCTTTATTGGCGCCGCCCCACTGGATGGCGGTGCGGATGCGCTCGTCGAGCATCGCGCGGCATTTCTTGGCCAGTTCGTCGTTGAGCTTGCCCTTGTTCTCGGGCAGGACCAGGGCCTTCTCGATGTAGACGCGCAGCTCCATGTCGCGAACGCCTTCGCGGAAGGCCTCGCTCCGGATGGTGGGCACGGGACCGGCCTTGCCTCGGCCGTAGATCGAGGAGATGCAGTAGTTGAGGTTCAGCTGCCCCCAATAGGACTCGGGGTAGCGGCCGGCCAGCGTGCCGACGGGGTTGCCGCGGCGGTCGCGGACCACCTTCCAGAAGTTCCCGCCGATGCGGCCCAGCCCGCAGGCCGTGCGGGTGGTGCCCTTGTGCTGCATCTCGAACTCGGAGAAGGCGCCCATCCACATCTCGAGTTTGAAACGGTGCTCAGGGATGTCGGAGGTCATGGAGAACTCGCGCGGGTAGTACGCCAGCCACATCTTGTTCTGCCAGCCGTAGCCGTGGCCCTTGTCGGGATCGACGATGTTCAGGTGGATGCCCCACAGCGCGATGCCCATGCCGATCTCGTAGCCCTGCCACTTGTCGGCGTAGTGGTGGCTGTGCACGGCCCACTTGGCCTTCTCCTTGGGAATGGCGTTGCAGATGTCGTCCATCGCGGTCTGGGTGGCGCGCGAGTCGCCCAGGAGTCCGAACAGCAGCGAGTCCTCGTAGCCGTGCTTCTTCAGCACGGGCATCAAGCCGTCGGTGAAGCGCTTCCAGAAGGCCTTGCACTCGGGCGTGCCCCAGGCCGGGCCGGTCTCCTTGGTCAGTTCGCCGGTCGCGGGATCCAGGACCGTGATGGCCAGCGGGCGGTCGTGGGTGCGCTGGGCGGTGCCGGTGCCGCTGGCGTGGCCCATGGTGTCCATGGCTTCCCAGCAGATGAAGATCACGCCGGGGAGTTTGGGCATGTGCTTCTTGGCCAAGGCGAGGTACTTGTCGACGAGGTCGAAGTTCGGCTGCAGCAGGCCGTTGTCGTCTTCCACCCAGCGTACCATGGCGTCCTCGTTGCCGAAGTGCGTGCGGCGGATGGCGGAGATGTACAGCGTCTTGTCGCCGGACTCGGCCAGCAGCGCGAAGAGCTGGTCCAGCAGCTTCCAGTGCTCGTCGCCCCACATCTCGACTTCGTAGGCGATCGCCAGGGACTCGGGAGACTCGACGATGTCCATGCGTCCGGTGTACTCGCCGGGGTCGACCAGCGAGTAGTCGAAGACCTTGACGACCAACTCCACGTTCTGGGCGTCGACCTCGTCGGCCTTCAGCGTCACCTTGCCTTTGTACTCACCGGGCTTGGCGTCCTTAGGCACGAGGACGTTGATCCACATCGGCAGGATGGCGAAGCCCTTCTTGAAGCACTTGATCTCCTCGGGGATCTCGGGCTCCAGGCTGTCGAAGGGGCCGGCCTGGCCGTTCTTGCGCGGCACGCCGTCGGCCACGCCCCAGCGCAGCTGGACGTTGGCGGCGGGGATCTTGCCGGCGGCGCCGCCGTCCAGGTCGGTGACGGTGGCCTTGAGGTTATCGATCGGCGCGCCGCAGGAGATCAGCACCTGCCCCGCGAATTTCCCGTTGCGCGCGGCGGTGATCGCGACCGGCTGCAGCGGCTCGTGCTTGGGTACATAGACGTCGGGGTCGATCAGGTCGAGCGTCGTGATGTTCTCGACGCACAGTCCGCCGCCGGCCTCGACGTGAACCTGCGCCCACGCGCCGGTTCCGTACAGGGCCAGCACGGCCAAAAGGACCTTCCAGCCACGCGTCGGCATGAACTTTCCTCCAAAGGCTTTACAGGACGTTTTCAGATCAGGCGATCGGCTCATCCTAGCTTTACACCGCGATAGCGCAACGGAAGCCTTGATTTGGCTTTCCAGCGTCCAACGAACGGACGTTCACCGCATGGAACCGGTCGGGTACGCGGCCCGAACCTTGACATGCGCGCCAACCCAGGCCCGTGTAGGATGCTCAACGCCGAGCCCTGAGGATTTGACCGTTCGCGCGGGTGAATATTCACCGCGCGAAGCCGCCCAATCTGACAGGATGCCAGGGCCCGGACCCGCACTGCACGTTGTGTAGATACCGACCCGGAGACCACCGGCGCCGAGAGCGCCGGACAAGGGAGGACCCGACCATGAACCGCCACCGTTCCCTCTCCTTCTTCACCGCCGCGCTGCTGACCTTGGTGCTGGTCCCAAGCGCTGTTCGCGCCGGCGACGCCAGCGAACCCGCCGGCGAACTCGAGGTGCGCAATACGTACCACTGCATCGGCCTGCGTTGGGACATCAAGGGCGACGACAACCAGAACGCCACCTGCACGGTCCAGTACCGGCGCAAGGGCACCGAGGCCTGGCGCGCGGCCTATCCCCTGCAGCGCGTGAAGTACAACGCCGGCGAAGGCGGCGGCATGAACAACTACAGCCGCGACGTGAACATCCTGGCCGGCAGCATCTTCTGGCTCGCGCCGGGCACTACGTACGAAGTGAAGCTCGCGCTGACCGACGCCGACGGCGGCAACACGGAAAAGACGCTCGAGACCACCACACAGGCCATCCCGCACATCGCCGACGACGCCGTCGTGGTGCGCGTAAAGCCCGGCGAACTGGCCGCCAAGCAGGTGGAAGCCAAGCCCGGCACGGTCTTCCTGCTCGAGAAGGGCCACCACGGCGTGCCGCCCCCGATCAATACCAGCGGCGCCGAGGGCAAGTACATCGTCTACACGGGCGAAGGCAACGCCGAGGCGACCTTCGACGCCGGTTTTTCGGTGCAGGGAAACTTCGTCTGGATCGACAACGTGGCCATCGACGGAGGCAGCACCGACTGGAAGAACAAGGGCAAGACCGGCATCAACGTGAGGAAAGAAGCCCACGACGTCGTCGTCAGCCGCTGCCGCATCAAGAACTCGAACTACTGCGTGCACGTCTACGGCTACCGCAGCTTCAACGTGGACAACTGGCTGGAAGGCGACCGCTGGGAATTCACGGTCAAGGACCTGACCTACCCCCACCCCGACAAGGACAAGCAGGGCAACAGCTTCGGCGGCGAAGGCGTCGACTTCAATCACGACCCGCGCGGCGTCGGCGTCGCGGCCTTCAACGACGTCCACCGCACCGCCGACGGCTTCAGCTACGGCGACAACAACATCGACATCTACAACAACACCATCTACGAGGTCGTCGACGACCTGATCGAGGCCGACTACGGCTGGCACAACTACCGCATGTGGGGCAACCGCGCCTGGCGCGGGCTGGTCGGCATGAGCTGGCAGCCCTTCAACGGCGGCCCCTGGTATCTGCTGCGCAACCAGATCTACGGCAACGGCAACTACAGCTTCAAGCTCAAGGACGGCCGCGGCGTCAATATCGCCGTCGGCAACACCTTCGTCCAGACCGGCACCTACAAGCGCCTCCACATGATCTTTTCCGGAAACAGCATCTGGGCCAACAACATCTGGGCGCGCCTGGGCGGCGGGAACCTCGGCAAGGCCGACATCCCCTTCGACCCCAAAAAAATGCAGCTGATGAACCACAACGCGTACGCCACCGGCGCCGCGGAAATCTTCAAGTGGGAGAAGGGCTACAAGGTCGCCGAACTGCAGGCCGTGGGCCTGGACAAGAACAGTATCGCCATCGATCCGGCCGCGACGATGGAGAACATCCCCACCACGCCTGAAGAGCAGAAACTCGGCCACGGCAAGTACCTGACGCCCAAGGACGGCTCGCCGCTGATCGACGGCGGCATGGAAGTCCCCAACCTCAGCGGCCCATACCTGGGCAAGGCCCCCGACATCGGCGCCACCGACCGCGCGCTGGGCCCGCAGTGGACCGGCCCGCGCGCGTACACCGCCGAAGGCCTCGCCTACGGCCTGCCCGAAGGCTGGAAAGTCGCGCCCGCCGCCGAGATCGCCAAGTGCGCCGACCTGGGCGCGGCGCTGAAGCCCGAGGCCGTCAAGCTGCTGCTGGTGCGCGAGAACCCCCGCGCGTACATCGCGGTGAGTTTCGCCGCCGCGCAGGGCGACGAACGCTGGAAGGCCCTCGACGCGTTCGTGGACGCCGCCAAGCCCGCCGACAGCGCCGAGGGCAAGAACGACAAGCTCGTCTACTTCTACGATCACCTGGCCGCGCGCGTCACCGACGACGGCAAGCTCGCGGCGCTGAAGGCAGCGCAGGTCGAACCCGACGGCGTCTGGACCGTCTCCGGCGGCGCGGCTTCCGCCGACCTGGCCGCCGTGCGCGGGGAACTCTTCACGATCGTGACCTCGCTGCAGCAGACCATCGACCTGCCGCAGAAGCCGCTGGGCCAGTAATCAAAGGAAGCACTACGCGAAGCGGATCACCTGGCGTACGGCCTCGCCCGCCTGCAGGGCGTCGAAGGCCGCGTTGATCTTGCCCAGTTCGATGGTGCGGCTCAGCAGCAGGTCGGCGGGGAGTTTTCCGGCGCGGTAGAGTTCCAGGAAGCGCGGCAGGTCGCGCCGCGGCACGCACGAACCCATGTACGAGCCCTTCACGGTGCGCTCTTCGCCCACCAGCGAGACCGCCTGCACGCTGAACTGCTTCGACGGATGGGCTAAGCCCACCGCGACGGTGGTCCCGCCGCGCCGCGTTGCCGCGTAGGCCTGCGCCATCACCTTCTCGTTACCCACGGCCTCGAAGGCGTACTGCGCGCCGCCGCCGGTCGCCGCCTTCACGGCCTCGACGACGTTCTCGCCGCCCGCCTTGACGGTGTGCGTGGCGCCCATGCGCTTGGCCTGCTCCAGTTTCGCGTCGAGCACGTCGATGGCGACCACCGGGTGCGCGCCGCACAGCCGCGCGCCCAGCACGGCGCTCAAGCCCACCCCGCCCATGCCGAAGACCGCCACCGGCGCGCCGGCTTCCACGCGCGCCGTGTTGGCCACCGCGCCCACGCCGGTCATCACCGCGCAGCCGAACAGCGCGGCGCGTTCGAGCGGGAAGTCCTTGTCAATGCGAACCAGCGACTCCTGCGCCGCGACCGTGTAGCGCGAGAACGCCGAGACGCCCAGGTGGTGGTTGAGCGCGCGGCCCTTGCGGTCCTTAAAGCGCACCGCGCCGCACAACAGCGTGCCCGCCGCGTTGGATGCCGCTCCCTTCTCGCACAACGCCGGCCGGCCGCTCGCGCAATACACGCAGCGACCGCAGGAAGGCATGTAGCTGAAGACCACGTGGTCGCCGGGCTTGAACTCGCCGGCCCCGCTGCCGCATTCGCGCACCACGCCGCTGGCCTCGTGGCCCAGCACCATCGGCATCGGGCGCGGGCGCGCGCCGTCGATCACGCTCAGGTCCGAGTGGCACAGGCCCGCCGCGGCGATCTCGACCAGCACCTCGCCCGGTCCGGGGCCTTCCAGTTCCACGTCGTCGACGGCCAGCGGCTTCGTCTCGCCATAAGGGCCGGGCTTGCCTATCTCGTACAGGACCGCTGCGGTCGTGCGCATCGCGAATCTCCTCAATAGCGTGAGGCAAGCCTAGCAGGCCGTTGGATAGGGGTCGAGGCCGCGTTGCGCGGCGCGAAGGCTGTGACTTGAGCTGTGCCGCCGTGCCCCGGGCGGGAATCGAACCCGCACGACCCTTACGGGCCAAGGGATTTTAAGTCCCTAGCGTCTGCCAGTTCCGCCACCGGGGCTCTTTGGACGGCGTGCCGCTCGAGCGTGACCTTCTCCCTTCCGTCGAAGGTTGTCAAGACGGACGCCACGGCCCTTCCCTCCATTGCGCACGGCGCTGCAGGCGGTAGCGTGCCGGACGTCTCTTATTCAACGTGGAGCCCCCCGCCCGCCATGGAACCCACCGCCATCGTACTGCTGGCGGTCTCCGCGGCGATGCACGCCACCTGGAACTGGCTCGTCAAGAAGCAGCACCCCTCCGCTGCCTTTTTCCTGCTGGCCAACGCGATCGGCACGCTGGCGCTGCTGCCGGTGGCGCTGTGCTTCGCCGAAGCCTTGCCGCTGATTCCCGCGCGCGTGTGGGCGCTGACCGCGCTGACGGGCTTCTTCATGGCCGTCTACTACGCCGGGCTGGCCGGCGCGTACCGTTCGGGCGACATGACGCTGGCCTACCCGCTGGCGCGGTCGTCGCCGATCCTGGTGCTGACCGTCACCGCGCAGCTGCTGGGCGAAGGCAAGCAGATCGGCTGGGGCTGCATCGCCGGCGTGCTGCTGGTCTTCGGCGGCTGCATGCTGCTGCCGATGGCGCGCTTCCGCGACTTCCGCCTGCGCAATTACTACAACGCGTGCTGCGCCTTCGCCTTTGTCGCCGCGCTGGGCACCACAGGCTATACCATCGTCGACGACCGCGCGCTGAAGGTTCTGCGCGCGCTGCCCGGCGACGTGCTGGGGCCGTACAGCGCGCCGCCGCTGTACATCGTGATGCAGGGCCTCGCCGCGGCGTTCTGGCAGGCGCTGTACGTCGCGTGCAGCCGCCGCGAACGCGAAGCCCTGCGCCGCGACTGGGCCGCCGCACGGCGGATGGCCGTGATCGTCGGCGTGGGCATCTACCTCACCTACCCGCTGGCGCTGGCGGCGATGGCCTTCGTGCGCAACGTCAGCTACGTGGCGGCGTTCCGGCAGCTGAGCATCCCCATAGGCGCGGTGATGGCCTTCGTGCTGCTGAAGGAACGCGCGCCGGCCCCGAAACTCGCAGGCCTGCTGCTGCTGCTTGTAGGCCTGCTGCTGGTGGCGCTGGGGTAGCACGCACAAAAGAAAAGCGGCGCGTCGCCGCGCCGCTCGTGCGTCCGTTCGGAAAGCCTTCGAGCAAGACCGCTTACGGATCGTGGCGCAGAAGCTTGTAGACCTCGCCCTGAAAGCGCACCTCGTCCTTAGGCCCGACGTGAATCGGATCGCAGGCGCCGTTGGGCGACTCGAGGACCAGCTCGTAGTCCTGCCCCGCCAACGCCTTGACGTGCAGGACCTTCAGCGTCACCTCGCGATGCACGACTACGACGACACTGCGCCCATCGAGGCTCTGGAACGCGCCGCGCGGAACGGGGTTGTCCGGATCGAGCACCGGCACCACCAAGTCCAACGGGCGCAGGAAGATAACGTCACCGTGGCGGAAGCGCGGGCTCATCGAATCGCCGCGCACGCGCAGCGCGAAGGCCTTCATCTGGCGGTCGCGCGGCGTGGCCTCGACGGCCTCGATGGGCAGCGGCTCGCCCTCGGTCCACGAGGGCGCGATGGTGGGGATCTCCCCAAAGAGCGGCACGCGGACCTCTTCCCGCAGCGCGGGCGCCGGCGCGTAGCGCGGGCGCGTGGTCCCAGCCGGGCGTTCGAAGAATTCGTCGTCGGTCATGCGCATCACCTCAAGGATTCTCTCAAGTTTTTCGCCATCAACGGTTTGTATTTTCCCATTGAAGAGGTTGAAAAGGTAAGTACGCCCAATACCTGCCGCCGTACAGAGGCCGCGCGCCTTGAAGCGCCGGCGCTTTAGGATGTCCCGAAGCCGGTCCCGAATGTAGGACGTCTGCTCCTTCGGGTAGCGCGAGTACAGGTCGCTCATCCCAATATTGTCACATACTTTGGTTCTTTTACAAGTCATTGAAAAGGTTCTAGCCGACACACAGTTTAATACCTTATTGGGTATCAAGTTATACTGAATATGACATAATGTTAGGATTTAAGTTGACTTAAGTAAGTAAATATTTCATAGTGTGTCATATAGGTACCTGAGGAACTACGAAATGGACACCCTCGCGAGCCTCGTGCCGGGCGCCGATCCTGCCTCGAGGAAAGCCCTTCACCCGCCTCCGGCCGACGCGCCCATGCCGGTTCGAGGGGCGCCGCCCAGGCGCCGGAGCGCCGACCGCCGCCGCTTGCAAGCGCTGCGCTACTGCGTCGGCCACCGGCTGCGCCTGGCGCGCGCAGAACGACGACGGCGTGGCCGAGGCGCTGCTGCAGCACGCCGCCCACGACGCTTTCGTGCTGATGCTCGCCGGTGCACTGACGCACGCGCAATGGGAGCGCATCCGTAGCGTGCTGCGCGCCGAACGCCTGCGCCGCGCGTCGCCGAACGCGATCCGTTCCGCGCGCGCGAACGCACCGTCCGAACTGACGCACCGATACACCGCTGGGGGGAAATCGAAGAGATGTTCACGCACCGACTGACCACCGGGCGCCGCGTACGCGTGCGCGAGCGCGAGATCCTGGGACTCTGCGAGTTCCAGCGCCGCGCGATCACCGTCTCGCCGCGCCAGCCGCGCAAAGAGAAACTCGAGACGTACGTCCACGAATGGTGGCACGCCGAGTTCCCCCGCCTGCAAGAACGCCGCGTCGATCTGATGGGCCGCGACACCGCGCGCCGCCTGTGGGCGCTGGGCCTGCGCCCCGACCGCCGCCAGCGCGGAAGCGTCCGCCGGCTGCGACGCTGCGCCGAACGGCTGCTGCCTCCGGACCTCCCGCCACGCCGCCGCGACCGCCTGGCGCTCGGCCTGGCCCGATATCTCTGGAAGGCCGGCTACCGCCTTCCCGCGCGCGGGCGCTGATCCCGCAAGACCGGCCCACGTCGAAGCCCGCGGCCCTCGCGAGGCACCTCTTCGGCGCGCTGCCCGATCGAGAAGGACGCCACACCATGCTGCTCGCCGCACGAATCGCCGTTCGTTCCACCGTTCGTTCCGCGCCACGCGCAACCTTACGCGCACGCCGCACGCGCTGCAGCGGACGCATCGCCGCACGCCTGCGCACACGCAATCCGGAACTCCGCCGAGTGCCGCGCCTCCGCCGAACGGGCCCGCGGCTCTTCGATCCCGCGGACGCGGTCGAGCGGCTCCACGCGAGCTTCCGGGCCGTCGCGCGGCGCATCGCCCCCCGCGACGCCTTCCTGCGCGAAGACCTGGCGCAGGAGATGGCGCTGGCGGTGCTGGCGCTGAAGCGGCCGCGCACGCTGGCGCGCTTCCGGACGTGGGCGGCGTGGCGCGCGCGCGACTACGTGCGGCGCTTCGCCGGACCGCGAAAGCGGCGCGCTGGGATGTGACAGAACGTCACAGGTACCTGACCCGACAAAAATTGTCAGTCGCGAGATTTCGCGAAATCACTTTGTGCTGCGCGACGTGCTGGAGTGCACATGGCGATTTGTATCTATCTTTTCTTGATTCCAACAAGGTGCAGCCGTGATTCTGCAATGGAATCATTGGACTTACGGCGCTTTTGCACAACGTGGATGTGTTACATTGCCCGACGTGCTGCGCCAGGTGCAATATACGCTTTGCGTAACTATAGGGGCGAGGGGTGAAAAAGAATGACAACAAAGTGAGGGGAAGCGGTGAAAGGAAAAGTCACCGCGGCGCCGCAATTGCAACACCAATGAAAAAGGCGTAGGGGTGAGCGGCCAGGTGCGAGTGGCGAGGAACTGAAAACGGCAAACGACTTCAACGCCGAGGCTCACAGAGAAGGATTTGCATGGGTGCCATCTGGATCGCCTGCCTCGTCGCGCCGAAGCCGTCATGCGAAGGCGGAAACGAAGCGAGAGCTAGCCAGTGCAGAATAGGAAGAGGCACCGCGTGACGCGCGAGCGCGTGGCGCGGGTTGCCAACCCGCGCATCTGTGGCGAGAAATGGATCTCCGTCGGCGGACGATCAAGGCCGGGCCGTTTGGAACGATTGCCTCATTGGCGGCCTGAGTGCCGCAACTCTCGGCGGCTAGAAAGATTCGTTGAGCCGATTCCTTTTTGTGCCGGCAAGATGTCGGCGGCCCCGTCGGCGAGAACGCCGACGCTCCATTTTTTGCCCTCCCGCATTTCTTTCTTGCAATCGATCCGCCATTGCCCAAACTTTCCCAATGGCAGCAAACCGGCCAGGATGGAAAGCAAAGCGACAAATCGTTCAATCTGGTCAGTGTTGACGCACATGGATAAAGAAGATTATAGAGAGTTCGCCGTCAGCAACGATGGAAGCCACGTTGCAGCAGGATCCTCGGGTGGTGAAGTTTGCGTACTTCGCGTCTCCGATGGCTGGCGTCGCAGCCTTCCTGGAGTCTCATACTCTTCTGGAGGTAAACGTCTGACCATTGATTCTAGATCAAAGAGACTGTTTTCTGGCGCCTACCATAACACCGGAATTGCTGCCTACGACATAGATACAGGCAACTTAATCTGGCAGCGTCGCGATCTGAAGAAGCTTCAAGATATTAATTTCGATTCTCGAGAAGATGTCTTGTACTGCGCATTTGAAGGCCGCGCCTCAAGACCGTTGAACGCAAAGAACGGTCGCGAACGCCGCCCTATCCGTGGACTGAAAGGTTTTCATTTTTCTTCCGATTCCAGCATTGCGGTCTTTGAATTGGGTGAAGTTAAGGTTGAAGACCGTTCCTCCGGGACATCACAGGTTCTGAAACGGGAGTCTTGGGCCATTTTGGACGTAGCGTTCGCCTTGAATGTAGTTGTTGTGTCGTGGGTGGGTGGTCCTGTTGTCTCCTATCTGTTGAAAACTGGTAAGGAGGTATGGCGGTATCCACCAGAAGGCACCCATGCGTTCAGCATCGCACCGTCTTCTGACGGTGAGTCCGTTTGGATCGCCGAACAGCCCTTCAAGGAACCGCCATGGCACCGTATCCGATTGCTGTCCAACTTCGGCAGGGTCCTACGCGAAACCCGCTGTGCGTTGGGCCACAGTTTTAGACTTCTCCCCAACTGCGACAAGGTCATCCGTGCAGATCTCAATATCGTAGCCATCGACGCGCTGGGAGCTTCGACTTGACCGACGGGACGATGCGCTGCCCGGGCTGCGGCTTCGAACAGCCCGCCGGGCGCAGCGACTGCAAGATGTGCGGGCTGATCTTCGCCAAATGGAGGCCGCCCGCCGCGCCCGGCGTGCCGCCCGCGCCGCCGCCCAACGCTTTGCGTACGGGTGTTGCCGTGCCGCCGTCTCCGCCGCCCGGCGCGCCGGCCCCTGCTTCGTTCCTGCGCAAAAGGGCAGACGACCCGTTCGCGCCGCGGCGCATGGACCAGCCGGCCTGGACGAACCTGGCCGGCGGGGCGGTCTTCGCGGTGCTCGCGCTGCTGATCCCGATCCTCAGCACGGTCTTCCACGGCTTCGTGACGCTGATGCACGAGATGGGCCACGCGATCGCCAGCTGGATCCTGGCGCGCCCGTCGATCCCCGCCTTCGACCTGACCTACGGCGGCGGTGTGACGGCGATCATGGACCGTTCGACGCCGCTGCTGCTGACGATCTACGCGCTGCTGACCGGTTTCGTGGTGCTCTACCGCCGCAACCTCACGACGGTGATCACGCTTTGCGTAACGCTCGCCTTGTACGCCCTGCTGTCGCACACGGTACTCGGCAACGTGGCGATCTCCTTTTTCGGGCACGGCTTCGAGCTGATCTTCGGGGCCGTCTTCCTGTATAGGGCGCTCAGCGGCAGCGCCATTCTCAACCCCGCCGAACGCCCGCTCTACGCCGGCATCGGCCTCTTCGTCTTCTTCTACGACATCGTCTTCGCCCTAAAGCTGATCTTCAGCCGCGAGGACCAGGAGGTGTACCGCATGGGCAAGGACGGGCGCGGGCTGCACGCCCACGACTTCGTCGTGATCGGACAGGACCTGGGACTGCCGCTGGAAGCCGTCGCGTTCGTCTTCCTGCTCTGCTGCTTTGTGGCGATCGCCGCCGCGTGGCTGGCCTTCCGCTACCAGGCGAGGATGTGGGCCTTCCTCGATCTGCTGGTCACGCGCGAGCCGCGCGCTAACGCATGACAAACCTTGACCGGAACGACTTCAACGCAGAGGCGCAGAGGACACAGAGCAACACGGAGAACGGCTCGATTGGGGGATCCGGCAGTAAAGCGCGTGCGGTCAGCGGATAAGCAGAATTAAGATTCCGAAGCCGAGGATGATGGCGTACAGCAGCACCGTCACCGCGACGAGCAGTCCCACGCGCGCCCACCGGGACTCGATCTTCCGGTCGGTCCAGCGCCGCGAGGCCAGAAAGCCGGAGCCGAAGGCAATGCCCAGGCCGATGGCCGCAGCCGATACCATCGCCGCTACCTTGTCCTGGGTTGGAGCGCGCTTGCCGATGTACTCGACGAAGAAGTAACACTGTGCGGCGGCGAGCACGACAAAGAAGATCAGATCGAAGGAAGAATAGCGCAGTCCGGAATCGGTCGCGTCGGCAGCCATGCTTTCCCTATTCCCCGTAATTGAGAATTTCTTTCGGCCGACCCCAGGCGTTACTGCCCGTACCACCTCGTGGCGATCAACGGGAACTTCAGAGCCGGTACACATGCGCAAGCAGGCCGAACAACAGCGGGATGCCCGGCATCATCGCGAAGAGAAGGAAGTTCATCAACAGGAAGATGCCCAGCCGCTTGCCGCGGGCCTCGATCTTTTTCGTGGTGCAATAGCGCGCGGCGAGGAAGCCCGCGCCGGCCACCAGCGTGATGGCGAAGACCATTCCGGAAACGATGGACTCGGTCGGCTTGCCGCTGGCGATTTTCAGGAGTTCGATGAAGACGTATGCTTCCAGCGCGCAGGCAAACAGCGCCGCGAGCAGCTCGGACATGCCGTAGCGGAAGGGTTGCTCGGGAAGCGGTGTATGGTCGTCGTGCATCAAGCCGCATCTCATTCCATGCGTTCACCGGCCCATGAAATAGAAGAACGCCGCGCCGACGAAGCAGAGCAGCATCAGGTTCACCATCAGGAAGCTGAGCAGGCGCTTGCCGCGCGATGCGATCTTGTGTTCCTCGCAGTGCCGCACCGCCATGTAGCCCCCGCCCACCATGAAGAGCACGCCCAGCGCCATCCCGCAGGCCGCGGCGTATAGCGCCTTCACGTTGCCCTGAGCGCGCAGCAGTTCAGCGAATGCAAAGCCCTCGAGCCCGCACAGCGCCACGGCGAGCAGCAGGTCGGAGGTCTGGTAGCGGAAGGAGAGTTTGGGCGGCTTCGGCGCATGGTCCGTCATACTTCTGCTATTCCCGCAAATACGCCGGGTCTTTCAGGCGTTCACGCGTCCCGCCTTGAAGACCAGCGGCCAGCGGACTTCCTTCTCGGCGGAAGCCTCGCCCCAGAGCGGTTCCAGGCGCGTGTAAAGTTCCGGTAACGGATCGTGCTGCCGGTCGCGCTTGTAGCGCTGCGTCGCCGACCACGAATCGAGGTAGCCCATCAGGTGCGGCAGCGTCCAGCGCACGGACATCGTAAAGCACGGGGCTTCGATGCTCTCAAACGGGAACGGCAGCGAGCGGTATCCGTCCTCCACCAGCTTGCGCTGCGGCGGCCAGTACGAGCCCACGGTGACCTCGTAGAACGTGTTGACGATCTCCGCGATGGGCGGTTCGATGTACATGATCCCGTACGACCACACGGCGATCACCCCGCCTGGGCGCAGCACGCGCCGGACTTCGGCGTAGAACTTGTCGAGGTCGAACCAGTGCAGGGCCTGCGCGACGGTGACGGCATCGACGGACGCGCCGGCGAGGCCGCTCGCTTCGGCAGGCGCCTTCGCAAAACGCACGCGCGGGTGAGGCTCGGCCTGCGCGAGTTGCTCGGCGCTGGCGTCCGTCGCGATCACTTCGGCGAAATGTTCGGCCAGCCCGCGCGCGGCCTGCCCCGGGCCGGTGGCGCAGTCCCACGCGCGTTCTTTCGCCGGCGCGTGGCGCGCGACGAACGCGAAGAGGTCCTGCGGATAGCCGGGGCGGAACTGCGCGTAGACCTTGCTGTGGCCCGAGAAGTGGTCGTTGAACCCGGGCCAGCGCTTGGGCGGTTGCTTCTCATCGGCGCCGCTCATGACGCCCAAGGATAGCGCGTGCGCGCTACCTTTGCACGCGCGCGCCGCCGCCCTTGACGAGTTTCTCGACCTCGGACTTCGTGGCCATGGTCGTGTCGCCGGGGGTGGTCATGGCCAGCGCGCCGTGCGCCGCGCCGTATTCGACGGCCATCTGCGCGCCCTGGCCGCTGAGGAAGCCGTAGGCGAGGCCGCTGGCGAAGCTGTCGCCGCCGCCGACGCGGTCGTAGATCTCCAGGCCTTTGCGCTGCGTGGCTTCGTGGAACTTGCCGTTCGCCCAGCAGACGGCGCCCCAGTCGTTAACGCCGGCGCTCTTCACGCCGCGCAGCGTGGTCGCGACGACCTTGAAGTTCGGATATTCCTTCACCACTTTCTCGATCATGGCCTTGAAGTTGCCGGGGTCGAGCTCGGTGAGGTTGTGGTCGACGCCCTTGACCTCGAAGCCCAGCGCCGCGGTGAAGTCTTCCTCGTTGCCGATCATCACGTCCACGAGTTTCGCGACGCGGCGGTTGACCTCGACGGCGCGCTTCGATCCGCCCAGCGACTTCCAGAGGCTGGGACGGAAATTCAGGTCGTAGCTGACGACGGTGCCGTGTTCCTTGGCGACCTCGAAGGCCTCCAGCGCGACATCGGGGGTCTTCTCGCCCAGCGCGCAGAAGATGCCGCCGCAGTGCAGCCAGCGCACGCCTTCGTCCTTGAAGAGGCGCTTCCAGTCGATGTCGCCGGGCTTGAGCTGCGAGATGGCGGTGTGGCCGCGGTCGCTGCAGCCGACGGCCCCGCGCACGCCGAAGCCGCGCTCGGTGAAGTTCAGCCCGTTGCGCGCGGACCGGCCCGCGCCGTCGTCGGCGACCCACTTGATGTGCGAGACATCCACGCCGCCGGTGAGCATGAAGTCCTCGACCAGCCGCCCGACGGGGTTGTCGACCAGCGCCGTCACGTGCGTGCCGCGCAGGCCGAAGCAGCGCCGCAGGCCGCGCACGACGTTGTACTCGCCGCCGCCTTCCCACACGCGGAAGTGGCGCGCGGTGTGGATGCGGCCGTCCTCGGGGTCCAGGCGCAGCATGATCTCGCCCAGGGCCGCGGCGTCCCAGCGGCAGGATTCGGGAGACTTGATCTTCAGTTCGGCCATGGCGGACCTCGCGAGCAAAACGCCGTTGTCGGAAGATGTTCAGGAACCGCGCTTCAAAATACCCCCGCCCCCGCGCGCGGCAAGTGCAGCAAGCTTTTTCACCGCGGAGGTACGGAGCGCACGGAGAACGAATTTTTGGGGAACGCTATTTCATGCGCGTGATCTTCATGGGCACGAAGAGCGGATAGAAACCTTGCACGATCGCGCTGCCTTCGTAGCCCAGCCAGCGCTCGTACTCGTAGCCTTCCAGACGGAAGCGGCCGGGGCCGAGCTTCTCCTGGCCCTCCACGTTGATGCCCTTCGGCTCGGCTAGAGATTTGCCGTCTACGGCGTCGACACGAAAGCCGTTCACTCGTGCGTTTGGGTTGGGTCCCGTTTTGTCGCCAGCAGCGACTTCCCCTTCAATGACAAAATGCTTGCCCAGCGGATGCCCGAGGGCGCCGGTCGCGTGGCGCCAGGCCGGATCGTGCGAGGTGTCGGCGCGCGCGGCCTGTTCGGCGGCGACGGCTTCGGCGGAGCGCCCCGCGCCGGGGCGGATCTCGCTCCAGCGCCAGCTACCTGCCAAGAGCAGCACCGCGGTGAGCGCCGCGAAGAGGTGGACGAGACGATCGCGCTTCATGCCGGCATTCTAGCGCAAACCTGCACCAATAAGAAAGCGGCCCGGGCTTGATATGCCCGGGCCGCGGTGAGGCGTTGGTGGATGAAGAGTGCGGACGTTCTTAGCGCCGGCCGCCGCGCGCCTTCGCGCCGCCGCTCGAACGGCTGCCCGACCCGCCCGCCTTGGGCTTGGGCTTGCCGCGCCCGCCGAAGATGTCGTAGTCGTCCTTGAAGCTGGGCTTGAAGCTCCCGCCGCTCTGGCCCTTCCAGCCCGAGCCGTCGCCGGTGAACGAACCGCTGCGTTCGCGGGTGCCGCCGTTGAAGCCGGTGTTGCTGCCTTCGTGGTTGACGGTGTTGCCGTCGCGCTGCCACTTGTCGTTGCGGGTGGCGGTCTTGCCGTCCTGGTTGGTGGTGCTGCCTTCGTGATTCACCGTGTTGCCATCCTTCGTCCAGGTGTCCTTGCTGTCCCAGGACTTGCCGGTGTTGGTCTCGGTGTGGCCATCGCGGGTGACGGTGTTGCCGTCCTTGGTGATGGTGGCTTCCTGCGTGGCGGTCTTGCCGGTGCTGCTGGTCCACGTCGATTCCTTGGAGACCGTGTTGCCGTCCTTGGTCCAGGTCGCGTCCTGTTCGACGGTGGTGCCGTCCTTCTTGGTGTAGGTCGCGTCCTTGGTGACGGTGTTGCCTTCCTTCGTGATGGTCGCGTCGACGCCGCTGGTCTTGCCGCCGGGGCCGGTGTTGCTGCCGGTGTGCGTGACGGTGTTGCCGTCCTTCGTCCAGGTGTCTTCGCGGGTGGCGGTCTTTCCGTTGCCGAACGTCGTGCTGCCTTCGTGGGTCACGGTGTTGCCGTCCTTGGTCCAGGTGTCGGTGCTGTCGGCACTGCGGCCGGTGCTGGTCTCGGTGTGGCCGTCGCGCGTGACGGTGTTGCCTTCCTTGGTGACGGTCGCGTTCTGCGTGGCGGTGTTGCCGTTGGGCCCGGTGTAGGTGCCTTCCTTCGTGACCGTGTTCCCGTCCCTCGTCCAGGTGGACTCGGACGTGGCGGTGTTGCCGTTGGGACCGGTGTAGGCGCCTTCCTTGGTGACGGTGTTGCCGTCCTTCGTCACGTTCACGTCGCTGCTGGCAGACTTGGTCGCGCCTTCGGGCGCGTCGTCCTCGGCGTCGTACTCGTCCTGCAGCGAAGTAAGGCGCTCGGTGGTGCCGGGATGGCGCTCGTCGATCTTGCTCTGGACCATCTTCGGCAGGTCCTTGTACGCGGCCTTGGCCTTCTCGGCGGCGGCCATGGCGGCGTCCTTGTCGCCGCTTTCGCGCGCTTCGTAGAAAGCCTGCACGCTCTCGCGCAGGGTCTTGATCTTCTCCGCGTAGCGTTCGCGCAACGCGTCGCGCAGCGCGCCGCGGCGCCCGCCGTCTCCGGCGCGGGCCGTTCCGGCCACCGCCAGTGCTACTGCGAGCACCGCCCCGCCCCACTTCGCCACCGCTCTCATCGGTACGCCTCCTTTTGGATGCCCTCAGGCAGTTAGACGCCTGCTTTCCGACGACAGGCACGGAGCAAAGCCGGTGCCGCCGCGAGGCCCAACCGATGTGATCTCGTAACCCAATTCAAATTAATATGTTACAAAATCGATGGAGTGGCGTTTTGTGCGCCAACGTGGAGACTTCCCTCACAAAGCGCGGGATTCCGGCGTAGGGAAATGCCACAGGGGGAACGTGCTACGCCAGCAGCGCGTAGCTGCCGGCGGCCAGGGCCGCGGCGAGGGGCAGCGTCAGGAGCCAGCTCAGCACGATCTGCCCGCAGACCCTTTTGTCTGCGCTCCCGCTGACCAGACCCACGCCGAAGAGCGAGCCCACGGAAACGTGCGTGGTGCTGACGGGCATCCCGGCGACGCTCGCGCCGATCACCAGTCCCGCGGTCACGACGTTCGCGGTAAAGCCCTGCCCGTGGTTGAGCGGCGTGATGCGTTTGCTCATCGTCTCGGCCACGCGCCGCGCATGCAGCACGCCGCCCAGCGCCATGCATACCGCCACCGCCGCCGCCAGCGCGGCGTGCGGCCACGCCACGCCCAGCGCGCGCAGGACTAGCAGCAGGCCGACGATCTTGGGCGTGTCGTTCAGGCCGCGCGCGAAGCTGACCGCGCCGGCGCTGAGGAGATGCAGCGCGTCGAGCGCTTTCTGGGCGTTGAGGCCCCAGTAGGTGCCGGCGTAGCGCATCGCGCAGGCGTTCTCGTTCGAGATGCCCGCGGAGAACATCGGCACCGGCGCGGGCATGGGCGCGGGAACGACGGCCACGCTGTCCAGGCGCACGCCGGCGGCAACGGGCACCGGGACGGGCGCAGCGGCCTCGCCCACGCAGAGGCACGACTCGCAGGTGACGCCGCTGCGCACGCGTAGCTTGTGGAGGATCAGGTACAGCACCGCGCCGCCGGCGAGCGCCAGAAGCGGGCTGAGCAGCAGCGGCAGGAAGAACGCGCCGCCCAGCTTAGCGAAATCGAGTTCGGTGCCCGCCGCCACCAGCCCCGCGCCGACCAGCGCTCCGGTAAGGCCGTGCGTAGTCGAGATGGGGAAGCCCAGGCGCGTGGCCAGGATCACCGTCGCCGCCGCACCCAGCGCCACGGCGGCCAGAAAAGCCGGACCGGCGACCCAGGCGTCGGGAACCAGGCCCTTGCCGGAGAAGTTTTCCACCAGCGCGCCGGCGAGGAAGATCGAGGAGACCGAGCCGGCAAAGGTGGCCAGCGTCGCGAAAGCCAGCGCGCGGCGGTAGGCAAGCGCGCCGCAGCCGAAGAGCGTGGCGACGCCCTTGAAGTTGTCGTTGGCGCCGTTGCTGTAGGCGAGGAAACAGACGGCTATCAGCAGCAGGATCAGCATCGAAAGGACTCCGGGCTCAGGCCGCTTTCATGTGCCCAAGCCAGTGGGAAATTCCCCGACGCCTGATTTTCCGGCGTCCTATTCGGCGGCAGCCTCGCCGTCGCCGGTGCGCTTGCCCAGCTCCTGGTCGATCAGCAGCAGGCCCTGGCCGTCCTTGCCGGCGATCTTGATGCGGCGGATGCAGCGGTTGAAGAGCGCTTCCTCTTCCAGCTGCTCGGTGACGAACCACTGAAGGAAGACGCGCGTGCCGGCGTGCTTCTCGGCGATGGCCAGGTCCAGCAGCTTGTTGATCTCGCTGGAGACGTTCTGTTCCTGCTTCAGGCTGGCTTCGAAGACGTCGAGCGGGCTCTTGTAGGACTGGCGCGGGGCGGCGACGTCGGCAAGCTTGGCTTGGCCGCCGGCATCCTGGATGAAGTTGAAGAACTTCATCGCGTGGGTCAGCTCCTCTTTCGCCTGGATGCTGTAGAAGTTGGCGAAACCCGGCAGCTCCTCGGTCTCGAAGTGCGCCACCGCGGCGAGGTAGCTGTAGGCGCTGTGGAACTCCAGGTTCATGTGCTTGTTCAGGGCGTCGTTGAGCTTCTTGCTCAGCATGGAAGCGCTCTCCTCATGAGTGTTTTTCGTGGCAGACCCAAGCTACCGGCCCCGCGCCGGAGGCGCAACCGACGTTCAACGAGACGATAGGCCCTGCAAAAAAGGGAAGCGGAGGCTGCCCAAAGTGGCCTGCCTCCGCGGAGGAGAAGCATTGAGGAAGGGCCGCGCGAAGTGCGCGGGGAAGACTTAGTTCTTCACCAGCACACCGCCGTTGCCGTTTCCGGCGCCGACGGCGGAGAGGGTGTTCAGGCGGTTGACGCTGGCGCTGGATTCGCTCTTGCTGCCGCCTTTGGCACCGACGGTGACGTTGCCGCTGAAGGTAGCGCCGTCGTTGATGACGAGCTTCTTGGCGCTGAGGTCGCCGGTGACTTCGGCGCCGGCTTCGACCTGCACGCGGTCGCTGGCGGTGATGTTGCCGTCGACCTTGCCCTCTATGACGACGGTGCCGGCGGTGATGTCGGCCTTGAACTGGCCGCTCTTGCCGACGAAGACTTTGCCTTCGGTCTCGACGGAGCCTTCGATCTTTCCGTCGACGCGGATGCCCTTCTCGACCTTGATCTCGCCCTTGATCTCGGCGTCCGCCCCGATGACGGTCGCGCAGTCTGCTGCCAGGTTCGCTTCGGCCATACCCAAGTCCTCCGAGCTGCCCGCAGGCAGCAAGCCCATCCCCCCGCCGTAAATCGTTGTCCGCCCCAGACCTGCCGGGACGTTGTGGAAAGTATCGTCCGGCGGCTTCAGCGCCTTGATGCAATCCGCCCAAATTCCGGCCTCTCCAAGAGCCCCGAATCCGGCCTAATGCACCGTGCATAACCCCTTACGGAATCTGGAATTACTTGACCCGATTCGCACGACAAACCTATGGCAGTCTGTTACCATGTCACATTGTGCATTGCGGCACCCAGGAACCCAACGCGAGCAGCATCACGAGACGACAATGAACCGCAGGCGCAAGACCACCGGTTCCCAAGAGATCCTGCAGACGCCGGCGGGCGACCTCGGCGCGCTGGCCGTCGAACGCGGCTACTGCACGCCCGAGCAACTCGCGGAGGCCCAGCGGCAGGCCCAGTCCACCGGCGCCGACCTGTCCACCGTGCTCCTGGAAAGCGGTTCCGTCACCCTCCAGCAGGTGCGCGCGCTCGAACGCGCCGTGCGCGGGGCGACGGTGATCGGCGGCTTCGAGATCCTCGAGAAGGTCGGCCAGGGCGGCATGGGCGCGGTCTTCCGCGCGCGGCAGATCAACATGGACCGCGTGGTGGCGCTGAAGATCCTGCCGCCGCACCTGGCCAAGGACCAGGCCTTCAAGCAGCGCTTCCTGCGCGAGGCGCGCCTGAGTGCCAAGCTCAACCACCTGAACATCATCAACGGCATCGACTGCGGCGAAGCCGGCGGCTACACGTTCTTCGCGATGGAGTTCATCGACGGCTACTCCGTGCACAAGCTCCTGCGCGACCGCAAGCCCATCGAACTGGAAGAGTGCTACCGCATCGTCCGGCAGATCGCCGACGCCCTGGTCTACGCCAACAAGAACGGACTCGTCCACCGCGACATCAAGCCCGACAACATCATGATCGCCCAGGGCGGCATCGCCAAACTCTGCGACCTGGGCCTGGCCAAGAAGGAAGAGGGCTCCGAAGACGCCAGCCTGACGCAGTCCGGACAGGCCGTCGGCACGCCGCACTACATCGCCCCCGAACAGGCTCGCGGCCTGCCCAACGTCGATACCCGCGCCGACATCTACAGCCTGGGCGCGACCTTCTACCACATGCTCACTGGGCG
Source organism: Planctomycetota bacterium (assembly GCA_023150555.1). Classification (GTDB taxonomy): domain Bacteria; phylum Planctomycetota; class SZUA-567; order H5-PLA8; family H5-PLA8; genus JAKLKQ01. The sequence goes on from JAKLKQ010000001.1 coordinate 126,258, forward strand.
CCCGCCCTTCGACGGAAACAGCTCCGCCGTGATCATGGCCAAGCATCTCACCGAGGAAGCGCCCAGCGTCTGCCAGCTCAACCCCGAGGTCCCCGAGACTTGGGGGCAGGTAGTCTCGATGATGATGGCCAAGGCGCCCGAGGACCGCTACGCCAACCCCGAGGAACTGATCGCGGACCTCACGGCCGCGCACGACGACCTGCCCGTCGAAGCCGCGCGCTTCCGCGGCGTGACGTCCTGCGCGCGCCCCAAGGGCGGAGCCAAGCGCCGCCTGTCGCCCAACGCCAGCAACGCGCGCTCGGTGCTCGCCATCGGCAGCTCTCGCGCGCCGGGCTCCAGCGGCAACCTGCCGCGGTTGAACGACTCCAGCACCGCTCAGCGCGCCGTCCGCTACTCACCCGGCACACGGCGCGGCAGCAGCGTGCCCATCGGCGCGATCCTGGGCGGCGTCGTAGCGATCGTGGGCCTGCTCATCCTCATGAATCTTTTCGACAGTGCGCCGCCGCCCTCGCGGCCGCAGGCCCGCGCACGCCCGCGCACGCCCGACCCCGCGCCGGACACCGCTGTGCGCCCCGGCACCGACGCACCCAAGCCCGCCACGCCCGATTCGCCCGCGACAAAGGCTGGCGTTCCAGACCCGTCTTCACCAGCCACGCCGACCAATCCCGCCACGCCCGTGAAGGACCTGGCCGCGAATCCGCCCGTCCCCGCCTCCGACGACCTGGCCTTGCCGGGCGAAAAGCCCGAACCCAAGCCGGCCGTACCGGCGCCCGATCCGAAGACCAATGCTCCGCCGCCCAAACCCGGCCCCGCAGCTCCGGGCGTGCCGTCGGAGCCCACCGCGCGCCGGGCATACGCCGAGTTCCTGAAAAAGATGACAGGCGGCGTGTCGGCCAACGGCCTGACCAAAACGCGCGACGCCCTGAAGAAAGAGATCGGCAAACCCGCCAATCCCGCCGCGCGCAGCAGCATCGAAGCGGAGTTCAAAGAACTCGAACGCCTCATCGGCCTGGAAGAAAAGGTCCTGCACGCGCTGGCAGAAAAGAAAGTCACCGTGCGGCTGACGGACGAAGGCGCCGACCACGCGCCCGCGGACACTGGCGTGGCGAAGGAAGCGGGCCCGGGCGACCAGCTGATGCTGACCTTCCGCGGGGGCGAAGGGAAAGTTGCAGCGCACTGGATCGACCCGCGGCAGATCGCGGAAATGATCCATGCCCGCAGCGGCGCGACCAACGCGGCGCGCTACCTGACACTGCGCGGGGATCTCGACGCCGCCGGCGAGTTCCTGGCGCGGCTGTCGGGCGGCGAACGCGAGCACCTGGAAGCAAACCTGGCCCTGCTGAAGGGCCCGGCGCCGGACAAGGTGGCCTCCGTCACGCCCGCGCAGCCCGTCCAGCCCGCACCGTCCTCGCAAGTGCAGCCCAAGCAGGGCGTCGGCGACGTGGCCTTCCGCGACGCAGGACGCAACCCGTCGATAGGCGGCATGCTGGCCGACGCCCGGATTCAGTTCCCGACGGGCATCGCGGTAGGCGACGTCAACGGCGACGGCCGCCCTGACCTCCTGTTTGGCTCCGACCGGGACAGCGGCTGGCGCTTCCTGCTGGGCTCCGCCCAGGGCTTCCAGGACGGCGCGCCGGCCAGCGCGCTGTCGAGCTTCCCCAGCCGCACCGCACACATCGGCGACCTCAACGGCGACGGCCGCGCGGACCTCTCGTTCCTCGCCTCCGGCCGGTTGCACCGGTACCTGAACGAAGGCGGCGATCCACTGCGCTTCCGTACGATGATCTATCCGCCAGAGCAGGAAAAGCCCATCAACAATACGGAAGGCTCGGCCTGGATCGACTTCGACGGCGACGGCCGTGCCGAGTTCCTCGCCGCGGCCGACCCGCGCCTGTTCTTGTTCAAGTTCCCTTCCGACGACCGCGTCGACGACGTCTCGGAGGCCGCGGGCCTGGATACGAAGGACCTGCGCTCCGGCAACGGCGACTTCCTGATCGCCGTGGACCTGGACAACGACTCTTACACCGACGTCGTCTACAGCGGCGAAGCCGGACGCGGCCTGGTCCTGCACAACGAACAGGGCCGCCGGTTCGTCAAGGCCGACAACGGCATCGCCTACGGCGGCGATCACGACCACAAGACCGGACTGGCCTGGGGCGACGTGAACAACGACGGCTGGGCAGACGTCTTCGTGCCGCACCCCAAAGCGCCCAAGCTCTTTATCAACGACGGCCGCGGGCGCTTCCGCGAGGCACTGGCGCAGTCCGGCGACCTGGCGAACCTGGGCGAAGGCAGCTTCGCCGCCGCCTTTGCGGACCTGGACCTCGACGGCGACCAGGATCTGCTGGTGGCCGACGCAATCAACCTGCACCTCTACCTCAACGATGGTGCGGGCCGCTTCCACGACCGCACCGAACAGATGCGGTCGGGCCGCCGCGGCAACATTGAAACCATCAGCAGCATCGGCGTGCTCGACGCGGACGGCAACGGCCTTCCGGACCTGGTGCTGCTGCGCGGCGACCATTCCAACCGCCTGCTGCTGAATCAGAACAACGTATCGGCCCAGGCCGCGCCGCTGCGCGTGCGCTTCGACACCCGCGGCGGGCGCCCGGTCTTCGGCGCGCGCGTGGAAGTTACCGACGGCTGGCGGCGCACGCAGACGCAATGGGTCAGCGGCGGCGACGGACGCGGCAGCAACGCCTCGCCGGACCTGATCTTCGGCGTCCCCGCAGGCGAGGCCGTGGTGAAGGTCACCTTCCCGGGCGGCAAGACGCTGTCCGCGAAGGCGAACGTGACCGCACCGTCCGGCGGCGCGGTCACGCTCCAGACTGCCGCGGCCGGCAGCGCAGCGCCGGTGGCTGTCGCGGTGGCCCCGCCGACCCAGCCCAAACCCCCAGATCCCAAGCCCCCCGAGCCCAAGGCCGGCGAGGTGAAGCTGACCACCGTCGCGCTGGGCGCGGCCAAGAACATCGGCATCAACCAGAAGATGGAGTTCGACGCCGAGAAGCTGACCGTCACCTGGCTGGCCAAAGACGCCGTGAACTTCGGACGCGACTGGCAGATCGACGACCCGCGCAAGCGCGGCGCCACCGAACGCTTCGTCCTGGCCGGCGCGGAGGCACGCGGAGCGCTGGTCCGTTTCAAGGGCACCGGCGGCGCGTTCTACGGCACCGGGCGCAACGAGGCCTGCCTGGTCACCCTGCGCAACGTGAAGCCCGCGCGCTTCCGCCTGGAAATCGCCTACGAAGCCGGCGAAAACGCGCGGCGCAACTTCTTGGTCGGCATCGGCCTGTGGGACGGCGACAAGTATGCAATGGGCTTCGGCTCACGCTACACCAAGGAGGGCGACCTCGGGATCTGGGGCTATACGGAACGAATGCCTTGGATGGACTCGGGCGTGCTGGACGCACAGAACAAGGCGCGCGGCCAGCTGGCCATCCAGGCCGACGGCAAGGAGTGGACCTTCTGGCACCGGGACTTCGAGAAGTCTCAGCCGGAGGATTGGCGCCGCATCTACCGGATGAAGCAGGAAGGGGATTGGGTCCCGGCCCTCACGCCCTGGACCTACAACGAAGGCTACCTGGAGATGTACATCCACGCCGTGCGCCTGCAGATCATGAAAGACGACCCGCTGTACGAGCAGGCCAAGCCCTGATTCCTCTTTTGTAAGTTAGGCCTGTCCGCGACGGCTCAATTCGAGCCGCGGTAGAGCTTGCGGTGCGCATCGAGGAACCCGGCCAGCGAAAAGTCTGCCTTCACGCGTTCGCGCCCGGCCTGCCCCAGCTTCGCGCGCAGGTCCGGATCCTTGAGCAGGCGTTCGAAATTCTGCGCGATGGCACGCGCGTCGTCCGGAGGCGCCAGCAGGCCGCTCTCGCCGCCGCACACCAGGTCGGCGCTGCCTGCCACCGCCGTCGCCGCCACCGGCACGCCCCAGGCCATGGCCTCCAGCAGCGCGTACGGCAGGCCCTCGTAGTGGCTTGTCATCGCCGCGACATCGAAGGCCGCGCAGAGTTCCGCCGCGTCGGACACATGGCCGAGCAGCTTCAGCCTCGTCTCGTTCAACCCCAACGCCGCCGCGCGTGCCTGCAGGCCGCCTCGCAGCGGGCCTTCGCCCGCGACGACGAAGAGCGCGTTCGGTACCGCCTTAACGGCGCGCGCCGCAGCCTCGACAAAGACGTCCACGCTCTTCTGCGGCGCCAGTCGCGCGCACATTCCCACGATGAGCCCCTCCGCCGGCAGGCCGTGCTTGGCCCGCAGCGCGCTGCGCGCTTCGGCGGACAGCGGCTCGGGCACGGCGACACCGTTGGGAATCACCAGCAGGCGTTCGGGTGCAACCAGGCGCACGCACAGCGCTTCCTCGCGCTGGCTCTCGCCGACGCAGACGATGGTATCGCAGCGTTGCGCGGCGTAGCGTTCGAGCAGCAGGAAGAAGGCGCCCGCGAGCCCGCCGCGCGACTGGAAAGGAAAGACGTGCGGCGTGTGCAGGATGCGCGGCACCTTCACGGCGCGCGCGGCCAGCCGGCCCAGGAAACCGGACTTGCTGCCGTGCGTGTGCACAATCTGCGGCGCGATCTCACGCAGGCGGCCCCTGATGGACGCGTACGCGGCGCGGTCGGGCGAAAAGCGGATCTCGCGCTGGAGTTCGGGCAGAATCTCGGCCTTCACGCCGCGCGCGCGCCAGGCCTCGACCTCTTCCTTGAAGCCGGGCTCGCCGCGGTCACCCAGCAGCGCATGGACTTCGAGGCCTTCCTCGGGACGCGCGAAGCACTCGATCAGCAGGCGCAGGTGCTTGCGCACGCCGCCGGAGGTGGCTTCGCAGATGTAGCAGAGGCGCGTCATGGCGTACCCGGCCGCGTCGGCGTTGGAAGCTGCCCGTGCAGTTTAACCGATGCCGCGCCGGGCGGGTCAACGAAAGGACGGCAGCGGCGGTTACTCGAAGCCGAGCACCTGCGCCATGGAGTACATGCCGGGGGCCTTCTTGTTCTGGACCAGCCACTTGGCCGCGCGCAGCGCGCCGCGGGCGAAGGTGTCGCGCGACGAGGCCTTGTGCGTCAGTTCCAGGCGCTCGCCGCCGATGGCGAAGTACGCGGTGTGCTCGCCGACGACGTCGCCCATGCGCAGCGCGTGGATGGCGATCTCGCCCTTGGGGCGCTTGCCCGTTTGGCCGTGGCGTCCGTAGACGGCGTCTTTCTTGAGGTCCTTGTTCAGAGCCTTGGCGATGTGCTCGGCCAGGCCCAGCGCGGTGCCGCTGGGGGCGTCGACCTTCTGGTCGTGGTGCGCCTCGACGATCTCGATCTCGTAGTCCGGCCCCAGGGTCTTCGCGACGCTGGCTGCGGCTTTGAAGAGCACGTTCACGCCGACGGAAAAGTTCGGCGCGTGGATGACGGGCACCTTCTTGGCGCAGGCGGCGATCGCCGCCTTCTGCTTCTCGTCCAGGCCCGTCGTGCCGATGACCAGGGCCTTGCCCTGTTCGGCGGCGGCCTGTGCGTTGGCGACGCAGCCTTCGGGGAGCGTGAAGTCGATCACCGCGTCGAAGGCGCAGTTGGGGCAGATGCTGCGCGCGACCTTGACGCCGCTCTCGCCCAGACCGCTGAGCATGCCCAAGTCCTTGCCGATCCAGGCGTGGCCGCTGTGCTCGAGCGCATAGGCGACCTCGAGTTCGGGGTCTTCGTGCGCCAGCGCGACCAGGCGCTGGCCCATGCGCCCCGCGGCGCCGGCGATGCAGAGTTGGATGGGCATGAGCTATTTCTCCGTCTTTTTTCCGTCTCAATCCAGAACCGGATCACGCGTCCCAGCTTCCGTGGGCGCCTTCGCCCAACACGCGCAGGATCTCATTGAGGTCGTTCTTCACCTGCACGGGGTAGTTGGCGAGCTTGTTCGTCGTCACGCCGTCGTAGCGCGCGAACTCGTGCTTGAAGTCCTCGCCGTGCAGGCTGTGGTAGCCCACGGTCACGTCGCTGGCCTTCAGGTGGTGGCCGGTGACGATGCAGACGACGCGTTCGCCCTTGGAGATCACGCCGTCGGCAACGAGGCGCTTCAATCCCGCGACGCCGGCCGCGCTGGCGGGTTCGCAGCCCAGACCGCCGCGCCCGACGATGGCCTTCGCGTCGAGGATCTCCTGGTCGCTGCACGACAGCACCACGCCGTTCATCCACTCCAGCGCGCGCAGGCACTTGGGCAGGTTGACCGGGCGGTTGATCTCGATGGCGCTGGCGATGGTGTTGGCCTCGCGCTTCTCCTTGTCCATCTGCGCATAGAATTTCTTCACCAGGTCCTTGTCGTACTTGCCGCCGTTCCAGCGCAGGCCCTGCTCGTTGTAGAGCCGCTGCAGCGTGTCGGCGCCGCGCGCGACCACGACGGCCAGCCGCGGCAGGCGCGGGATCAGGCCCAGCGCCTTCAGTTCCTGAAAGGCCTTGCCGAACGCCGAGCTGTTGCCCAGATTTCCGCCGGGAACGACGATCCAGTCGGGGACGTCCCACTCCAGCGCCTCGAGCACCCGGTACATGATCGTCTTCTGCCCTTCGAGGCGGAAGGGGTTGACCGAGTTCACCAGGTAGATGCCCAGCGCCTTGGTGACTTCCTGCACGCGCTTCATGGCGTCGTCGAAGCGGCCCATGATCTGCACGGTCTTGGCGCCGTAGTCCAGGCCCTGGCTGAGCTTGCCCAGCGCGATGCGTCCCGAACCGACGAAGACGACGGCTTCCATGCGCTGGTCGGGCCCCAGCGCGGCGCTGGCGGCGGCGTAGGCGGCCAGGCTGGAGCTGGTGTTGCCGGTGCTGGCGCAGGCGGCGCGGTGCGCGCCGACGGTGCGCGCGTGAGTGAAGGCCGCCGACATGCCGTTGTCCTTGAAGCTGCCGGACGGGTTGAGGCCTTCGTACTGCAGGAAGACCTCCTTCGCATGCAGCCCCACGTAGCGCGCGACCTCGGGCTCGGGGCGCAGCTGCGTCTGCCCCTCGCCGATGGTCAGCACCTTGTCGTCGGGCGCAATGTTGAGCAGTTCCTTGAAGCGCCAGACGCCGCTGTAGTGCAGCGGGTACCGGCGCGTCGCGTACTTGCGCTCGAAGGCGCTGAGTTTCTGCGGGACGGTCTGGCGGTTCCAGTCGTAGGCCACGTCGAGCAATTCGCCGCACTGCCCGCACACGGTGCGGACTTCGGAGAGCGCGTAGGTCGCCCCGCAGGCGGGGTCGATGCAGCGCTGGAAAGCGGCTTCGGCCGGCGCGTTCATAGGCGGACCAATCTACCCGGTGGGGAGGCTCCGTTCCACGTCAGCCGACGAAGATGTCGTAGAGCGCGTGGCCGGCGGCGGCCACGCCGAAGTTGCGCCAGACGAAGATGGCCGAGAAGTACACTCCCGCGAAGGCCCGCGGGACGAACGTGCGCCAATCGAACTCCTCGGGGCCGATGTAGTGGAAGACCGAAAAGAGCGCCGCGCCGATCACCACCGTCCACACCGCGGCGGCGAACTCGTCGAAATGGAACACCTTGGTGAACAGCAGCAGCAGCAGGCCCAGCAGGAAGACGCGGAAGACCAGCTCCTCGTACACGCCAGCCCCGCAGTACAGCACCACGTTCTGCGCGCGGTCGGCGAAGGACGCGGCCAGCGTGACGGCCGCCGAACCGGGCAGCGCGCGCGGCGCGGGCATCAGGCGCATCAGCTGGATCAGCACCACGGCCACGACGACGCTCTCGACGAACATCGCCGCCAGCTTGGGGCCTTCGACCGCCCACTTGGCCTTGGTGCGGTACTGCCACCAGACGAAGCAGCCCACCAGCACGAACGCGCCGGCCAGCGAGGTATGGATCGAGAACACGGAGAGCAGCTTGATGATCAGGTAGTCCGCGCCGTTGAGGATGCGCTGGCCGAAGACCAGCGTGCCGACGTGGTAGACAATGAAGAACGGCAGCACCAGCGCCGCCGAGTAGACCGGACGCCGGGTCTCTTCCCAGTAGTTCTTCAGGGCGGAACCGGACACGATGGCGAGCGGCTAGCTGGGGCCGCTCTCGCCGATCTCGATAAGGTCTTCGTCCTCATCGAAGGGCGAGGCGGTGGACTTGGGCGGGGCCTTGCGCGGCGCGGCCTTGGCGCCCTCGCTGCTCTCCTCGAAGTCGTCGCCCAGCATGTTCTTCACGGCCTTGCGGCTGACGGGCGCCGGCGGCGGGCGGCGGCTCGGGCGCTGGCCGGGCTGGATGGGATCGTTGCGGCGCGTCGAACCCGCCGCCATGCCCGAGATGACCTTGCGCTTGGTATCCTCGAAGTCCACGGCGTTGTTCACCGCCTCGGTGGCTTCCTCGACTACGATCTCCTCGACTTCGCCCAGCCCCTTCAGGATCTCGTCGATGTCCTGGCTGGCGTCCTTGGGCGGTCTGGTGGGTTTGGGGCCGACGGTCACGCCCTTCTTGATGCAATCCTTGCAGAAGAGTTCGTCGCCGATCTCCTTGGCCTCGCCCAGGTCCAGGTCCACGGACGGGATGCTGCCGTTGCAGCGGTCGCAGAAGAGCAGCTTCGGCGGCGGCGCGGATTCCACCGGCGACGGAGGCGCAGCGCCCGGTTCGGGCGGCAGCGGCCGGACCATCTCGGCCAGCGCTTCCTCCAGCGTCTGCGGGACGGCGGGTTTCTCGTTGGTCGTCAGCGCCCGCTGGCCCGGCAGGAAGGTGGGCTGGTTGGCGACCTGCGCGTCGACCATGGGCTCGAGCGCGTTCGAGACCACCGTGCCGTCGGAGTCCTTCTCGACGGCGGGCTTGGTGTCCTGGTCCGAGACGTCGGTCTCGCACTGGAATTCCATCTCGGTGTCGCCGACCTGCACGCGGTCGAAGTTCGTCAGCGGGGCTTCGCCGACGAGGCGCTGCCCGTTCAGGTAGGTGCCGTTGGTGCTGCCGAGGTCGCGGACCAGCCAGCCGGTGGGCGTCTGCTCGAGCTGGGCGTGCCTGCGCGAGAGCTTAAGGTCCGGCAGCGGAAGCTCGAGGTCCCGGTTGCGGCCCACGGTGATCGTCTTGCCGGCAGGGACCGTAAAGGTCTTGCCGGCGTAGGATCCGTTCTTGAAAACCAGCTTGGCCACGTCCCGTGCCTTCCCCCGAACTGGCGTCCGGAAACAACATTCCCTAAGGTCAAGGTATTATCGCGCCTTACAACTGTCAAGAAAGGCCTACCCTAATCTTGCCCGGCCGCGAAGGCCCCTTCGGCCTCGGCCCAGATGGCCGGATCGACCCGCAGACCTTCTTTGAGCGCCTTTCGGCGGTGCGCGAAGGCGCGTTCGCCCGGCAATCGCGGGGTTTCCTGCCCCGGACGAGGTGCCAGCCCGTGGATGCGCTCGGCGACGGCCTTCATTCCGGCGGCGTATTCATTCTCGCCGGCGAACGCGCCGGGCTTAAGGGCCACGAAAAGGTGTCCGTAGTCGGAAACCTGCTTGGGAAACGGCGGTGCGCCGACCAGCACCGAACAGAGCAGTTCGACGGCCAGCCCCAGCGCCGCGCCCTTGCCTTCGCCCACCGGCCCGCCCATCGGCAACACCGTCGCGACCTGCGACGCATCCGTCGTGACGCGGCCCGCAGCGTCCAGCGCGACGCCCTCGGGCAGCGACTTGCCCGCCCGCGCGCGCAGGTTGATCTCGCCGTAGTTGATCGCGCTGGTCGCCAGGTCGATCACGACCGGATCGCCGTCCGGCCCGGCGGCCGGAAAGCCCCACGCCAGCGGGTTGGTTCCCAGCACCGCCTCGTTGCTGCCGAAGGCCGCCACCGAGGGCAGGCACTGCGTGGCGTTGAAGCCCACCAGCCCCGCGCAGGCCAGCTTCCAGCTCCAGTAGCCCAGCATCCCGTTGTGTGCGCTGTGCCGGCAGGAGACCACGCCGACGCCGCAGGCGCGGGCCTTCTCGGCCGCCACTTTCACTGCCAGCGCCGATACTGCGTAGCCCAGGCTGCCCGAACCGTCGATGCGCGCGAAGTGCGATCCCTCGGCCTCGATCTTCGGAAATCCGGTCAGGCCGCGCCGCACGGCCTTGACCACGCCGGGCACGCGCATGAAGCCGTGGGTCGGCCGGCCCCATAACTCGGCTTCCAGCAGCGGATCGACGACGTTTTCGGCCAGTTCGCGGGCCAGGCCCAGGGTTTCGAAGCGGGCCAGCAGGTCGTCGCGCCAGGCCTGGGCCGGGCGGAGAAGGGATTCGGAAGCGGGCATAAAGGGCATGCTACAGCCAGGCCGGACGAGGGGAAAGTGCGGCGAAGGTGAATTGACCCCAACGCCTGTACCTGCTTATACTTGGCGCGTCAATGACCACGTCCTCGGGGGGCCGGCCATGATCGTCTTTCGCCACGGTGATTACATTCTCAGTGCGCCCAAGGCGCAGGCCGGGAAACTCGGCTTGTGTCCGATCACCGGCAAGATCTTGCGCATTCCCGAAGCGTCGCCGAACCTGAAGGGCCGCCTGGGCCCCGACGCGTTCGCCGCGGTAGCCGCCTTCGTCGATGAGGCCACCGTCGCCGACGCGGTGGAGGCCGAGGAAGCCGAAGAGGCCGTCGAGGCCGAAGAAGCCGTCGAAGCCGTGCCCGTCGCCAGCGAAGCGCTGGAGGAAGTAGCTGAGATCGAAGCCCCCGCCGAAGCCGAGGCTGAGGAAGAGGAACTCGAGGCGCCCGCCGAGCCGCTGGAAGAAGTCGCCGAGATCGAAGCCCCCGCCGAAGCCGAAGCTGAGGAAGAGGAACTCGAGGCGCCCGCCGAAGAGGCGGTCGTGGAAGAGGAATCCGTCGCCGCTGCGCCGGTGGAAGAGGCCGAGCTGGAGGAGGAGACGCTGGAGGAACTCGAGGTCGAAGCCGAAGAGCCCGAAGCGACCGAGGAACTCGAGGAACCCGTCGAAGAGCTGGCCGAAGCGCCCGAGGAGGCCGAAGAACTCGAGGAAGAGGTCGCCGAGGAGCTTGCCGAAGCCCCCGCGGAAGTCGAAGAACTCGCGGTGGAAGAGGAACTTGTCGAAGAGCCCGCCGAAGCCGTTGAAGAACCGGCCGAAGCGCCCGCGGAAGCTGAAGAAGAGCTCGAGGAACTTGCCGAGGAGCCCGCGGAGGTCGAGGAACTCGAAGAGGAGGCTGCCGAAGTAGAGGAGATCACGGCGGTCACCGACGAGCCCGAGGAACTCGAGGCGCTCGATCCTGCCGAGGCCGCCGCCGCAGTGGAGGTTGAAGAAGAGGTCGCTGAAGAGGTCGGCGAGGGCACCGAAGTCGACGCCGAAGCGGCCGTCGAGGAGGTCGAGGAAGCCGAAGAGATCGAGGAGGCCGGGGACGCCGGCGACGAACGCCGCCGCCGCATCAAGGACAAGAAGAAGGACCGCAAGCGCCGCAAGCGGCTGGAAGCCAAGCGCGCCGCCGCCGCTGCCGCAAGCGGCGAAGCCGAGGCGGTCGAAGAGCCTGGCGAAGAGGCCGCCGAAGAAGTAGCCGAGGATGCGCCGGAAGAGGCGCCCGTCGAGGTGGCCGCGGCTGCCGGCGATGCAGTCGACGGCGTCATCGGCGCCCTGGACGAGGAAGAGAAGCCCGCCGAAGAGGAAGCGCCCGCCGAGGAAGCAGAGGCCGCCGAAACCGCCGAAGTCCCCGCCGGCAAGGCCGGCCGAATGGGCCGTGGCGGTCGCACCTCGCGCCTGGGCAAGAAGGACGGCGCCGGAAAGTCGGGCCTGCGCGACCGCGCGGGGCGCTCGGGCGACCGCGGCAAGGTCGGAGCCAAGGACCGCGGCGCGCGCCGCAGCCGCCTTGGCAAGGCCGTCGGCGACGAAGGCGCACCCAAAAAGAGCAAGACGCTGCTGATCGTCATCCTTCTGCTGCTGGTGGCCGGAGGCGGCGGCGTGGCCGCCATGCTCTTCGTACCCGGCGCGGACGTGCTGGGCCTGCGCCCGATCTTCGGCATGGATGCCAAGAAGGACGGCGACAAGACCGACAAGAAGGACGAGGCGAAGACCGAAGCTCCCGCCGAAGGCGATGCCAAGACCGACGCCGAAGCCGGTGAAAAGACCGATGCCGGCAGCACCGACACCGCACCCAGCACCGACACCGCACCCAGCACCGACACCGCGCCCAGCACAGACACGCCCGCGGAAGGCGGTATGAACCCGACCGACAACCCCGCGCCCACCGAAGGCACCGAGGGCGCCGCCGCCAAGACCGAGGATGCCGCGCCCGCCCCGGCGGCCGAGAAGAAGTCGGTCGAACTGCCCGAAGGCTTCGAAGAGAAGTAAGCTGAAAAGAAGTCGCCGCGCGCGTCAGGCCGCGGCGCCGATCTCCCCTCTCCGCGGCTTCAGGTCCGGCACGCCAAACGCGACCAGCGCGCTCAGCAGCGCGATGCCGCCGGTGAAGACAAAGACCAGCTCGTAGCCCAGATTCACCCAGATCAGCCCGCCCAGGAACGGCACCGACATCGAGAAGACGTGGTCGATGGTGATGCCCAGCGAGAGCGTCGACGCTGTCTCATCGGCGTCGTCGGAGATGGAACTCGCGTAGACCGCGCGCGCCGAACCCGCGAAGAACAGGATGTGGTCGAGGATGTAGAACAGGCTCACGACCGCCAGCGCCACGCCGGGCGGGAACAGCCGCTCACTGTAGCCGTACATCACGCACACGGCCACCAAAAGCACCGCGTCGAAGGTGAGCACGCGGCGCGGGCCGAAGCGGTCGATCAGCCGGCCGATCCACGGCTGCGCGAACAGGTTCGTCACGTGCGTGACCGTCCACAGGATCGCGATGTGCTCCAGCGGCTGCTCGTAGACCTTCACCAGCACCCAGATCGCGAAAGTGATGAAGACCTGCTTGCGCACGCCGAAGAGCGCGCACAGTGCGTAATAGCGCGTGAACTTCTTACGCACCACCAGGCGCAGGCGCTTGGGGCGGATGCCCGGCACGCCGCGCATCGCGACCAGCATCGAGACCATCGACAGCCCGGCCAGGCCCGCCGCCACCAGCAGGAAGGTCTCGTACTCCAGGCCCGCCACCGAACGCAGGCACCACACGAAGCTCGCCGCGCCCAGGCTGGCCAGCGTCGACCAGAAACCCACCCGGCCCAGGCGCGCGCCGGCGTCCGACAACGCGCCTCGGTCCAGAATGATGCAGCGCTCCATCGTGCCGCCAAGATGAAAGCCCGCGCTGTGCAGCATGATCAGCAGGATCATCGGCAGCCCGGGCAGGATGCCCGCCGGCCCGTCGGCCAGCGCCTGCGGCGTGATCAAAGCCAGCCACGCCAGGCCCACCGTCATGGCAAAGGTCGAGAGTACAAACAGGCGCGCCTCGGTCATTCCGCCCAGCAGAAGCGCGTAGAAGACGACCGCGAAGCCCTGGGACTCGCGCGGGAATTCCAGGAAACTGCGGAACCACGCGCCCATCGCGTAGCGGTCGCTGAGGTAGTTCGCGAGGTTGACCTCGTACATCGTGGTGCTGGCGCCGAAGAGCGCGAAGGCCACGATCAGCAGCGCATACATGCGCCGGCCGGGGCCCGATTCGGCAGCAAGGCCGCGCGCGCCCATCAACTCTGGATGTCCCGTTCTTTGAAAAGCACCATCGCCGCAGACAGGAAGGCGATCAGGTAGGCGCCCAGATGCACCAGCGAGACGTAGATCTCGCCGACCTTGACGTGCTCGTAGAAGCACTGCTGCCAGCGCATCATGTGCGTCACGAACAGGTACGGGTAGAGCCAGTCGAGAAACGGCATCATGCGCAGGGTTAGCACCGCGAAATAGATGGACAGCGTCAGCACATAGGCCATCGCCGCCGTGTTCGCCAGCGAGGAGATCAGCAGCGCCAGCGCGGCCAGCACGGCCATGCCCATCGTCGCGAACAGCGCCGCGAGCACGAAGCGGTCTGCCGTTTCCGCCGCCGGCACCATCGACGCGCCGCCTTCGCCGTTCTGAAAGACCACGTTGATCGTGTACAGGTCACCGGTGCCGAAGCAGGCGATCCCGCAGGCCAGCAACAGCGCGATGGCGAAGACCGACAGCGCCAGCGCGTAGCCGCACAGGATCGCGAACTTGCCCAGCAACAGGCCGCTGCGCGGCAGCGGGCGGATCAGGCACGCGCGGAGCGTGCCGCCCTCGGCCTCGCCCGCCACCATCAGCCCCGACGCCACCGCGACGAAAATCGGGATCAGCATGCGGAAGACCGGCAGCATGGCGTGCGCCGTCATGTAGTACCCGTTCACGAAATCGTTCTTGCTGTCGAAGTTCATGCTCGCGGTGCGGAAGAACGTGATCGTCGTCTTGAACTCCAGGTAGTGGAAGACGATGGTGATCAGCGTGATCACCGCCGCCAGTACCAGAAACGGCACCCAGGTGATGCGACGGCCCAGCAGCTTGACCCACTCGAAGCGCAGCACCGCCCACACGCCCCCGAGCACGCTCAGGCCTTCGGGCGCGGTTCGTCCGGAAGCGGCGTTCGCCGCGGATTCGTTCATGCCTCCGCCTTTCGCGCCACGTTCGATTCCTTGCTGGTGGTGCGCTCCAGGAAGATGCGCTCCAGCCACGCCGGCTCGGGTGTCAGCGCGCGCACCGCGAAGCCCGCCTGCACCAGCAGCGCGTTGACGTCCTCCGCGCGCGCGCCCTTCAGCGCGAAGTACAGCGCCGGGCGCTGGCCATCCACCAGCCGGGGCTCCAGGCCCAACTTTCCGCGCAGGAACTCCGCGGCCTCGGCAGGCCGGCCGGTCTCGACGCGCAGGCGGCGGTGTTCGCGTTCCAACTCGTCGAGCGCACCCTGCAGGATCGTCTGCCCGTGGTCCATGATCGCAGCGCGGTTGCAGAGGTTCTCGACTTCGCCCAGGAAGTGGCTGGAGAGAAAGACCGTCAGCCCGTCGTCGCGCGCCAGCGATAGCAGCAGTTCGCGGACTTCGCGGATGCCGTGCGGATCCAGCCCGTCGGTGGGTTCGTCGAGGATCATCAGCTCGGGGCGCGGCAGCAGGCACGCGGCGATGCCGAGGCGCTGCTTCATGCCGTGGCTGTAGACGGCGACCTTGTCGTCCGCGCGCTTCGACAGGCCCACGCGGTCCAGCGCCTCGTCCAATTCGCGCACCGACACGCCGCCGCTGAGCCCCGCGAAGATCTCGAGGTTCTTCCTTCCGGTCAGGTACGGGTAGAAGGCGGGGCGTTCGACGAAGGCGCCGACCTTCGCCAGCGCCGCGCGCGTGCCGTCGGCAAGGTCTCGTCCGGCGATGTGCACGGAACCCTGCGTGGGGTGGATCAGGCCCAGCGCCATGCGGATGGTGGTGGACTTGCCCGCGCCGTTGGGGCCCAGGAAGCCGAAGACGTCGCCGCGATACACGGTCAGTTCGAGATTGTCGACGGCGACAAGGTGCTTGCTGCCCGAGCCGAAGAAGCGCCGCCGGAAGACCTTGGTCAGCCCGCGGGTCTCCAGCAGCGGTTCGGAAAGAGGCATGGCGGGATCCTGCGGCGGTGCGGCGGAGCGCTCCTGCGAGTGGCCTACGGAGCGGCCAACACGAAGACTTGCCGGTCCTTGTCCCACGCGGCGTTCTTGCCGTAGGCCTGCCACCAGGCATTGCAGGCGTCGGGACTGGACCACGTAACCGTCAGGTACTTGCGTTCTTCCTTCAGCGCGTCGGGGCCGCCGGGATGATCGTACGGCCTAAGGGTGTGCTCTTCGAGTTCCACCTTCCAGGCGTCCTGCTTGCTTTCGCCGGCGCTTTCCTCGTCCGCACCGGAGGCCTCGTCCTTCTTCTTGGCCTCCAGGAGTTCCTTGGGCTTCTCCGGCATCTTCTCGAACTCGCCCCTCTTGCTCACGTCGGGGATGACGACCAGGTGGCCCAGCACCCACTGCGCAACCCAGCGCGCGTTCTTGGCCTTCCCGGGCGCCAGGTTCTCGACCAGCTTCTCGAGCACCTCCTTCTCGGTGCCTTCCTTCAGGCGCCCGTCCTTCAGCAGGTAGAAAGCCATGCGCAGGGCAAGCACGCGCGCGGCGTCGCTGCTGGCTTCGTCGTCCAGCACCTGGCGGTAGATGCCCAGCGCCATCTCAGGGTCGCTGGTGCACGCGCCCAGCAGGTCCAGGTACTCGCGGCGGTTGGATTCCACGACCACCGTTGCGAAATTGCCTTCCAGGCCGTTCTCGGTGCCGGTGACCTTGATGTGGGCCTCGTTCAGCGCCTTGATCGCGTGGCTGCGCTCGCGCGAATCCTTCGTGGCGTAGATGGCGGCGCCGGCCACCACCATCAGCAGGCCCGCCGCCACGGCCCACAGAGGGATGCCGCTGGGCTCGAGGCGCTCGGCGCCGCCGTGGGAAACCGGTTCGTCCTTCTTCTCGTGCTTGCTCATGGTCCTGTTTTTTCCGCCTGCCTAATGGTCAGTCCGCGATGGAACCGTCGCTGAAGACGACGTTCTTGCCTCCCCAGCCGCCCTCCCCGGTGTCGGGATGGAAGCTCTCCAGATCGTAGAGCATGGGCGTGCGGCTGGGCCCCACCACGTCCTCGGGAAACCCGTCCTGGCCCTTGCCGTTAAGAGCGGCATTCCATTCGTAACTGGTCCCCTCCCGTTCGTAAAGCCCAAGCTTGTCGGCCGGGCAAGCCAGGACCTTGGGGTCGGGGGCGTAGGGCCTCAGAGTTTCGGCCAGCCCGGGCAGCGAGTCGTCCAGGCTCGGGCGCGGCGCCAGGGCCGGATACACGCCGTGGTGCTCGTTGGTGTACATCTGCATCGCCTGGTAGACCTGCCGCAGGTTGCTCTTGCAGGCCGTGCGGCGGCCTTCGGCGCGGGCGCGGCCCAGCACGGGCAGCAGCAGCGCCGCCAGCAAAGCCAGGATGCCGATCACCACCAACATCTCGACCAGCGTGAAGCCGCGGAGCCGGAGCGTCACCGGACCTCCTTGGCGATCTTCAGGTTCTCGAGCGCCGTGTCATAGAGCGGCGCGAGCTCCGCGCGCTCCTCGCTGCTGGTGACCTTCAGGTAGGCCTGCAGCGCGCGCTCGACGACCTGCTCGAACTCACCCGAGCGCACCATCTCGCGCATGCGCTTCTTCTCCTCGGGCGTGAGGTTCTCCAGGTGCTCGCGGGTTTCGGCCTGGCGCTTGCGAACCTCCTCGTGGAAGGCTTCCTTCTCTTCCTTGTTCATCTTGCGGTAGCGTTCCAGCGTCTGGCGAATGCCGCGGTCCATGGTCTCGCGCACCAGCTTGACGCGCTGGTCTTGCTTCAGGCGCTGCGCATAAGCGGTGAACTCGGGACTGCGGAAGAGCTCCCTGCGCTCGTTGACGTCCAGCCGGTTGAGCTGCTGGATGGCCGTATCGACGTCCATCGGCTCGCCATCTTCTTTAGCCATCAGCGCCTTCAGTTCGTCGGGCGTGCGGTCGCGGGCGCGCTCGGCCAGGAGCCGCCCGCCCGCGTAGCAGGCGGCCAGGATCGCGGCCACGATGGCCAACGACGTGCCCCAGCGCTTGGCGGCGCTGCGGCGGCTGGGGAGCCTGAGGGGGAGCCTCTCGTCGGGTGCCATAACCAGATCCTATCCCTCCATTGGACGCCGCGCCAATCGCGAGCCTCGCACGCAAAGCCATGAAAAAAGAGGGGATACGCCTGCACTTGTCGGCACGTGTGAACCTCCCTATCCTCCTCTTATTGGCGCATTCGGCGGCACGCTTTCGACGCCCGGACCCTCAAGCCGGCATAAATAAGGATTGCTACGATGGCGGAGCGCGAGACCCTGGAAGTCGACGTCCTGGTCGTCGGCGGCGGCGTGGGCGGACTGGCCTGCGCGATCCACGTCGTGGACAAGGTCCACCAGCACAACCGCCTGCACCCCGGCAACCCGTTCCCGATGCCCAACGTCCTGGTCATCGAGAAAGGCGTGAACGTCGGCGCGCACGTCCTGAGCGGCTGCGTGATGGACCCGCGCGGCATCGACGAACTGATCCCCGACTGGCACCAGCGCGGCGCGCCCATCAGGCAGAAGGTCACCGAAGAGGAAGTCGCGCTGCTGACGCCGAAGGGCAAGATCCCCTTCCCCACCCCCGCCCTGCCGCCGTACCTGCACAACCACGGCAACTACGTCGTGAGCCTCAGCGAAGTCGCGGCGTGGATGGGCGAGGAAGCCAAGAAGCGCGGCATCGAGGTCCTGGAAGGCGTCGCCGGCGCGGAGCTGATTCTCGAAGACGGCGCCGTGCGCGGCGTGATCTGCAACGACACCGGCGTAGACAAGAACGGCAAGCCCGGCGCGAATTACACGCCCGGCGCGCGCATCATCGCAAAGGCCACCGTCTTCGCCGAAGGCGTGCGCGGCAGCCTGACCAAGGTCCTGGTCCGCAAGCTCAAGCTCGACGCCGACCGCAACCCGCAGACCTACGCCATCGGCACGAAGGAGCTCTGGGAAGTGCCCGCCGGCACCTTCCCCGCCGGCAAGGTCATGCACACGCTGGGCTACCCGCTGCAGGAGCCGCCGTCGCCGTTCGCGCGCGAATACATCTTCGGCGGCAGCTTCATCTACGGACAGGACGAGACCCACGTCGTCGTCGGCCTGGTCGTCGGCCTGGACCACAAAGACCCCGCCGTCGACTGCCACAACGAACTCCAGCGCCTGAAGCTGCACCCCGAGATCCGTAAGATCGTCGAGCAAGGCAAGCTGGTCGCCTACGGTGCGAAGGCGATCCCCGAAGGCGGCTACTACGCCATGCCGCGCTTCTACGGCAACGGCTTCGTGATCGTCGGCGATAGCGCCAGCTTCCTGAACCCCGCCCGCCTGAAGGGCGCGCACCTGGCCATGAAGTCGGGGATGCTGGCCGCCGAGGCCCTGGTGCCCGCGCTGGTCGCCGGAGATTGCAGCGAGCGCATGCTGGGCCGCTACGAAGACCTCTTCCGCAACAGCTGGGCGTTCGAGGAGCTCCACAGGAGCCGCAACTGGCGCGCGGCCTTCGCCGACGGCGTCGCCCGCGGCGTCATCCAGGACATCATCCAGCAGGCCACCGGCGGGCGCGGCCTTGTCGATCCGCTGACCGTGCACGCGGACCACGAACGCACCGACCTCTTCGCCGCCCACTACCAGAACGGGCGCACCGTCGAGAAGGTCAAACCCGACGACAAGATCACCTTCAGCAAGATCACCGACGTCTACCATTCCGGCACCGCGCACGGCGAGCACCAGCCCTGCCACTTGGTCGTCCCGGACAGCAACATCTGCGTCTACCGCTGCACCGCCGAGTTCGGCAATCCGTGCCAGCACTTCTGCCCTGCCAACGTCTACGAATGGATCCCGCCCAAGCCTGCGCCCGAGACCGAGGCCGTCAGCACCATGTACGGCGTGCACAACAAGGGCCACCTGCAGATCAACGCCGGCAACTGCGTGCACTGCAAGACCTGCGACATCAAGGACCCTTACGAGAATATCCTCTGGGTCACCCCCGAAGGGGGCGACGGCCCGCGCTACCAGAAACTCTGACAAATAAGGAATTCGGAATTCGAATTGAGGCTCAGGCGCGGACGCGCGTAAGGGCTTCGATCGCTTTGCGCGGCGAGCCGCCCGCGGCGTCCAGCGCGCGCAGCGCTTCGGCTTCCGCAACGCCGGTGGCGTCCATCACCAGGTTGCGCGCGCGTTCGCGCAGCTTCTCGCACTTCACCTGCAGGTCCACCATGCGGTTGCCCTTCACGCGGCCCAGCTGCACCATCGCGGCCGTCGAGAGCATGTTCAGCACCAGCTTCTGCGCCGTGCCGGCCTTCATGCGCGTCGAGCCCGTCACGATCTCGGGGCCCGTCTCGGCTACGATCGCGACGTCGGCCTGCGCGAGCAATTCCGGATGGCGGTTGCACGTCACGCACGCGGTAAAGGCCCCGCGCAGCCGCGCTTCGGCCAAGGCATCACGCACGTAACGCGCGCGCCCGCTGGCGGACAAGCCCACCACGGCGTCCTTCAAACCGATCGCTCTTCCCGCAATGTCCGCGACGCCCGCCGCGCCGTCGTCTTCCGCGCCTTCCTGGCTCTGCGTCAGCGCCTTCGGCCCGCCTGCGATGATGCCCTGCACCAGCGTGGGCTCGACGCCGTACGTCGGCGGCATCTCGCTGGCATCGACGCAGCCCAGCCGGCCGCTGGTGCCCGCGCCGATGTAGAAGAGTCGTCCACCGGCTTTCAACCGCTCGCCGATGGCCCGCGCCGCGGCCTCGATCTCGGACAGGCAGCGCTGCACCGCGTCGGGCACCGTGCGGTCCTCGTCGTTGATCAGCTGCAGGAGCTGCCCCAGCGGAAGGCGGTCCAGCGCTTCGCTGCGCGGATTGGGCTGCTCGGTGGCCAGTTTTCGCAGGTCCATGGGTCCCTTCCCAATCGCGCCTATATTAAGGAGGCGCTCGTCCGGGAATCGTCCGTTTTCGCCCCGAAGTGAAGCGAACCGCCGCGCCGCTGGACAGCTTCCGGACGGGCGGGGAGAATCGCCCGCGCATGAGCAACGCATCCCCCGACGCTGCCGAACCCCTGATCCGCTGCCGCGGCGTGAAGCGCGGCTACGGGACCGCCCCCGCGCGCACCGTCGCTCTGGCCGGCGTGGATCTGGACGTGCCCGCCGGGCAGACCCTCGCAATCGTTGGGCCCAGCGGTTCGGGCAAGAGCACCCTGCTGCACTTGATCGGCGCGATGGAGATCCCCGACGAGGGCGAGGTCCGCGTCGCCGGCCGCGACGTGACGAAGCTCGCCGACGACGAAGCCGCGCGCTTCCGCCGCGAGAAGATCGGCTTCGTCTTCCAGTTCTTCAACCTGATCCCGACACTCTCGAGCCTCGACAACGTCGCCTTGCCCGCGCGCATGGCCGGGCGAGGCGCCGCCGAAGCCCGCGCGAAAGCGCGTACGCTGCTGGAACGCGTCAGCCTGGGCGAGCGCGCCGAGTCGCGCCCCGACGCACTCTCCGGCGGCCAGCAGCAGCGCGTCGCCATCGCCCGCGCGCTGGTCAACGACCCGCGCATCGTGCTCGCCGACGAACCCACCGGCGCGCTTGATACGGCCAGCGGCGAGGCCGTGCTGAAACTTCTGCTCGAAATCGTCCGTGAACGCGGCACCACGCTGCTGATGGCGACACACAGCGAGCAGGCCGTCGCGCACGCGGAACGCCGCATCCGCGTCGAGGACGGGCGCATCGTCGCCGACGAAAGGCGCGCGCCGTGAACGCCGCCGCCGCAGTGCTGGGCGTGCTGTGGAGCGACCTGCGCCGGCGCCCCGGCACCGCGCTGGCCTCGCTGTCCGCCGTCGCGTCGGGAGTGGCCGTCTTCGTCGCGATCCTGCTGGCCGGATCGGCGGCGCGTTCGAGCTTCGTCAGCGCGGTGCAGGCCGTCGCGGGCCGCGCAACGCACGAGGTCACCGCCGAGGGCGGGCTGGACGAGACGCGCTTTCCGGCGCTGCTCGAACTCCCGCACGTCGCCGCCGCGCAGCCGGTGGTCGAAGGGCGCATCGCCGTCGAGGCCGTCCTGCGCGGCGGGACCAGCGTACGCAGCCCCGCGCCGCCGCTGCGCATCCTGGGCGTCGATCCCTTCCGCGTGGGGCCGTTCCTGGGCGAGCCCGGCAAGGGCACCGCGCCGGTGGTACGCGACGAGGACCTCACCGAGTTCCTCACCGATCCGCATGCCGTGGTGCTGCCGCGGCGCTGGGCCGACGAGGCCGGGGCGCAGGCAGGCGACACGCTGCGTGTAGCCGCGGCCGGACAAATCGCGACGCTGCGCGTGCTGGCCGTCTACGAACTCGACGCGTTGGGCGAGGCCGCACGCGACAGCGCCGTCATCGACATCGCTGCCGCGCAGGAACTGCTCGACAAGTGCGGACGCCTCGACCGCGTGGACATAGCCCTCGACGAGGACGATCCCGCGTGCGAAGCCGAACTGAGTGCCGCGCTGCCGCCCGGCGAACGCCTGCAGCGTCCAGAGCGGCGCGGCGAACGCGTCGCGCGCATGATCGACGCGTTTCGGCTGAACCTCCTGGCACTCGGTGGGCTCGCGCTGGTCGTCGGCGCGCTGCTGGTCTTCAACGCCGCGCAGTTCAGCGTCGTGCGCCGAAACGCGCTCTTGGGGCAACTCCGCGCACTGGGCGTCACGCGCCCGTTGCTGATGGGCGCGGTGCTGGCCGAAGTCGTCGCGCTGGGGTTCGTGGGCGGGGCGCTGGGCTTGGCATTGGGTTCGCTGCTCGCCAACCGCCTGGCCGGGCGCCTGGCTGAGACGATCACCGACCTCTACGCATTCGTGCAAGTTGACGTCGCGCCGATGACATGGCCGGCTGCGATGCTGGTGCTGCTGGGCACGGCGGGCGTCGCGGCCGCGGCGGGCTTCTTCCCCGCGCTGGACGCCGCGCGCACGCCGCCTCGCATGGTCGGCCTGCGCAGTCGGGAGGAAGGACTCTTCCGCGCGCAACTCCCGCGGCTCGCGTTCTTCGCGCTTGCTTTCTGCGCCGCGGGCGTCGGCGCGATGAACTTTCCCACGCGCGCGTGGTGGCCGGGCCTGATCGCGGCCTTCGCCTTCGTCGGAACCGGCGCGTGCCTGCTTCCGGCGGCGATGGCGCTGCTTTTGCCTCCGCTTCGCAAACTCGGCGAACGCATGGGCCTGCTCGCGCTTCCCCTGGCGGTCGGGGCGCTGTCGCGGTCGCTCTCGCGCACCGGCGGCGCGGCCTCGGCGCTGGGCGTCGCGCTGGCCATGACCATCGGCGTGATCACGATGGTGAAGTCGTTCGAATCCGAGGTGCGCCGCTGGATCGACGGGGCGATCCGCGCCGACCTGTTCATCAGCGACGTCAACGAGCATCTCGCGCGCGAGGACGCCCGCGTGCCGAATGCCGCCCTGCGCGAACTGGCCGCGATGCCCGAGGTCGAGGCACTCGATACGCTGCGCAAGATCGACCTCGCCTACGCCGACCGCACGATGCTCTTCTTCGGCGTCAACCTGCCCACGCCCGACAGCCGCGAACGCTTCGAGTTTCTTTCCGGCGACGGGCCGTCGGCCATCGAGGGGATGCTCGGCGGCGAGGCCATCGTCAGCGAGCCGCTCGCCAACCGCTACAACCTCGGCGTCGGCGACACGCTGGCCGTCAACGGCCGCCGCGGCGAAGTGACGTTCAAGATCCTCGGCGTCTTCCGCGACTTCTCCTACGACCGCGGCTACGCGGTGACGGGCGAGAAGCGCTATCTCGAGATCTTCGGCGAGACCGGCGTGCGCAACGTCGCAGTGTACCTGAAGCCGGGCGTCGAACGCGAAGCCGCGGCGCGTTCCGTGCGCGAACGCTTCGCCGGGCGCTACGTCCTGAACGTGCGCAGCAATGCGGAACTGCGCGGGCACATCCTGGACGTCTTCAACCACACCTTCGCGCTGACGTACCTGCTGCAGACGATCGCGACGGCCTTCGCGCTAGGCGGCATCACCGTGACGCTGTTCGGCCTCTTCCTCGAACGCGCCCGCGAGATCGCCACGCTGCGCGCGCTGGGCTCCGCTGTCTCGCACGTGGGCCGGCTCTTCGCTATGGAGTCCCTGCTGATGGCGCTCTTTCCGGTTCTCCTGGCTCTGCCGCTGGGCGCGGTGCTGGCCTGGATCCTCGTGCACGTGATCAACCTGCGCTCGTACGGCTGGTCCATCGCCTACGCATGGCCGTGGTCGCCGGTGCTGGGCACCTGCGCGCTGGCCGTCGCGGCGGGTCTGTGCGCGACGCTGGTGCCGTGGGCGCTGGCGCGGCGCCAGTCGATCGCCGGCGCGCTGCGGGAGGAATGACGATGCGCAGAACGATGTTGCTCCTCGCACTTCTGCTTTCACCTGCGCTACACGCTGGCGAGGAGGAGAGCCCGTTCGTGCAGGCCATCGGCGCGCGGACGTTCGAGTTTCCGCGCGACCACGGCAGCCACCCGGAGTTCAAGACGGAGTGGTGGTATTTCACCGGCGCGCTGAAGACGAAGGACGGCGGGGACCTGGGCTTCGAGGCCACCTGGTTCCGCCGCGCGCTGAAACCGGCGAGCGAAGTGCCGCCGCGTTCGTCAAGACTGGCAGCGCGCGAGGTCTTCGCGTTCCACGGCGCGCTGAGCGACATCGCGAAGAAGGCCTTCCTGCATGAGAAGTCCGCTTGCCGCGCGGCGGCCAACTGGGCCGGAGCCGACGAAAAGGATCTGCGCGTCTTCCTGCTCAACAACAGGCTCGAGCGCGGCGCCGGCGGCGTCTGGCACCTTACCTACATGGTGAAGGGCCACCGCATCGAGTTGAAGCTCACGCCGCAGGCCGAACCGCTGCTGCACGGCGAAGTCCCCGGCCTGAGCCCCAAAGGCCCGGAGCCGGGGCAGGCCAGCTACTACGTCAGCATGCCGCGTTTGAAGGCCGAAGGCACCGTCGCGCGCGAACCCGGCGCGGCGGGCGAGGCCGTGACGGGCGAAGTCTGGTTCGACCACGAGTTCTTCAGCAACTCGATGCCCGACGACCTCGCGGGGTGGGACTGGTTCAGCGTGGCGCTCGACGACGGCACCGACTTGATGCTTTACGCATTGCGCGCGAAGGACGGCTCGATCGGCCCCGTCAGCGCGGGCACACTGCGCCGCAAGGGCCAGCCGGCGGTGCACCTCACGCGCGAGGACTTCAAGATCGAAGTGCAGGCGCGCTGGACGAGCCCCCACACCAAGGCCGCGTACCCTGCGCAGTGGACAATCGAAATCCCGAAGCACGAGGTGGCGCTCAACGTGAAGCCGCTGCTGGCCGACCAGGAACTCCAGTCCGGCGGCGGCGAAGGCGTGAGCTACTGGGAAGGCCTGTGCCGCTACGAAGGCACCGTCGGCGGCTCGCCCGCGGCGGGCAACGGCTACGTCGAACTGGTCGGCTACGCGGGCGCCTTCGGCGGGAAGCTGTGAACGCTCAGTACACGCAAGTCCTTATCGTTAATGAACTAAGATCATTTTACCAAGCTTTGACAACGGACCGCACGGGCCATCGTATAAGATGAAGGATACGGGGAGGCACTCCTTATATGAGAATACTGGTGGTCGAAGACGAGAGCGTCCTGCGCGAGGGCCTCGTCGACCT
Organism: Planctomycetota bacterium; assembly: GCA_023150555.1. Taxonomy (GTDB): domain Bacteria; phylum Planctomycetota; class SZUA-567; order H5-PLA8; family H5-PLA8; genus JAKLKQ01. The sequence goes on from JAKLKQ010000001.1 coordinate 151,198, forward strand.
GCTTACCGGCGCCGGCCACGACGTCGTTCCGGCGGCCGACGGCCAGGAAGCGGTCGACAAGGGCACCGCCGACAGCTTCGACATGGTCCTGCTGGACCTGATGCTGCCGCGGCTGGACGGCATCGAGGTCTGCCGGCGCCTGCGCACCGCGCGCCCGGGCCTGCCGATCCTGATGCTGACGGCGAAGGGCAGCGAGGAAGACAAGGTCCTGGGCCTGAAGGTCGGCGCCGACGACTACGTCACCAAGCCCTTCGGCGTGAAGGAACTGCTGGCGCGCGTCGAAGCCTTCGGCCGGCGCGTGCAGGTGGCCCCCGCCGAACCCGAACAGATGGAAGCCGACGGCTGCACGATGGACCTGGGGCGCTGCCAAGCACAGCGCGAAGGCCCCGCCGTCACGCTGACCGCGCGCGAGGCCGGCATCGTGCGCTGGCTGCACAAGCACCGCGCGCGGGCCGTCTCGCGCGCCGAGCTGCTGGAGCAGGTCTGGGGCGTGCCGGGCACGCTCGAGACGCGCACCGTCGACATGGCCATCGCGAACCTGCGGCAGAAGATCGAGCGCGACCCCGCGCGGCCCAAGATCATCGTCTCGGTGAAGGGCGTGGGGTATGCCTGGGGATTAGCGTGAACCTGCACGGCGGGCGCGCGGTCATCGCGCTGCTTTTGACGTGCGCGGCGCTGGGCCTTCCGCTGGCGGCGTGGTACGTCACGGGCGTCCACGAAGTCCAGCGCGACGTCGCCCGCTACCGCAACGAACCCATGCGCGAAGCGCGCGACGTGGCCGTGCGCATCGCCAACCGCGTCGCGGGGGACCTCGACAGCCTGCGCCTGCGTGAGTCCGAACGCGACTTCCTCCAGTACCAGAACGTCTACCACGACCCCAAGGGCGCCTACGTCGGCACCAGCGTCATCCCTTCGCCGCTGGCCGCCGGACCAGCCGACCCGATGATCCGTGCGCACTTCCAGATCGACGCCGCCGGCCGCCTGACCCTTCCGACGATCAACGATTTCGTCGAGGAAGACAACGTGCAGGTCGCGCAGGGCCCGGAACTCGCGATCCGCGAGGAACTCGCGCAGGCCGCGCTGTCCTGTGTCAATGCGCTGCCGGCCTGGAGCCCGGCCACCCTGCACTACAACGGCGCCTTGCCGGCCCCGGCTCCAAATTCCCCCACACCAATCAACGCCTACGATCTGCAGGCCGGCGGCCAGGCCGTTAACCTCGCCACGCAGGCCGAAGAGCATGGGCAGAACGGAATTGCCCTTCAGGAGCAGGCCGTCCAGGACCCCAACGAGGCCAAGCAGCGCCAACAGACCCAGCAGGAAGCGCCCCAGGCTCAAACGCAGGAGCTGCAACAGCAGCGCAGGCAACAGGACGACCTCCGGGGCCAGAACGGGCAACAGGGCGGGCAGCAAGGAGGCCAGCAAAGCGGCAGGCAAATCGAAAGGCAGAGCAGTTTGCCGAGTTCCGGACAGGCCAGCACAAACGCACTCTCGAACGCGAACGACGCTCAGGTCGCGCCCCAGCAGAACTGGAAGGAGCAGACCCTCGACTCGTCGAGCTGGATGCAGAACAAGGCCGCCAACGAGATCTACGCGTACAATCGGGCCGGCAATCGCAAAGGCAACGAAACGCAGGGCAACGAAGCGCCCGCCTACATGAAAGGCGAAGCACAAGCCGCGAAGGGCGAGATCGTAACCAAGGGCGGCATCGCGCAAAAAGGCGACGCGCCCGCCAAGGGCGAACGCCCCGCCGTTCCTCCCACGTCCACGCCGTCGGTGCTCGTTCCGGTGCCCGAGCGGCAGCCCGAACAGATCGTGATCAAGGTCGCGGACTTCCAGTGGCGCACCATCGAGGTCAACGGCGAGCCCGCGCTGATGGCGCTGCGGACCGTGCAGACGCCCGAAGGCTTCCTTACGCAGGGCTTTCAGATCGACTTCGCCGAATTGCAGCGGCGCTACTTCGACCGCTACATGCCGGTCAAGCTGGCGTTGGGCTTCCCGACGGGCCGGGCCCACGGCGAGGCCGTGCTGCCGATCCAGGGTGCCGACTGGCACATCTCCGTCGACGCCACTCCCGCGCTGCTTTCGGGCGAACGCCGCGCCGCCGGCATCGAGACGCAGTTCCTGTGGACCTTCGGCATCGGCGCCACCATCGCCGTGCTGGCCGGGCTGTGCGTGGTGATCCTGGTCTGGCAGTCGGACCTGCTGGCGCGCGAACGCAGCCGCTTCGCCGCCGCCGCCGCGCACGAACTGCGCACGCCGCTGGCCGGCCTGCGCATGTACGGCGAGATGCTCCACGAAGGCCTGGGTGATCCGGCCAAGAGCAAAGACTACGCGCGCCGCGTCGCCACCGAGGCCGAACGCCTGGGCCGCGTCGTCGCCAACGTGCTGAACTTCACGCGCCTCGAACGCGGCAAACTCGCCACCAACCCGCAGCTCGGCGACCTGGTGCAAGCCGTCACTGACTGCGTCGCGCGCCAGCGGCCCGCGCTGGAAGCCGCCGGCGCGAAGCTGGAGCTGGATCTGCGCGAGGCCCTGCCCGCGGTGAAGTTCGACCGCGATGCCCTGGCCCAGATCGTCCAGAACCTGCTCGACAACGCCGAGAAGTACTCGCGCGCCAGCAGCGACCGCACCATCCAGGTGACGTTGGTGCCCGACGCCGAACAGCGCAACGTGTTCCTTACCGTCGCCGACCGCGGGCCGGGCATCAGCCGCGACCTCAGCCGCCGCCTCTTCAAGCCCTTCTCGCGCGGCAGCGACCCCGACCAGCCCACCGGCCTGGGCCTGGGCCTGGCGCTGACCCGCGCGCTCGCGCACGCGCAGGGCGCCGAGGTGCTCTGCACGAACGGCAGCGGCGGCGGAGCGATCTTCCGCGTGCGCTTCCCGGTACAGTCTTGAGTCTTGCGTCCTGAGTCTTGAGGCAGTAGGGCGGCAGCTTTCTGAATTGCTCGCCGGCAGGTTACAATCCAAAATCCGAAATCCGCATTCCGCAATCGACCCGAACCTGCTTTTTACATTCATTTGACTCCCAAAATACGTTCTGCGGCGTTCTACTTACAGGGACGCCGCATAAACCATTGGGGAGATTCCGCCATGAAAACCGCCCGCCGTACCTTGCCGGTCTTTGCCCTGGCTTGCCTCGCCTGGGCCGGCAATTTCACGCTCGAAGGCGCCGAAAATACAGCAGGTCTCGCCCAGGCCGCGCGCGAGGCCGTCGCCGAGGACGCCGCCGTGGCGCAGGCCGCCGTCGCGAAGCTGCGCGCCGCCGGCCCGGCCGGGCTCGAGGCACTCTTCGAGACGCACGCGAAAGCGATCGCCGCGGATTGGGGCCTGCCGGCCCTGCCCTCGGTCACGAAGCTGGCGCCGCCGGACCAGGAGAGAAGCAACGCGGCGGGGCCAGGCATCAAGCCCAACGCCGATCCGGCCGCAACGCGCCTGCGCCTGGCGCTCGACAAGGTCGCTCAGCAGAAGGACGCCATTGCCAGCCGCCTGTACTGGTACACCGACTTCGAACTGGCCAAAGCCGCCGCGGCCGCCGCCCACAAGCCGATACTATCGCTGCGCCTGCTCGGCAAGCTCGACGAGGACTACAGTTGCGCCAACAGCCGCTTCTTCCGCACGGTCCTGTACGCGAACCGGGACGTCTCGGCGTACCTGCGCGAACGCTACGTCCTGCACTGGCAGTCGGTGCGCCCGGTGCCGAAGGTGACCATCGACTTCGGCGACGGCCGCGTCCTCGAACGCACGCTCACCGGCAACAGCATCCATTACGTGCTCGACGGCCACGGCCGCACCATCGACGCGATCCCGGGGCTCTATTCGGCGGCGCGCTTCAAGGAGCTGCTCGTGCGCGGCGAGGAAGCCGCGAAGGCCGTCGGATCCTTCAAGCAGGACATCTTCGAGAGCCGGATGCGCCAGTGGCACGCCTCTTGGGGCACCGAGAACGCCGCTGCTCTCAAGCGCGAGCGCGACCAGGCGCGCGCATCGGCAGACGGCAACGCTCAAACCGGCCGCGCCGGGGCGGGCGCCCATCCAACGGCCCGCGAAGCGGCGCCGTTCGCGGAGTCGAAGATGGTTGCCGAGTTGCCGATCCTTCGCCGCATGGCCGCCGACGACCCGCTGCTGCGTCCCGAGAACGAGCTGTGGCAGAAGACTGCGCACCTGCACGAAGACGACGCGCGCCTGGACGCCGGCAGCCTGGCCCTGATGGCCGACAAGCTCCCGCCCGCAGCCAGCGCCATGCCGCTGGCCGCGACCAAGGAGGCCATCGAGTCGCCGCTGATGCGCATCGCGCGAACCTTCCAGGCTTCGATCGCGCAGGACACGGTCTACAACGAGTACGTCTTCCACCGCCGCATCCACGAATGGTTCGCGCTCGACGGCGCGGCGGCGTGGAAGGTCGGCGACTTGAGCGAGAAGGTCTACGCGCAGCTCTTTCTCACGCCCAGCAGCGATCCCTGGCTGGGCCTGGTGCCGGCCAACACCTACACCGCGCTGCCGTGCGACGGCCTGACCACGACGAGCAAGTGAGCCATGAACAACGACGGCTGCAACGATCGCAGGGCCGCGGCGCGGATCGCCCTCCGCGTCGCCTTCCTCCTGGCGGTATGGATCGCGGCGGTGACGGCGATCCAGGCGCTGCTGAAGGCGCAGCATCGTTCGGCCGAAACCGTCGCACCGGTGCTGCAGACTGTCGAAGAGATCGAGGCCGCCGAACGCGCGGAACTCGACCGCCTGCTCGCCGCGCCGCCCGCGCCCGCCGAGCCCAAGCCGCGCTTGGCCGCGCCCACGCTCTACACTGGCGGATGGTGGGCGTAGCGCATACCTGCCCTGTTGACTTGCCCCCTGCTTGGGATATTTCAACCGCAACCGCGCTTCCTGCGGCAAGGCCTGTGGGGCTAAATCGAATGGGCTTCTCCCTCTCCTGGGTCGCCGTGAAGGGCGGCACGCCGAAGGATGTGCTGAACGAATTGGGCCTGCGTCCCACCGGAGAACGGTCGGATATCGCCGAGTCGGCAGCCGACGGAGTGTCGCTGTCGGGCGGTTGGTACGTCGTCGTTTCCAATCACAATGAAGTCAGCCTTCACGAGAGGAAGAAATTGAAGGAACTCTCTTCGATAGGCGAGGTCGTGCTGTGCTTCGTCGAGGAGCACGTAATGTTCAGCAGCGCGGCAGGCTGGAGGGACGGCACGTGCACCTGGACCGTCGAACACGATGCTCAAAAAAGCGTGCACCATTTGGATGTCAAAGGCGAACCGCCGCCCGCCTTTGACGAAATTTACAGCCGGCTCGCTCAAGAACAGAACGAAGCAGGTGGAAAGAAGGCAGGAGTCGATTTCATCTTTGATGTCCCTATCGAGTTGGCCAAGGCGCTGACCGGCTTTGTCCATAGTGAAGATCCGCCGGGCTTAGTAGAAAACGAGGGCCCTTTCGAAATCCTCGAATCCACCCGGCCCGAGCCGAAGTCGATCTGGAAGCGCCTCTTCGGCGGCTAGCAGCCCGTTGAAAATGAGTCCGGCCTCTTCGAGGATCCATTCGCTACTCGTCGCACACCTCACGCCGCTGCCCCCTGCCCTTGCCTTTGCCCTCCGCAGTACGAAAAATAAAATAATTTTTCGCCCGCAACGCCAAGCGCGAACGGGACTTCGAACGCGCGCCGAAGATTCCCGCTGTTTTCGGCGAGGGTTTTCGGGAAACCGATGACAGACGCTTATGGGAAAGGTTGCGAGTCCCGGGTTTCGGGTTTCGAGTTTCGAAGCGCGGAGGCCCAACCGGCGAGTGTACACACCGCCTCGCGCGGCAGAACACACGATGACCCTAACTCCAACGCCCGAAAGGCCTTCCACCGATGAAACAGCCCAAAATGGCTAAGTTGCGCTGCCCCAAGCCGTTACGAAAAAGGTTTGACAGTCCGAAGATGTGGCCTAACCTGTATGTTTGCTAAGGTTTACCATAATGACGAGGGGTGTAATCTCGTCAGAAACCTGGACAACATTCGTCCATGGAGGACGCTCCATGCGTTCGCGTTTTAATCTTTGTGTGGTCGCGGGTTGCTGTGGCCTGTCGCTGGCATTCGCGCTTCCGGCGTTCGGGGAAGACGAACCCGCGCCTGCTCCCGCTCCCGCTCCCGCTCCTGCTCCTGCTCCTGCTCCCGCGCCCGCTGACGGCGGTGCGGCTCCGGCGGCGCCGGCCGATGGCGGAGCGGCTCCGGCCGCGCCGGTTGCCGGCAACGGCGAGAACGCCGGCGGCACGGTCGTTTACGTGGACGTACGCGAGGAACTGGAAGGCAAGCGCTCGCCCAAGCACCAGGAAGTCATGGCGCGGCGCGAAAAGATTCACGAGGCCGTGAAGGCCGCCCGCGCGCAGGCCAATGCAACGCTGAACGACGAACGCGCCCGCATGAAGCGCGAGAACGAGAAGCGCGACGGCGAGAACCTGGGCGATCCGGTCACCGTCGACGGCCAGACCATCCAGACCAAGCGCCCCAAGTCTATGGAAGAGGCGATCGGCAAGGACAAGGTCATCGACGTCTACGAGGTTCACCCGCAGGACTTCGACGTGATCGAGCACGACCGCTGGTCGCTGCACGAGACCGACTTCCAGTTCGACCGCCCGCAGTACCTGGCGCTGCAGACCAGCCGCGTCCACAACCGCCGCTGGTTCCTGCTGCCCTTCCAGGTGACCAACAGCACCACCAAGCCCCGGCGCATCACGCCCACCTTCGTGGCCGTCACGGACAAGGGCGTCTTCATGCCGGAAGTATGCAGCTTCCTGCCCCAGGACTCCGTCGCCGCCAGCACCTTCCATCCGTCCGCACACAGCACCGATCCCGGCGACCTGCGCATGCTGGCCGAGATGGTGCTGCCGATGGAAGCTGCCAGCGACATGCAGACCCAGCAGTTCAGGGATGGCAAGTTCGAACTGCCCGCGCAGCTGGCGCCCACCTTCGAGGCCGGGCAGACCCGCGTCGGCGTCGCCGCGTGGCCGGCCTTCACCGACGAATGGACCGAGCTGAAGATCGTCGTCCACGGCCTGACCAACGCGCACCATTACGGGCTGGACCTGCAGAAGAACAAGGACAACACCTGGCTGGACGTCACCGAGGCCGGCGAGAAGCAGCGCCGCGTGCTGGTGCTCAGCTTCACCCGGAACGACGACGAGTTCAACGTCGAACGAACCGGCATCAAATATCTCGGCAAGACTTGGGAGTACCTCTGGATGTGGGACCAGGACCTCAAGACCCCCATCCCCACCGACCCCAACGACCCGCAGCTGAAGGACAAGGTCATCGACACGCCGGCCGGCGGCAAGCGCACCATGGTCACCTTCCCCTACACCCTGCACAACAGCACCACCACCGACCAGACCATCGAGGTCGCCGAGATCCGACTGGCCCTGCGCGGCAAGAAGAACGGCACCAAGTGGTCCGGCTTCGAAGTGGACGTCGGCGGCCAAAAGGTGACGCTCGACGAACTCCACCTCATCGACGACGGCCGCTCCGACATCTACAAGGCGCAGTTCCTGCGCGAGATGGGCTTCGCGCAGCCGCCTGCGGACACCAACCGCTTCGCGCCCGACGCCGCCAAGTCCAAGCAGCCCGGCGGAATGGTCTACAAGCTGGCGCCCGACCAGACCCTGCAGTTCCGCCCCGCCGTCTTCGACGGCACCAATGTCGACTGGGCCCGGGTGCGCATGGAAGTCGAGACCGCCCTCACGCTGGCCGCCGACCGCAAGCAGCTCGGCGATGCCAAGTGGAAGGAGCTCACCGAGGCCAACAAGGAGCTCGACGCCAAGGCCGACCTCGGCAACCTCGTCTACGACCCGCGCCGCCTGCTGACCGACGACACCGTGACGCTGAAGGACGGCCGCAAGCTCGTCGGCGAGGTCACCTTCCAGAACGAGAAGCGCGTCGACCTCAAGCTGCCCAGCCAGGCCGTGCTGGATCTGGACATGGGTAACGTCGAGAAGGTGGAACTCGGCGAGATGGCCGCCGTGCGGAAGCAGCTCCTCGACGCGGTCCCCAGCGCGATCCAGGCGCTGAAGGACGACAAGCGCGTCTTCGCGTACTTCACCTGCCTCTGCGGCCTCAGCAGCGGCACGTACCGCGTCTCGCGCTCGTACCGCCAGCCCGGCGTCATCGACGAAAACTGGCTGAAGGTCTGGGAGTCGGAACTCGAGCCCAAGGCCGCGCCCTAACTCGAATAGCGGGTTAGCGTTGCACGTCATCCATTCGGACGCATCTTCTCCGCCCAAAGGAGGCCGCTCATGCTGCGCCTCAGCGCCGTCCGTCTCGCCGCCGCTCTGCTTCTCGTTCCGGTCGTCTCAAGCTGGAGCGCCGACGCGCCCGTGAAGAACCAGACCCTCGTTGACCTCAAGCCCAACGCCTGGCTCAAGTTCCACGAACAGAAGACCGGCGACGCGGTCGTCTTCATGCGCCAGGCCCACGGCGGAAGCTGCTTCGACACCAAGCGCAACCGCGTGGTGCTCTTCGGCAGCAACACGCACAGCAAGGACTGGCAGAACAGCCCGTTCTTCTTCGATCCCGTAAAGTGCGAGTGGTCGCAGGCTTACCCCGAGGACAAGCCCGAAACGTACGCGGTCAACGCGGAAGGCCTGCCCGTCGCCGGCGAGAAGGGCGACCACCCCTGGGCCATGCACACTTTCGGGGCCCTCGAGTACGACACCGAACGCGACGAGTTGGTCGTTGCCATCCACGACGACCACATGCGCCCCGACAAATGGGGCAAGGCCGTGAAGCACCTCTGGCCCCAGATAAAGAAGCATCCGACCTGGACTTACGCGCTCGAGAAAGGCGTCTGGATTCCGCTGCCATGCAAGCCCGAGTCTTTCTTTCCGCACAGCGGCACCTACAGCCCCGACCACAAAGCCGTCTACTGCTACCGCACCGGCGGCATCTGGGAACTCTCCGGCGAACCGCGCGAATGGAAGAACGTCGCCAAGGGCACCTTCTTCGGCTGGCACAACAACAGCGTCTGGGACGGCAAGAACAAGAAGATGGTCATTTACGGCACCAACCAGAACAGCAGCGACGTGGCCGTCTTCGACCCCGCCGACAAATCCTTCAAGCTCATGCCCACGCCAGGGTTGCGCCCACCCAAGGACCAGCATAACCCGATGGCCTTCCACCCCGGCCTGGGCCAGATCGTAGTAATGGTTGACCGCACCAAGCAGAAGGATGAGGCCGCCGCCGACACTTGCGAGACCTGGTGCTACGACACCGCCAAGGACGCCTGGACGCAGATTCCAAGTGCAACGCTGCCCTTCGTTTGCGGGATGAACTTCAACATGGAGTACGACCCGATGCACGACTGCCTGCTGCTGGTCACCGGCGGCTACGGCGGCGACAAGACGAAGGTCTGGGCGCTCAAGATCGATCTCGCCGCGGCCACCGCGCCCGCCGAGGCAAAGACGGATGCAAAGTAACTCGTTCGCAATTCGAGCATTAGCGCGAATAGTGTAACATCGAATGCCTGCGCGTTCAGTCCTTCAACTCGGTGATCGTGAAGTTGTCGTAGCTGCCGTCGGACTCGTAGACCTGCCGCAGCCCGATCTTGCCGCCGGTCCACGGCGTTTCCTTATCCTCATGGTCCATAAAGACTTGACCGCCGACCTCCAACTTGATGTGCCCGCCTTTCTTGGTCAGCTTGATGTGCACGGTCTTCTCCGCGGGCAGGACCGCGTCGAGTTGCTCCTGCTTGATCAGCACCTGCCCGGCGTTGCGGCGCAGGTTGCAGGTGGCGGACTCGTCGCGGCGGTAGCTGATGTGGTAGCCGTTGCGGCCCATCGTGTATTTCTTGAAGAGCGTGCTGTGTTTCTTGTCGCTGAGTTGCTCGTCGGAAAGGATGTCCTCGCCCTTCATCCCCTTGTAGGAGAAGAAGATAAGGAAGAAGCCGCTCTTCGAATGCGGCGTGAAGTCGTACTCGCAAGCGAAGTCCGCGGGCAGTTCCTGCTTGCACCAGATCATCGCGCCGTGGACCTTGCTGTTCGTAGTGACGCGCAGCTGGCCGGCGTCGAGCTTCGACTGCACGGCGTCGTCTTCCCATTTCTCGACGATCCAATTCGACAAGTCCTTGTCGAATCCGTCTTTGAAGAGCGGCTCCGTCTTTTCGGGCGCCTTCTTTTCCGCGTCCTCGGCCGCGCTGATGCGCGTTGCCAGCGCCAGCAAAAGCGATGCGGCCAGCAGCACCATGACCATTCCGTTCATTCCGTAACTCCTTTCGCCTTGAAACGTTGTCTTCACACCGGCGCGCTGCTTCCGCACGCCGTGAACCGCATCGCGACATGCACGGCCATGGTCGGCGCGAGCGGATCGCGGATACGAGCCTCCAGGACGCGCAGCGTCATGCGCCCCAATTCATGTCTGGAAATCCCGATCTGGTCAAAGGTTGCGTCCGCCCAGGGCGTACCGGCCAGCGCGTCGCGGTGCGAGTCCGCGTTGCCCCAAACCACGAGCGAGAAGTTCTTGCCCGGCTTCAGGTTGCGCGTCTCGAGTTCCGCGAGCACGCCCGGCAGCATGCGCTGGTTGGCGAGGATGATAGCGGTCGGCGGATCGTCGCCGTCGAGCAGCGTGCGCGTGGCTTCGCGTCCGCCTTCGGCGTCCAAGCGGTTGCTGAACGAGAACTTACACGGCTGCAGCTGCCCGCGGCGAAGCAACGCGATGCGGAAGGCCGAGCGGCGCCGGATCAGCTTACCGGTGGGCTCGTCGTACGCGATCATCGCCAGCGACCTATGTCCAAGCGTCCAAAGATGTTGCACCGCCTGGTCGAGCCCCGATTCCTCGTCCTGATTTACGGTGTCGAGCGGCAAGGCGGGCAGGTGGTTGTCCATCAGCACGGCGGGCGCGCCGGCGGCCAGCGCGGCTTCAGCGACGGGCAGATCGCTCCACGCCAGTACCATGCCTCTAAGATCTTTGCGCGCCGGGTGTTGCACGGTCTCGGCCAGTGCGCGCGCGGTCATCGTGGCGAAGTCGAGTTCCAAGCCCAGCGCCTTGGCTTCCTCGCGCATACCTTCCCACACCGGCAGGTCCTGCGCCGCCATAACTTCCGGCGAGGTAACGTGTTGCTGGAACTCGCGCGCGACCAGCACGCGCCGTCCGGCGGGCTGTTGCGGGCTCTCAGCGCCCTGAATCGCGGCCGGACCGAGAACGTAGCCTTTGCTGGGGATGCGGCTGAGCAACCTCTTGTCGAGCAGCTCCGCCAAGGCCCGGCGCAGGGTCACCCGCGATACTTTAAGTCGTTCGCAGAGCTTGCGTTCCGTGATCAGCTCGGTGCGCGCGTCGAGCTTCCCCGAGAGGATCTCGCGGGTCAGGTCGGCGGCGCAGCGTTCGGTCAGCGTCACGGGCATTTCGGTTTACGCCCCTTTATAATACCGATATTAATAACGATTCTATATACCGCTTGCTTGCCGGATTTCGAGGCCATTATTCCACTTTACACAAGGTGCAGATTAATTTTCAGGATGCCGGGCGAGAAAGGTCGAGTCGTCTTTCCAAGGCCGGTGTACAATCACGGTATGATCACGGTACAGTCACGGTTAAATCACGGTTAGGACCAAAAAGGTGCCCCGACGAGCCGCCACAGCCCCCCAGCCCGCGCCGCCCGGACCGGTCCAGGCCGAAGGGCGGACCACCGCCGATGCCCTGGCCGCCTCCTTTATTAAGGCCATCGAGGACCGGGTCCTGAAGAAGGGCCGCTTCTTCCCGCCCCTGCGCGAGCTGGCCGTGCGCCACACCGCTTCGCCCGTCACCATACGCAAAGCGTTTGCGGAGCTCGTCAGCCTCGGACTCGTCGAATCGGTACCGAACGTCGGCTACCGCGTGCTGCGGCGCAAGCCCCGGCCAGCGAAGGTCTCGAAGAAGGAAGAGGCCGCGCGCGCCGCCGAACGCGGGCCCATCGGCATCCTCTACGGCGACCTCGCTTCCATCCAGGGCGCCTCGCGGTCGATCGCGGCCATCGAGGCCATGGCCGCGCAGCGCGGCCGCGCCGTGATGCTGGCCGCCACGCAGCGCGACGGCACGCGCGAAGACGAAGCCCTGCGCCGGATGATCGACGCCGGCGTGCAGGCACTGATCGTCGCGCCCGCGACCGAAGGGCCCCGCGGCGTGGAACTGGAACGCTGGATCCGCGCGAAGCGCCCCGCCGTACTTGAAGGCCACCCCGGGCCGTGGACGCTGCGCGCAAAGGCCGCCGCCGCCGCCGACCACGTGGACCTGGACAACACCGGCGGGATGCACGCGGCGCTGGAGCACTGCTGGTCGCTGGGCCACCGCCGCTTCGCGCTGCTGTGCGCGGGCGCGCCGGAGCTGAGCGAACGCGCCGAAGCCTGGCGCGCGTGGCTGGACGAACGCGGCGTGCCGGGCGCGCACCGCGCGCTGCTGGGCTACGTGCCGCCGTCGCGCGAAGGCGGCGCGCTGCACTGGCGCGGCCTGCGTGAACGCGCCGGCACCATCACCGCCGTGCTCTGCACCGGCGACGAGATCGCCCTGGGCGTGATCGATGCCGCGCGCGCCGCGGGCGTAAAAGTGCCGCAGGACCTCAGCGTCGTCGGCTTCGGAAACGAGTCCGTGGATGGGCCGTACGCTTTGCGCGAACTGACCACTGTCGATTTCGACCGCGAACACCTCGCGCACTACCTCCTCGCGTCGCTCGACGACCAGGCCCGCGCGCGTGCCGGGGTGCGCTACGAAGAGCTGCCTTGGGACGCGCTCGCCGGAACCGGCGGCGCTCCGGCCGCCGTACGGGCCGCATCCGCGGCCGTCGTCGGCGCCGAGACCCACGCCCAGGCCCAGGCGCAAGCAACGCCCGCCGTGCAAGGCAGCGCGCCCGCCAAGCCGCGCCGCGCGAAGAAAGAACCGCAGCGCACGCCTTGGCGCCTGCGCGTGCCGATGTTCCTGGTCGTGCGCCACAGCACCGCCGCGCCGCCGCGCGGGACCGGCGCCGCGGGACCGGCGCCGGCTTCGCCGCTGCGCCCGTCGCCGCCTTCGGGGCCGATACGGATCTGGTGAGGGTAGGGGCGAGAGGTGAGCGGTCAGGTCAGGAAGCAGGCACAGGAGACACGCAATGCGTAATCCTTCAATGGCGCTCGTCCTGCTCCTCATCTCCATTGTGAGCACCGGCCTCGCAGCCGAGGACGCCTGGCCCGAGCTGAAGGTCCAGCGCGCCGAGGTCTTCGACTTCGCGCAGGCGCCCACGCTCGCCATCGACGGCGACCGCGTCGAGATCGCCTTCGAGACCGCCGCCTTCTGCGACGTGGCCGTGGCCGTCGAGGACGGCAGCGGAAGGATCGTGCGGCACCTCGCCGCCGGCGTGCTGGGCGAGAACGCCCCGCCGCCCTTCGAACGCAACGCCAAGAAGCAGCGCCTGGTCGGGGACGGCAAGGACGACTTCGGGCAGTACGTCGAGGGCCGCGAGAGCCACCACGTGCGCGTCAGCCTGGGCCTGGCGCCGCGCTTCGAGCGCACGCTCTTCTGGTCGCCGCACAAGGCCGCGAGCCTGTACCCCGAGGCCAAGAGTTTCGCCGCCACGAAGGAAGGCGTGTACGTGCTCGACCCGGGCCGCATCGGACCAGGCTGCGCGCCGCAGTTGAAATTCTTCGACCACGACGGCAACTACGTGCGCACGATCTATCCCTTCCCCGCCGCGAAGCTGCCCGAGGTCAAGGGGCTGAAAGGCGCGACGCTGCCGCCCGACGAAGCGGCGCTGCCGCTGAAGTGGGGCATCGGGCAGCTCGAGTTGCTCACCGCGGGCGGCAACACCATCAACGCGCTGAGCGAACCCGCGGAGGGCGCCGGCGACGAGACCGCGCTCGGCGCGCTGGCCGCCGGCGACGGCGGCGGCGCACCCATCTACCTCGCGGGCGAACGCCTGAATCGCCTGTCCAAAGACGGCGGCAGCGGAAACCTTGACCTGACCGGACCGGTAACGTTCTTCGCGTTCGAGAACCCGCGCGAGCCCCAGAAGCCGCAGTGTTACGCGCCCACCAGCGCGGCGCTTTCGCCCGACGGCTCGCGGCTGTACCTGGCCGGCTACTGCCGCCAGTCGCTGTGGAACGCGTGGGACTACCTCGGCGGCGTCGCCGTGCTGGATCCGCGGGCCGACGCGGCCATGGCGATCTTCGCGGGCGAGCTCAAGCCGCGCGCGACCTCGCCGCTGAACGCGCCGACGTCCGTCGCCTGCGATCGAGACGGCAACGTCTACGTCAGCGATTTCCTCAACGACTGCGTGCGTGTCTACTCGCCCGACGCGAAGGAGCTGGCGGCCATCGAAGTGAAGCGCCCCGCGCGCGTGGATATCGACCGCACAACGGGCCGGATCTACGTGGGTTCATGGCTGGTGCAGGCCGAGGCGATGCTGAAGCAGGGGCCCTACCCGAAGATCGCCGACCGCCTGACCGTGCTGGCGGGCTGGAAGGATCCGAAGGTGCTGGCGTCGTACGCGATCCCCACGCGCGGGCCGGCGGCGCTGGCGCGCATGACGGTCGATCCGTTCGCGCAGGAAGGCCCGCGCCTCTGGTTCGCCAACGGCGGCGGTGCGCAGGTGCTGTACGGCTACGCCGGGCACAGCGAGAGCATAATGACCGTGTGGCAGAACATGAACGCGCGCATCTTTTCGCTGCCGCCGGGCGGCGGGAAGTGCGAGCCGCTGTTCGACTTCGACGCCGCCGCGGCCAAGGCCCTGCCGCGCGCGATGCCGCCGCGCCACGGGCGCCAGCGCCTGTACGCCAATCCCGCCGACGGCTGCGTGTACCTGGGCGAACTCTTCTTCCCTTCGGCCGAGCACGTCAAGTCGTTCGGCGAACTGGTCAAACTCGATCCGGAAACCGGGCGCATGGACGCCGTGCCGCTGCCGTTCGACGCCGAGGACATGGGCTTCGACGCGCGCAACCACGCCTACCTGCGCACCGAGACGCACCTCGCGCGCTTCGACGCGCGCACCTGGCGCGAGGTGCCCTTCGACTACGGCGAGGAACTGGCCGGCATCGGCTACATGCCGGTGATACGAGGCAACGCGATGGCCGCCGTCGCCGCCGCCGGCTTCAAGGGGCCGGCCTCGAGCCAGCTGGGCGGCATGGGCGTCAGCGCGCGAGGCGATGTTGCCGCCATTTACTTTCTTAAAGGCGGCCCCGGCGGCCGCCGCGATACGCAGAGCGCGGGCGGCGGCGCGAAGGCCTACGCGCCGAAGATCTTTCCCGGGCGCGACCCCGAGTGGGTCGTGCACGTCTTCAACCGCCACGGCGAACTGAAATGCGAGGACGCGCTGCCCGGAATCAAGCGCCCCGGCGACATCGAGATCGACGACGCCGGGAACCTGTGGGCGCTGACGCGCGGCGTACGCGCGAAGGACGGCCAGCCCTTCCCCGACCGCTGGACGACGACGCTGATCAAGGCGCGTGCCGGAAAGGCGAGGGTGCTCAGCGACACGCCCGCGCCGATACCGCTCGGCGACGCGAAGCCGGACCGCAAGCCCGACCTGGTGAACGCCAACGCCTTCGGCGGCAACGCGTGGGTGGAAGGCGCCGAGTGGCTCTACGGCGGCGTCGGCCTGGACGGCAAGGGGCCGTGCCACTGCGAGGCCAACTGCCAGTTCGCGCTCGACTACTTCGGACGGACGTTCGTGCCCGAGCCGCGGCGCTGCGGCATCGTGGTCGTCGACGCGGCCGGCAACACGCTGCTGCGCCTGGGTCGCTGGGGCAACGCCGACGACGGCGCGCCCCTTACTGCCGAAGGCGGCCCGGCGAAGCCGAACGCGCTGGGCGGGGACGAGACGGCCATCGCGAGCGCGAAGTTCGTGGCCGTGCACACCGACCGGCGCCTCTTCATCGCCGACATCGGCAATCAGCGCATCCTGAGCGTGAAGCTGCAGTACGCGAAGGAGGCGAAGGCGAAGTTGGGCGAGTGATCTCAATTTCGGAGTAGCGGCATTCACCATTGAGACACGTAGGCCACGGAGAAGGTATTTCTGTACCGGTGAACCCGGCAGGCCAAGCCTCAGGACTCAAAAAAACCCGCGCGGGAGCGTTTAACTCCCGCGCGGGCGGTGTTTCGTTTCGGTTGTACGGCGTGCGGCCTTAGTCGACTTCGGGGGCCCCCTCGACAGCCGAAGGCGTGGTATTCGTGATGACGATAAAGCCGGCACCCACATTATCGCTGGCCAGATTGATGCGATTGCCGGTGAAGGAACTGTCGGTAACCGTGGTGTTGGTTGAGTCGCTGTTGTCGAAGCCTTCGCCGCCGCAGGCGCTGGCCTTGCAGCGGAGGAACGCGTTTCCATCGCTGGTGTTATCGCTGTCGAAGCCGTCGACGCCGCACTTGGTGGCCGAGCAATCCGTGACGTTGCAGTCGTTCGCGTCGATCAGGAACCCGTCGCCGTCAATGTTGCTGGCAACGCATTTCTCGATCGTGTTATTGTCGCCTCGGACACGGATCCCGTTCTGGTTTCCGGCGCCGGCAAACGAAACCGAGCAACTGGAGACGAGCACGGCCGCAGACGTCCCGTCGCAGTTAATGTCGATGCCATCGCCGCCGACGTTCTTCATCTTGTTCGAGGTGACCGTGGCGCCGCCGGTAGTAGCGTCACTCAGGTTGATGCCGTCCCCGACGACAATGTCGGCGAGCGAATTGTTCGTGACGACGATGGTGTCGCCGGTAACGTCGATGCCAGCATTGGCAAAAATAGTCAGGACGCTGTTCTTGTCGACCAGGGCATTGCTGGCGTTGGAGCAAGCGATGCCGCCATTCCCCGCGAATTTGATCTTGTTGCCCAGCACATCGGGAGAGGCCCCGTCCGTGGACAGCGCCAGGCCGCTGCAACTGGTGATGCTGTTTGCGGATACCACGCTGTTGGTGCCCGTAACGTCAATGCCGCCGCCGCCCAGGACCGTCGTGATGCTGTTCTTGATGATCTGCGCGTTGTTGGCATTGACGCAAACAATGCCGCCCTCCGCGATACTGATCTTGTTACCCAGCACATCGGGAGATGTCCCGTCCGTGGACAGCGCAGCGCCAAAGCAGTTGGTAATGCTGTTCCCGGATACCAGGCAGTCGTTGCCTTCCACGTTAATGCCGTCCCCCGTAGTGGTAGCAAGTTTGTTCTTGAGCACCTGCAGGGTGTTCGAAGGATTGCTGGTCGTAATTCCTCCATCCGTCAATGTAAGGCTATTGCCGGATATGAAGCTATTGTCGCCCTCGAGGACGATTCCACCGGCTGAGTTGTTCGCCTTGTTCGAGAGAATGGACGTGGCGTCGCTGACCACGTTGATGAGTTCTCCGCCATTGTGGAGGGAGAAGGTATTCTTATCGACCAGGGCCTTCTGTGTGCCAGCTACCGCCGTGATGTTCACTCCGGTGCCGGAGCACTGGGTGTACTTGTTGCCCGAGACCGTCGTGTTGTTGCCCGTGACCGAGAAACCGCTGTTGCAGCCCAGAAGCGTGTTCTTGGTCCCGACGAAGTTGTCGCCGCGCACGTTGACCAGTTGATTCGAAAGGAACAGACCCTGGCATCCGGTGACGGTAAGCCCGTCCACCTCGTTGCCGACGCCGCTGTTGGCGAACACGCCGCGCGTGCCGTTGCGGAAGATGATGCCCTGAACCAGATACGGCCCGTTGGTGTTGGGGTCGCCGTTGATGGTCAGGCAGTTGTCTGCATTGCCGCCGACATTGCCGTCCCAGATTACCTTTCCGGTGAAGGTCAGGCTGGTTATGCCAACGGGCACGTCGACGTTCTCGTAGTACACGCCGTCGGTGGTCGTGTTCTTGCTGATGGCGATGATGTCGCCGGTTACGGAGTTGTCGACCGCCTCCTGGATTGTGGCGTGGTCCGCAGGGACCTTGCGGGTGGTTCCGGCAAGGACCGATCCGCAGGCAAGCGCGAGCAGGCATAACAGGGCAAGGCGCTTCATCAGTAGATCTCCCGATTGATTCGAGGGGTGGAAACGACCGGCCGCTGGCAGGACCCCCTCCCCCGTCCCGGCGGCGCACCACGTGCATTAGTCGTACGGGTTTAACGGCTCTCGGCCCAAAGGCAAGTGTTTGGCAGTGCCAAAAGCCCTTTAACTGACCCGTGATCATAAAAATAGACCACGAGCAAGTTTCCTCGCGCCCTAACCCGCCAAAGCCAAAAAGAACCCGCGCGGGCGGTGTTTCGGCTTGGTTGTACGGCGTGCGGCTACTTGTACGAATCCATCAGCGCCTGGGCGCTCTCGGCCGCTTTCGTGCCCGGATACGTCTTCACGATCATCTGGCAGCCGCCCATCATCTGCTGGATCGCCGGCATGTTCTTTTTCTTGAAGGCGTCGGACTTGGGATCTTTCTTGCCCGCCACCGGCACCAGCTTCTCGTTCATGGCCTCGATGCGCGTCCACATCGCGGCGGCGTCGAGTTCCTTCTTCACCGCCGGGTCGGCGCGCATGGCGGCGGCTTCCTTCTTGGCCGTATCGCCGATCTCGTCGCCGACGAACTGCAGCGCGAGCTTGTCCAGCGCGGCGATTGCCGAGGAGGGGTCGGACGTCTTGCGGCCCTGGGCGCTTTCGAGCATCCGCGTGGCGGCCCCGTTGAGCGCCTCGAACATCATCGCCGCTTCCTTGGCTTCATCGGCGTCCTTGCTGTCCTTCTTCTCGCGCAGGGACTTCAGGATGGGACCCAAGCCCCGCCCGGTCTTGATCTGCGCGGCGGCGGCGGCGAGCTTCACGTAGGGCCCCGGACCGGCCATGGCGGCCGCGGTCTCGGAGAGCAGTTCCTTGATGCGGGTCTCGAGTTGCGCGCCGCGGGGGTCGTTTTCGGCCAGCTTCCCGTCGGCGCCGAAGAGGAACCCGTGCGGGATGCCGCGCACGTTCGCGCCGTTGAGGTCGCCGCCCGTGGTGAGCTGGTACTTCGCGCCGCGTGCGGACGCGATCGCGACGATCTCATCCTTCGTGCTGCCCTGGCATTCCAGCCCGACGATGTGCAGGCCCTGCTCGGCGTACTTCTTGTCTAGTTCCACCAACCTGGGGAACTCTGCGAGGCAGGGGCCTCAGTGCGTGCCCCAGTACAACACGTATACGACCTTGCCCTTCAGGTCGTTGAGCGTCGCTTCGCGTCCCGAGACCGTCGTGCCGATGCGCAGGTCGTCGAGGGTCATGTCGGCGGCCGTGAGCGTCGCACAACAGGCCAGGGCGAGCAACGGCGCGGTTGCCTTGATCATGCCCGGCTCTCCTTCCGTTTAAGCGTTGGCGCTTCCCCGGCCCTTTTGGCCCGGAAAAACCCAGAATACCCTCTCCCCGGGCGGAGGTCAATGGGGTAGCGGGGGCCTCAGGCGGACAGGACTTCGTAGCGCCCGTTCTTCGGCCACAGCGTGAAGTAGCTCTTCGCCTCGCCGGGGCGCGTCTCGCTCGGCGCGAGTACCTCGCCCGTCGGCGTGCGCAGCTTCGCCTTCGCGCTGCCCGTCACGCGCAGCGTGACCTCGTGCAGGGGCTCGAAGGGAATGCTCATTTCAAACGCGAGGCCGCCCGCTTCGCCCGCGCCCAGTTTCTTGAGGCTCAGGTGCCGCTGCGTGTGGCGGTAGGCCGCGATCTGCGTCGGGCGCATCCACACGAGTTTCTCGCCGAAGTGCCTGCTCACGCGCTCCGCCAGTTCCCCGAACGGCGCGAATCCCACGCCCGTGTCCGGGCGGATGCTCTGCCAGTGCCCGTACCAGATCAGCGTATGGCTGCCGCGCGCCAGGGCATCCACCAGTTCGCCGCGGCGGCCGTCGGGCGTCAGGTACGAATCGAGGTCGATGAACCGCGGATCGTTCTCCCAGCGCCCGAAGCGGTCGCCGTTCACGCACGGTGGCACGTCGTAGACCGCGAAACGCCCGTCCTCGCGCTGGCAACGCGCGTCGGCGGGGCCTTCGGCCTTGCCGATGAACATCGTGACGACGGGCGAGAGCAGCCGGCCTTCCTTCGCCATCTCCAGCAGGGCGCGCGTAACGCCGGGGTTCAGGTCCTCCGCGCGAGACGAGACGCCGCGTTCCTTCTTGAAGGCGACGCATTCGGCGCAGCCGCAGCCAGGGAGAGTCAACCCCGCGTGCCGGATGCCCAGCGCGTGCGCTCGCACGGCGATCCCTTTGAAGTACGCGCGATACTCGGCCTCGGCGCGGTCGCGGTCCCGCAGCCAGATGCCTTCGTGCGGGCCATCGTTGCGCATGGAATCGGCCGCAAAATCGTAGAGCCGCTCGTGGGTGAAGATCTCCATGTTCGCTTCCAGGTGCGCGGACGACGCGCGCGCCAGTTCCTTCGCGAAGGCCGGGTGCGTGGGGCCGGCGCGGCCCGAGGCGTCGCGCGCGAAGCCCAGCATCGCGCTGGCCTGCCCGCGCAGGCCGGCGGCTTCCACCCATGCGCTGAAGCGCAGGTAGGCGTCGGCCTCGGCGTCCGTTGCGGCGTAGACGTCGTCGACGATAAAGGAGGCCATCACGCGGGCGCGGTAGCGCACGCAGCATTCGATATCGAGATTCATGGCGAAAAGGCTATCCGCCGCAGAGCTTGAATTCCCGCTCTTTTTATCGGGACTAAATCTGCACTGTACACATCCAATGGGGCGGGTATGAAGGGCCCAATCGTTGAGCAATTTGCTCGTGACCGTCCTGTCGACAAGTTTCAGCCATGAGGGGGTATTATGGCCCGCCGCCGTTCGAAAAAGACCCGCAAGGCCTCCAATTCCAAGCGCGGCCGCAAGCCGATCTTCACCGACGAGCAGAAGCGCGTCCTGGACCGCATGATCCGCGAAGCCCTGCGCGAGCAGCTCCGCGGCGTCGTCCGCGCACTCTGATAGACTGCGCACCCTACAAGACCGCCTATAGCCGTTCCGCCCGCCGGGAGGCCGTTCCGCTCCAAGGCGGGGTGCGTCGTGCCGCGCCGGCGGCCCGTTGAAAAAGGGCAGCTGGACACCGTCTGCCCTCGCTTCATAATGTTCTTGTCACCAACCTAACAGTTCGGAGACCCGCGCCATGCCGATGGTCGATAAACCCATGCCCGAGTTGCTGCGCTACGAAGGCCGCAGCCCGAAACCGAAGGACTTCGACGCCTATTGGGACGCCGGCCTGGCCGAGGCCGCCGCGATCGACCCCAAGCCCGAGCTGAAGCCCGCGGCCTTCCAGGCCCCGGGCGCGGAGTGCTTCGAGCTGCGCTTCACCGGAACCTTCGGCGCGCGCGTCCACGCCAAGTACCTGCGCCCCCGCGGGGCCGCCGAGGACGTGAAGAAGCGCCCCACCCTGCTGCTCTTCCACGGCTACAGCGGCAGCAGCGGGAGCTGGTTCGAGCACCTTTCGTGGGTCGGCCAGGGCTTCTGCGTCGCGGCGCTGGACTGCCGCGGCCAGGGCGGGCAGTCGCAGGACACCGGCACCGTCACCGGCAACACGCTGCGCGGGCACATCATCCGCGGCCTCGACGACCCCGACCCGAAGAAGATGCTCTACCGCAACATCTTCCTCGACACGGCGATCCTTGCCCGCGTCGTCGCCGGCTTCAAGGAGGTCGATCCAAACCGCCTGGGAGCCACCGGCGGCAGCCAGGGCGGCGCGCTGACGCTCGTCTGCGCGGCGCTGGTGCCGGCGATCAAGCGCGCGGCCTCGACGTACCCATTCCTCTGCGACTACCGCCGCGTCTGGGAGATGGACATGGCCGAGCGCGCCTACGAGGAGCTGAAGATGTACTTCCGGCTCTTCGACCCGCGGCACGAACGCGAGGAGCAGATCTTCGAGCGCCTGGGCTACATCGACGTGCAGTGGCTGGCCCCGCGCATCAAGGCCGAAGTCCTGATGGCCGTCAGCCTGATGGACAACGTCTGCCCGCCGTCCACGCAGTTCGCCGCGTACAACAAGATCACCGCGAAGAAGAGCCTGGTCGTCTACCCGGACTTCGGGCACGAGGCTCTGCCCGGCCTGGCCGAGAAGTACCTGCCGTTCTTCCTGGGGATGTAACCATAAAGGAGGCACGATGGCCGTCTACGCCGCCGACCCGAAGCGCTACGAGAAACTGCCGTACCGCCGCTGCGGCGCCACCGGCCTGAAGCTGCCTCCGATCATCCTGGGCGGCTGGCACAACTTCACCGACGAACACGGCGTCCGCGAACTGCTGACCGGCGCCTTCGACCGCGGCATCACGCACTTCGACCTCGCTAATAATTACGGCCCGCCGCCGGGCATCGCCGAGACGCTGACGGGGCAGGTCCTGGCCGGCGACCTGGCCGCGCACCGCGACGAGCTGATCGTCAGCAGCAAGGCCGGCTACACCATGTGGCCCGGGCCCTACGGCGACGGCGGCAGCCGCAAGTACCTGCTCGCGAGCCTGGACGCGTCGCTCAAGCGCCTGCGGCTCGAGTACGTGGACATCTTCTACCACCACCGCTTCGACGCGGAGACGCCGCTCGACGAGTCGCTCGCCGCGCTGGAGCAGGCCGTGCGCCAGGGCAAGGCGCTGTATTCCGGCCTGAGCAACTACGGCGCGCCGGCGCTGGCCGAGGCCTGCACGAAGGCCACGCCCGCGCACGCGCTGTGCATCTACCAGGGCAAGTACTCGATGCTGACGCGAAAAATGGAACAGGGCGTGCTGGAAGCTGCGGCGCGCGGCGGCCTGGGCGTGACCGTCTTCAGCCCGCTCGAACAGGGCATCCTCGCCGGGCGCTACCTCGGCGGCGTGCCCGATGGCAGCCGCGCCACGCGGCAGGGCGACGAGTGGCTCAACGCGCGCATGAAGCCCGCGACGGTCGAGAAGCTCAAGAAGATCGACGCGCTGGCCAAGCGCCGCGGGCAGAGCATGGCGCGGCTGGCGCTGACCTGGGTGCTGCGCGACCCGCGCGTGACCTGCGCGCTGATCGGCGCCAGCTCCGTCGCGCAGCTCGACGACAACCTCAAGGCCGCCACCGACGCGCCCCTGACCGCCGAGGAGCAGGCTGAGATCGAACAGATCCTCGCCTGACGACGCTTCGCCGGCTGCTTGAATTCCCGCGCAAGAACGGGTCTAATGCCTTCCGTCGTACGCGTTTCCGGGTGGTGTAATTGGTAACACAGAGGTTTTTGGTACCTCCATTCCAGGTTCGAGTCCTGGCCCGGAAACCAACAATTCCTGCCTCTATTCGTCGGCTTTTCCTTCCCCGTATGCGCAATGGATAGACTTCGCGCGCAGCGGTGCCATTTGCGAATGACGATTGCCTCGCCCGGACATGAAGTGCCCGTTCGACACGAGTTCTCTTCATGCCAATCGTCAATCGTAAATTGTAAATGCGCGTCAGCGCTCTTCGAGCGCGTCGAGGATCTCGTCGAAGTCCTTGCGGGCGGAGGCCATCTTGCCGGGCGGGGCCGTGGCCACCAGCACCAGGTACTGGCCGGGCGTGCCGGACTCGGCGACGTAGATGCGCTGGCGCAGACGGTCGTCGCCGGCACCCAGCGTGGCGAAGACGAAGCGGCGTTCGCCGGCCTTCTTGGCTTCCATCTCGCCCACAACGCTGCCGCCGCGCTTCTTCTTGCGCACCTGGCCGAGGTAATCCTTCAGCCACTCGCGGGGGCTTTCGGAGCCCTTGCTGGGCAGCAGGCGCGCGATAACGTGTGCTTCGATCTTGCGGTTGCGCAGCTCCATCTCGCCGCCGCCGCCGATGTCCTCCCAGTCCGCGGGCATGGGCGTGCTCAGGCCCCCGCCGCTGGCCTTGGCCTGCTTTTTGGGCTTCTCGGTCTTGTCCTCTTGCGGCTCGGCCTCTTCGATGGGGACCGGCGTGGCGGCTTCGGTCTTCCCGGCGGGTTCCTCGGTGGCGGTCTTCTCTTCGGTGGCCGTCTTCTCTTCCGTCTTCTGGGCCTCTTCGTCCTTCTTCTTTTTGCGCTCACGCGCATCCGCCGCCGCGCATGCGACCAGCGCGGCCAGCAGGACAGTCAGGAATATGCGGATGCGCAGCACGGGCACGGCCTCCTTTACGACCCTTACTCTACCGCGCGGGCGGCTACTGCGCCACCTTTACCTCGGGGGCGAAGGCGTAGTCGGCCCACTTGCCGCCGACGTCGCCCTGCACGGGCCCGCCGCGGTGGAAGTAGACGCGGTACTTGAACGCGAGGGACTCGCCCTTGCGCAGCGTGTAGTCGCCGTTCTTCAGGAAGCCCCACTTGTAGTAGCTGTGCGCGAAGGGGTTGGCGCCGAAGAGCCCGTAGTCGCGGACGTGCCACGGCGTGGGATGGCGCAGGTTGAACGGGTGGTCCATGATCGCGATGCCGAGGTGCTGGCCTTCGACCTGCCCGTGGTAATCCACCCACGCGGCGGGCTTGCCCCAGCATTCGTTCTCGCCGATGCCGCCGGCGGCGTTCTCGATCAGGCCCGTGCGGTTGCCGTCCATGGTGGTGGGCACGCGGATCGCGCAGAGCCCGCCCTCCTTGGTGTCGCCGAACTTCACGTCGCCCACGTCGGCATGGAAGGTGACGGACAGGTCGAAGATGCGCCCTTCCTGCGATACGTTCCACGCGGTGAAGACGCGCGTCTCGCTGCACTGCTTCTTGTGCTGGTTGTCCTCCCAGTGCAGCCGTTCGGTGAAGCGCCCGAAGACCGGGCCGCCGACCAGTTCGTCGAAGCCCTGGTGCGTCTGGTACGCGAAGCCCTCGGCCTCGCTCCAGTTGTCCGTGCCGTTGACGTCGCCGTACGCGACGTAGAGCCCGCGGTGGTGCGGGTGGTCGTTCTTCTCGCCGTCCACGTCCGTGCGCATGGGATAGTGGCGCGTGACGTTCACGCCGCCGGGCCCCAGCACCGGGTAGAAGAACGGGCGCGCTTTCAGCGGGTACTCGCCTCCGAAGGCGTAGCGGTACGTCGTCAGCGGCTTGCCGTTGATCTCGAACGCGACGCCCTTACCGGGCTCGTCGGTCACCTTCACGCCGCCGTGGCGGTAGCCTTCGGCGCCCAGCTCGACGCTCAGGCCGCGCGACTGCTTCGCGCCCAGGCCGGGGAGCACGAAGGCGAGCTTCGCGCCGTCGAGCTGGCAGGGAATCGGGCGCGCGGTGTCGGACTCGGTCAGGCGCGCCTGCGTCTGGCCCTTGGCGGCGGCGCCGAGGTCCACGGACAGCGGCGTGTCGCAGCGCGCGTGCGGGCCGGCGTTGACGGTGAGTTTGAGCGTAGCCACGTGAGAACTCCTTTCCGCGATCGTTCGCGAAAGACTGCGGGATCTATTTCACCTGCGCTTGCGCCTTCTTGAGCGTCTCGATGCTGATGCGCGCGGTCTCTTCCGCGCCGGGCTTGTAGTCGAAGACCTCGACCGAAACCCATCCGTCGTAGCCGATGTCCTTCAGCGCCTGCAGGATCGGCACGAAGTCCTCGTCACCCATCCCCGGCCCGCGCAGGTTCGGGTCGTTGGCGTGAAAGTAGGCCACGTCGCGGCCGCCGGTCAGGCGGATGGTGTCGGCGACGGGGCGCTTCTCGCCGAACATCGCCTTCACGTCGAGGTGCAGCTTGACGCCGGGCGAGCCGACCTCGCGCACCAGCAGCTGCCCTTCGGCGGCGGTGTTGATGAAGTTGCAGTTGTCGGCGGGCGTGAGCGGCTCGAAGGCGATCGTCACGCCGGCGGCGTGGGCCTTTTTCCCCAGGCGGCGCAGGATTTCGACCATGCGCTGCCAGCTTCCGAGCCACGAGTCCTTCGGCATGACGGTGCGCTGCTTGGGGCTGCCCCACACCATCACGCGCCCGCCCAGGTCTGCGCAGAGCCCGATCAGGGTCTCGACGTAGGCCTCGGTGCGCTTGCTGACTTGCGGGTCGAGACTGTTGATGTGGAGGCCTTCGGGCTTCAGCAGCAGCCAGTGCAGCCCGGTGACCTCGACGCCCGCCGCTTTCGCCGCCTTGCGCCACTCGGCGCGCTTCGCTGGCGAGATCTCGCGCGCGTCGTCGCCCAGCGTGAACGGCGCGACCTCCACGCCCTGGTAGCCGGCCTGCGCGGCGTGCGCGAAGACCTTCTCCAGCGGCCAGCCCTGGAAGAGTTCGTTGCAGATGGCGAACTTCATCCTCGAAGACTCCTTATTTCGGCGCGGGCAGGTCGACGGAGCGCTTCTCGCGCGCGGAGGTGTAGATCGCCGTCAGCAGCGCGTTGGCGCGTCGGCCTTCGGCGCCGTCGCAGACGAGCTTGTCGGTCTCGCCGTTGACGACGGCGGCGATGTTCTCCACGGAGGTCTTGTACGGCACGCAGCGCTGCAGCCTCGCGGCGCGCGCGTCGTCGAAGAAGGTCCATTTGGGTTCGTCGAACGTCGTCAACACGCCGCCTTCGGTGCCGTGGATCTCGATACCGGCGTACGGGCTGTCCTTCGGATAACTGGTGGTGCCCATGATCGAGCCCAGCGCGCCGTTGCGGAAGCGCAGCAGCGCCAGGCCCAGGTCCTCAGTCTCGATGTTCTCGTGCGCGAAGATGCCCGTCTGCGCCGCGACGACCTGCTCGACGGGACCCATGTGCCAGAGGATCTGGTCGATCTGGTGGATCGTCTGGTTGGCCAGCGAGCCGCCGCCGTCCATCTTCCAGGTGCCGTGCCAGGCCCTGGCGCCTTCGAAGTACGACGGCGCGCGGTACCACTTCAGGCGCCCTTCGCCCAGGATCAGTTTGCCGAAGAGGCCCTGCTGCACGGCGAAGTGGATCTTCTGCTGCTCGTCGCTGAAGCGGGAGTTGAAGTCGACGGCCAGCAGCACGCCGGCCTTCTTGCACGCGGCGATCAGTTCGTCGCAGGCCTGCACATTCACGTCCATGGGCTTGGCGACGACGACATGCTTGCCCGCCTGCGCGGCCTGGATGCCCTGCTTCGCGTGCAGGCCGCTGGGCGTCATGATGTAGGCGATGTCGACGTCCTTTCTGGCCAGCAGCGCGTCGTAGGACTTCTCGCCGGCGACCTCGAACTCCTTGGCGACCTGCGCGAGTCGCTCCTCGTTGAGGTCGCAGACGGCGGTGAGCTTGCAGTTCTTGGAATCGCGCACCCACTTGCAGCAGGCGCGCCCCATGCCCAGGCCGATCACGGCCACGCCCAGGGTCTTGGCAGCCATAGAGATGCTCCTTCCCGGAAGCGGGAGAAGGCAGGGCCCAAAAAAAACCGGCGCCGAAAGGTACTCTAGCAGTCCGTTGAAAAGAGGCCGGGCCGCGTTGCGAGGGATTTTCGAACTGAACGAGGCCCGCGAAGCGGAGCCGTAGTTGGAGGCTACGGCGAGCGTAGCGGAACGAAGTTCAGGACGAAAAGACCCGCAACCCTCCGGGCAACCTTGTCATGCGGTCCGGACCTGCGTTGCGCTTCGCTGCGGCGTATCTTCTCGATACGCCTCGACTCCGCGCGCCTTGGTCCGAATCACAATCCAAGGCTGCGTGCCCGGACCCTTTTCAACGGGCTGCTAGCTACAGGATACCCCGCGGCGCCGGAGATTCCGGTCCCGATTTCGAGTGTAAAGGCCTACTTGCCGGGCATCCACTCGGTGTGGAAGCTGCCGTCCTTGTCGGTGCGGCGGTAGGTGTGCGCGCCGAAGTAGTCGCGCTGCGCCTGCACCAGGTTGGCGGGCAGCCGCGCGGTGCGGTACGCATCGAAGTACATCAGGCTCTCGGACAGGCCCGGCAGCGGGATGCCCTGCGCGACGCCCAGGCCGACGACGCGGCGCATGGCCTCCTGGCGGCTCTCGACGGCTTCCTTGAAGGCCGGATCGAGCAGCAGGTTCTCGAGGTTCGGGTTCTTGGCGAAGGCCGCGCGGATATCTTCCAGCAGCTTCGCACGGATGATGCAGCCGCCGCGCCAGATCCTGGCGATCTCGCCGAGCTTCAGGTCGTACTTGAACTCGTTGCTGGCGGCCTTCAGCATCGCCAGGCCCTGCGCGTAGCTGCAGATCTTGGCGGCGTACAGGGCCGCGCGGCAGTCCTCGATCAGCTGCTTCTTGTCGGCGACGGGCTTGACGGCGGGCCCGCGCAGGATCTCGCTGGCCTTGACGCGCTCGGCCTTGTAGCTGCTGATGATGCGCGCGACGACGGCGGCGTTGATCGTGGGGATCGGCACGCCCAGGTCGAGCGCGTTCTGGCTGGTCCACTTGCCGGTGCCCTTGCCCTGCGCCTCATCGAGGATCAGGTCGACGACGTACTTGCCCGTGGCGTCGTCCTTCTTCAGGAAGATGTCGCGCGTGATCTCGATGAGGTAGCTGGAGAGTTCGTTCTCGTTCCAGGCCTTGAAGATCTCGTGGAACTCGGGCGGCTGCACGCCGCCGGCGCGCTTGAGCACGTCGTAGACTTCGGCGATCAGCTGCATGTCGCCGTACTCGATGCCGTTGTGCACGGTCTTGACGAAGTGGCCGGCGCCGCGCGGGCCGATGTACGTCACGCAAGGCTCGCCGTTGACCTTCGCGCTGATGGCCTCGAAGACCGGCTTCACGTTCAGCCAGGCTTCTTTCTGGCCGCCGGGCATGATGCTGGGGCCCCACAGCGCGCCGAACTCGCCGCCGGACACGCCCGTGCCGATGAAGTGGATGCCGCTCTGCTCCAGCTCCTTGTTGCGGCGTTCGGTGTCGGCGTAGTAGCTGTTGCCGCCGTCGATGATGGTGTCGCCCTTCTCGAGGTGCGGCAGCAGCTGCTTGATGGTCTCGTCGACCGCGGCGCCCGCCTTGACCATGATCATGATCTTGCGCGGCGCGGCCTGCAGCTTGACGAACTCCTCGATGGTCTTGCCGCCGACGAGCTTCTTGCCCTTGTTCTCGGCGAGGAACTCTTCCATCTTCGAGGTCGTGCGGTTGTAGACCGCGACCTTGAAGCCGTTGCGCTCGACGTTCAGGACCAGGTTCTGGCCCATCACCGCGAGGCCGATGAGGCCGAATTGTGCGTCGCCCATGTAGTATCTCCTCTTCTGAAGCGGCTTGTTTTCGTTTTGGCGGTCAGCGTTTCTTGACGCGGTAGAGCATCTCGCCGGCCTTCGGCACGTACAGCACGCCGTCCTTCTCGCGCCCCTGGAAGGCCTTCGGGTCGATGCTGGCCGGATCGCGGTAGCCCAGGTTGATGCGGCGGCAGCGCGCTTCCGGAATCTTCGTCGCCAGCGTAACCTGCACGCGCGGCTTCTCCACGCCGTTTTCATACGTGCCCGCGCCGCGCACGTGCGTGCTGTGCGCCAGCACACCCCACGGATACTTCTTGAAGCGGTCCCACTGCTTGGAGAAGTAGTCGCGCACGTGGTAGCCGACTTCCTCGATCACCTTGCCGTGCGTATAGCTGATCTCGTCGATGTGCGGCGCGTAGATGATCACCTCGCCGCCGTCGGCCGCGACGGGCTCCATCTTGTACATGCCCTTGCCCGCGGTCCAGATGTCGTCGTACATGGGCGGCATCACGCTCAGGATCTGCTGGTAGGGCTTTTCGACGTAGACGATGTGCTCCTTGGCGCTCAGGTCCACCGCCGCCGACCAGGCGGCGTCGGGCGTGCCGTAGTACAACCCCGCCAGGTCGTGGCCCTTCACCACCATCGCGAAGCACGATTTCTTCATAGTGATGAACGACGCCGCGCGGTCGATGATCTCGCGGATGGGCGTCTGGCGCGTGCCGATGACCTCGTAGTTGGTGATCAGCGCGCCCAGCCAGTGCGTCAGGTTGATGACCTCGGGGCCGCCGATGCCGGGGAAGAAGTACTTGTTGCCGCCGCTGAAGCCGGCGACCTCGTGCGGGAAGACCGGCCCGCAGATCAGCACGCGGTCGTAGTCGAAAATCACCTTGTTCAGGCTCACGTCGACGGCCTGCTTCAGGCGCCCGCCGCTGATGCGTCCGACCTCGGCCTCGGAGATCGTGCCGATGGTCTTGAACGTGCCGGGCGCGGCCCACTCGTGGTTGAGGATGCGCGTCTTCGCGAACTTGGTCTTGCGTTCCTCCGCCGTCACGCCCAGGAGTTTGTTCAGCGCGTCCTCGCTCATGGGCTGGTGCGTGCCCAGCGCGACGAGATAGTCGAGCTGCTTCGCCTTGGGCGCAATCAGTTCCTGGAAGATGCGGAACATCTGCGGCATCGGCGCGGTGCGCGTGCCGTCGGGGACGATCACAATCACGCGCTCGCCCGCGAAGCCGTCGGCCGCGACGGCCTCGGCGACGATCGCGCGGATCTCCTGCTCGTTCAGCGTCTTGCCCGCGATGCCTTTGCCAATCGCCATGTGAAACTCCCGTCTTTCCTTGCGCGCGTTACCGCTTCCACGGCGGCAGCGCGGGCAGCGAGGCGTCGAAGGCCTCGATCAGCTTGGCCTCGTAGGGCCCCGCGTACGTGCCGGCGAAGAATTTATCGAGCGCCTCGTCGTGCAGCAGTTTCCAGCTCGCCTCTTCGTCGCCCGGGTTGATGGGGAAGAAGAGCGCCCCGACGCTGCGCGCGGCCTTCAGGTCGCCGGGCGCGTCGCCGAGCATCAGGACCTTGGTCTTCTCGTACTTGCCTTCGGCGGCGAGCTTGAGGTGCTCGCTCTTGGTGCCCAGCTCCTGCCCGGCGATCAGGCGCACGAACTTCGCGATGTCGTGCTCGGCCCACTCCTTTTCCAGCGCGGGCGTGGGCGTCTGCGAGACCACCAGCAGGTCGGCCTTCTGCCTGGCCTTGGCGAGGCACTCGCGGACGAGCGGGAACGGCGGCACGCCGTGGACGAGTTCGTGGATCGCGGCGTTGACGGCGTGGCTCCAGACCATCGCCATGCGCAGTTCATGCGCGTGGTTGGTGTGCATGTAGTCCTGCAGGCCCTCGTTGCTCTGGGGTTTGCCGCTGGCCAGGAACGCGCGCAGGGCCTCGATGGCCCCCTTGGATGTCACGCCGCGCGCGCGGACCTCGGGGCGCTCCTCGAGCAGCTCCAGCACCTGAAGCAGCGCGGGCCAGCGGTTGATGCCGCGGCCCTTCGAATACAGGTTGACGTACTCGGCGGCCTCGCGCGCGTACTTGCTGACGGCCTGCAGCTTCCACTGCTTGATCGTGGTGGGGATGAAGCACTCTTTGTGCTTGATCTCCATCGAGTCGAAGACGCAGCCGTCGGAGTCGATGCCGACGAAGAAGGCGTGCTCGGGCTTGAATGCGTTGAGGGGATTGCTGGCCATGTTGGTCTCCTGACACCAGTTTCATGCAAGGTTATCGCGGAAGCAAAGGCGATTTTATCTCACGCAAAGACGCCAAGGCGCAAAGAACGGAAAGAGGAAATGGGTTCAGGCCCTTGGTTTACGAGGGCCGTCCTCCAATCCATTGACCACCCGCGAAACGCCTTCTTTGATCAAGGGCGCTCCGAAATTGATCAGCAACCCCAACCGTTTGTCTGCCAGGCGGAGGTATGTAAGCAGCTGTTTCTTGTGGACTTGGGCGACCTTTTCGACCGACTTGAGTTCCAGAACGACCTTCTCGCCTACCAGAAGGTCCATCTTGAAGCCTTCGCCAATCTGAACGCCTTTGTACATGACCGGTACCGGAACCTGGCGTTCGACCTTCATGCCGCGCGAACTCAGCTCATACGCCAAGGCCGCTTCGTAAACCGATTCAAGAAGGCCGGGCCCAAGCGTCTTGTGCACCGTGAACGCCGCATCCACGACGATCTTGGCGATTTCGTTCTCTGTCATGTTCAGAAAGACCATTCAACTCGAAGGCCTTGCTCCCACTTCCCGCCGACGCGCCATCACTCCCAGCCTTCTGTTCTTTTCCGTTCTTTGCGCCTTTGCGGCTTGGCGTGAGATAGTTGTTACACCCCGCTGAAGGCGTCGAAGCCGCCGTCGATCGGCACAATGACGCCGGTGACGAACGTCGAACTCGGCGCCAGCAGCCACACCACCGCGCCGACGATCTCCTCGGGCTCGCCGTAGCGCGCCTGCGGCGTCGAATCGATGATGCTCTGCCCGCGCGGCGTGCGCTTGCCGGTGGCCTTGTCGGTGAGCAGGTAGCGGTTCTGTTCGGTGAGGAAGAAGCCCGGCGCGATGGCGTTGACGCGGATCGCCGGCGAGTACTCCTTCGCCATGTGCACCGCCAGCCACTGCGTGAAGTTGCTGATCGCGGCCTTGGCCGAGGCGTACGCCACGGCGCGCGTCAGCGGGCGGTAGGCGGCCATCGAGCTTACGTTCAGGATGCAGCCCTGCTTGCGTTCGGCCATGGCCTTCCCGAAGACCTGGCAGGGCAGGATCGTGCCGAGCAGGTTCAAATCGAAGGCGTAGGACAGCGCCTCGCGCGGGAGGTTCCAGAAGAGTTTCTCGGGGTTCGTCGTCGCGTCGGGGTGGTTGCCGCCGGCGAAGTTGAGCAGGAAGTCGACCGGGCCCAGCTCCTTCTGCACCGTCGCGAGGCTCTGCTCGAGGTTGGCCTTGTCCATCACGTCGGTGGGCACGGCGAGGGCCGTGCCGCCCGCGCCGCGGATCTCTTCGGCGAGGCCCTCGATCTTTTCCTTACGTCGCGCGGTGACGACCATCTTCACACCCAGCGCGCCCAGGGCCTTCGCGACGGCGCTGCCCAGCACGCCGCTGGCGCCGGTCATGAAGGCGACCTTGCCCTTGAGATCGAAGAGTTTCTGCGGATCGAAGTCGGCCATCGGTCGAGCGCTCCTTTAATCAAGATTCTTTCGTGTGAAGGCCAATATACGAAGGAGTCGTTCAGGTTCTATCGCATTTCGAAGAGCGAGCGGACGCACGAAGTGCGGCGTTTGACTCTGCCGCGGCCATCTGCCATCCTGTTTGCAGACCATCGAATCGGATCCCGAAAGGAAGCCCTATGTCGAACCCCATCGAGAAACTTCACGGCAAGCCGGGCGCCCCGGGCAAACTGCTCGACGCGGCCG
Organism: Planctomycetota bacterium; assembly: GCA_023150555.1. Taxonomy (GTDB): domain Bacteria; phylum Planctomycetota; class SZUA-567; order H5-PLA8; family H5-PLA8; genus JAKLKQ01. The sequence goes on from JAKLKQ010000001.1 coordinate 183,937, forward strand.
CCGCCAAGGACGTCCACGCGGCGCTGAAGAAGACGCTACCGAATCTTACGCATTACGCGAACAGCGCCTGCGCCGTGCCCAACGGCGTCGTGGCCGCCGCGCGCGACGGCGAGCAGCGCCTGCTGCTGGTCGCCGGCAAGGCCGCGGGCTTCCACGGCGAGGCCGCCGACGGCGTGCAGGTCTGCCGCGCCGACGCCAACCACATGAAGGCCCTGCGCGAGCACTGCCCGCACCTGCGCCCGGTGCTGACGGGCAAGACGCCCAGCGTGGGCCTGGGCGACCGCCTGGGGCTGGCCACGCCGGGGCACATCGCCGCGGGCAAGGACAGCGGCTTCATCCTGGTGCTGTCGCAGCAGTCGATCCGCGAGATGAAGCGCACCGAACGCACCGCCCAGCAGGTGATGGACGAGGCCACCTTCGGCGTGCTGGAAAGCGGCTACGGCAAGCCCTGGGGCAGCGACGCCGACCACCTGAAGACCGAAGCCGACGTGCAGGTGACCGCGCACGCGGGCTTCACCTTCTTCACCATCGACCCCAGCGAACACGTCGACGACACCGTCGCCAAGGCCACGAAGGAGGAGCTGGAGATGAAGTTCCTCGGCTTGCCCGCCGCGGGCGTGCCCGAGGCCTCCGGCTGGAAGGCGCGCTACGTGGGCAAGACGTTCAAAGCCGGCAAGACGAAGGTCACCTTCGACGAGCCCACGCTGCTGAAGGCCGCGGTGAAGTACGGCCGCGCGGTGGCGCACGCCGCGAAGATGGCGCAGTACATCGCGCGCAACACGGCGCAGTACGAACTGGAGCTCTCGGTCGACGAGACGGCGCTGCCGACCAGCGTCGCCGAACACCTGTTCATCGCGCACGAGCTGGCCGAGCGCCACGTCAAGCTGATCAGCCTGGCGCCGCGCTTCGTGGGCGATTTCGAGAAAGGCATCGACTACAAGGGGGACTTGAAGGCCTTCGAGGAGTCGCTGAAGCAGCACACCGAGATCGCCAGGCACTACGGGCCGTACAAGATCAGCGTGCACAGCGGCAGCGACAAGTTCAAAATCTACCCCATCGTCGCGCGCGTCACCGAGGGGCTGTTCCACCTCAAGACCGCCGGCACCAGCTACCTGGAAGCCCTGCGCGTGGTCGTGCGCAAGGATATCCCCATGTTCCGCGAGATCGTTGCGTTCTGCCGCAAGCGCTTCGACACCGACAAGGCCACCTACCACATCAGCAGCACGCTCGACAAGGTGCCCGAGGCCAGCGATCTGAAGGACAAGGACCTCGAACGCGTGTACCTCGACGAGGACGACGGCCGCCAGATCCTGCACGTCACCTTCGGCAGCGTGCTGACCAGCAAGGACGACAACGGCAAACCCGTCTTCCGCGGGCGCCTGCTGGCGCTGCTGAACAAGGAAGCCGGCACCTACGTCGAGGTGCTGAAGAAGCACATCGGCCGCCACGTGGACGGGTTGAAGGCGAAGTAGTTTGAATCTTGCGGATGCCGTGGACTGGACACAGGTATCCGGAGCATCGCGCACAAACTCTGTTTGGCCGGCTTATTCGACAAAGGAGGAGCCATGAGTTCGCCCGGTAGCGCCAAGACCCCGAAGCAGAAGCTCGTGGTCCTTCAGGGGGCGGACTCGTGGCCGCTCAGCGGCGACCAGGTGTCCAGCTTCACGGGTAAAGATGCGATCCAATGCCTGCTCCAAGAAGGCTGGACGATCAAGTCGATTCATCTTGCCGCAGCCTTGCACAAGAAGTTCGAATGCGCGGCTGGGTATGTGCTCATGGAGAAAGCGTAGACCGCCGGACGAAATCCATAGATGGAGGTCCCATGGCCACTGCCAAACTCGGCGCCGCCCAGATCGAGGCCGGCCTGAAAAAGCTCCCCGGCTGGACGCTCGCCAACGGCAAGCTGCACCGCGAGTACAAGTTCGCCGACTTCGTGGCGGCCTTCGGCTTCATGGCCGGCGCGGCGCTTGTCGCCGAGTCGATGAACCACCACCCCGAATGGTTCAACGTCTACCACACCGTGAAAGTGGACCTCACCACGCACGACGCCGGCGGCATCAGCGCCAAAGACTTCGCGCTCGCCGAAAAGATGGAAACGCTCGCGAAAAAAGCCGGCGCCTAAGCGGCGCCGCGCGCTTAATCTCGATCAAGGGATGGGGACGAACGGAAGCTCTTAGCGCGCCCAGCCGGAGGGGATGTTGCCCTTGCTGCCGCCCGAGATCACCGGATTGCGCGCCAGCTCCAGCAGGAACTCGTCGGCCGACTTGTAGCGCTGCTCGGGATTCTTCTCCAGCGCGTTCATGATCAGCTTCTCGGTGAAGATCGTCATCTTCTTGTTGACCTGGCTGACGGGCGCGGCGCGGTGCGCTTCGCTGAGCTGCGCGGCGATGACTTCGGCGTCCGACTGCCCCGTGAACGGCGGCTTGCCCGTGGCGGCCTCGTAGAGCGTGCAGCCCAGGGCGTACAGGTCGCTGCCGGCGGTGGGCTTCTTGGTGCGCAGCAGTTCGGGCGCCATGTACGCGGGGCTGCCCTCGAGCTTGCGGCCGAAGATGCCGAACTTCGCGCCGAGCTTGCTTTCGGCGAACCCGAAGTCGAGCAGCTTGATGGGGTTCTCGCCGTCCAGCATCACGTTGTCGGGCTTCATGTCCTTGTGAAAGAAGCCCTCGTTGTGGACGTAGCGCAGCGCGCGGCCCAGCGCCCCCGCCAGCGTGACCACCTGGACATTGGACATGGGCCCGTTGCGGCGAATCCAATCGCGCAGGGTGACGCCGTTGACCAGTTCCATCACGATGTAGGGAAACTTGCCGTCCTTGCCGACCTTGACCATGTGGACGACGTGCTCGCTGTTGCGCAGGCGCATGCCGATGGCACCTTCGTCGAGCAGCCGCTTGTGCTCGGCCTTGTTTGCGACGTTGCGGGGATGGAGGATCTTGACGGCGACTTTGTTGGTGCTGCCCTGCTCCAACGCTTCCCAAACCTCCGCGCAGCCACCTTCGGCGATCAGGCGGAGCATCGTATATCCGGGGATCTGCCGGTCTGCCATGGTCGGCGCGGGGGTCCTCGTCGCGTTCTTTTCCCTTACAGTCAGCATACGTTACCGTTGAGCCTCCCCTCGGTCAAACGGCTCTTAAGGGGCACCCTGCAAGCCTTTCCCGCAAAACCACGTATTTCGGCAGATTCTTATTCCGGCACGCTTTGCACGAGTGCCAACAGATTGTGGCCCGAGAAGCGCCGGTTCGGACACAATTGCCCCCTCCCCTTCTGAAATCGCCCGCCCTGCACGATACTCAATTACCTACTACGCGATTAATTAAGAGCCGGTTCGAAAAATCCCCGGCACGACGAAAAATCTGATTCCACCCGATGGCCGGTTCCGAATAGACCCCTATCCGCGCCCTCGAGCGCATAGCTTCTTTACGTTATAAGGTGCAAGTAAACGGATGGGATAACTGGACTACCGGCAAGGCTTTACTTCTTCGTGAAGTCCGCGTTCACGTCCGTGCGCTGTTCGCCGTCCTTCAGCGTGATGGTCTGGTCCGGCGCAGCGAATTTGTCTTCCGTCTCGTGCCAGAACGAGAGGGTATAGGTGTCCGGCACCAGACCCTTGATCTCGTACTTGCCCTCGATGTCCGTCACGGCGCTGAAGGGGTGGTCGAGCACCATACACTTCGCGCTCTCCCAAGCGTGCGCGTCGCATTTGAAGTGCTGCATGCCAGGTTCCTCAAATACGCGCTCAACATTATCGGGTTTCGGCATAGGCGCTCCGAAGTATCCCACCGCATTTATATTGTGAAGCGTTTCGTCGAGGTTCTTGAAGAGCACTTTCTGGCCGACCATGACGGTGATCACGTGCGGCTTCAACATACAACCCTTATGTGTCATCACGACCGGCTCCTGCGGCGGCTTAAACGTGAACTCTTCCAGACCCTTGCTCACGTACACGACCGCGTTCTTTAGCGTCCCGCCTTCGCCGGTGATGATGGTCTCGAACTTGAGCGGCTCCTCGTAGCATTTGGCGCAGTACTCGTTCGAGGTCATGTCGATGGCGGACATTGGCTTGTATTCCTCCTTCAGCACAACGCGCCCGCTGATGGAGGCCGTGCCTTTCTCGAAGGGATAGGGCTTCAGTACAATCTTGGGCGGAGGCGATGGAACGGGTGTCGGCGTGGGCGTAGGCTTCGGCTTTCCACCGTCGCTGCATCCCGCGATCATAAGGAGAACACCTGCCGCCGCGAGCATTCGCATGTCCGCCTCCGCCGCTACTCCTCCTGCTTCACGAAGTTCGCGTTCACGTCCTCGCGTTCCTCACCGTCCTTCAGCGTGATCACCTGGTCCGGCGCGGCGAACGCGCCGTATTCGTGCCAGAACGAGAGCGTATACGTGCCGGGCAGCAGGCCCTTGATCTCGAACAAACCGTCGTCCCAGGTCACCGCGTGGAAGTGATGCGGCAGCACCATCATGTACGCGCTCATCCAGGTGTGCGCCTCGCAGCGCAGGTCCGCCAGGCCCGGCTCGGGAAAGGTCTCCGTGAAGTCGCCGAAGTACTCCATGCCGCCCATGCCGTACATGCCGCCGAAGGAGAACTCCACGTTATGCGCGGTGTTGTCGAGGTTCCGCACCTTGAGCGTCTGGTTCGCCATCACGGCGATCACGTGCGGGCGGAAGCGGCACTTCACCTGGTCGAGCACCACCGGGTCCTTCGGCACCTCGAAGGCGTAGCCTTCCAGCCCCTTGCTGACATGCACGATCACGTTGGCCAGCCCGCCGTCCTTGCCAGTGACGATGTACTCGTAACGCGGAGGATTCTCCGCGTCCCAGCATTCCGCACAGGCCGGGATGCCGGTCATGTCGATGATGTCCATCGGACGGTACCTCTCTTTCAGCACCACGCGCCCGCGGACCGTCGCCGTGCCTTGCTCGTAGGGATACGGCGGCAACGGGGGCTTGGCTGCCGGCGCCGGGCCGGCTTCAACCACTTCGGTCCATGGAAGGCCAGCGGGCTGCGGTTCGGCGGCCGGCGCCGGGGTCTTCGCGGCGGCCTCGGCCGGCGCGGACTTGGCGGCCTGCGCGAGGTCCTCCTGCTTGCCGCTGCTGCCGCAGCCGATGAGGAACGCGCAGGCCAGCGCGGCTGCCGTCAGCACGATTCGTTTCGATGCGGTCATGCGGCGCCTCAGTAGACCAGCGCGTCCTCGCTGGGCGGAAGCTGGTAGCCCGGGCGGTCGAGCGCCAGGGCGAGCACCTGACTGTGCTCGGTCTCAGTGACGTACAGCGTGCGCAGGTCCTTCCCGCCGAAGCAGCAGTTGGTGGGATTCCGGCCGGGCAGCTTGAGTTCCTCGGTGACCTTCCCCGCCGGGCTGACCACGCGCACGCAGCCGTCGCCGTAGACGGCCACGTACAGGTTGCCGGCGGCGTCGAAGCACATGCCGTCGGGACCCACCGCGCCGCCGACTTCGCAGAACGGCCTGCGCCCGCCCAGGCTGCCGTCGGGCTGGCGGTCGGCCATGAAGAGCATCCCGGTCAGGGTCTCGGCGAAGACGAGTTTCGTGCCGTCGGGCGTCAACGCCAAGCCGTTGGGATACGCCAGTCCGTCGAACTCGCGGTAGACCTTCCCGTCGCGTGCGCGGCGGTACAGCGCGCCAACGCGCTTCTCCTTCGTGCTGCCGTGCGGATCGGTGAAGTAGCAGCGTTCGGCGACGCCGAAGCAGAGGTCGTTGGGCCCCAGGAACGGCTTGCCGCCGTACGAATCGGCGACGACCTGCGTGGATCCGTCGCGCGGATCGACGCGCAGCAGCGCCTTGCGCGTGCACTCGCAGACCCACAGGCTGCCGTCGGGATGGAGCTTCATGCCGTTGGGGCCGGGCGTCTGGACGACGCGGTGGAGCTTGCCTCTCGAATCGACCTTGCTGATGCGGCCGCCCTTCAGCTCCACAAACCAGAGTTCGCCCGTCGCCGGAATCCAGACGGGGCCTTCGGGGAAGCCCAGGCCCTTCGCGATCGTCTTTGCGGCGGGAGCGGCCATGGCGCGGGCCTCCGTGCTTCGTGCTTTCGCAAGCAGCGTAGCGATTTGCCGAGCGCGGAGCAACAGGCGGCGCGGCACGCGGGGGTGAGGGGCTGAAGCCGTTTGCAGTTTTGCATTTTGTTGGTTCTCGCCCCTAATCCCTGTTGTTCACATAAACTCTATTTGCACCCCGTGCAACTAAGATATAAAAACATATATACGGTGCACCAAGTAGGGCAAATTCGGGGTAGTGTCCTAGTTTGAAGTTCGGGCAAAAAAGATTTCTGATCTGGTAGGTTATCCGCGTAAAAGTGCTCCAGCCGTCACGCCAAACGCTTTGGCAATTTTTTGAAGTGTAGGGATCATAGGCGTTACCTTCCCTTTCTCTAGGCGCGATAGATTGGGCTCGGCAATGTGAGTGGCTTGGGCAAGCTGCGCTAGAGTCATACGGCGATCCTTTCTGAGTTTTTTGATGCGCTCTCCAATCGCGGCGAAATCAACTTCGGTTTCACCACGACTTGCACTTACGGCAAAGTCAGCGGCAAAATCGATAGAAACGCCCGAGCTAAATCCAACCAGAACAGCGAAACCCCCATCAATCAAATCGACCGTTTCTGGATTAGAGCCGTCCCAGGATTCCGCTGCCTTGAGCGATGAAACAGGAACTTCAAAGGGTTCGTTATCATCCAATTTGCAGACAATTAGATTTTGTTCTTTTATTAGGGTAGCATATGCGAACCTAGAGCCCTTGGTCTGTGGCCCACTGCCTGAGTGCTGCATTTGCTTGTGCCCGTGCATGGTATGGTCCCTCTATCCAGGAGTCGCTGCCAAAATCGTATCGACCAACGAAGTCGTTATCCTTAAAAACGTGTACATGTGGCGGCCAATGGTCGGTCTGGTGCTGACGGATCTTGAATCCGTTCACTCTCCAAGTCACCACCCACCTCCAAACTGAATATTATCGCGCATGATAATTTGCGTCCACGCAAATCTATCGCAATTCTTGGATCGACAAGGGGTTACGAGTATGCTAATTCACGCCTTTTGTCAAATCTACGCAACTGAACTTGCGAACGCGCAAGTAATCTGGTTAAATACAGTGCCTGTGGCGAGGAGGAGGCAGAGGCCGTGGATGACCTTACAATAATTCAGAAAAAGATTAAGGACTTGCGTGCAGAACTGGCTCGTTTGGAGTCTGCCGAGCGCGTGATTCTCGAAGTGCGCGGCAATCGTCCCGCTCAACAGCCGAGCTTTTTTGAAGATGCTACCCAACGACCTGCTACTCCAAAATCGGGCTTTGATAGCCTCACTTCAGCCCTGCGCGGGGCTTTAATGGCTATTGGCCCAGCAACCACACGAGAAATTGTTTCTTGGCTGCGCGAATACTATCAGCCCGACGTGAACGCACACTCAGTGCGCTCGATGCTTTCTATCGGCGGGAAGAAAAAAGAATTCATTCGCGATGAAGCCAGCGAACGATGGGCTCTCCCAGCACGAAAGGCAGGATAACATGAGGAGTAACAAGCGCGATCCGGCAGAGTGATGGACGGCCCGGTGAGCGCGCGGACATAAAAACGAACCGGCTCCTGAAAGCCATTCTCTTGTGGGAGAACTTTCAGGAGCCGGGGAGTCCATCCGGGCTGATGGGGGCATGCACAGTTGCCGGGTAGGGCTATACATCCTCAACCCGACGGGGGCAGCACCCGTATGCTCCAGCCACTAGGCATTATGGCCGAGTCCAGCCCCAACTGCAAGGGTCTGCCGTATCCATTCGGCCAACTTTAGCCCCCTTGCCTTTGCGGCCTTCTCGTAACCCATTTTTTCCAAATGGGTTAGCCGAATGGTCAGAGTGTCGGCTTTGGCCTGTTTTCTGTCTTTTATCTTAGGGCGTCCCGGTCCACGTTTCATACTCACACCCTACCACAGAAGATAATTATTGTCACACAAAAATACTTGACACCAAAGGAATAAATGTGTTACATTAATTATACAGGCAGAGAGGAGAACAGACATGGCGAATCACCTGCCCATAGAGAAGAAGGCCCAAGCGGTTGCGGCTCTTGCGGAAGGGACTTCCATCCGCTCCGTCGAACGCATGATGGGCGTGCACAGAGATACGATCATGCGCTTGGGCGTCCGCTTCGGTGAGGGGTGCGGCGAGTTCCTAGAAGGCATGATGCACGACTTGCCCTGCGAGAAGATTGAAGTTGACGAGCTTTGGGGCTTCATCGGCAAGAAGAAACGCAACCGGAAAGAGGGCGACCCGTCCGAGCTTGGCGACGTGTGGACCTACGTTGCGATTGATCCCGACTCCAAGGCGGTCCCCTGCTGGCACGCTGGCAAGCGGGGCTTTGGCGATACGCACGCTTTCATCCGAGACTTGTCCGGTCGCCTTGCCAACCGGATTCAGCTTTCCAGCGATTGTCTAGCGTCCTACGCTGCCGTGATCGAAAACACGTTCGGGGCTGACATTGATTACGGCCAGATCGTAAAAACCTACTCCACGTCCGCAGAAGGCTACCCGGCGGGTAAGTACAGCCCTGGGTACGTCGTGAGCGCCGAACGCACGCCAATGATCGGCAACCCCAAGATTGAGTTTATCGGCACGAGCCATGCCGAGCGCCAGAATTTGACGATGCGAATGCACATTCGCCGACTCACCCGCCTCACCAATGCGTTCAGCAAGAAGCTCGCCAATTTTAAGGCTGCCGTCGCCTTGCACTTCGCTTACTATAACCTTGTGAAGCGGCACGCCACGATTAAGACGACCCCCGCATTGGCCCTGGGTGTGACGCACAAACAGTGGACGATTGAGGAACTCTTAGAGTTGACTGGCGCATGACCTACCTAGAGAGCCTACAAGAGGCGATCCGCAAACTGCACGGATGCGAGTCCGTGCACGTCGAGTCTGTTGCCATAGACGAGCGATTCCAGGGAAAGCCCGTCTGGCAAGGGACCGTTGAGGTATTCGACCTCACCGGACACCCCAAGGCTAAGCGGTGCTATGCGTGGAGCCACCTAGACGGCAAAGGCGATTCGGAGCGGCGCTTTGTGGCGGTCCTAGGGATTCCGCCCGTTGACTCGCCACGTAGAGCGGTGCAGGCTGCTATTGTCTCTGAGGCTAAGAACAATGAGCAAAGGCGATGAACCACCATGGTACATACCGAAGGTTCGCGCCTTTGTGAGTGGCGGCCTGGTTTTCGCTTATCTTTGGGGTCTAGATGTAAGAATGGTAGTTACGATTCCTGTTACTCTTGCCATAGCGCTTCTTTTTCAAATCACAACAGGTAGATGGAGCGACTCCTGCTAGCTCAAACTAGGACACTACCAATTCGGGTTGTTCGCAAGGTGCATAGGCCTTTTCGCCGCTGGGGATGCCTCGGATTCTTATATGTCCGAATTTCTCGCGCTCGGAATCGCTCGGACAGTAGGGCTAATAAATTTCTAACCTACTTCGTGCAATGTAACATTCTGCACGACGGGCAGTCCTTTAAAATCAATGAGTTAAAAAGATGATTCGAGAAATGTTCGTCGACAAACAATAGGTTGACTTTAGGTGTCGCTTTCCGGCATTCGAAAAATGACTTACGCGATCCGCGCGCGATTCTTGGCCGGCCTGCGCCTTTTCGCCGCTTGTGGCAGACGATATTCTTTAGCGAAGGAGCTCCGCATGCGCCGCCCGCACTTCGTCGTCGCCCTGCTCTTCGTCCTCGCCGCCACGGCCGCGTGGATGGACCGCCGCCCGTCGGTGGCCGAGTCCGTCGCGTCGGCCTTCACGTTCACCGCGGCGGGCGAGCAACCCAAGCCGCTCGCCCAAGAGACCGTCCACATCGTCTACTGGGAGAAGTGGAACGGCTTCGAAGGCGACGCGATGCAGAACTGCGTCGATGCCTTCAACGACGAGAGCCAGAAGGCATTCGACTCGAAGGACTTGGACGCGCGCAAGCGCTTCCTGACGCCCGACGGCAAGCCCATCTTCGTCCACATGCTCAGCACGACCCACGTCAACCGCAAGGCGCTGCTGGCCGTCAGCGGCGGCGTCCCGCCCGACCTCGCGGGCTTGTGGTCACGCGACGTGCCCGACTTCGCGTTCTACGAAGCGGCGCTGCCGCTGGACGAGTGGCTGGCGCGCGACGGCCCGCCGCCCGAGGCCTACCACCCGTGCTACTGGTCGATGTGCGTTTACCGCGGGCACGTCTGGGCGCTGCCGACGACGCCCAGCACCATCGCGCTGCACTGGAACAAGAACCTCTTCAAGGAAGCGGGCCTGGATCCCGACCGCCCGCCGCGCACGCTCGCCGAACTCGACGCGTACAACCGCAAGCTCACCAAGCGCGACGAGAACGGGCGCCTGGTGCAGATGGGCTTTCTGCCCACCGAGCCCGGCTGGTGGAACTACGGCTGGGGCAACTGGTTCGGCGGAAAGTTCGTCAGCGAAGACGGGCGCACGCTGCTGTGCGATACGCAGCCGTGGATCGACGCGTACGCATGGCTCGACAAGATGGCCGCGGAATTCGGACGCGAGGGCGTCTCGTCGTTTCGCGGCGGCATAGGGAACTTCGATTCGCCCCACAACGCGTTCATCGCCGGCAAGGTCGCCATGGTGCTGCAGGGCGTGTGGATGGCGAACTTCATTCGCCGCTACAAGCCCGCGATGCGCTGGGGCGTGGCGCCCTTCCCCGGCCCGGGCGGCAGCGACGCCGAGCCCGTCTCCATCGCGCAGGCCGACGTGCTGGTGATCCCGCGCGGCTGCCCGAATCCCGAGGCCGCCTGGCGCTTCGCGCGCTACGTCAGCAGCACCGGCCCCGACGATCCCAGCGCGCCGCTGGAAGGCATGGAGATCCTCTGCGACGGCCAGGGCAAGCACACGCCCTTCCGCCACGCCACGCCGCGCTTCCTGGCCGAGCACCGCCACGAACAGCTGAAGGTCTTCATCGACCTCGGCGCCAGCCCCAACGCCGTCATCGAACCGCTGATGCCGATCTGGAAAGAGTACCGACTGGGCCTGCAGGCCGCCTTCGAGAAGCTGTGGCTGAAGGGCGACCAGCCCGGCGTCACCCCCGAATCCGTATTGAAGGAACTGAAAGACCGCCTCCAGCCGAAACTCGACAACGCGTGGAAGAAGATCGAGGCCCTCGACGCGGAGCGCGCCAAGGCCAAGCCGCGTAAATGACCGCTCCAGTCCTTCATCTGCCCAGGCGGCGCAGGCGCGGCAAGGCCAGCGCCGCCGTGCTGCTTGTCGCGCTGCTGCTGCTCGCCGTAAGGACCTACCTCGCGCAGCCGAAGGAAGGCCAGGTCGTCGGCGTCAGCGACGGCGACACGATCCGCGTGATGGCCGAGGGCAAGGAAGAGAAGGTCCGCCTCTTCGGCGTCGACTGCCCGGAGAAGGACATGCCCTTCGGCTCGGCGGCCAAGCAATTCACCTCGGACCTCGTCTTCGGAAAGCCGGTGCGCGTGCAGAAGGTCGCCAGCGACCGCTACGGGCGCATCGTCGCCGAGGTACTCTATAGGGAGGCGGACGGCGCGGCCGAGCGCAGCCTCAACGCGGCGCTGGCCGAGGCCGGGCTCGCGTGGGCCTACCGCGAGTACAGCCAGCGCTTCGTCCCGCAAGAGGACGCCGCGCGCGCCGCCAAGCGCGGGCTGTGGGCGCAGGAGAACCCCGAGCCCCCCTGGGCGCACCGCAAGACGCAGCGCGAAGAGCAGGAAGACTGAGCGCGGGGATTGAAGACGGCGCGCCGCCGCCTATACTGCGGCGTCCGCCGATTCGAGAGGGATTGCCGTTCATGCCGAGCACGGACCCGCCGGTCCGACGACTGGCCAACCGCCTCGCCTTCCTGTCCAAGTGCGCGACGGGCCTGGGCGTCTGGCCGGACTTCGTCATCATCGGCGGAACGAAGTGCGCGACCTCGGCCTTCTACGAAAACCTCGTCCAGCACCCGCACGTCCACAAGGCGAAGCGCAAGGAAGTCCACTACTTCGACACCAAGTTCCACCAGGGCGCGTGGTGGTACCGCGCGAACTTCCCCTCCCGGCCGGCGCGCTGGTGGGCGCACGGCCTGCGCGGGCAGCCGTGGCAGACCGGCGAGGCCACGCCGTACTACCTCTTCCATCCGCACGCGCCGCGGCGCCTGCGCGAGAAGCTGCCCAACGCAAAGCTGGTCGCGCTGCTGCGCGAGCCCGTGGCGCGCGCGTACAGCCACTACCAGCACATGGTCCGCGACGGCCGCGAGACGCTCTCGTTCGAAGACGCCATCGCGCAGGAAGCCGAACGCCTGGAAGGCGAGCGCGAGAAGCTGCTGGCCGACGAGTCCTACCGCGCGCCGCGCTTCCGCATCTTCAGCTACAAGGCCCGCGGGATCTACGTGGACCAACTCGAGGCGTGGACCAAGCACTTCCCGCGCGAACAGCTACTGGTCTTGCAGACCGAGGCCTACCAGCGCGAACCGCAGAAGGTCATGGCGCGGGCGCTCGAGTTCCTGGGCCTCGAGAAGTGGGACGGCTTCGTGCACGAACAGCACAACGTCGGCGGATACAAGGAAACGATCGGCGAGAAGATCCGCGACGAGCTGCGCACGTACTTCAAGCCGCACAACGAGCGGCTGTGGAAGTGGCTCGGCGAGGAATGGGACTGGAACGCGAAGGGATGAGGGATGAATCCATCCTCTCTATCGCTGCGCACCAGTCGTTACCGTGTAACAAGGATTCGCTGAAAGCCGATAGCTGATCGCCGAACGCTGCTCAATGCACCGCCGCCGTCGCCTTGGTTGCGTTGAGGAAGCTCTTGAGGTCCGCTTCGTTGACGAGCGGCTCGCCGGGCGAGACGTTGTCGCACTTGCCGTCGCGAATCCATTCCTCGAGGCGGTGGACCTCGTCGTAGAGATGCTCGAAGCCGTCGACGATGAACAGCAGCGGCTGGTAGTGGTCGATCTCGAAGTACTGGTTGATCACCCACTCGAGCTGGAACGGGTAGCGCTGCACGTCGGACGACGTGAGGCAGTGCTCGATCTCGCCGTAGCTGCTCAGCAGTCCGCTGCCGTACACGCACAGGTCGCTGCTGCCGGGGCCGCGCTTCATCAGTCCGAACTCGACGGTAAACCAGAAGAAGCGCGCCATCGCCTTGATCACGCTCTCGATGTGCCGCACCTTCTCGCGTTCGTCGGTCATCGCGGCAGCGCGTTCGGCGGCGGCCTTAGCGACTTCGCCGAAGCGCACCAGCACGTCGGCGAAGACCTTGTCGGTGTGCATGGGCACGTGGCCGGCAACGTCGTGGAAGATGTCGGGCTCGGGCAGGTAGTCGATCTTCTTCCCGTCGCGGATGGTGATCGTCGTGGGGAAGGCGCGCGTGCGCAGGCAGTCGAAGAAGATGTACGCGGGCACGTAGCCGCTGACGGCCTTGGCCGTGAAGCCCGACAGCGGTGCGAGGAACTTGTTGACGTCGTCCAGCTTCGGGACGTTGTGCGGGTCCAGCGCGAGGTTGTTCACGCCCTGCATGAACTTGGGGTGCGCGTACTTTTTCCAGCGCGGAAGGATGCGCGCATACAGCCGCCGCCAGGTGTCTTGGTTGGACTCGCTGTAGAGTTCGTACGGCTGGCGGATGTAGACCTCGCCGTGCGTGCGGGCTTCCTCGATGAAGGGGGCCTGGTTGGTGGTCAGTCCGGGGGCGGTCATGGGGCTTTCGTCCTCCCGCTTCTGCCTTCATCTTACGATTCGATGGTATCCTTCACAAATGGAAAGGAACCGGCCGAGATTAGCCAACACGGGCCAGCGAAAGACGTTGAAAATTCTGATGACCAATAGACCATGCACGTTGTTAGAAAGCCACATATGGCAACGACTACGGCGAAAAGCACCTTGTTAAAAAATGGTCCGAACTCAACCGCGGCCTCCGACGTAGATAGGAGGAAGGGAGGAGCTTCTCCGCTGAGCACTCATGCGGAAACCGCTCCGACCCATCAGGCGCAACCTGTTGATGCGCCTGGAGTTACGGACGAGGAACTGTTCGAAAAGGTCCGCGGCGGCTGCCGCGAAAGCCTCGCTAAACTCATAAAGCGTTACGAGGCAAGCCTTTTCGCGTTACTCGTCAAACTCACGGGAGGCGACGAGACCCAGGCCGACGACCTCTTCCAGGAGACGTTCCTCCGGGCGGTGCGGTCGGCCGATACGTACGACAGGAGCAAGCGTTTCAGGCCCTGGTTGACCACGATCGCGGTCAACCTGACGCGGGACGAGGCCCGCAAGCGCAAGCAGCGCGGCGAAATATCGCTCAACGGGCACGGCGAGGACGAGAAGGACCGCGACCCCGCCTCCGCGCGCGAGACGCCGCTGCAGAGCGCCGAACGGAGCGACGAGAACCGCAAGGTACGCCAAGCGCTCTCGCGGCTGACGGAGAAGGAACGGGAGGTCGTACTCCTCCACTTCTACGACGGCATGACGCTTCTGGAGGTCTCGGAGACGCTGGAGATTCCGCTGGGGACCGTCAAGAGCCGCCTGCACGGAGCCCTGACGCGCCTTAAGGGAGTGCTGGACCGATGAACGACAAGATTCGAGAAGACCTTGCGAACGAGAACGCCGAGCTGACCCCCGAACTGCTCGAGGTCGGCAAGGCCGTCGCCGGCCTGGAGCGCCCCGCCGCACCCACGGGCCTGGCCGAACGCGCCCTGGCGCGCGCCGCCGGCGCGCTGCCGCACAGCGCCACGAAGGTCCTGCGCCCGGCCTGGTGGCACCGCCAGATCACGCATCCGGCCGCACGCGTCGCCGCCGCGCTGCTGATCGTCGTGCTGCTGGGCTCGTGCTTCAACTTCGACACGGCCGAACGCGTCGGCGTGCTGTCCGAGCGCGTCATCGGGACGAAGGTCGTGGACATGGTTGACGACAGCCTGATCGGCAAGCTCCCGGTAAAGCTCGACGAGAAAGAATTTGAACGCTACGTCGAGCGCCTGGTCGGCGAAGGCCGCCGCGCCGAGGTGGAAGCCCCCACCCTGCACCCCGCCGGACACAAGCCCGAGAACTCCACCGCCCTGCCGTCGGTGCCTTCGCAGGCCTGAACCCGCTCTCTCTCTGCCTCACCGGGAAGCCCCGTCTCGCGACGGGGTTTTCTGTTTTGAGCGGCCGCACTTTCGGATGCCATTTTTGAGCGCCTCCTTTACTATGGGTGCGCGGCCGGGGATGCCCGTCCGCAGGCCGGAGATCCGCGTATGGAAGGTCCCAGCCGCAGGCCGCCCGCGCGTCGCGAGAGCTTCGCCGAGTCGCGCATCCGCGCGGCCATGGAATCCGGCGCCTTCGAGCGCCTGCCGGGCGCCGGCAAGCCCATCCCGGACCTCGACGAACCCTACGATCCGATGTGGTGGCTGAAGAAGATGATCCGCCGCGAGAACCTGGAGGCGCTGCCCCAAAGCATGGCCCTGCGGAACCTGATCGCGAAGCAGCGCGGCCAGCTCCTGCGCCTGCCCGCCGAGGAGGCCGTGCGGCAGCGCGTCGAACAGATCAACGCGACGATCCGCGAGCTGAACGCCAGAGTCCTCGACGGCCCGGGCCTGGGCTTTGCCGAGCTGGATCCCTGCGAGGAACTCGCGCGCTGGCGGGCGCGCCGGGCCGAGCTAGCGCAGAAATGACGGAAGAAGCCCATCCGACCGCCACGTTCCTGCAGGTCCAGACCCCCGACGTTCTGGAAGCCGCCGCCGCGCGCTGGCGCCAGACCGATGCGCTGGCGCTGGACCTGGAGTTCGTGCGCACGCGGACGTTCTACCCCAAGCTGGGCCTGATCCAGGTCGCCGACGGCCGCCAGCAGTACCTCGTCGACCCGCTCGCCATCGAGGACCTTGCGCCGCTGTGGGACGTGTTGCGCGACGAGAAGATCGTGAAGGTCCTGCATTCGTCCCGCGAGGACCTTGAGTCGATCTACTACCGCTTCGGCGACCTGCCGCGGAACATCTTCGACACGCAGGTCGCGGCGGCCTTCCTGGGCTTCGGGTATGCCATCGGCTACCAGGCGCTGGTGCGGCTGCTGCTGGCCGTCGAACTGCCCAAGAACGAGACGCGCACCAACTGGACCAAGCGCCCGCTGACGGCCGCGCAGCTGATGTACGCGGCGCTGGACGTCGCCAAGCTGCTGCCGGCGCGCGAGATCCTGATCCGCCGCCTGGAAGACTGCGGACGCCTGTCGTGGGTGATGGAGGAATGCGGGAAGCTGGCGGAACTCTCCCGCTTCGACGAGACCCCCGAGCTGTACTACAAGCGCATCAAGAGCGCCAGCCGCTTCGACCGGCACGAGCTGGCCGTGCTGCGCGCGCTCTGCGCGTGGCGCGAGAACCGCGCGCGCGAACGCGACCTGCCGCGCAACTTCGTGCTCGAGGAAGCCCACCTGGTGAAGCTGGCGCGCGCCCGGCCGCAGTCACTCGACGAGCTGGTCAAGCTCGAGGACATCCCCGAGCCCGTGCGGCGGCGCGTCGGGCCGGCGGTGATCGAGACGATCGCCAAGGCCTGGTCGCTGCCGGAAGCCCAGTGGCCGCCGGCCATCGACCGGCCCCTGAACGCCAAGCGCTACGAACGCATCCTCGAGGCGCTGAAGGGCGCAGCCCAGGCCAAGGCCACGGAGATGAACCTGCCGCAGCCGCTGCTGGCGCAGAACCGCCTGCTGGAAGAAGTGATCCGCTGCGCCGAGAACGACACGCCCCTGCCCGAAGAACTGTTGGGCTGGCGGCGCGAAGCCATCGGCGAACAGCTCCGCACGAAGGCCAAGCAGATGCTGGCCGAACACGTGCTGCGCACCACGCGCAAGCTGCGGCCCATGCGCTCCTCGCGGCGTTCGTCTCACCGGGACCCCGCGCCGTGAGCGCGGCCGGCGCGCCCCTGCGCCTGGGCCTGGTCGGCTTCGGCGGCGCCACCGCGCGCGGCCACTGGCCCGCGATCCAGGCACTGCCGAAGGACGTGACACTCACCGCGATCGCGCGCGGCGACGCGAAGAAACTCGGCGACGCCCTTTCGCTCACCGGCTGCCGCCGAGGCTACGCCGACTGGCGCGAACTCGTCGCCGACCCGGATATCGACGCGGTCCTGATCGCCAGCCCCAACGCGCTGCACGCCGACCAGGCGATTGCGGCGATGGATGCGGGCAAGGACGTGCTTTGCGAGAAGCCGCCGGCGACGACGCACGACGAGGCCCGCCGCATGCAGGCGGCCGCCGAGCGCACCGGGCGCATCCTCCAATACGGCTTCCTGCTGCGCTTCGCCGAGGAGACCGTGCGCGCGCGGCGCCTGGTCGAAGACGGCACGCTGGGCGAGGTCTACCACCTGCGGGCGTGGTGGCTGCGGCGCCGCGGCAGCCCGACCTTCGGCAGCTGGTTCACGACGAAGGCGCTTTCCGGCGGCGGTCCGCTCGCGGATCTCGGCAGCCACCTGCTCGACCGCGCGCTGCACCTGCTGGGCTACCCGGCCGTCGAGTCGGTCTTCGCGGTCACGCACGCGCGGCTGCGCGACACGAAAGTGCCCAGCAGCCTGGCCAGCGGAGAAAAATCGGGTGCGACGGGCGTGAACGACGTCGAAGACTTCGCCGCGGCGGTCTTCCGGCTCGCCGGGGGAAAGAGCCTGGTGCTTGAGACGAGCTTCGCGGCGAACCTGCCCGAACGCCCCTTCGGGACCGACCTGCTCGGTGACCGAGCGGGGCTGCGCCTGCGCTCGGGCGAGGACCTGCGGCTGTTCGGCGAAGACGCCGGCGCGGTGACCGACTCGACGATCAAGCTCAACGACGAGAAGCCCGCGAACGTCGCGCTGCGGCGCCGCCAACTGGCGCACTTCGCGGAGTGCGTGCGCACGCGTCGCAGCCCCGGGCCCCTCGCCGCGACCGCCGCGCAGGGCTCGGCGCTGATGCAGGCGCTGGAGGCCGCGTACCGTTCGGCGGAACTAGGCCACGAGGTGCGCGTGGGAGCCTAGTACTGCCGCAAAGTAGGGTCTTCGTAGGTCTGTTTTTCCTGCATCGCCCCCTTTAATTGGACGATTCCATCAGGCAGCCGGCTCAGGTGCCGGACGGTCCCCATTGGCCCGTTCAAGAAGCGGGTCTGAACGCGGGGCGGGCGACGGCCCGGCTCGCCACGGAGGTTGACGATGGAAATCAAACGCGACGCGCGCATTGGTCTCGCGGTACTGCTGGTGCTGGCCCTCTCGGTGACCCTGCTGATCGCCAAGGCCATGCAGCGCACCGAGGAGAACCAGGTGCTGAACAACAACGTGACCATGGCCACGCCCGCGAGTTCGGCCAGCAGCGTGACCTTCGATCCCGGCGCCGTGGCACCCGCGCTCGTCGAGTCGCCCGGCGAGGCCGCGCGCCGCGTAGGACTCGAGCGCTTCCAGGCCGACCACGGTTACGTGCCCGGCGCGACGCCCGTTGCGCCTGCGCCCGGCGCCGCTCTCCCGAGCCCCGTGCCGGTCGTGAGCGCTCCGGTTCCGGCCGCCGTTCCTCCGGTCCCGACGGATCACTTCAACCAGTTCCCCGCACCGCCCGCCGGACTCCCGGGCGTCGCGTCCAATCCCGGCGTGGTCGTGGTGGCCCCCGTCGTACCCGCGCCGGCGAAGGTCGAGTACACCGTCGTCGAAGGCGACAGCCCCTGGGTGATCGCGAAGAAGACGCTGGGTGACGGCAAATACTTCCAGAAGATCCTCGACGCCAACCCGGGCCTGGACGCGACGCGCCTGAAGGTCGGACAGAAGCTGAATGTTCCTTCCGCCGAAGCCGCTCCCGCGCCGGCGACCGTCGCTTCCGAAGCGGTGGCCGCCAACACGCCGCCGCAGGTCGTGGTCCCGCAGCCGCTGACGATCTCGGCGGTGACTTCGGCGCCCGCTGCCCTGAACGCGGACCACGAAGACGCGGAGTTCGACGAGTACGTGGTGAAGTCCGGCGATACGATCGGCCACATCGCGCACGATTACTACGGATACAGCGGGCCCAAGTCGGTCAAGCGCATCGTCGACGCCAACCCCGGCCTGGATCCCAGGGCGCTCAAGGAAGGCATGCGCCTGAAGATCCCCGTCATCCAGCCCTGACTCTTCGACCGAACCGGCGCGCTTCATTCCGCGCGAACAGGGGCCCTTCGGGGCCCCTTTTTTCATACCAACGCACCATGCGCAACCAGTCCTGCCATTTTCCCTGTAACGCCGCGGAGGGCTCCGGTATCTTAAAGCTGCTTTTGAGGGCAGGGACCACTCACGGAGCCGAACAAAAAGCCATGCGCGCCATACCCATCGTGAAGATGTCCGGCACGGGCAACGACTTCATCATGGTCGACAACCGCGACGGACTTATAAAGGAGGCCGACCAACCGGCCTTCGTGAAGGCCGCTTGCCCGCGCCGCGTAAGCGCCGGGGCCGACGGAGCGATCCTGATCGAGCCCGCCACCAAGCCAGGCCACGATTTCCGCATGCGCTACTACAACGCCGACGGCGGCGAGGCCGAGATGTGCGGCAACGGTTCGCGCTGCGTCGCCGTCTTCGCGCGCAAGATCGGCGCGGCCGGGGCCGAGCAGACGATCCAGACCATCGCCGGCTCGCTGAAGGCCAGCGTCCCGAACGACGAGCGCTCCGCGCGCGTGCGCCTGAGCCAGCCCACCGAAATGAAGGTCTTCGAAGGCGTGGCCCTGCCCGGCGGCAAGGCCGACCTCTACTGGATGGACACCGGCGTGCCGCACGCCATCGAGTACGTGTCCGACGTCGCGAAGATCGCGATCAAGGAACGCGGCGCCGCCATCCGCTACCACGACGTTTTCAAGCCCAAGGGCACCAACGCGAACTTCGTGCAACTTCTGGGCAAGAACGAGATCCGGCTGCGCACCTACGAGCGCGGCGTCGAAGACGAGACGCTGGCGTGCGGCACCGGCGCCACGGCCTGCGCCATCGTCACCGGCCTGGTGCACGGCTACACCTCGCCGGTGAAGGTGCACATCGCCAGCGGCGATGCGCTGACGATCCACTTCGAACTGAAGGGCAAGTCCAGCACGCCGCCGTACCTGGAAGGTGGCGTCACCACGGTCTACAAAGGCGAGTTCTACTGGACGTAAGGGAGATTCAAACCATGGCTTTCCGGCTGACGGGTTTCGCGGACGAGGCGACCAAGTCCCTGAAGGGCCAGATCGACGTGATCAAGAAGCTGGGCTGGACGGGCCTGGAAGTGCGGCTCGTCGAAGGCACCAACTTCTGCCACCTCGACGACGCGAAATTCGAAGCCGCCTGGGATACGCTGCATTCCAGCGGCATCCAGATCGTCGGCTACGGCGCGGCGCTGGCCAATTGGGCGCGCCCGATCACCACCGACTTCAAGGTTGACCTCGACGAACTCAACAAGAACCTGCCGCGCATGAAGAAGACCGGCACGAAGATCATCCGCTGCATGAGCTACCCCAACGACCCGAAGAACCCCTGGCCCGAGGCCAAATGGAAGGCCGAAGCCTTCAAGCGCCTGAAGGAACTGGCCAAGCGCTGCGCCGACGCCGGCGTGATCCTGGGCCACGAGAACTGCAACGGCTACGGCGGGCTGGGCCCGAAGCAGAGCGTCGAGATGTTCGAGGCCGTCAACAGCCCAGCCTTCAAGCTCGTGCTCGACACCGGCAACAACTCGCTGCACGACAACAACAACGACGTGACGTGGGAGATCTACAAGCAGAACCGCAAGTACCTCGCGCACGTCCACATCAAGGCCGCCAAGCCCGGCCCCGACGGGAAGTGGCTCACCTGCTACCCCGACGAGGATCCCGTGCAGCTGCGCATCCTCAAGGACCTGAAGGCCACCGGCTACGACGGGTGGCTGTCTATCGAACCCCACATGAAGGCCGCCGTCCACGCCGGCAAGGACGTCGAGGACGCTGCCGCCGCGACCGAGGTCTTCCTCGAGTACGGCCGCCGCATCAAGGAACTGGTCGCGAAGGCCTGACGGCCGCTCATTCCCCGACGCGCGCGCCGCGGCGGGCACTCCAACGCTCTTCGTAGAGATCGTACAGTGCGAACAGCGCGGCGCGCAGGTCGCCGCGCGCCGCACGCAGAGCGGCGGCGGCTTCGTCCGGTTCGACCAGCCGCGGCGCCTGCGGGCAGCTCGCCAGGATGCGCTCGGCCAGCCGGCGCGCCATCGCCTCGCTGACCGACGTACGGTAAAGGGCCGGCAACCCCAGCGGCCGGTGCGTGGTGACCAGCAGCCCAAGCTTTACCAGGCGACAGCGCCGCTGCACGCGCCAGAAACCCAAGCGCGAAAGCTGCTCGGCGCCGTCGAGGAAGACCACGCGATCGCCGCCTTCGAACCGCCACCAGTTCGCCTGCATCCGGCGCGCGCCATCGCGCTGCGTCACGCGACGCACGGCATGGCCGCGCCGGTGCGCCTCGGCCTCCAGCGCGCAGAGCAGCGTCGATTTGCCCGTGCCGTGCGACCCGACGATCTCCCCGCGGCGTCCGCTCGCGAGGAATCTCTCGTAGAGCGCTTCGGCGCTCGCGTTCGCATCGTCCTCGAAGCAGTACGCAAGCGCGCCCGGCTCGTGGTAGCGCGTCGAGAAGGGATTCACGGCGGCGCCGGCCGGAAAGGCGTCCGTCATGCCGCGTCGGCTCCTTCATCTTCCTTGTGCGGCACGCGGCCGGGCGGGAGCAGGTCGAAGGGTTTTTCGCCGGCGGTCTCGGATTCGCCCTGCGGCTTCACGCGCACGCGGACGACCCAGCGGATTTTGATCAGCTTGCCGTCGTAGGTCCAGGGACTATCGGGCATGGGGATCTCGAGCGGGAAGGCGCGCTGGCTGTCCAGGTCCTCGTTCTCCGCCAGCGTCTGGTTCCATACCACGCCTTCGTCCTTGTCGCCGCGCCCTTCGGTGTACCAGACGACGCTTGCTTCCAGGCGCTTGACCGGCAGGGGCTCGGGCACGTTCAGGCGCAGGCCGCCGCGCAGGGGCTGGCCGGGCCGCGCACAGCCTTCGGGAAGTTCGAGGAGTATCTCAATCTGTTCCGCCGCCAGACTCATGCCTCGTCTCCTTCCGCGCGCACCGGCGCCTCGGGCCGCACTTCGATGGCGAACTCCCGGTTGAAATCCGGCCAACGGTGCACGTCGCCCTTGACCTCGATGCGCCACAGGAGCTTGTTATTGCCCAGAAGAAATCCGTGCATGGCGTCGAGCGGGATGCGGCCCTTCCCGCGCACTTGCAAGGGGTGGCCATGGTCGATCTCGGCGTCCTTCGCGGTCAGGAGCACCTCGTCGAGCACCTTCTCCGAGGCCGTGGACGTGTTGGTGCCCTGACGGTAGGTGGCCTATTCCTCGCAGACCAGCCGCACCGTCAGTGCGTTCAGGTGCATGCGCCCGGCCTGGATGACGAGGATCTCGAAGGGCTGCCCCGGCGCGAGCCGGTCGGCGCTGATCTCGACGATCGTCTCGCCCACGCCAAGCGCCACCAGGAGCTGGTGGAAGAATCCGTAGATGATCAGCAGGCCGACCAGCACGAAGATGCTTAGGAAGGCTAGGACAAACCACGACCCGCCGCCGAAGCCGCCGATCAACGCCTGGTACACGAAGATGCTGACGATGCCGTTCCAGAAGAGCCCGGCGACAAGCAGTCCGATGGCCTTGCCGAAATCCGAACCGTGGCGTCCCAGGCGCACGGCCAGCGTCTGGCCTTGCCCGCCGCCGGGCGCGACGGGTCCGGTCTCGAGCAGCGCCTCGTCTTCCTCCTTCTTGAGTTGCTGCTTGTAGAGCACGGCCTCGGGTGACGGTCCGCTGGGCTTGCGCAACATCAACCAGCCGCCGAACACGCCGATGGCCATCAGCACGAAGGGAACCAGGTAGATCCAGGAAATCCGTCGCACCAGTACCGCGCGTTGTGGGTCCTGCGGGTCGTACCAGCAGTCGTAGGTTCCGCCGATCTGGTAGGGCGCGATGGCCTCTTCCTTGCCTTCGCGCCCGCTCGACGAGTCCTTCCAGCCGTCGTAGCCGGAAGCGGAGATCGTCTGCCCGTTTGCCTCAAAGGTGAAGTCCACCTCGGGGCGATAGGTGCTGCCCTTGCTGCCCCGGTTCTCGACCACGCGCTTGCCGGTGACCACGCACTTCGAATGGTGGTACTCGTTGAAGATGCGGTAGTCGTCGTACGCCCAGAAACCCAGCAGCCCCGCGCCCAGCAGAAAGACCAACAGAAAGATCAGGCAGCCGCAGCCCTTCCCGGACGCTTTCTTGTCGCCGGCCAGCGGACGGAGCTGGGTTTCCTGAGGTTCAGGTTCCATGCCGTTACTATACTTGAGGTTTTGAGTTCCGATTTTTCGAAAATTGCCGCCGCGACCGAGCAGCCCGTTGAAAAAGGGGCCAGGCCGCGTTGCGAGGGATTTTCGACCTGAACGAGGCCCGCGAAGTGGAGCCGTAGCTGGAAACTACGGCGAGCAAAGCGGAACGAAGTTCCGGACGAAAAGACCCGCAACCCTCTGGGCAGCCTTGCCTTGCGATCCGGCCCTACCTTGCGCTTCGCTGCGGCGTATCTTCTCGATACGCCTCGACTGCGCGCGCCTTGGTCCGAAAAACATTCCAAAGCTGCGCGGCCGGTCCCTTTTTCAACGGGCTGCTAGGCCTGTTCAAATCCCTGCCACGACGTAAGATACGCGCATGAACGCCCTGCGCACCGACGAAGCCCGACCGCCCCTGTGGCGGCTGGTCTGGGAGCACGTCCGGCAGGACCGCATCCCCCTGCGCGCCAGTGCGCTTAGCTTTCAGACCCTCGTCAGCCTGGTGCCGGTGCTGGCCATCGTCCTGGCGGTGCTCAGCGGGCCCACCTTCCAGTCGCAGCGCGAGCACGTTGTCGCGAAGTTCACCGCGCTGCTGACGCCCGGCGGCGATGCCAAGGGCGGGACCGCCGCGCCAAGCGGCGATGAAGATGCGGAAAACAGCGAAGCCGGCGAGCGCGTGCGGGACAAGATGCAGGCGCTGGTCCACGAAACCGTCGCCGGTATGGACCGTAACCTGGGCAAGATCAGCGTCTTCAGTTTCGCGATCCTGCTCGTCATCGCCTACATGCTCTTCCGCACAGTCGAGGAGACCTTCAACGCGATCTGGAAGGTGCGCACGGGCCGCTCGATCTTCACGCGTCTGGCGATCACCAGCGCCTTCCTGCTCTGGGGCCCGGTGATGGTGCTGCTCTCGATCGCGCTGACCGAGTACGTCAGCAGCTGGCCCGTGCTGGGCGGCTACGTCGTGCCGGTGGTGCTGACGGCGGTGGCCTTCACCGGCTTCTACATGATCATGCCGCACGTGCAGGTGCGCATCACCTCCGCGCTGGCCGGCGGCATCGTCGGCGCACTGCTGTGGGAGCTCTCGAAGATCGGTTTCCTCGTCTATGTCAGCCACGCGGTGACGATCAGCAAGCTGTACGGCTCGCTGGGCATCGTGCCGGTCCTGTTCGGGTGGATCTACCTCAGCTGGATGGTCGTGCTGGCCGGCGCCGAACTGACCTACATCCTGCAGCATCACCGCGCCATCGTCGAACAGTGGGAACACCAGCACCGCGACCGCCGCGCGCTCTTGAACCTCGAGGACGTCGCCGCGCGCGAGGCAGCGCTGCTGCCGCACCTGGCGCTGGCGGCGGCCCTGGAAGTCGCCGAGCGCTTCCGCGCAGGCACCGACCCCGGCGGCGTGCGGCGTTCGGTCCTGGCCGAGGCTCTGGGCACCGAGGCGGGCACCACTGCGCGGGCGCTGGAGAGGCTGGTGCAGGGCGGCCTTCTTGCGCGCGTGAGCGGCGAAGGCAAAGAGAGCGACGGCGATCCCAGATTCCTGCCGGCCCGCGACCTGCAGGCCTGCTCCCTTGCGCTCTTCGCCGATGCCGCGCGCGGCGGCGCACCGCTGGAGCGCACCGGCCCAAGCTGGGCGAAGGCCCGCGAGATCATCGAACGCCTGGACCGCGAAGGCCGCGGAGCGCTTGTCGGCCTCACGCTGGCCGACCTCGCGAAGGAAGCAAAGGCGGCCGCCAAAGCCGCCGCTCCCGCAGCCACGCCGCCCAAGCCGGACGCGCCTCCGCCCGACGGCGCTGCATCCGCCGCGCAGCCTGCCAAGTAGCCCAGTCCCAATGAAAAGGCCCGCGCCTTTTCAGGGGCGCGGGCCATTCGCCTTGCGTTCGTCGCGTAGCGCTTATTCGCGATACATCGGCAGGTAGCGGTAGTAGACCTCCAGGCACATCGCGCCCAAGGCGGTCGTGTACGCGCGGCCGGCCTTCTTCTCGTGGCCGCCCAGGGGATCCCAGCTCCCGTCCGCATCACCGTCCTTGCGCTGGTTGGTCAGCAGCAGTTGCTTCATGCCGTCGTTCCACTCCTTCCAAATCTCGCCGCCAACCTGGAAAGCCGTCAGCGTCGTGTAGTACAGGAAGTACATCGGGAAGGGATGGTTGCTGACGCCCTTGCCCATGCCAGCCTCCCAGCGCAGAGGCTCTTCGTTCATCACCCAGCGGACCGCGCCAGCGACTTCCTCAGGCTTGGTGCCGGTGAAGAGCCGGCAGAGCGTGCCGATACTGGTCGTGTTGTGCCAGGGGTTCTTGTCGCTGTAGCCGTAGCGGTGCCCGCCCGTGTCGTAGCTGGCGTTCGGGTCCTTCTTCACGTTTACCGGATCGGCCATCACGTGGTTAAGGTACTTGATCGCACCTTCAAACGAGGCCGGGTCGACCTGCAGGCCCGCGACCTTGGCGCTCTTCAGCTGCATCACGAACCAACCGACGTTGGACAGGTCGCCGGTGCGGTCCTTCGCCGTATAGCGCCATCCAAACTTGTCGCTTGGACCATCCTGCGCCTGGTGGATTTCGCAGGAATAATTGATGGCCTTTTGGGCGGCGGCGGCGGTTTCGGGGATGCGCGCCATCGCGGCGGCTTCGGCGAGGGCCATGCCGCAGATCGGGTGGTGGTAGCCGCAGCCGCCGTGGTTTTTCCACTGGGCCTGATTGCCGATGGAGCCGTCGGCGGCCTGCTGGGCGATGATCCAGGCGATGCCCTTCTGGACGTTGCCCTTATACTTACCGATCTTCTCGGTGTGGCCGGCGCCCAGGAAGGCCAGGACCGCGAGGCCGGTCACGCCGGGGTCCCAGTTGGCCTGGTCGCCTTCGGTGGCGGTGACTTTCCAGCTGCCGTCGGCTTCCTGGTGGCGGGCGAGCCACTCCAGCGCCTTGTCAACGGCGCTCTCGGTGGCCTTGCCGCCGCCGCCGCCGACCGCGCGGCGCAGACGACCGCCGGCGCCGCCCGGGCGTCCGAAGGCGCCGGCTCTGCCGCCGCCGCCGACGCCGATGGAGCCGACGGTGCCCTGCCCGCCGAGCCAGATGTCGCTGATGCCGTCCTGGCCCTTGCTGTCGTGCGCGTCGGAGTCGTTGTCGGTCTCGACCTGCTCGGCGAACTCGACGACTTCATGCGTCACGATGGGCTGCTGGTCGGTGACGACCTCGCTCTCCACGATGGGCGTGGGCTTTTCGACGACTTCGCGCTCGAGCTTCTTCTCGGGCTCGGGCGGCTTTTCCTGCTTCTCGAGGTTGGTCACGATGACCATGTCCTGCTGCTTGGCCTGCATGACCACCATGCCGATCAGGAAGACCAGCAGGATCAGCAGCGCGTGGAAGGCGCCGGAGATGATCCACCACGGCGCGGCGCCGAACTGAGCGCTGAGGCTGTCGAGGAAGCCGCCGCTGGACGCGGCAACGACTTCTTCTTCCTCGAAATCGGCGTCGACCCCGTTGACGCCCAGAGCGGAACTGCTGAGGTCCTGGCTGGTATAGGATCCGGTTTTCATGGCTTCGCGTCTCTCCATTAGGCGGCGGGTGGACCGTTGATCGAAATCCGGCGAGATCTTCCGGGAGCCCAGCAGCTCATCCATCATGCCGTGCATCTGCGCGAACTGCTTCAGGGCTTCGCGGTCTTCCGGGTGCGCCTCGAGGTGCGCTTCCAGATGCGCCTTCTCGTCGGCGGTGAGGTACCCTTCCAGGTACCCGCGGAAGTACTCCACCGCGTTCGTCGTGTTGATTCGAACGCCCATGACTCAGTCCTCGCTCACGACACGTTGGCTGCGCCTCGAGGCCGACCGCTTCTTCGGCGCTTCCTCCTGCGGCAACGTCGTGCGCAGCCGCTGGAAGAGGTGCCGGTCCGCGCGTGCCAGGCGGCTCTTCACCGTTCCCAGCGGCACGCCCAGACGCGCGGCGATCTCCTCGTAGGACAAGTGCTCCCAGTACCGGAACAGGACGACCTCTCGATACTCCTCGGCGAGCCCGTCGATCGCCTTGACCAGGCGTTCGAGCATCTCTCCCTGGCCGTCGGACGAACGCGCCTGCTGCCAGCCCCGCTCGACGGGCTGCGCGCCCGTCGGCAGGCGCTCTTCGCGCTCGGCCTTCTGCCTCCGGTACCGGACCAGCCGCACCGCGTTGTGCCGGTTGATGGAGCGCAGCCATGCGCCCAGCGCCCGGGGATCGCGCAGTGCCGACAGGTCCTGGAAGGCCTGGCAGAGGGACTCCTGCGCGACGTCCTCGGCGTCCTGCTGGTTGCCGAGTATCGCGAAGGCCTGGTTCACCAGATCGGCCCGGAAGCGTTCGACGAGCTGCCAGAAGTGCTCGGGAGAGATGCCGCCAGGGTCGTGGCGCATCTCCACCAAGGCTTCGATCATCAGCTGCGTCGTCGGCATAGCCGGCCTGTCCCTTCCGTACAGGTCTCCCACTGGACCTAGGGGAGATGCGGGGACCCAAGGTTCCCGCCTTTTTAAGATAACTGACTTTAGATTGTACCCCACATCGTGCTGCGCAAAGTGCAATTGCACACGTGCGCAAATTCCAATATGCAACCTCTAGTTGTATCAACGAGTTACAGATTGAACGCGTTCAAGATTTTTGCTTGGGCCGCCGGAGATTTTGAGACGGATGCAACGGAAAAGACCGTTTCCAGTTTCCCGTTTCCAGTCTCCCCTTCAGGTTCCGCGGATGCACGTTGTGGGGAAGAAAGGCAGATTAGAGATAAGAGATGAAAGATGAGAGATCGCGGCAGGCATCGCAAAACGCGTGAGCGTGTGGTGCGGGCCGCCGTGCCCGTCGGCCGGCGCAGCCGGCCTCACCGTTCGGCGCAAAGCGCCGAAGACCGCCCCATCGTTACGCGAGGCAGCATGGAGTATAGTATGACCTTATGGCATTGCAACATAACCCGGTTGTGAGCGTAAGAGGCTGGCGGCTGGATATTGCATCGCCCGAGCATGGAACGGCGGAGGTGAAGTTCGAAGCGCCTGGACTGCACTTTCATATTTGGGCTTCCTACACGCCCTTCGATTCCATCGGCGATCTCGCGCGTACCGCTCTGTTGTTCTTCCTGAACAAGGATGGAGAACGGGTAGTAGCCTGGAACACTGAACCGGTGCAATACGAACTGCGCTTCGCGACCGCAGCGTTGCGCACGCGCGTGGAACTCCACGAATTCGCCGATCACCGCCGGCCCGGAAAGAGTGAACCCAAGGCAAGCGCAGAGGCCGACACCTACACCGTGGCGCATACCCTTTGGCTGGGATTGAACCGCCTGCAAGCCGCTGCCCCGCCCGAGGTGTATGAGAAGACGTGGCGCCATCCTTTTCCCACCGAAGAAGTGGACCGGCTCGGTAACTGCCTGAGCTTGCACCAATAAAGCCGGCGCATCAACAGGCGCCCCGGAGGGGCGCAAGATTAAAGCCCAGGGCCAGCGCGGCGAAGCCGCGCGCAGCCCTGGGTCGGCGGCAAATAGGTTGCAAGCCCCGGAGGGGCGACAGAAGCCTTCAATCGAAGAGGTACCGTTCGTCGTATTCCATGCCGTGTTTCTGCAACAACGCGATCAACTCATCCTTGAAGCTTGTCTTCTTGTGATGCGCTTCCTGGCTCTCTATGTATGCCTGCACGACCGGCAGTTGCGATGCGCTTACGCTGAACGCCGCGTAGCCCTCCTGCCAGGAGAAGTCTCCATGCCCGGGACACTTCTCATGCACCCACTTCGAAGCGTTCGCTTTCAGATCGCGCATGGCGTCAGAGAGGCTCACCACGGGCGGCAGCCGGAACAGAACGTGCACGTGGTCGGCGATCCCATTGAGCGATAGGACCGGCGCCTTCATGCCGCGCAGGGAGCCGCCCATGTACGCATAAAGATCCGGCCGTATGGATTCGTCGATCCAAGGTACACGACCCTTCGTGCTGAAGACCGCATGAACCAGAATATTGGAATGGGTATGACCCATAGGCAGCTCCTGTCGCCCCTCCGGGGCTCCTTTCGTTTACGCACGCTTTCCCAGGGCTGCGGTCCGCTTTACGCGGACCTGGCCCTGGGCTTTATCCTCGCGCCCCTCCGGGGCGCTTTAACGGCATCAGTTTATTGGGCTGAGCAGTTACAACAAGCGGGGGGACGGAGAAGCGCAATCGCACCGCGTTCGTCTCAATGACAAATGGCAACTGTCGATGACACCTGACAAATCCAAATGGCCAATCACAGGCGTTTCCGGTCTCCGGTTTCCAGTTTTCCGTTTGGACATGGGTACGAATCCGTTAAACAACCGAAAACCCGGAACTGGAGACGGGAAACCGGAAACTGGAAACCTTCCGTCACGCCCCGTACAGGTGTTTCTTGCGGATATACGCTTCCACGTCGCGGCGCAGGTAGCCCGGGATCTTCGCCCCGTCCTTCAGGAGTTTGCGGATCGCCGTCGCGCTGACGTCGACGCGTTCGATGGGCACGACGCTGGCGCGCAGCTTGGCCTCGGATTCCTCGCCCAGTTCCGCGCGAACCTTCTCCCAGATCTCCGCGCCGATGGGCGCCTCGCGCCGGTCCGCCACGGCGAAGTCGGCCAGCTTGACCAGCTCGGGGGCCTTCCGCCAGGTGGGCAGTTCGAGCAGGCTGTCGCTGCCGATGATGAAGCGGATCTCCACGCCCGGCCCGTAGGCGGCGCGCAGCGCCTTGGCCGTCTCGATGGTGTAGCTGACGCCGCCGCGCTGGAGTTCGAAGTCGCTGGCGTCGAGGCCGTGCATGTTCTCGACGGCCAGGCGGCACATCGCCAGGCGGTCGGCGGCCGAGACGAGTTCCGCGTCGCGCTGCTTGTGAGGCGGCTGCGCGGCGGGCATCAGGAAGACGCGCTGCAGCTTCAGCCCGTTGAGCACCTGCTGCGCGATGGAGATGTGCCCCACGTGGACGGGATTGAACGACCCGCCCAGCACGCCGAAGCGCGCGAGATCGCCCAGAGGCTTCGCGTCCGCCTGCTCGCTCATGAGGGCATGATACCCGCCGTCCGTTCCGCAAACTACTTCAACGCAGAGGCCTGTGGAATCACACACCTTTCGTGCGCACTGAAAGGGCCATGTTCATGTGGCGTGGGCCTCCGTGCCCGCGCCCGCCCGCACGACGGGGCTCGGCGCCTAAGCCCTTGCTCGACGACCGACGGGCATCGCACAGGGCTTTGCCCGCCACGCCCCGTTCATCGGCTGGAGGCGGGCAGGGACGCCCGCCCCACACGTCCCAGGCCACTTCGAAGCGTCAGGAAAGCGTGGCCGTCCAGTCTGTCTTCCATTGGATTATTCGATCCTCTCGCGTGTTCCAACTCGCCCAAAAACGAACGCATGCCGGCGCTTCGCCGGCCCGTTTTTGAGGCCTCTTTCGAACGCATTGCACAACGTGTGAATAACCAATCGAGCCGTTTCGCGGTGACGAAGCGTGTCACTCGGTGCCGCGCCCGGTCAGCGTGATTTTCCTCAAATCCCTCGCTCCCCCCGTGCACGTTGCGAACCCACCGAATTTGCCCTACTTGGTGCATAATCCTCAGGTTTTTGCATGTTAATTGCACGGTGTGCAAATAGGGTTTACGTGAACGGCGAGAAGGCAGATTAGAGATAAGAGTTGAAAGATGAGAGATCGCGGCAGGCAGCGCAGGATGCGCTACTCGCGTGGCGCGGGTTTATTACCCGCGCATCTGTGGCGAAGAACAGTTCGGACGCTCAAGCTTTCGGAAGGGCAAGGACCTGCCGCGCTGAAGACCGCCCCGAAGGGGCGGCAGCTGACAGCCCAGGGTGGAGCGCGGCAATGCCGCGCGAAACCCTGGGTATGCCGCGCATAGCAAAGCCGCTCTGAAGGAGCGGCACCGCTTTCACCGCGCGCAATCCGAGATCCGGTGCGGCCCCTTCAGTGTTCCCAGGGTTCCGGCACGCAAGCGCGCCTCCACCCTGGGCTATCGGATTTCGCCCCTTCGGGGCGATCTTGGGTCGTGTGTTGGCGAGCGGTTCGCGGCCCTTGTCGCTTACCGTACCAGGATAGAGTAAGCTTTGGGAAGGATTGAGCTCTGCGCTCCGGAACCCACTATGAACCCCGCGCGCTTCCTGCTGCTTCTGGCCGCAATCGGGCTTCTGGCCGGGTGCACGGAAAAACCAAAACCGCCCGCCGACCTAAAACAGGAAGCCATCCGAAGGGCACTCGCAATCCATTTCAAACCGCAGAATTGGCAGGACAAGCCGTGCCTGGTGAAGAAGAACGAGTTCACCGAGGGCTCGGAGTATCCGCTTGCCGGCGGTCTGCCGCCGGCGAAGATCGTCGACCTCGAGGAACTGCGCAAGCTGGCAAACGACGGCCAGCTCAGCCCGGAATGGGTCATCGTCGAAGAGTGCAGTCTCGAAGAGACGGATGGAAAGATACAGATCGAAGTTCATCTGCGAATAGTCCACGAAATACTCGACCCCAACGTATCCTTGATCCCCCTCGGCAGCGGCAAGACTTACCAGTTCGGAGTCCAGGACGATCTGCTCATCCTGTTAAGAACACAAGAAAGAGTGGAGTAGGCCGCCATGGACCGGCAGGAAATGACCCTCCTGATCGAAAAGAACGCGGAAGAGTGCCGACAACTGCACCGCCGCATCCACGATACGTTCAAGCATCGTGACGAAGATTCGGAGAAGAGGGACGAATGGGGACGTGCGTGTTCGGAGTTTCATGCCCACTATAACACGCTGGCATTTCCCGGCGGATACGAGGGCGCCTTCGAGCGAATTGTGAAGGGCGATCCGTACGCCATGGAAGCCGCACTCTGCTTCGTGGAAGTACGGCCCTATTTCTTTCGCTCCGGCTACATGTTCAAAGCCCTTCTGCCCAAACTGAAGAAGGCCCCGCTCAACCCGGATCAGGCCAAGCGCCTGCAGACCGTCCTGGCGGCCCTGGCCGAATGGAAAAAGACGCGCGGGAAGTAAGTCGAGCCCTGTAGGGGCGATACGGTTTGCCTTCGAGCCTAGAGCGTCGACCGTCGATGAAGTGCACCTTGCTCACAGGCGCGGGTTGGCAACCCGCGTCACGCGAGTAGCGCTTCCTGCGATATGCTCCCTGAACCGGAAACAGGAAACGGGAGACCGGAAACGCCGTTTACCGCGGCTCGGACGGAGCCTCGCCCTCCCAGAGCAACGCGATTGATTTCCGTTCGCCGTTTTCCGTTTGCTGTTTTCCGTTTTCCGCTATCTCTCATCTTTTATCTGCCCCTCGCCCCTGTCCCCTAGTCGTCCGGACAGATCTCCTTCGGCCCCGCGCCGTGCCGGTCGCAGCGATCGCGGAAGGCCTGCGGCGTGACCCCCGCGTGCTGCTTGAACCAGCGCCCGAAGGCGTGGTCGATCTTGAAGCCCATGCGCCGCGACAACTCGGGGATGCTCAGCGTCGAACGCGCGAGGTACCAGCGCGCCTGCAGCAGCCGCGCGCGGCGCACCCATTCGCGCTGCGTGACGCCCATCTCGCGTTCGAAGAGCCGCGACCAGTACGGCTTCGAGACGCGGTCCAGGTGCCCGGTCAACTCGTCGAAGGCCTCGCCCGCGTGCGGGTCCGCCGCTAGCGCCGCCGCGCGCAGCCGGTCGAGCGGTTTACTCGGAATGCGGCGGCCGCCCATCGTCAGGCGGTCGACGGGCGGCGGCGCGCCGCGTTCGGCTTCGGCGTAGAGTTCGTAGAGCACGCTCTTGAGCAGGTCCGCGCCGCCTTCGCGCCAGTGGCGCGGGCGCAGCAGCGTCCAGTGCGCGAGTTTTCCGATCGCGGCGGCGAAGAAGGCCTGGTCCGTGCAGGGCATGCCGACAGCGGGCGGGTACGGATCGTACGGCAGGGGCTTGGCACGCGGGCCGTCGCCGTCGAAGAGTTCGAAGTGCACGAACGTCGCGTCGAAGACTTCGCTGTTGGCTTCCGAAAAGAGCGTCATGCCCTGGCGCACCCACAGCACCGCGCCGGGGTTGAACCAGGTGTCGCGCGCGCCGTCGAACAGCCAGCCACGGCCGCTCCAGACGTAGACCAGCATGTGCCCGCGCAGGTTGCGCGCCGCGCGTTCGCCGATGGACCACCGGTCCTTCGAGCGCGCGCGGATCGCGCCGTCGAAGCGCACGCGGATCTGCGCCCAGCGGCGCGGGGGATGCGGCACGAGCTTGGGCCTAGGCATGCGGGCCTCCGGAGCGAAAAGCGGCCTCAGGCCTCTACGGCTAACCGCAAGAAAGACCCTGTCAATGCCCGCGCCGGAATAGGGTATAATGGGGACAATGGATCCGCCCGAAGACACGCCGCCGCGCCCCGCGCCCTTCCAGTTCAGCCTGCGCGCGCTGGTGATCGCCGTCTTCTGGCTCGCCTTCTGCGCCACCGTGGCGGTGCTGGTTTGCGCGAAAGCCGACTACAGCCGGGAACTTCCTCAACACGAGGCCAACGATCGCGAGCAACGCGCCCTGCGTATGGCGTTCGACGCGTACTTCAGTCCATCAGGCTGGGGGGAACGACCGCGCTACCTGAAGAAGAACGAGTTCACACTGCAACCGGAATACCGCCTGAACGGCTCGGCTTGGCCCGTGAAGGTGATCGATGAGGAGGAGATGCGCAGGCTTGCGGACGGCAAGCCGTTCGGTCCCACGTGGTCCATCGTCCAAATTTCGCGAAAGATCCGGAAAGGCCATTACCTTGTGCACGTATCGTTTTCGACGGGGCAGGAAAAAGTTCTCGTTGGCGATTACGTATACGGAGTCATGTGGCGCGGCAAGTCCTACGAGATCGAATTCGATGGCGATTCGGCCAAGATCGTAGAGAGCGGAGGCTGGGTGGAGTGAGAAGCGCCGCGCCGAGTGTGCATGAGGTATAGTTTGAGCATGAACCCGCCTGAAGACACGCCCCCGCGCCGCGCGCGTTTTCAGTTCGGACTGGGCACCATGATGGCCTGGATCTTGTGGCTGGGGCTGTGCATCGCGGCGGCGGTGGCTACCGAAGGCATCCCGCGCGAGATCTTCGTCGTGGCCGTTATCTACAGCGCGATGGCCCTGGCGCTGACGATCCACCACGCGGTGGACGAGAGCAAGCGGCGCACGGACGAGTCCTGAAGCCGCGCTTGAAAACCTTTCCCGAAATGAGCGTCGCCTTCGGCCAGCGAAATCCGCCGGTGCGCTCGTGCATCCGCGTGAAAATGCTCCGTAAATCCGGGAAGGGCGGCTGCGCCGAATCCGTTGTACCAGTGACGACGAGAAAGGAGCGCCCATGGCCCCTTGTGCCATTTCGGAAGCACCGTCCGCCCCGTGCGTTGCAAGTGCAGCGCCCGCGCGGTTCCAAGTGAGTCTGGCGAGCGCCCTGCTGATCATGGTCGCCGCAGGCGGGTGCCTGTATCTGCAGATGCATCCGCCAACGCGCTGCACGGATGGTTTCGGCGAGCACCTGAACGGCTGGCCGCTGGGATTTTACTTCAAGTTCTGGACCTCCTCCGGAATCCATTACTCCTTTTTCCTCAAAAACCTGTTCATCGACATGGTCCTGAGCCTGGCCGCCTGCGGTGCGTTGGTCGCCCCGTGCGAATGGTACATGCGACGGAAAACGACCGCGCACGAATGAACGAACCCGCTCCCCCGCGCCCCGCGCCGTTCCTCAAGCCGCAAGCCTCAAGACTCGACGGGCGCAAGCAGTTCCAGTTCGAGTGGCGTGTCAGTGCGGGACGCGGCGGAAGCGGGCGGCGCGGCCAAACCGAACGCGCGCGCTTCGGACCGCGACATCGCCCGCTGCTGCCGCGCCAGGAACGCCGCGGCGCGGGGCTCCTCGGCCAGCGGCAGGAACTTCGCGTAAAGCGTCCGCGCCAGGTCCGGGGAAAGGGTCCCGGCTTCGCGCGCGGCCAGCGTCTTCGCATAGAAGTCCAGGTCCAGGCGCAGCAGCACCGCCGGCGCGCCCTCCACGCGCGGGCAAGGTCGCTCGGCTCCGAACTCCTCGAACTTCAGGAAGCGGCGGTAGAAGGCCACGTGCCGTGGGTTGACCTCGATCACGAAGTCGGTGAAGTCCTTCACGCGCTTGGCGTAGATGAAGATGAGGTTGATCAGCCTGCGCAGCAGCAGCTGCGCCTGGCGGTGCTCGGGCGCGATGGCCAGCCGCCCGACTTCGACGGGGCGGCGCCCGCCGTCTCGCAGCGCGTCGATTTCGTCGCGAAAGATCGCGTCGCAGGGCAGGCCGCGCGGGCCGTCGAAATAGAGCGTCATCGTGCCGGCGGCGCGGCCGTGCGCGTCCTCGGCCAGCAGCGTCAGCGTCTCGGGATCGGCGTCGTGCTGCGCGACCAGGCGCTTTTCGCCCCCGTCCTTGGCGTAGCCGCTTTCGCGGTAGACCTCGTAGGCCAGCGCGTAGGCGCGCTGCCGCAGCGCCTTCGTGTTGGCAACCGCGACGCGGAATTCCGCCGGCGCGCCGCCTTCGGCCACCGGCAGCCGCGCAGCGGAAGCGACTTCCAGTTCCTCGCGGATCGCGCGCAGCGCGCGGCTGACGGCGCTGGCGCGGGGCGGCTTGCGCGCGTTCAGGCGCGTGGCGGCGATGCCCAGCGCGGCCTGGTCGTCGGGGTGCAGCATGGTGTGCGCCTCCTTTATCCGTCCGTCGCGGGACAACAGTTCCCCCTGCGCCGTGCACCGGCACGGTTTGCGAATGTTCGCAGCTTCGGTTTTTCCGAATGCCCTGCGCCGCTACTTGCTTTTTTGCTCCGGACGGATGTTCACGCGCGGGATGGTCATACCGGGTTCCATCTTCGCGATGAGCTTGTGCGGGTCCCGGAGTTCCGCTGGGAGCTGGGCCGGCTCCAGTTCCTTGAGTTCGAGAACCTTGAGGACGATGTACTGCCCGGTGATGGCGAGGAAGCGGTCGGCGGGCCCGCGTTCGAAGTTGACGACCGTGCGCACGCCGCCGCCGGCGTAGGCGAAGGCCCAGTTGGCGGAGATGTAGTAGGTGAAGGTATCGACCTCCTTCATGTGCCAGTCAATGTGGTCGGCGACGCGCCAGTTCTTGGAGGCAACGCTCGTCTCGCCGTCGGTGATCGCGAAGCTGAAGGTGGATGGGGCCCCCATCCGTTCCGCGAGCGGAATCTCGACTACCGTGGCCGTAACGCGGACGGCCTTGTCGCGAAGGGGCACGCGCAGCAGGTAGCACGTTTCGTCCTTGGGATCGAAGTGCAGGCCATGCACGCCCGTGCGCTTGTCCTTCACGAAGCGCGTCTTGCCGCTGAGCCGCTCGAACTCGCTCGAAAGGCGCCCTTCGAACGTCCAGCTATACCCGTACACCCCGGGCCCCGCCGCGGGCGGCTCGGTCTTCACCTCCGACTCAGACGCGGGCGCTTCCGCGGCAGTTGCGGCGGGCGCTTCCGAGAAATGGGGTTTGTCCTGGGGCGCTTGCAGCGCCCACCACGCACCGGCACTCAGCGCCAGCACGGCGGCGGCGATCCAGCCGATCCAGGCCGGCGACGACGAGACGACGGCGGCCTTCACCGAAACCGAACGCCCCGCGTCGGCCAGGCGCGCGAGAATCCCTTCGAGCAGGCCCGCGGGCGCGGCCTCGCCGCCCAGCACCGCCGCCTGCATCTGTTCGGCGCCCAGCACAGGCGCGGCGGCGGCCAGACCCGCGCGGCCCAGGCTGCCGCGCAGCTGCTCGAGCAGGTCCTGGATCGAGCGGGAGACGGAGGACTGCGGCATGGCGAGGTGCTTGCCGATCTCCTCCTGGCTCATCTCGGCGCCGAAGTACAGCGCCAGCAGGGTGCGCTGGCGTTCGGGCAGTTGGGCGACGGAGGCTCGGAGCGCGACGAGTTCCTCGCTGTCCTCCGGCACGGCCGGTGCGTTCTGCATTTCCGGCGCGGGCATGAGACGCTGTTTGCGCACGACTCGGTTCCCCTCGGCGTTCGCCTTGCGGTACGCGCGGATGCTTTCACGCGCGACGATGCGCAGCAGCCAGCTGCGCACGGTGCCATCCCCCCGGAAGGAGTCCGCGTTCGACCAGATGCGCACCAGGGCTTCCTGCACGATGTCCTCGGCGGCGTCGCGGCTGGACGTGAGATGCCGGGCGAGGTTGTAGGCGGCCTGCTGGTGGCGGGCGAAGAGTTCGGCAAAGGCGGCGCGGTCGCGCCGTTCGGCGATCGCGCGCAGCAGCGTCCGGTCTTCGGCGGCGGTGTTCGCCGTGGACGGGGCTTTCGCCATAGTCTTTGCCTTGAGGGTCGCGGTCCGGCCCATCGGAAGCTCCTTCCACGGCTTCCGAAAGCGCCGCAACCGGTTCTATGCAGGTTTTCCTCGAAATTTTACGCCGAGACAACCCATTAAACCAAAAGAGGTTACGGCGCGGGGGCGGTGGGGCCGAAATGGCTGAGCTTGCTGCGGGGGACCCACCTGCCGCCGGCCTGGTCTGCCACGCGGGCCCTCGGGTTCCGCAGTTGTTCGGGGACCTCGTCGATCGTGATGCCGCGCATCTCGATGTCCAGCAGCAGGAGGTTGTTGCCGCCGAAACAGAGGTAGTCGTCGCCCGGCTTGCGCCGGTATTCGGCGAGGCTGTAGTACGCGCCGTGGCTGTAGGCCATGCCGAAGCCATCGACGAGGTAGAAGTGGTACTCCTGCATGTCGAGCTTCAGGTAGGGGCGGGTCTCCTTCATGAAGCCGCGGGACTCGGCGGTTTCTACTCCATTGGAGAAGATAACGCCGAGGGCATTGGGCAGTTCCGTAAGCTTGCGAACCCGGAGCCTCATCTCAAAGGGTTCGGGCGGCACCTTCCGGCGAATCAGGAAGTGCGCAAACTCCTTCGGCGGCAGGGCCATGCCCTTTTGGCCGCCATTCTCGATAAAAGAGACTTTCGGGCCGCCCACCTGCTCGATGCCCTCCGGCATCCCGTCGGCGAAACTCCAGCGATAGGTCTCAGACTTCGCGGAAGCGGTCTCGGCCGATTCGGTGGCCTCGTTCGCCGCGGCGGCGGGCGCCGGCAAGGCGGCAGTCTTCTTCTGCGCCTTCGGAACGTCGTTGAGTGCAAGCGCCACCCAGGCCGTGCCGGTGAGGACGACCGCGCCGGCGGCCCAGAGCCACCACGCGGCGAGCCCCGTCTTCGCGGCGGCGGCCTTCACCGAAGCCGAAGCGCCGGCGTGCGCCAGGTTCGCGCCGATGCGTTCGAAGAGTCCCGCGGGCGGCGCCTCGGCATCCAGCAGTGCCGCGCCGAGTTTATCGGCGGCGAGCAGGGGCGCGGCGGCGGCGAGGCCGGCCTGCGCCAGGCGCCCGCGCAGCGTCTCGAGGATCTCGGTGATGCGGCGCGAGACGGTCTTCTGCGGCATGTTGAAGTGCCTGCCGATCTCCTCCTGGCTCAGCTCGGCGCCGAAGTACAGCGCCAGCATCGCGCGCTGCTGTTCGGGCAGGGCGCACAGGGTCTCGTGCAGCGCGGCGAGTTGTTCGTCGGTTTCGGGCGTCATGGTCTCGGGCCCTTCCTCGCGCGCCGGCTCGCGGGCCTGGCGGCGTTCGATGCGCTGGCGTTCGGCGCGGCCCCGGCGGTTGGCGCGGAAGGCCTCGCGTGCGACGATGCGCAGCAGCCACCCGCGCGCGCTGCCGTCCTGGCGGTACGTGTCGGCGCTGGCCCATGCGCGCAGCAGGGCTTCCTGCAGCACGTCCTCGGCGGCCTCGGCGCTGTCGGTCAGATGGCGGGCCAGGTTGTAGGCCGCGCGCTGGTGGCGCTCCACCAGGCACGCGTAGGCACCGCGGTCGCGGCGCTCGGCGACCGCGCGCATCAGCGCTTCGTCGGACTCGGCCTGCATGGCCGTCCTCGGTAAGGCCACGATAGTCCCCAGTTCCCGCGCGAGCATGCCGGCGTTTCCGTCCCGGTCCACCTGAGGCTGCTACCTCCGGGCACCGTTCCAGAGTCAACCGGCGCCGCGCTCAGTCGCTTTTTCCGGCAAAAGCGAGCGTAACGCAACTCTTTTGTTCGAAACGGGTTCCGGCCGAAGCGCCAGCCCCAGACGCGCGGCCTCGTCGGCCGTAAGCGTGCGCTGCTGCGCCTTCAGCCGCCGCGCCAACTCTTCCTCGAGCCGGCCTTCCTGGAAATACGGATAGAGCGTGCGCGCAATCAGCGGATCGTTCGGCGCGCACGCAACCAATTCCTCGCCAAGATCAAGGTCCAGGCGCAACAGCAGCGCCGGTGCACCGTTCACGCGCGGGCAGGGGCGCTGCGTCCCTGCGGCCTCAAAGAGCAGCGCGCGGCGGTAGAAAGGCGCGTGGCGCGGGTTGACCTCGATCACGAAGTCGGTGCAACCCATCACTCGGCGCGCGTAGACGTAGGCGAGGTTGAAGAGCCGCACCAGCAACTGCTTCTCGCCCCCGCAATCCGGGGCAACAGCCAGGCGCGTGACCTCTGCAAGGCGCCGGCCACCGGCCTGCATCGTGGCCACCTCCTCGCCGTAAAGGTCAGCGCAGGGCAGCCGGGCGTCGCTGTCGAAGACCAGCGAGACCGTCCCCACCGCGCGGCCGCCTTCGTCCTCGGCCAGCAGCGTGAAGGTCTGCGCCTGCGCGTCGTACGGCTCGACCACCATCGCGCGCTGGTCCTCGGCCACATAGCCCTTCTGCCGGTAGAGCGCATACGCAAGGCGGTACGCCCGCAGCCGCGACGAAAGGTCGCCCGCCACGCGCACGGTAAAGCGCCGCGCGCCGTTCTGCGCTTCCGGAACGGGCAGCGGATCGGTGCGGACCAGTTCGTCTCGGATCGCGCGCAGGGCCTGGGACAAAGCCGAAGCACGCACGGTCCGCTCGGGGACGGGGCGGGCTTCGCGTTGCGCCAAGGTGTCGTTCTCGAGTGCAGGCACGCTCATTCCTCCGGGTTTTCCAGCATTCCGGAAGCACCTGTTCCATGCGCCAGTCGGGAAATTCGCACAAATCACAAGGTGCACCTGTGCATTGACGGGCCTGCTCCTTTATGAAATTCCCGCCCGGATTTTTTGGATAAGCAGGCGACCGGCGAGTTCCGTAAGGGTGGAACGAGGCCGACGCAATGCACCCCACCGGCGCCACCCAGATCCGCAGCACCGAAGCCCGCCCCGCGCAGGCCTTCGAGGCCGCCGTCACGGCCCTGCGCGCGGCCGTCGGCGGCGAGCACGTGCAGGTGGACCTCGACACGCGCCTGTTCTGGTCGCGCAGCACGCTCAGCGAAGGCACCGTCCCGCGCGCGATCGTGCGCCCGCGCAGCGCCGCCGAAGTGCAGGCCGTGATGCGCGCGGCCAACCGCCACGGCCTGACCGTCCACCCCGTCAGCACCGGCCGCAACTGGGGCTACGGCGACGCCTGCGCCGTAACCGCCGGCCAGATCATCCTCGACCTCAAGCGCATGGACCGCATCCTGGAAGTGAACGCGCACCTCGCGTACGTCACCGTCGAACCCGGCGTGACGCAGGGGCAGGTCGTCGAGCACCTCGAGTCGCGCGGCATTCCGCTGTGGATGGACGCCACCGGCGCCGGCCCGCACACCAGCCTGATCGGCAACACGCTCGAGCGCGGCTTCGGGCACACGCCGCACGGCGACCGTTTCGCGCACTGCTGCGGCCTGGAGGTCGTGCTGCCCGACGGGCGGCTGCTGCGCACCGGCTTCGGACACTACCAGAACGCGCAAGCCGCTGAGGTCTACCCCTACGGCGTGGGCCCGTACCTGGACGGCATCTTCACGCAGTCGAACCTGGGCGTCGTCACGCGCATGACCTTCTGGCTGATGCCCAAGCCCGAAGTCTTCAAGGCGTTCGTCTTCTTCGCCGAGCGCGAGGACGACCTGGGGCCGCTGGTCGAGGCCCTGCGCCCGCTGCGCCAGCGCGGCACGCTGCGCACGCCCATCCACATCGGCAACGACCTGCGCCTGGTCTCGATGAACCAGTCGTACCCGTGGCAGGCGATGAACGGGCAGACCCCGCTCAGCCCCAAGGTCCGCGACGAACTGCGCCGCGCGCACGGCGTGTGGGCCTGGACCGGCACCGGCGCGCTCTTCGGCAGCAAGGCCGAAGTCGCCGCCGCGATGAAGGAAGTGCGCCGCGCGCTCGCGAACGTGCGCGGCATGAAGCGCCTCGTCTTCATCGACGACCGCAGGCTTCGGCTGATCGAGAAGGCCCAGGCGCTGCTCGAACGCTTCGGCTGGGGCAGGCGCACGGCGCCGATGGTCGCGAAGGTGAAGACCGTATACGAGCTGCTGAAGGGCCGCAGCCCCGAGAATTGCGTGCAGGGCGGGCTGTGGCGCGTGCGCCGCGGCGCGAAGGAGTCGCGCATCGACTCGCCGAACCCGCTCGACCACGGCGCAGGCTTCTACTGGATCTCGCCGGTGCTGCCGATGGCCACCGCGCACGTGGACAAGGTCAACGCACTCGCCGAGCGCGTGCTCAACGACCACGGCTTCGACTACCAGGTGACCTTCACGCTGCTCAACGGCCGCGCGCTCTGCGCCGTGATCACGGTCAGCTTCGACAAGCGCAACGCCGAGGAAGCCAGAAAGGCGCGCGCCTGCCACGACGCGCTGCTGGATGCGCTGCTGGCCGCCGGCTATCCGCCCTACCGCGCGGGCAACCACAGCATGAAGAAGCTCGGCGCGACCTCGACAAACTTTTTCGACGTCACCGCTCAGCTGAAGGCCGCCCTGGACCCCAACGGGGTGCTCTCGCCGGGCCACTACGAGCCTTCGCGTGCGTAAAGACAGCATTCACCACGGAGATCGCAGAGGACACAGAGGAAAGACCTCTTCTGGTTGGGTATTTTCAAATACCTGACGCTAAATGCCGATCTGTTGAAAGTCCTCCAACATCCGCCTACGATTACCCGCTGGTATTCAGCTTTCCCATCACACGAAAGGCTTTCTATGAGAGCAATCGGGTCATTCGCTGTCCTGCTGGTCTGCACGTTCGCTGCATGCGCTGGAGAGCCCGCGACCACGGAGGAGACGAAGGCGCAGGTCGAGGCCCTGGTCAAGAAACTCGCGTCGGAGAAGTACGAGGAACGGAGGACAGCATCGGCCGCTCTGCTGGATCTTGGCCCGTCGGTCTACGATGCGGTTAAGCGCGCGCGCGAGCAAACCAAGGACACCGAAGTGCGCACTCAATTGGATATCGTACTGCTGCACTGGCCCACGCCACACAAAACCCTGGACCTCAGCGGTATCCCGGGCAAGAAAAAGTCTCAGCTTTATGAACGCCTTTACAAACAATTCGCTGCAGAATGCAAGCGAATTCGAGAGCTCGATAAACACCTTGGACTCAAGAGATCACTGCTCTGGTACTCCAGCAGTCTCGGCGACATCTATCGTGACATTCAGATGCTGCGCTTGGAGGGCACTTGGAACGGTAATCTGCACAATGCCGTACAGATGGAGGAGATCGAAATGCCGGGCGGACAGAAGGTCAATCTCACCTCGGAATTGATGGACGACATTGGAACCATTTGCGCGGCGAATTCGGCCGCACGGGAGGAGAGAATGGAAATTGCAGAGCGTCTGCAGAAAAGATGGGAAGCTGTAACAGATGCGCTCGACCGCGTTCCCGGCAACGCCGACGATGCGAATCACCTGAAACTAACGGCCGCTCGAGACGAAATGAACCGTTATCTATTCTTTCTTCGTGGCGGCAAGACGGAACTGAAAGACCGCCTTAGATTTGAAACCATCACCTTGCGCATCAAGGACGGCGTGCTTTCCGATACCCTATTCTCCATCGAATTGCAGGGGCAATTGGTGTTCACTATGTCGACGGAAGAGGTTAAAGAAAGTATTTTCCAAGCACCCTGCAAAATCGAAGTAAACGGTGCCAGTCCTGCCGAGGTTCTTGAGCAGATACTCGAACCCCACGGGCTGACCTACAAGCTGGTGCCCGAAGAGAAGCCCACGACGATACAGATCTGCAAAAAATAGTCCCTCTTGGTGCCTTCGCGCCTTGGTGGTTCCAATAGACTGTGCTCAGGGCATGGCTTCGGCAGGTTCTTCCTCGGCCGGAACGTCTTCGGCGGGGGCCTCCTCACCCATCAGGTCCTTCATGTCGGGCGCTTCGGCCGCGACGAGCAGTTCCTGCATGAGTTCCTTGGCGCTGTAAACGTGCTCCAGGGCCGCACCCACGCCGCGGGTGTGCACGGCGATCGAACGCGCCGGCGTGGCGGCGTCGCGGTAGACATACAGGCTCGCCGTCGCCTCGCGGTTGCCGTCGAAGACCACGCCCACCAGCCGGCCGTCGCGGTTCAGCAGGGGCGCGCCGCTGCTGCCGGGCGCGCCGTCGCAGGTGGTCGCGAAGGCCAGCGGCGAGGCCAGGTCCAGCTTCGCCTTCGCGGCCAGCAGCTTCGCCCCCGGCGCGAAGGGTTCGGCGTTCTTCATCGCCTCGGCGCGCGCGAAGAGCGACGCGAAAGTGGTGCACCACGGCGCGGCGTGGCCTTCCTGCGCGCAACCGGCGGCCTTGCCCCAGCCCAGCCGCAGCGTGCCGCACGCGTCGGGCGGCAGGGCGCCCTCCCGGGCCACGTACAGCGCGCGGCGGATCTGCGCCTCGGCGGCGTCGCGCAGGGCTTGCTGCGCCGCGGCGTCCTCACGCGCCTTCTGCAGCGCGGGCAGGGCGTCGAGTTCCTTCAGCAGCGCCAGGAAGGGCACGTTGGCCTTCTCGATGCCTTCGGCGCCCGCGTCGAGCATCGCGCCGACCTGTTCGGCGTCGAGCAGCTTCTCCACACCGGCCATCACGCGCCTGGCGGCGGCCTCGGGTTCCTCGCCCTTCAGC
The DNA here is from genome assembly GCA_023150555.1 of Planctomycetota bacterium. GTDB lineage: Bacteria > Planctomycetota > SZUA-567 > H5-PLA8 > H5-PLA8 > JAKLKQ01. The sequence continues at coordinate 227,880 of JAKLKQ010000001.1, forward strand.
GCGGCGGCCAGGAAGGCGTCGCCTTCGGGGAGTGTGGCCTTGGCAGCGGCGAACCACGCGGCCAGGATCTCGGTCTCGGCCTCGGCGGTGACGGTGCCCTTGGGGCCCAGCACTTGCGCGAGGAAGCCCTTGAAGCTCTTGGCCATCGACGTGAGTTGCTCGGGCGTCTTGTCCTTCGCGGCCTCGCCGAAGGTCAGCAGCGAACTTCCCAGGCCATGCAGGCGCGTGGAGGGCATCTCGCTGTAGAAATTCCGCGCGGCGGTCCCGCGCAGGGCCTTGCAGGCGGCCTCGGCGCGTTCGTAAGCGTCGCCGAGGATCTCGCGGGCCTTGCCGTCGGCGGCCATCGCCTCGCGCCAGGCCTTCTCGCGCTCGCGCAGGTTCGGCAGCGTGCCGGCTTCCATCAGCCAAAGCAGCGCGCCCTGGTGAAGCTTCAACTCGTTGGAGTGGCCGTTGTAGGCCTCCAGCACGCGCAGCCGTTCGGCGGCACCCTTCTTCATGTAAGCTTCCAGGCGCGCGACGCTGGCCTTCGCGGCAGCGATCTTCATGGGCAGCTCGACGTCGCGCAGGAACTCCAGATGCGCGACGGGCAGGCTGCGTTCGGTCACGCCCGGGTTGCCGCAGACGAAGACGTCGTCGTTCTCGGCGGCGCCGTCCTTCGACCAGCGCAGGTAGTACGGATTGGGCATGGGCCGGCCGTCGCGGTACGCGCGCACGAACGCGACGTCCAGCGCGTGGCGCGGGTACTCGAAGTTGTCCACCTCGCCGCCGAAGCCGCCCAGGGCCTCGTCGGGCGCGAAGACAAGCTTGAGTTCAAACGGAATGTAGACGTAGAGCCAAAACAGCGCTCCGCCGTAGACTTCGACGAGCTGCCCGCGCAAGCCCTTGGTGCGCTCCAGATCCTTGTTCAACGCGCGGCCGAATGCGTTGACCTCGGCCGGCGACGGGTTCGCGCCGATGGCTTCGACCGTCTCCTTCGTGAAATCGATGACCTTGGCCAGGACCAGGCCCTCGAGGCCGTCCAGCGTGCGCTCGTCCTTGCGCTCGGCGGCGTAGAAGCCTTCGATCGAGAGGTCGTGCTCTGGCGTGGAGAGCAGCGCGAGCTGGTCCTCGACGACGTGGCGGTTCGTCACGATCAGGCCGTTGGGCGATACCAGCGCCCCGCTGCCGCCCATCGGCGCGCCGGTGGGCACGATCTTGACGCAGCTGAACTGCACCCTCTCCAGCCACGCCGCGTCGGGCCTGAAGCCGGTGTCCTTCTCGATGGCTTCCAGAGGCGGCGCCTGGATCGGCCAAAGCGCCTCGCCCGCCCCGCTCGAGACGCACGCCGCGCAGGCCAAAACGAGGAGTGCGCCCAGCAGGCGGGCACGGCCCGGTCGAAGGAACATGGGAGCGCTCCGGGAAGATAGGCAGTGCACTTTCATAGCGCGCGCCGCACGCGCAGCGCACCACGATCTTCTATCGGATTCCGGGCCTCGGGCAAGCGGCAGGGCAGCGAAGGCAGCAGGTTGTTACGGACAGGGACGGCGCCCTTCGCGGATCGCGCGCGCATCGCGTTCCGCACGCAACCGGCGGCGCTCTTCAATCGTCAGGCGCTGCGCCTGTTCGCCGTTCAATGGAGCTGCGGGCGCGGCAACGGGAGCGGAGACCCGGGCAGGCGAAGCCGCGGGCAGCGGGCGCGCGCCGTTCTGCGGGCGGTAGCGCCAACGCTCGCGCGATGGCTTCTCGCCGCCGGGGTTCTCGATGGTCCCGCCGCTGGCGCGGAAGAGTCCCGCCAGCAGGATGCCGGCGAAGAGCCCGCCCAGGTGCGCGAGGCTGCCGATGCCCGTATGCAGGCCGCTGCGGTACTGGGCGTACAGCAGCAGCGCGTCCCACGCGAAGGTGGCGAGCACCGCGATCCACACCGAGACCCACACGGCGTAGGTGCGGCGGCGGCTTCCGCTCAGGCACAACACCTGGCTGCCGGGAAAGAGGCAGGCGTACGCGCCGATCATGCCGGCCACCGCGCCGGAAGCGCCGATCGAGAAGCTGTAGGACGCAAGCTGGAAGCGCTGCTGCGCGTACTCGCTGAAGAACAGCAGCACGAGGTAGAGGAACAGGTAGCGCACGTGGCCGAGCTTGGCCTCGACGGAACGGCCAAAGAGCATCAGGAAGTACATGTTGCCGACCAGGTGAAAGATGTCCGCGTGCAGGAAGCCGCTGACCATCGCGCGCAGCGGATCGAAGTACGCTCCGGGCGCACCCCAGGTGCGGAAGAGTTCCCCGATCTCGCTCGCCGGCAGGTGGTGGTAGCTGTAGTACGCGGCGACGTTGGCGAGGATCAACAGCCAGGTGGCGAGCGCGTTGCGGCGCGGCGTCTCGATGCCGATGGGTAGAAACACGATGACCCCTTTCCTCAATGAGGGCCCGCGCGCTCGGAAGTTCAATCAAAAGGTGGAACGCCGAGCGGGCGGCTTAAAGCGCCGCCATCGGCCCTCGGCTGGCCATTAAGCAGTCGATGCGAAAAGTTTCGGGAAATTCCTGCGCGCAACCGATGGCGCGGGGGGTCAGGAGCCCGCGCCGGCCTTGAACGCCGTGGCGGCGGCGATGCAGAACCAGACCAGGGCCCAGAAATCGAACAAGGTATCGACCAGCGTCGCCTCCCCATTATCCGGCATGTAGTCCGCGCGGTAGGCCTTGCGCTTCTGCTCTTTTTCGCTCTCGGGCATCGTGTCCCAACGCTTCTGTGCCTCGTCCCATAACCCATCGGGGTACTCTTTGCGCCAGCTCGCCTCCAGATCCGCCTCGGTGGGGTTGTCAGCGTACTCGCCCTCCTCGTTCATCGCACGGTCCCATTCCTCGCTGAAGTTGATCTTCGGCATGTCCACCGTCTCGCCGCGCGCTTCTTTCTCTTCGATCATCTTGTCCGCAACGTCGCGAACCAGACCGTACTTCATCTGCTCCTCCTGTTTCCTGTAACCCTCCGCAAAATCGGCGCTGACAATCATATATGACGTCGTAAAGCCGGTCACTATCGTCAGCACCGCCGCCACTGCTCCGGGCCCGATGCCCGTGCTGGCCTGCGCGCCCAGGCGCACGCCAATGCCGATCAGTCCGCCGACGAGGATGATCACCGGCGCCCAGCGGAAATCGAGGCCGAAGTGCAGGCCCAGGTAGATCGCCGAACCCACCAGCGCGCCGGCCAGGCCCCCGGCCACCCAGAAGTGCGGAGGCATCGCCGTCGCCCCGCCGGCCGCCGGCCTAGCGGACGCGGCGGCCGCGACGGCAGAGGCGGACGGCGACGCGGGCGCGGAATGCGCGGCGGACGGTGCGGGCGCGACCAGATCGGGAATCTCTCCGGAAGGCGCGGGCGCGCGGGCGGCCTTCGCCCGCAGCGTCTCGAGGCAGGTTGGGCAGAGCGTCTTGCCCCGGTACGGGGCGCTCAGGGCGCCGAGCGACTGCGCGACCGCGTCGTCGACGGCAACGGCCGTTTCGCGCGGCATCGACTGCATGCACAGCGCGCAGGCGACCTTGTTCGAGACCGGGCGCGCGGCGGGCGGCGTGGCGGGCAGGGTCTTCGGCTTCGGAACCACGGCGGAAGCCGGGCGCGGAGCAGGCGGGACAGCGCCGGTGGCGCGAGGCGCGGGGGGCGCGGGCGGAACGGAATGCGCGGGGCGGCCGGGCGGCGGCGGCGGCGGCGGAACGAGGGGTTTGGTTGGAGCGCGGCTGGCGAAGGCTGCGTTGCTGGGCAGCCCGCACTTCGGACAGATGCTGTTGGCGGCCACAGACGCGCCGCAGCGCTTGCACGTCACCGCTCCGCCGGATTCAACCCCAGCCATAGGCCGCATCCCTCCCGGTTTGTTCGCACGTCAGCCCGTCCGCGCGGACAATTTACAGGAGAATGTGCGTTTGCAACTGAAATCGGCGGAGCCGGAGGAAACGGGCCGGTCAGGCCCTGTCTGAAAGTGCTGTCGAGAAGGGGGCCAGTCGAAGGGCAACCGGAACGGACTGGGCTTCGAATGCCCCCGCGCGTGCGGCCAGGGTGCGGCGCAAGTGCGCACGCTGCGCTTCGGACGCGCAATCCGCAAGATGCGGCTGTTCGAAGAGGCAGCCGAGGATCTCGGCGGCGCCGCGTCGTGCGATCCGCACGCGGCGGCGCAGGGCCTTGGCTTCGCCGCGCGAGAGCGGCCGCGAGAAGAAGGCGTGCAAACGGCGGCGGGGCTGCAGGGCTTCGCCGCTGGCCCACAGCTCGCGCGCGGTCTCGTGCGGCAGGCGCAGCGCGATCGTCTCGGCCTGTGCGAAGCGCGCGTCCAGACGTAACTCGCCCAGCGGCAGAAAGCAGATGCGCCGGTAGAACGGCGCGTGGCTGGGCTTCAGCGTCACGCAGACGTCGGTGGCGCCGGCCGCGTAGGTGGCGTAGCGGTAGGCGGCACGAAAGAGTTCCAGCAGCGCGCCGTGCGCGTTGCGCGCCAAGTCCGGCGCGACGGCCAGCGAGCAGAACTCGCACGGGCGCCTGCCCGCGGCGCGCAAGCCGTCGAGTTCCTCCTTATAGAGCGCATCCATCGGCAGACCTGCGGGCGAGTCGAAGATCACCGTCAGCGCGCCGACCAGCCTTCCCTCCAAGCGCGCGGTGAAGACGAGCGCCTCGTCGAGGAGATGGTGCACCGAGAAGAGCGGCATCGCGGGCGAAGGCGCAGAAGCAGAGCGCCCCGCGAGGTACCCTTCGTGCCCGTAGAGCTGCTCGACCAGGCGCGCGGCTTCCGCGCGTTCGAAGATGCCCACCGCCAGTCGCACGTCGTACTGGGCCTCCTCGTGGCATTCGCCGGGCGGGGCAGTGACGCTGCGCAGGCGCTGGCTCAGTCGCGCGGTGGTTTGCATGGTGGGCTCCTTTCGCATTGCCGCTCGGTGCGTCCGCCTTCGCCCCTTCCTACCGGGGGGCGCAAGCGGTTGGGCAACGCGAAGTGCAGGAATTTCGAGTACGTTCACCAGGCAGAGTGCACCGTGGTAGGCCGCACGCACATGTGCAGGGCCGTGGCACCTGCGGTTCGAATTCAGGGCTGGGGCAGCGGCTGGCCGAACAGGATATCTGGACGGTTGGGCAGGGCCTTCCATTCGCACAGGCGTGCCGTCAGCGCTTCCATATCGTCCAGGTAGCCGGGAAGCTCGCCGTCGCGAAGCATGCGCAGTTCGATCTTTCGCACTTTCATCGAACCGCCGAACGCTACAAATAGGTCGTCCCTGGGATACGGTTTCGCGAGCGTGTAGACGGCGGACAGTTTCCCATCCACGTAGGTGGCTGAATAGCGGTCCCAGAAGTAACAGTCGACCACGTGCCAGTTTGGCGGAGGAAGCGTGGCCTCAAAGTAGGAAATGCAGCAGGCGTCGAAGTCCTCGGGCAGGTCGGCCCGCCCTCTTCCGTAGTGTGCGATGGAGGCAATGTCCCACACCTTTTCGTTCTTCACGATGGGTGTGTATTCGGTGCGGAGCAGAAAAGGCCGGCCCGGTGCCCGCAGCGGCAAGGTGAAGCTGACTTCGTCTTGCTGAACCAATTCCATCACGCCGCCCCAGGGTTCCTTATCTTTCCTCCAGGTCCAGACGCCTTTGTCCGGCGCCAGGTCGGGCGCGGGTCCGGTTTCGAAGGTCCAGACCTTTCCAGCGTACGCCAGGCCTGCGGCGGGAGCGGGTGTACCGTTGCTTAAGGGTGCGGCGCCTTCCGACGCGGTCCTGGGCTCGGCCTGCCGAGCGTACCAGTAGCCGCTCCCGGCCAAGGCCACCGCAAGGACGGCCAGCCACGGCGTAAAGGCCTTCCAGGAAAACGCCGCAACGCGGCGGCTGACCTCAGCGCCGGCGAGCAACACCTGCGCCTTGTCGACGCCTTCGAAGACGCGCAGGTCGAGCGCCGCAGGAGCCAGGGCACCGCCACACAGCGCTTCGCTCAGACCTTCGCCGGCCAGCAGCGGCGCGGCGGCGGCGAAGCCGGCGCGGGTGAGGTCCTCGCGAAGCTGCTCGATCGCCTTCTGAAGGCGGTAGCTGACGGTGCGTTTGGGCATCGCCATCGTCTCGGCGATCTCTTCCTGGCTCAGCCCGCCGCCGTAGTACAGCGCCACCATGCGGCGGTCCGCGGCGGGCAGCCTTCGAAAGACGTTGCGCAGCGCGCCCAGCAGCTCGCCGCGTTCGGCGTCACCTTCTGCGGCGCTGGCGCCGGCACGGTTCTGCAGAATCTCCTCGTCTTCGGCGTGTTCGCGGCGGCGCTTACGTTCGGCCATGATGCGCTCCATGCTCTGCCGCGCGACAATGCGCAGCAGCCAGGTGCGGACAGTGCCCTTCTTCTCGTCGTAGCCTTTGGCGTACTTCCAGGCGCGTACCATGGCGTCCTGCACGGCCTCTTCGGCAACGGGCTCCTCACCAGCAACATGCAGCGCCAGGTTGTACGCTGCGTTCTTGTGGCGCGCGTACAGCACGCGGAAGGCGTCGCGGTCCTGCTCTGCGGCGATCCGGCGCAGCAGCTCGACGTCGGTGGTTTCGCTGCCTTCGCTCATCGGCCGTTCCCGCGCGCACAAGGTAAGCGGCGATGCTACAATCGAATGCCGCGCGCTTCCCTTGGATTTCGGCCTCATGTGCGGGTTCATGGCTTCTTGTCCGGCAATCTCAGGCGAGGCAGGTTCTTGGCGTCCTTCATGTCGCCCAGGCGCTTTTTGAGCGCTTCGGCGTCCTGCAGGTCCTGGGGCAGTTCGTTCTCGCGCAAGGTGTGCAGTTCAACCTTCCGCACGCGCATCGAGCCGCCGAAGGCCACGAAGAGTTCGTCCATCGGATACGGCTTGGAAAGCGTGTACACGCAGGTCATGGTGCGGTCTACGTAGGTGCAGACGTAACGGTCCCAGAAATACGTGTGGACTTCGTGCCAGTTGTGGGGATCAAGTTCGGGCGTGTAGTGGATCAGGCGGCCCCTGTAGAATTCTCTCGGAAGCGTCTTCTGGCTTGTGCCGTAGAAGGCGCAGAACGAAAGCATCCACTTGTCTTTGACGGGGGTCAGCGCGGAGTACTCGGCTCGAAGCAGGAAAGGACGTTTGGGGGACTTTACCGGCAAGAGCATGCTGACGAGTTCCTGATTCTTGACCTGCATCACGCCGACCCAGGGCGCGTCTTCCTTGGCCCATGTCCAGGAGCCTTCGTTCGGCACCAGGTCGGCCGGCGCGCCGTCCTTGAAGGTCCAGACCCTGTCGACGTGCGCCGGCTCGGCGATCGTGCCATTCGCTGGCGGCTGGGTCGCCTTCACGGGCGCGGGGTTGGCTGGCGGCGCCTCGGTCCGCGGGTTCAAAGTGGCGGCGACAGGTTCCGTCTTTTCCTGCTGCGCGTACCAGATGCCGCCCACAGCCAAGGCCAGCGCCGCGGCGAGGAGCCACGGCACGGCGGACGTCCACGAATATCCCGCCGCGCGGCGGCTGACTTCGGCACTGGCGCGCAGCAGGTGCGCCCTGCTGACGCCTTCCAGCACGCGCGGCGCAAGGGTCGCGGGGGCTTGGGCGCCGCCGCAGAGCGCCTCGGCGAGGCGGTCGCCGGCCAGCAGAGGCGCGGCGGCGGCGAAGCCGGCGCGCGTGAGGTCCTCACGGAGCTGCTCGAGGGCCTTCTGCAGGCGGTAGCTGACGGTGCGCTTGGGCATCGCCATCGTCTCGGCGATCTCTTCCTGGCTCAGGCCGCCGCCGTAGTACAGCGCCACCATGCGGCGTTCGGGCACGGGCAGCCTGCCGACCACGGCGCGCAGCGCGCCCAGCAGCTCGCCGCGTTCGGCGTCAGCTTCTGCGGCGCTGGCGCCGGCGCCGGCACGGTTCTGCAGAATCTCCTCGTCTTCGGCGTGTTCGCGGCGTCGCTTTCGTTCGGCCATGATGCGCTCCATGCTCTGGCGCGCGACGATGCGCAGCAGCCAGGTGCGGACGGTGCCTTTCTTCTCGTCGAAGGCTTTGGCGTACTTCCAGACGCGAACCATGGCGTCCTGCACGGCTTCCTCGGCGACGGCCTCCTCGCCGGTGACGTGCAGCGCCAGGCTGAACGCGGCGGCCTCGTGGCGCCCGTACAGCACGCGGAACCCGTCGCGGTCCTGCTCGGCGACGATCCGGCGCAGCAGTTCGATGTCGCTGGGCTCGCTCATCGGCCCTTTCCGTACCCGGGGGCGCACCGCCGTCCCGGTCTTCGATCCTATCATCGCGCGCGCCTCGTCTTTACTGCGATTTCCAGGCCCCTATTCCATCTCCATCCCTTCCTACCGGGGCATGCGGGCCTTTGGGCAAGGCCGTCAGCGCATTTTCTTTATTTCGCAACCCCAAGCGCCGGCTCGGGTTCCGGAATCGATGCGATCCGACGCGCGCCCATACGCCCGGCCCCGGCCAGCCCGGCGAGGTCCAGCAGCAGCAGCTCGGGCGCGGCCGGAACGGGCTCGCCGGCCAGCACCCGCACCGCCTGGGTGACCAGCAGCGCCGCCGCGCACTGCGCGCCGACGGCCAGCTGGGGCGCCGGGCAGGATTGCCCGTCGGCCATGCCGGCCAGCGCCGCGCGCGTCACGGCGACGAACTCGGGAGGCAGCTGCGCGCCCAACTGAGCGAAGCCGCGCTGGAAAGCCGCTGCGTGGCTTTGCCCGCGCACGCTGCCGGTACGCGGCAGCCCGAAGACCTCGCGCAGGGTCGTCCCGCCCGGCGGGAAGTAGCCGGCCACCGCACCCCAGCCGCAGGCGAAGGCGCTCAGGACGGGCACGCCCCGGCGCGCGGCCGCGTCGTGCACGGCGACCAGCGCGGGCAGGTCCAGGAAGTCGATGGTGTCGATCACCAGGCCGGCGCCGTCGACCAGTTCGTCCGCGTCGTCCTCGCTCAGGTAGCGCGCGTGCACGGCCACGTCGGCGCCGGGATGGACCGCGCGCAGGCGGCGGGCCAGGGCCTCGGCCTTGGGGGCGCCCACGTCGGCGGCGGCATAGGCCTGGCGGTTGAGGTTGTGCGGAGCGATCGTGTCGCCGTCGACGAGCGCAAAACGTTCAAAGCCCGTGCGCAGGGCGGTCTCGGCGACGACGCTGCCCAGGCCGCAGCCGGCGATCAGCACCCGCGTGGCGCGCAGGCGCTCGCGCAGTTTTCCATCCAGGTAACCGTCGTTGCGGCGGGTCATCTCGGCGAAGGAGTCGAACGCGCGCATGGCCAGTCCTCCCTTTCCGCCCCTTCCTACCGGGGCGTCTGCGGGTTTGGGCAATGGAATCCGCTCGAGTTCTTGGATCATTAGCCCTGCTGCACGTGTGCCTGGCCGAGAGAAAAATACCCTCTGATTCCCGCTGCGTGCTTTGACACGCACCTCGCGCGTGGAGTTAAATACCAGTGCTCGAAATGGGGCATGGACGGGAGAATGGGCGCACGGAGAACGGGGCGATTCCATCCTTTTCGGCAGAGCAAAATGGGGATTTTCGGTTCTGCCGGCGTTTGGTCCAAACAGGATCGTGGTCTCGGTCGTTGAACGTAAGCTGATGACCGGATGACCGGGCTTCCAACCAGGGCTGCACGTTGCGCGCAACCCCGGGTCTCTGTCGCACGTATCCAAAATCTCGGGGGCAGGCGAGATGCAGAACACGATCCAAGGCGTATGCCCGGCCTGCGGCAATTTCTTCAGCATCGCCTCCAGCGGCAACGCTACCGACGATGTCTCCTGCACCTTCTGCGGCAAGAAGATCAACATCGTCAGCCACAGCTCCGTGCATTTGCAAGCCATCGACGGCACCATGACCTCTACCCTGATCAACAGCTCGGCGGCGCTGTCCGGCACCCACGCGGCCGTCACCGAACTGCCCGCCGCGCCCCAGAGCGCCATCGTCGCAGGCATCGAGGACGTGCCGGAAGGCTGCGAACCCTACGCGCCGGGCGCGCCGGACGAACCCGAGGTCCCGCTGGTCACCACCGCGTGGAACGCCTGCCAGGAGCAGCGCTGGACCTGCACGAACTGGCCGGGCCTGAACGCCTTCGCCGTCGAAGCCGTGCTGGATCCGGGCAAGAAGACGGAGCGCACGCTGAGCGTCAGTGTCTCCGGCGGCGGCGGGATGCTGAACCTCGAGACCGTCGTCGCGCCGCTGCCCAAGCCGCCGTTCACGCCGCTGCGCGAAGTGCTGTGCCGCGCCAACGTGCGCTCGGGCGGCACCATCTTCATGATCCGCGACTGCGGCGTCGTCGCGCGCTACAAGCTCTGGCCGCGCGCCCGCCGCGACGGGAACATCTCGCGCAACGCGGTGCTGCGCGCGATCAAGCAGCTCGACCGCGACGCGCACAACGGCGAGACGGTGCTGAAGGAAAGCGCCATCCGCATGTGCCTGGCCAACCCGCAGAGCATCGACCAGGCCTTTGCCGTCCCGCTGGCGGCCTCGACGGGCCTGCCGAACCTGCGGCAGTTCGAAGCCTTCGCGAAGCAGGCCGGGTACGTCGCCGTTCCGCGCGGCGCGATGATCTACCTGGGGCCCGAGGTTTCGCGGCCCAACTACTGCCCCGTCTGGGTCAGCGTCTCGAAGGGGGTGCTCCGCGGCTTCACCGTCCCCGGCAGCCAGACGGGCAACAAGGAATCCACCGGGATCTGGGGCGTCTTCAGCAAGATGGTGGGGCGTGCCGACGACGAAGCCACCAAGCTCAGCAAGAACCAGCTCGACGCGCTGCTGAAGAAGATCGACGAACTCAACGAAGTGCCCGGCCTGATCAACTACGCCTGGAACGGCAAGCAGGTCCTGGCGATGGTCATCTTCTCGCCCACCGAGTCCAACATGGACCTGGAAGAGTTCCAGCAGATGGCCGAGTTTCTTTTCGAGCGCGCGATGGGCGGCATCCCCGACCCCAGCAGCCCCACCGGCGTGCGCTGAACGGCAGCGCCCCTTCCGGTTAGCCCCAGCTGATGCACTGCACCACGAAGGTGCCCGTGTAGGTCTTCGTCTCGCCGCCGGACGTCTTGGCGATGATGGTGATCGTGCCGTGCAGCGTCCGGTCGCCGTCGGTGCCGGCGAACTCGCCCGTATACTTCTCCACCTTCCACGATCCGCCGGTGACCGTCAGCTTGCCCGCGCCCGGCAGCGTGAGCGACGACGTGGCGCCCGGCGCGTGCGGGTCGCCGCCCGTCGTGGAGATCGCGATCTCCTTGCCGATCAGCACGTTCCATTCCTCGCCGTACCCGACGCTCACGCCCTTCGGGAAGCTGCCCAGCAGCAGGGTGCCCTCGCCTTCGAACTGGTAGGACTCGGGCGTAACGTCGTCGTCGTACAGATAGACGTTGATCAGCTTGACCGGGAGCTTCGTCTCCGTGCCGTCGACATCCAGCGTCACTTCCCAGACCGGCTTGCCGTCGGGGCCCTTCTTGGGGCCGTCGCTGCCGCACCCGGCAAGGAAGCCCAGCACCAGCGCCGCCCACAGGGTGCGCATCCCGCGATTACCCAAACGCATCTTCATGACCCCTCCCCTCCTTTACCTTTCTTTCCCGGTCCCCGATTTCCGCTAGAAGTATTTGTCGAACTTCCCGGTCAGCAGGCCGTGCACGACCCACGCGGCCCCGCCCAGCAGCGCCGCAGCGGTAACGATCCAGATCGCCACCTGCTGCACCCGCGTCGCGAGCGGATCCTGCAGAGACTGCGGATGCGGCGCGGCGGACGGCGGAACGCCGGGCGGCCGCGCGGCGGCGCCGGGAACGGCGGGCGCGGCAGGCGAAAGCGGCGCACCGGGCGCGGACTTCGGCGGGCGGTCGATGTCGGGGATCAGCCGGTCGCTCTCGCGCTCGGGCGCGGGCGGCGCGGGCTTGGGGAAGACGACGGTCTTCTTCGCCACGCCGCGTTCGTCGAACTCCTCTTCCAACTCGATCTTGTCGGGCAGGATCGGCGGGGGCGGCGGCGGGGCCTCGGGGCACATGAAGACCAGGCCGCAGGCGCCGCAGCGCAGGCGCTGGTCCTTGGTCAGCAGCACGGGGTCGCCTTCGTAGGCCGCGTCGCAACGCGGGCAGCGCACGTGCTCGAGGAAGGCCAGGTAGTTCGCGCGCGTGGTGCCCAGGCCGGCCTCGTTCGCGGCCTTGACCACGACGGGCTCGGCGCGGGCGTCGTCGGGATCGGGCCCGGCCAGGCCCAGGCTGGCGCGCAGCTGTTCGACGACCTTGTCCATCGTGGCCAGGCGCTTGTCGGGCTCGCGCGCGCACATCCAAGAGACCAGGTGCGCGGCCTCGCGGCTGAGCCCCCGGTTGAACATGCGCGGGTCGGGCACGCGGTCGTTGACGTGGCTGGAAAGGATCTCGTACATGTTCCCGCCGATGAACGGCGGGCGGCCGGTGAGCATGTGGAAGATCGTCGCGCCCAGGCTGTAGATGTCGCTGCGTCCGTCGACGCTGCGGCGGCTGGTGACCTGTTCGGGTGCGATGTAGTGCGGCGTGCCCATCACGATGCCGGTGACCGTCAGGCCGTCCTCGGCGTCGATCTGCTGCCGCGCGAGGCCGAAGTCCATGACCTTCACGTGGCCTTCGCGCGTGAGCATGATGTTCGCGGGCTTCACGTCGCGGTGCACCAGGCCACGGCGGTGCGCGTAGGCGATGCCGCGCGCCGCGGCCAGCGCGATCGCCAGCGCCTGCGCCTCGGGGTAGTTGCCCTGCCGCTGCAGCCCCACGCCCAGGTCCTCGCCGTCGATGTACTCCAGCGCGATGTAGTGCATCCCGCCGTCTTCGCCGACCTCCAGGCACTGCACCAGGTTCGGATGGTCGAGCGTGCGGCCGATCTCGCCCTCGCGCCGGAAACGTTCCAGGAACTCGCGGTCGTTCGCGAGCCTGCGGAAGAGCACCTTCAGCGCGACGGTGCCGCCGTCGGCGCGGCGGTGCGCCTTGTAGACGGTGCCCATGCCGCCTTCGCCGAGTTTTTCGAGGATCTCGTAGGCCAGGAAGGTCGCCTGCGACGGCGCCTTCTTCTGCTCGCGGACGACGGCCTCGACCTGGTGCGGCAGCAGGTAGCCGCGTTCAACCATCAGGTCGCCGAGGCGCTTGTTGACGCCCTTCTTCGCCAACTGCGCCTGCAGGTCCAGGCACTCGCGGACCTGCGCCGGCGTCACGAAGCCCTTCTCGACCGCGACGTCGCCGAAGGGCGCCTCCATCGTGATCGCCTTGGTCTCGGGCAGTTCGCCATCTACCATATAAAGGAGGAGTTTAGCGCCGAAATGCGCAATGTGCAGAAAAATCCCCCCGCGCCGGGCCTTTACGCCACGCGCGCGAAGCCCTTTCGACAAGGCCCAAAACCGCTATATCATCGCTCGACCGCCATGAACGCCCCCGACCAAGCACCCCCTGCGGAAGCCGCGCCCGAAGCCGCCGCGCTGCCGGCGCCCCCGCCTCCGCCCAAGGACCCCGGCCCGCCCGCGGCCTCCCTGTGTAGCGGCGCTAGCTTGCGCTGGGACGTGCTCTACGCGCTGATCAACGTTGCGGCCATTCCGTACTTCCTTTACCGCCGCTGGGTGCTGAAGAAGGACCTGCTGGGCCGCGAGCAGAAGAAGGGCTACGTGCCCGAACGCCCCGCGCACGCAAAGCGTATCTGGATCCACGCGGTCTCCGTCGGCGAGGCCAAGGCCACTCACGTGATCGTCAAGGCCCTCGAGAAGCAGATCCCGGACGCCGAGGTCGTCTTCAGCACCACCACCGACACCGGCCAGGAGGTCGCGCGCAAGCTCTACGGCGAGGAACGCGTCTTCTACTACCCGCAGGACTACAGCGGTTCGGTCAAGCGCGCGCTCGACCGCGTCAAGCCGGCGCTGATCGTGCTGATGGAGCTGGAGGTCTGGCCGAACTTCACCGCCGAAGCCGCCAAGCGCGGCATCCCCATCGTCGTGCTGAACGGGCGCATCTCGACGCGCTCGGCGCAGCGCTACGGCCACGTGCGCTGGCTGATGGGCAACACCTTCCTGCGCGTGCGCCGCTGGATGATGCAGAGCGAAGAGTACGGCCGGCGCGCGAAGGACGTTGGCGTCGAGCCCGCGCGCATCGAGGTCACCGGCAACATCAAGTACGACGACGTCGGCACCCAGCCGGTCACGAAGGAAGAACGCGCCGCCGCCCGCGCGGACCTGGCGCTCGGCGAAGACGCGTTGACCATCCTTGCCGGCAGCACGCACCCGTCCGAAGAACGCACGCTGCTGGACGTCTACCGCCTGCTCGTGGAAAAGTTCCCGAAGCTGCGCCTGGTGCTCGCGCCGCGCCACCCGCACCGCCTCGCCGAAGTCGAGAAGGAGATCGCCGGCGCGGGGCTCGCTTGCCTCAAGCGTTCGGCCGTCAAGGCGCAGGGCAACGCGGCGCTTGATCGTCTCCCCGAAGAGAAGCGCGCGCGCGCCGTGGTGCTGATCGACACCATGGGCGAATTGAAAGACTTATACCGCGCCGCGGACATCGCCTTCGTCGGCGGCAGCCTGATCCCGCACGGCGGGCAGAATCCCATGGAACCCGCCGGCATGGGCCTGCCCGTCGTCTACGGGCCGTACATGCACAACTTCGGTGAGGCCGTGCTGATCCTGCGCGACTGCGAGGGCGGCCCCGGCGGCCTCCTGGTCAACAACGCGGGCGAACTGGCCAAGCGCTTCGAGATCCTGCTCGCCGACGAAAAGGAACGCGTCGCCACGGGCGAACGCGCGCGCAACGCCTTCGTGCGGCGCCAGGGCGCCACCGACAAATGCGTCGCGTACCTCAAGCAACTCCTGGACGAGAAGAAGGGCTGACGCATGTCCGAGCCCCTCATCCGCGTCCACGAGCTGGTCAAAGAGTACCGCACCTACGACCGGCGCAGCGGCGTGCTTGGCGCCGTCGCGGACCTCTTCTCGCGCGAGTACAAGACCCTGCGCGCCGTCGACAACGTCTCCTTCACCATCGGCCGCGGCGAGATGCTCGGCTACATCGGCCCCAACGGCGCGGGCAAGTCCACCACGATCAAGATCCTCTGCGGCATCCTCTTTCCTACCTCCGGCGAGGTCACCGTCGACGGCCGCGTGCCGTGGAAGGACCGCGAGGCCCACGTCCAGCGCATAGGCGCAGTCTTCGGGCAGCGTTCGCAGCTGTGGTGGGACCTGGCCGCCGGCGAATCGCTGCGGCTGCTGGGCAAGATCTACGGCGTGCCCGAGCCCGAAGTCGAGAAGCGCATCAAAGTCTTCGACGACCTGCTGGAACTCGGCGCCTTCCTGAAGTCGCCGGTGCGGAAACTCTCGCTCGGACAGAAGATGCGCTGCGAACTGGCCGCCGCGCTGCTGCACGAACCTCCGGTGCTCTTCCTCGACGAGCCCACCATCGGCCTCGACGTCGTCGCCAAGCAGGCGATCCGCGGATTCCTGCGCAAGATCAACAGGGAACGCCAGGTCACGATGATCCTCACCACGCACGACCTGCAGGAGATCGAGGAACTCTGCGAGCGCGTGCTGATCATCGACCACGGCAAGATGGTCTTCGACGGGCCGCTGGCGAAGCTGCGCGCCGAGGCCGCCGATACCGTCGAACTGCGCTTCCTGCTCGCGCACCCGCTGGAGGCGAGCTGGCAGCCCGACGGCCTCGCGCGCACCGGCGTGGAGTGGAATCCCGACGGCCACAAGCTGGTCGTGACGCTGGCCAGCAGCGCGCCGCCGCGCGCCGAGGTCATCCGCGCGGTGTTGGAACGTTTCGGCCCCGACGTGCGGGACATCGCCATCGAGGAACCCGAGATCGAAGCCGTGGTGCAGAGAATTTATCAGGCTGGCGCGGCGGACAAGTAGCCGCAAACCACTTAAGCACAGAGTCGCGGAGTACGCGGAGGGCCACGGAGTACGGCTCTTGGATTCTTAGAAGAGCTTCTCTCCGTGTTCCTCTGCGCGCTCGGTGTCTCCGTGTTGAAGTCGTTGGATTTTTCCGAATGCTGCCTCACTTGATCCCGCGCGTCTCTCCCGCCGCGTAGGTCTCCTTCAATCGCGCGATGCGGCGGTTCAGCACGTCCGCGACGTACACATAGCGTACGCTCACGCCGACGGCCTCGGGCCAGCCCAGCGGGATCTCGGGCTTCGTCTACAGGCTGTCCGCCGCCGGGCCGCGCGCGTCGGCGTTGGCGTACGCGCCGAAGCGCTGGATCGGGTTGGCCTCGTTGTCCACGATCTGCACCGAGTACGTGAACGCGTTGGGGTGAACAGGCGGCCGAATTCGTCGAGCGCGAACATCGGCTGGCGGCAGCGGCAGCCCGAACCGTAGCCGCCCGACATGCTGCCCAGGCCGGCGTACGCCTTCACCGCGCCCTCGACGAACGACGGCCGGAAGCAGGCGTACAGGCCCGCGCCAACGGTTCTTGTACTTACGCTATACGTTTTAGCTTCCGGCATGCGGGCCGCGCGCCTGGCAGGAGGTCGCAGCTGTGTTGAATTTATCATACCTTCCGGTCAATCATTAGATGCCGAATGATTGCTCTGTTGAAAAGTTCTTAAGTCCCTTGGGCA
>JAKLKQ010000020.1 GCA_023150555.1 Planctomycetota bacterium
GCTCCGCCGGAGCGCCGCATTCGGATAGCGTTTGGAGGTCCCATGGATCCCGTCGAAGCGATGGTCAGGCACCAGGTGCTCTTCTGCAAGCACTACCGCAAGGAGCTCGACGCGATCCTGGACGCGCACGCGAAGCTGCAAAACGAAGGCGTCGAACACTGCAAGCACGAGACGTACCTGTACGGCCAGCTCCCCTGCGCCTTGCTCTACCGCCTCGACCATCCGCACAACGAACTGAAGGGCCAGGCGTGGCTGAAGGACTGCGCGCTGCGCGCCGCGAACGTCTGGCTCAAGGCCGCCGACGCGCCGCCGGCCGAACGCGAGGCCTTCATGCAACAGTTCGCGGAGTGGCCTTCGTTCATCCTCGGCCAAATCGTCGACCTGCTGGGCGAGGAGGCCGGGCCGGGCGTGCGCGAAAAGGCCCACGCGATGGTCGCCGCGTGGGTCGCGCACGAATTCAAGAAGCCCTTCGGCAAGACCTCGCCCAACCACGAGTCCTGGCGCTGCGGCTCGATGTACCGCTGCGGCGTGATCTTCGACGAGCCGGGCTGGTGCGAGCGCGCGCTCTTTTACTTCCGGCAGCTCTGCAAACTCCAGACGCCCGAAGGCTTCTTCGAGGAAGGCCGCCACCACGGGCCCTCGATGAAGTACAACTGCCTGATGCTCAGCCCGCTGGCCTGGGTCGGGCGCATGTCCGGCGAACAGTGGCTGCTCGATTCGGCGCGGCGCCTGGCGCAGTTCATGGCCACGTGGGTCTTCCCCGACGGCAACACCGTCGGCGCGTTCGACGGGCGGCAGAGCACCTCGCCGGCCTATTGGGCGCCGGTCTGCCCGGGCCTGGACCTTACCGGCGAAGGCGTGACGCTGAACGAACGCGGTGCCGGGCTATGGAAGCTGCGCCGGATGCTCGACGAAGAGCGCGCGCTCGGTCCCAGCAACTGGTACACGCACTTCGGCGTCTTCTTCACCGCCGACTCGCTGCGCTACTACGGCGAGTTCTTGAAGAACAGGCCGCAGCCCAAACCCGCGCCGCTGGCCGTGGACAAGCCCGCCGCGCGCCTGGAGAACCACAGCGCGACGTTCGACGGCGTCTTGCGCCGGGATGGCCCGTGGGTGCTGGCAGCCAGCGGGCAGAACAGCGACGTGCCGAAGGACGGCGGCGGGCGCTTCCGCCTCGAACGGCAGTCGCGCATCGAACTCTGGCACGCGAAGGGCGGGGTGGTGCTCGGCGGCGGCCACAACCGCGAAGGCTGGGCCGTGCCCTTCGCCAACGCCGCGCTGCAGACTGGCTACGAGGGGAAGATCGACTTCGGCGAGGCGCAGCCCGCCGGCGAGAAGGGCACCAAGGTCGTCTACATGCCGCGCCTGGCGGCCTCGCGGCTCGAAAACGACGGCGTGCGCCTGACGCTCGACTTCGCGCACGGCACCGTCGAGTTCGTGCTGAAACCCGGCGGCGACGCGAAGTACCGCATCGACGCGGCGTGGAACGTCTGCGCGATCGAACGCCTGGCGCTGCAAGTCCCGCTCGTCGTCTGGCGCGGCGGCAGCTTGAGCGCCGGCGGCAAGGCGCTCGCCTTCGATCGCCCGGGCCTGAGCGACCCCGTGCAGGCCTGCACGGTCGAGGACAAGATCGCGGGCGCACGCTTTGCGTATGCGCTGCCCGACGTGGGCGTCACGCGCCTGCGCCTGGGGCTCGAACCGCTGCGCAGCTACGGGCCGCTCTTCGAGCGCGAAAACTTCGACACGCCGTACCACATCGTGCTCGCCAGCACGCAGCTCGACGCGCCGCCGAAGACGGGCAAGGCCGCGTGGACGATCACGGCCAGCTGATTGCGGACTGCGGATTTCGGGTTGCGGAATGAACGGCGTTTAGCCGCAGAGATCACAGAGGCCACAGAGAACGGCGTTTCCGGTTTCCCGTTTCCGGCTTGCCGCGCCGAAGCCGTACCGCTCCGAAGGAGCGGCATCAGATCGCTCAGGGTGAGCGGGAGTTGCCGTTAAGTCGGGTTGGTGCCACTGGATCGCGCGAGCATAGCGAGCGCTAGCCAGTGCCGGTGAACGGGTTTCCGGTCTCCCGGTTCCAGTTTCCGGTTCATGCAAAGCATCGAAAAACGCGTCAGCGCGTGGCGCGGGTTGCCAACCCGCGCCTATCGGCAAGGGCCGCTCGCCCAAACGTCATCTCCCGAGAGTTCGTGCGCCTTGAGATACGGGCCGAATCCAATCGGCTAGGCTATAGCAAGGGACGTTGGAACTATGTAGCGTTGTTCGCCCAATAGGTAGCCCACACAGGCTGTGTCATTAGAAGAAGAAATGTTGTTCGCCATTTAGGCGCGGGTTAACAACCCGCGCCACGCGCTGGCGCGTTCTGCGGCGCGCGCCGTTGGCCGGACCTGTTGGCCATACCGGCCGTGTAACACCTCCGCCTTCGCGGCACGTTTTCCTTTCGCTGTTTTTCAGTTTTTTTGGATCTTGTCGTTTGCAGTTTGCTGTTTCCATTCCCGGATTCCGGGGTCCGGAGCCCGGTTCCCGCCGTAATACGCAAAGCGTATACTGCACCTTGCGCAATGTAACACATCCACATCGTGC
Organism: Planctomycetota bacterium; assembly: GCA_023150555.1. Lineage (GTDB taxonomy): Bacteria > Planctomycetota > SZUA-567 > H5-PLA8 > H5-PLA8 > JAKLKQ01. The sequence goes on from JAKLKQ010000020.1 coordinate 2,587, forward strand.
AATGTAACACCCTTCGTTCACGTAACTCCTATTTGCACAGCGCGCAGCACCTCGCGCAAAAACGTCGCAAGTCCAATAATCCCGTTGAAGAAACGTCGATGCACCTTGTTTGAATCGCGTAAGGATCGATACAAATCGCCAAGTGCACTCCAGCACGTCGCGCAGCACGAGGTGATTCGCGAAATTTCGCGAGCAACTCGCGAAATCTCGCGACTGACATTTCGCGTCACTCGCGAATTCTCGCGACCTCTCGCGTTTTCGTTTTGGGCGGGAACTATTGCGGCGAACGGTCGGCGGCGTCGCGGCAGGCGTTGGCGACGACCTCGAGCTTGACCAGGAAGGCTTCCATCTCGGCCTCGCCGACCGCCTCGAGGACCTCGCGCTGCAACTCCAGCGCCACGCGCCGCGCGTCCTTGTAGGCCTTTTTGCCCGCGGGCTTTAGGCGGATGCGGTGGGCGCGCTTGTCGCTCTCGTGCGCGCTGCGCTCCAGGAATCCGCCCTTCTCCATGCGTTTGAGCAGGCTCGAAATCGTGTTCGGATCGCTCGACATTTTCTCGACGAGTTCGCGCTGCGAGAGTCCGGTAGGGCTGGCTTCGCCTAACGTACGTAGAATGGTGAACTGGTCGGGGGTGATCGCCAGGTGCGAAATCCGGCGCCGGAAAGCCTGGTTAAGTCCATACCAGGCACGACGTAACAGCGGCGGGAGACGCCGTTTTTGGGGCGCATCGAGGCTCCCTTCATCGAAGTAAATAGCTGTTGCCTTCCTGGCGGACATCCAATATACCCTCCGGAGGGTTTGTACGTGTTCGTATAATCTAACCGCTGTGCCGCCAACTGCAAGCTTTCATCCGCCGCCCGCCGGGTCTCCTGTAATTTCGGGTAACCCTGGGGATAGAAGGAACTTAGGAGGAATGGGGATGACCAACCGAAAGATCCGCCCGGCCCTGCTTGCGTTCGGTCTCGCGGCGCTGGTGCTCGCCCTGTCCGGCTGCGACGAGGACGACGACGGCGGCGCGGCCAGGCCCAAGCAGGAGAAGCCGCCTAAGGAAGCCAAAGCCGAGAAGCCCAAGAAGCCCAAGGACGGCGGCGAGAAGGTTCCCGCAAAGCCCACCGCCGTAACGGGTTGGCTCGACTGGCGTGGCCCGCACCACAACGGCACTTCCGACGAAGTGAACCTCCCCGAGACCTGGGCGCCCGGCGGCGCGAACCATCTCTGGACCGCCGATCTGCCCGGCCGCGGCACGCCCGTCATCGCCGACGGCCGGCTCTACGTGCTCGGCTACAGTGGCGAGGGCGCCGACCTTCAGGAGTACCTCGCGTGCGTCGACCCCGAATCCGGTAAGGTCAAGTGGGAGCGGCGCTTCAACGATTTTCTCTCGGACATCGTCTACAACCGCTACAGCATCGGCGCGCCGGCTATCGATCCCGAGACCGGCAACGTCTACATCCTCACCTCGCCGGGGCTCTTCATCTGCTTCGACCGTAACGGCAAGGAGTTATGGCAGCACAGCCTGATGGAAACCTTCGGGCGGCTGACCTTCCCCAACGGTCGCACGGGCGCGCCCATCGTCGAGGGCAACCTCGTGATCGTGCGTGGCATCACGGCGTTCTGGGGCAGCCAGGGCCCGGCTCGCGACCGCTTCTACGCCTACGACAAGCGCAGCGGCGAGCACATCTGGGCCAGCACGCCCGGCGTGGGCCCGCAGGACAGCAGCTGGGCGCATCCGCTGGCGGCGTGGTGGCAGGGCCGCCGCGTGCTCTACGTCGGAACCGGCTGCGGCAACGTGGCCTGCATCGACGTCGCGACGGGCGATCCGCTGTGGCGCTACCGCATGTCGCTGGGCGGCATCAACGCGCAGCCGGTGCTGTTCGGCAACTCGGTGATCGCGGTGCACGACAAGGAGAACGTGGATAACTCCAAGAACGGCGGCATGTTGGCACTCAAGCTGCCCAATGAGATACCGCTGGGCAAGGAGGAGACGGTGCTCGCCAAGGACCAGATCCTCTGGCGCAATGACCTGAGCACCTTCAGCAGTTCGCCGGTGCCGGTGGGCGGGCGGCTGTACGTCACGACGATGACCGGCGAGCTGGCCTGCGTCGAGATGGCCAGCGGCAAGGTGCTCTGGAACCACAAGCTCGGCACCGAGCAGCTCCACGCCTCGCCCTTGTACGCCGACGGCAAGCTCTACATCCCCATGCTGGACGGGGGTTTCCACATCGTCAAGCCGACCGACACCGGCGCACAGGTCCTCAGCACCTGCAAGCTGGAAGGCGCGCCGCTGGGCGCCCCAGCGATCTGGAACGGCAAGGTCTACGTGCAGACGACGAAGCACCTCTACTGCTTCGGGCGCAAGGGCAAGGGCACCTTCAAGCCGCTGCCGCACTCGCCGTGGGAGGAAGCGCCGGCCAAGAAGGAAACCGGTCCTGGGCAACTGCAAGTCGTGCCTTCGGAAGTGCTTCTGAAGCCCGGAGAAACGGTGAAGCTGCACTTCCGGAGATCGGACCTGAACGTGCCTGCGGTCAAGGTGGCAGGCGCGTGGCAGCCCTTCGTTCCGGCGACGGCCAAGGTCAAAGCCATGCTGGGCGCGACCTTCGCCGATCCGTATACGCTAACGGCCGACGAGGCCAACGTTCCGGGCGCCGGCATGTTCAAGTTCACCTCAGCCGACGGCAAGGAGACGGCCTTCCTGCGCGGGCGGATTCTTCAGAAGTTCCCGATCGAGCAGGACTTCGAGGCCTTCAAGCTCGGCGAGAAAGCCAAGGACGGCCCGGACTTCGCGTATCCGCCGCTGCCGTGGATCGGCGCGCGCTTCAAGTGGGAGATCCAGGACTTGGAGGGCAACAAGGTCCTCGCTAAGACCTTGGACAATCTGCTGTTCCAGCGCTCGCTGTCGTTCATCGGGCATCCGGACATGTCGAACTACACTATGGAGGTGGACGTCTACAGCGACGGCAACCGCCGCATCATGTCGTCGGGCGGCGTGATCCATCAGCGCTACATCATCGCCCTGGTGGGCAGTTCGCAGATCCTGGAGGTCTCCTCAAACTACGACCGCATCAAGGTTTCCGTGCCCTTCACGTGGGCGGCGAAGACGTGGTACACGCTCAAGACGCGCGTCGACGTCGCCGCGGACGGTTCGGGCGTGGTGCGGGGGAAGGCCTGGAAGAAGGGCGATCCCGAGCCCGAGAAGTGGACCATCGAGGTGCCGCACAAGGTCGCCCACGCGCACGGTTCGCCGGGGCTGTACGGCTTCAGCCCGCAGAGCCTCAAGCGCGTATACCTGGACAACGTAAAGGTTTACCCGAGCAAGTAAGCGCGGCGTTTTACACGGATTCAAGGAGCGAAGACGATGCGGAGACTGAACTTTCTTACCTTGGCCTGCCTTCTTTGCGCGACCGGCGCCTGTGCGGGCGACTGGCCAATGTGGGGCGGCACCGTCGAGCGCAACATGGTCTCGGCGGAGAAGAATCTGCCTTCCGAGTGGTCCGTCGGTAAAATGAAGGAAGGCACGGAGGAGGTTGACCTTGCGACGACGAAGAACATCAAGTGGGCGGCCAAGTTGGGCAGCCAGTCCTACGGCAACGTGACCGTCAGCGGCGGGCGCGTCTTCGTCGGGACGAACAACGAGACGCCGCGCGACAAGCGCTACCAGGGCGACCACGGCAACGTCTACTGCTTCGACGAGAAGACGGGCGAGTTCCAGTGGCAGTTGGTCGTTCCAAAGCTCGGCGCGGGCAAGGTTTCCGACTGGGAGTTCCTCGGCATTTGCTCCTCTCCGGAAGTCGAAGACGAGCGCGTGTACATCGTCACCAACCGCTGCGAGGTCGTCTGCCTCGACGTGCAGGGCATGAAGAACGGCAACGACGGGCCGTACAAGGACGAGGCGAAGCACGCGGGCGTGGAGGGCGAGCCATCGGCTACCGACGCGGACATCGTCTGGATCTTCGATATGCGCGAGGAGTTGGGCGTCTTCCCGCACAACATCACCAGCAGTAGCGTATTGATCGACACCGACCGGATTTACGTGACGACCTCCAATGGCCAGGACTGGTCCCACGTCAACATCCCGCAGCCCAACGCGCCATCGCTTTGCGTGCTGGACAAGAAGGACGGGACGCTTGTTGCCGAGGAGGCCGTCGGCATCAGCAAGCGGATCTTTCACTGCACGTGGTCCTCGCCGGCGCTCATGAAGCAGGGCGAGCAGAAGACGGTGATCTTCGGCGCCGGCGACGGTTTCGTCTACGGCTTCGATCCCACGCCCTCGAAGGATGCCGACGGCCTGATGGTTATCAAGGACCGCTGGCGCTTTGACTGCAATCCGCCTGAGTACAAGAAGGACAAGGACGGGAAACCCTTTAAGTATCCCAGTGACAAGGGGTTCAGCGAGATCATCGCCACGCCGGTCGTCTACAAGGACCGCGTCTACGTCGCGGTGGGGCAGGACCCCGAGCACGGCGAAGGCGTAGGCTGCCTGAGCTGCATTGACGCGACCAAGACCGGCGACGTCACCGCCACCGGCGCCGTCTGGCAGTACAAGGGCATCAACCGGACCATCTCGACGGTCAGCATCGCCGACGGGCTGGTCTACGCCGCCGACTATGCCGGCGACATCCACTGCCTGGACGCCGAGACGGGCAAGCTCTACTGGAAGCACGCAACCCGCAGCCACATCTGGAGTTCGACCCTTGCCGCCGACGGCAAGGTCTACATCGGCACCGAGGATGGGCAGGTCGTGATCCTGCAGCAGGGCAAGGAGAAGAAGGTCCTCGCCGCCGTCGAGATGGGCGCGCCGGTCTACAGCACGCCCGTCGTCGCCAACGGGGTGCTCTACGTCGCCACGCAGACTCACCTGTACGCGATTCAGCAGAAGCCGTAGGAGGCCGCCCATGCGCGCCGTGCTGCCCTTTGCGCTGGTCCTGACCATGATCGTGCTGCACCAGGACGTCTGGTTCTGGGACAGCACCTATCTGGTCTTCGGCTTCCTGCCCATCGGGCTGGCGTACCACATCGGCTTCTCGATCCTGGCTGCGTGCCTGTTCGCGCTGCTGGTGTGGAAATACTGGCCCGCGGGTTTGGAGCCCGGCGCGGCGGACCGTCCCCAGGATCCGGCAGGGGGCGCCCAAGAATGAATCCCGCCTGGATCGTCCTAATCTATCTATCGATAGTGGTTTACATCGGCATCTTCGCGTTTCGCAAAGGCAAGGAATCGGGCGAGGACTTCTTTCTGGCCAGCCGCAGCCTGGGCCAGTTCATCTTCCTGCTCTCGCTGTTCGGCACCAACATGACGGCCTTCGCCATCCTGGGCAGCTCGGGCATGGCCTATCACCGCGGGATCGGCGTGTACGGCCTGATGGCGTCTTCCTCGGGCCTCATCATCCCCCTGACGCTCTTCGTCATCGGCACGCGGCTATGGGCGCTGGGCAAGCGCTTCGGGCACATGACGCAGGTCCAGTTCTTCCGCGACCGCTGGGAGTGTTCGGGCATCGGCACCGTGATCTTCGCGCTCACCGCGGCCATGCTGGTTCCCTATATCATCATTGGCGTTATGGGTGGCGGACACACCCTGGCGACGATCAGCGCCTACAAGGCCGAGGACGGGCAGGTCGTCTCCTGGATCGGCTACGAGGTCGGCGGCGCCATCGTAGCGGTGGTGGTGATGAGCTACGTCTTCTTCGGCGGCATGCGCGGTACGGCCTGGGTAAACACCTTCCAAACGATCCTCTTCCTGTGCTTCGGGACCATCGCCTTCGTGCTCATCGGCGCGAAGCTGGGCGGCTTCGACACCATCATGGAGAAGATGTCCCAGCAGCCGGCGACCGCCTCGCTGCTTAACCGCGCTCGCATAACGCCAGAAGAGTTCTTCAGTTACATGTTCATCCCGCTGTCCAGCATCATGTTCCCGCACATCGCCATCATGTGCCTGACCGCCGAGAAGGTCACGCACTTCCGCAAGACCATTGTCTTCTATCCGATCTGTATCGCGCTGATCTGGATTCCCAGCGTCTACCTTGGAGTGATCGCCGCGAACGAGTTCCCCGGGCTAAAACCGGGTGAGACCAACGACGTGATCCCGCAGATGCTCACCAAGCACACCGACGCCTGGCTGGCCGGCCTGCTGGGAGCCGCCATCATGGCTTGTGTGATGGCCTCGGACAGCCAGATCCTGGCGCTCTGCACGATGTTTACCGAGGACATCTTCGCCTACTACGGCGGCAAGGAACGCTTCGGCGACAAGGCGCAAGTCTGGACCGGGCGAGCGTTTGTAGTGCTGGTGACCGGCGCCAGTTACCTGATCGCCCTAAAGCTGCACGACAAGGAGAACATCTTCGAGTTGGCCATCCGCTTCGCCTTCTCGGGCTTTGCGGCCATGGCGCCGGTCATGCTTGCGGCGCTCTTCTGGAAGCGCAGCACCAAGTGGGGCGCGCTGGCCGCGACCCTTTGGGTGGCGCTTTCGTTGGCCGGGACCTGGATCCTGCACAGTCAGTCGGAGGCCATGGCCAAGGCGCTCAAGCCGGGGGAAACGGCGGCCATCATCCCCGAATTGGGCAATCTGTTTATGCGCACCAAAGGCGCTGTGGTCATGTATGGTTTTCTCCCGGTGATGTTTATGTGCATCGGTTCAGCCCTGTTGATGGTCGTGGTATCCCTGCTGACCAGACCGCCCAGCCAAGGGACGATCGCCAAGTTCTTCCCCGGAGGCAAAGCCATCGGTGCCCTGCCGCCTGCCGGAGCGGCCACCTGACTAGGAGTAGCCGGATGCCGCAGACCAAGACGCCGCTCGCCGCTTCCGCCGCCGCCATGCAAGCCCTGGACGCGCAGGCGGTTGCGATCGTGAAATGGCACTTCTCGCCCGAGACGGGCACGCCCTTCTGGCTCGAGTGGGCCAAGCGCAATGCCTGGAACCCGGCCAAGGAGGTCTCGTCTTTCGCCGACCTCTCGCGCTTCCCGCACTTTCAGGACGAGTGGCTGCGCGACGAGCCCAATGAGCGCTGGGTGCCCAAGGCCTTCGCCGGCAAGCCGTTCCACGTCTTCGAGACCGGCGGCACCACCGGCATGCCCAAGCAGCGCCTGAGCTGGGAAGACCACAAGACCGACTACACGGAGTTCTCGCGGACGCTCGACGAGCGCTACTTCCCGCGCGGCGCCTACTGGCTGATGCTCGGGCCCACCGGACCCCGCCGCCTGCGGCTGGCCATCGAGCACCTCGCTGGCGTGCGCGGCGGCAGCTGCTACCACGTGGACCTCGACCCGCGCTGGGTCGTGAAGTGCCTGGGCAAGCGCGATGTCGAGACCGCCAATCGCTACAAGGAACACGTGATCGACCAGGCGGTTACGCTGCTCAAGAACCGCAAGGTGCAGTGCCTCTTCACGACGCCGAAGCTGCTCGAAGCGCTCGGCGAACGGCTCTCCGTGCCCGACGCCGGCATCCGCGGCGTCTTCTGCGGCGGCACCAGCATGACCCCGCAGATGATTCGCTTCCTGACCGAGGAAGTGCTGGAGAACCGCGCCCAGTTCGTCCCGACCTACGGCAACACGCTCATGGGCCTGGCTTGCAGTCGCCCCCTGAAGCCCGAGGACAACTGGAGCGTCACCTATTACGCGCCGCAGCCGCGCGCCGCGCTGCGCGTCGTCGATCCCAAGGACACCGTACGAACCGTGGGCTACGGCGAATGCGGGCGCGTCGAACTGACCACGCTGACCAAGGAGTTCTTCATGCCGCGCTTCCTCGAGCGCGACGAGGCCATCCGCCGCGAGCCCTGCGACCTGTACCCCTGGGACGGCGTCGGCGACGTGCGGCCCTTCGGAATGCTCGAGAAGAAGGTCGTCGAGGGGGTGTATTAAAGGCATGAGCGTCCCGCTGCCGCATATCCCCGTCCTGCGTTTTGGCCAGCCCTACGAGAGCCTGGACGTCAGCGAGCTTGCCGACTACCGCACCGGCCGCCCGCTGGCGAAGCTGTCCATCGCCAATCCGGGTCTGGTGCGCCGCGACCTGCGCAAGGTGGGGTCCGCCGCCGCCGCGCTGCGGGCGCTCTCCTGCGCGAAGCTGATCGAGATCTGCGCAAAGGCCGGCGAGCTCTTCTTAAAGGAGGCGCTGCCACTGGGCGTCGGCGGGCAGACCCAATCGCCCGACGACTACGTGGAGAGGTTGAGCGCGACCAGCGGTCTGCCGCATAATCTCTGCCGCGCCAACATGTTGAAGATCCACCAGGTCTTCGTCGAGATGCCTACGGTCTTGAAGGGCCTGACGCGCGGGCTCGACCTGCGTGCACTGGACAATGGGCTTGGCGAGCAGTCCGGCGTGCCGGTGAGTTACTTCGCGGCGACCGACGCGCTGGGCGTGGTCCTGCCGAGCAACTCGCCCGGCGTGAACTCGCTCTGGATCCCCGCCATCGCGTTGAAGGTGCCCGTGATCCTCAAGCCCGGCGGCACCGAACCCTGGACGCCGTACCGAGTTATCCAGGCGCTGATCGCGGCGGGCTGCCCGAAGGAAGCCTTCGGCTTCTATCCGACCGACCACGAAGGCGCTTCAACGATCCTCGAACGTTGCGCGCGCGGCATGATCTTCGGCGACGACACCACCACCGAACGGTACCGAAACAACCCGGCCGTCTCGGTGCACGGCGCCGGCCGCAGCAAGATCGTCATCGGCGAGGACCAGATCGAGCACTGGCGCGAGCATCTCGACGTGCTGGCCGAGTCCATTCTTGCCAACGGCGGGCGCAGCTGCGTGAACGCCTCGGCCGTGGTCGTGCCGAAGTACGGCCGCGAGATCGCGCAGGCCCTGGCCGAACGCCTGGGCCCGATCGACGCGCGCGCCGCGACCGATCCGCAGGCGCAGCTTTCCGGCTTCGCCAACCCGAAGATGACCGAGTGGCTCGACGAGACGCTCGAGGAGGGTCTGCGCGAGCCCGGCGCGGAGGACGTGACCGCGCGCTTTCGCAGCGGCCCGCGAAAGGTGACCTTTGACGGCGGGCACTACATGCGCCCGACGGTGGTCTTCTGCGCATCCTTCGAGCACCCGCTGGCCAACCGCGAATTCCTGTTTCCTTACGCCAGCGTCGTCGAAGTGCCACAGGCCAAAGTCCTCGCCACCATCGGGCCGTCGCTGGTGGTCACGGCCATCACGAAGGACGAGGCGTTTGTGCGGCAACTGCTCGCCGCGCCGCACATCGACCGCCTGAACATCGGACCCATTCCCACGCCCAAGGTGCGCTGGGACCAGCCGCACGAGGGGAATCTCTTCGAGTTCCTCTACACGCGCCGCGCCTTCCAGCGCGTCGGCGCTTGAACCAGGGAGCAATGCCCGCAGATGAACGACCTGACCGGCTTCGATTTCAATCCCCGAACCCGCATTGTCTTCGGCGCCGGCGCAGCGGAGCGCCTGGGCGAACTGGCACGCGAATTGGGCCTGAAGAAGGTGCTGCTGGTCTCCGATCCGGGCGTGGCTGCGGCCGGCCATGTGGACGCCGGAAGGAAATCGCTTGATGCCGCCAAGATCAGCGTCGCCGTCTTCGACAAGGTCATCGAGAATCCCACTACGCGCGAGGTCGATGCGTGCGTAGAGGCCGCGAAGAAGGCGGGCATCGACGGTATCGTGGGCCTGGGCGGTGGCAGCAGCATGGACACCGCCAAGGGCTGCAACTTTTTGCTCACCAACGGCGGCAAGATGCAGGACTATTGGGGCATCGGCAAGGCCGCCAAACCGATGCTGCCGCTGATCGCCGTACCGACCACTGCGGGCACCGGCAGCGAATGCCAGTCCTTCGCGCTGATCGCCGACGCCGATTCGCACCAGAAGATGGCCTGTGGCGACGTGAAGGCCGCCGCAGCCGTCGCCGTCTTGGACCCTAAGCTCACGCTTTCTCAGCCGCCGCAGGTCACCGCTTGCACCGGCATCGACGCCGTCGCCCATGCGCTGGAGACCGCCGTCACCACGCGCCGCACGGAACTCTCGTGGCTGTACTCGCGCGAGGCCTTCACCCTTACGCTCGAGGCCCTGCCGCAGGTGCTCCGCGACCCCAGCGACCTCGACGCGCGCGGCCGCATGCTCCTGGGTGCCGCCTACGCCGGTACCGCCGTCGAAAACAGCATGCTCGGTGCTGCGCACAGCGCCGCCAATCCGCTGACCGCGCGCTTCGGCGTCGTACACGGCCGCGCCGTGGGGCTGATGCTGCCGCTGGTGGTCCGCTTCAACAGCAAGGAGCCCCCCGCGCGCATGACCTACGCCGAACTCGCCGCGCTGGCCGGCCTGCTGCGCCGCAAGGACCATCCGGACACCGCCATCGGGGCCCTGGTCGAACGCCTCGACTGGCTGCTGAATTTCGCTTCCATCCCGAGCGCCCTCTCCGACTGCGGCGTGAGCCGGGACGCGATTCCGGCGCTCGCGAAGGAGGCCGCGGGGCAGTGGACCGCGAAGTTCAATCCGCGTCGCGTCGACGAGAGCGACTTCGCCGAGTTGTACGAGGCCGCCTTCCACAAGCGCGGCGAAGGCGACGGCGGCCTGGGTCCGCCCGACCGCCGCACCGAAGCCGCTCCCGCTGAGGGTTTGGCCGGATGAGCGGGAAGGCAACGGTGATCCTGCTGCTGGTGCTGGGCGCCAGCGTGGTGCTGGGCATCTACGTGCTGGCGGCGGGCCAAGGATACATGAAGGGCTCGCAGACTAAGCCCCCCGAAATTACCGCTCAGGAACCGGACAAGCCGGATAGGCTTCCGCCGGTCGCGCCGCGCGGCGATCCGCGTCCCTTTGCGAAGACTCCGCAGGGCACGCCGTGGCCGATGTTCCGAGGCGGCCGCGCGCTCTTGGGCGTGGCCGAGGACCCGCTGCCCGAGTCGCTGGAACTCCTCTGGAGCACCAAGACCGGCGGCGCGGTGGTGGCCTCGGCGGCGATTGTGGATGGCCGGGTCTACGTCGGCTCCTCCGGCCGGACGTTCTACGCGCTGAACCTGAACGACGGTTCGGTGGCGTGGACCTTTGAAGCGGGCGACCAGATCGAGTCCTCGCCGCTGGTACTGAACGGCAGCGTCTATTTCGGCTGCCACGACGGGAACGTGTACGCACTCAAGGCGTTCGACGGCTCCAAGCGCTGGACCTTCCACACCGAGGACAAGGTCGTCGCGGGGCCCACCTGGGCCGAACGCAAGGACGGCACCGTCGTGATCCTGGCCGGCAGCCACGACTTCAGTCTCTACGCCATCGACGCGGAAACGGGCAAGGAAGCCTGGGCGTACAAGTCCGAAAGCTTCGTCAATGCCACGCCCGCGGTTGCCGGCGAAGAGGCGGTCTTCGCCGGCTGCGACGCCAAGATGCACGTCGTCTCCGTCGTGACGGGGAAGAACATCGACCGCTTCGAGGCCGGCGCATACATCGCGGCCTCGGCAGCGGTGGAGGACGGCCGGGCGTACGTGGGCCACTACGAGAACACCTTTCTCTGCATCGACCTGAAATCCGGGAAACGGGTCTGGTCCTTCTCGGAGAAGAAGTTTCCCTACATGTCCTCGCCGGCGATCGCCGGTGACCGCGTGGTGGTGGGCGGCAACGACAAGCTGGTGCACTGTTTCGACCGCGATTCCGGCAAGGAACGCTGGAGCTTCGCCACGAAGGGCAAGGTCGAGAGCTCCCCCGTCGTCTGTGGCGACCGGGTGGTCGTCGGCAGCGACGACGGACGCCTGTACGTGCTCGGCCTGGCCGACGGCAAGGAACGCTGGGCCTACGAGATCGGCGGCGGCATCAAAGCCAGCCCGGCCGTAAGCGGCGGGCGGATCGTGATCGGCAGCGAGGACGGCAGCATCTACGCTTTTGGGTCGAAGCAATGGGAGCCTGCGAAATGAGCGCCCAATCCTCTTCCGCCCCCGCGCCGAAGGACGCGACCGCCGCGGGCAACTATTTCGTATCGAACTACCCTCCATATTCGGTTTGGAAGCCCGAGTTCACCGCGGACGTCCGCAAGGCGCTGGAGCGTCTGCCCGCGCCCGGCACGCCGCTGGGCATCTACGTGCACGTGCCCTTCTGCCGCAAGCGCTGCCACTTCTGCTACTTCAAGGTGTACACGGACAAGACCTCGACCGAGATCAAGTCGTACCTCGACGAAACCGTACACGAGATGGAGCAGTACGCGCGCATGCCTTTCATCGGCGGGCGCAAGGCGAACTTCGTCTACTTTGGCGGCGGCACGCCCTCGTACCTGTCCTCGGAGCAGCTCTTTGAGCTCAGCGACGGCCTTAAGCGACTGGTTTCCTGGGACGAAGCGGAAGAGATTACCTTCGAATGCGAGCCCGGGACGCTCACCGAGCACAAACTGCGCGGCATCAAGAAGATCGGCGTCACGCGCCTGAGCCTGGGCATCGAGAACTTCGACGACCACATTTTGGAGGTCAACGGCCGTGCGCACCGCTCGAAGGAGGTGCAGCGCGCCTACGACTTCGCGCGCGGATTGGGGTTCGAGCAGGTCAACATCGACCTGATCGCAGGGATGGTCGACGAGACCGAGGAAAACTGGAAGCGCTGCGTCGAAAAGGCCATCGAACTCGAACCCGACAGCATCACGATCTACCAGATGGAGATCCCTTTCAACACCACCATCTACAAGGAAATGAAGGCGCAGGGAAAGCTGACCGCGCCCGTCGCCGACTGGGACACCAAGCGCGAGTGGGTCCGCTATGCATTCGAAACGCTCGAGGCGCGCGGGTACGCGGTCGCCAGCGCCTACACGGCCGTACGCGATCCGAAGCGCACGAAATTCATCTACCGCGACCGCCTGTGGCAGGGCGCTGACCTCGTCGGCCTGGGCGTCGCGTCCTTCTCGCACGTCGGCGGCACGCATTTTCAGAACGAGACGGATTGGGAGTCGTACCTCGCGCGCCTGAACGCCGGCGAACTGCCCACGAAGCGCGCGCTGACGCCGACCGCCGAGGAGCGCCTGATCCGCGAGTGGATCCTGCAGCTCAAGCTGGGCCGCGTGCAGTTCACGTACTTCGACCGAAAATTTGGCGGCAATGCCCGCGAACGGTTCGCGGAGCCGCTGCGCAGGCTGGAGGAGCAGGGCCTTCTGAAGGTGTCTGGTGAGGGCGTGGTGCTGACGCGTGACGGTCTGCTGCGCGTCGACGGCCTGCTGCCGAACTTCTATCTCCCGCAGCACCGGGATATCCGTTACGTGTGACGAGCGAGACAGGCATGGCGAAGAAGATTGTCAATCCGTTGCTGGAGCCGCTGGCCGTTTTCTACGCCAGGGTCAAACGGGTGCTGCCGAAGGCGGAGCAGGTGGACGGCGAGGCCATTCCGCAACCCCACCGCCGCCTGCTGGCGCACAAAGGCGACATGACGCCGACGCTCGAAGCCTTCCACGGCAAGACGATCCACCTGAAGGTGATCGAATGCAACAAGGACTGCCACCGCTACGAACGTCAGGTCGTGCTGCTGCTGGACGGCAGCGAGCGCCCCGTCGAGTTTGGTGCCATCCGTATCCACCTCGAGAATTTTCCAGAAGCGGCCCGCGAGGCGATCGTGGAAGGCCACCGCCCGCTCGGCACCATCCTCGCGCGCCGGAAGATAGCCCATCACAGCCGGCCCAGCGCGTACTTCCGGATCCAACCGGACGATTTCATTCGGAGCGCGCTCGGGTTGAGCGGCCATCAGGTGCTGTACGGCCGGCGCAATACGCTCACCAACGGAGAAGGTAGGGTGCTTGCGGAGATCGTCGAGATCCTTCCGCCGGAAAGGGAGGCTTAAAACAATCATGAGCAAAAATGGGATGGCCTACGATGCGATCGTCTGCGGCGGCGGGCCGGCGGGCTCGACGGCTGCGGCCGTGCTTTCAGATTTTGGGCGGCGCGTGGTGCTCCTGGAGAAGGAAGCCTTTCCGCGTTATCACATCGGCGAATCGCTGATGCCGTACTGCTATTTCCCGCTCAAGCGGATCGGCGTGATCGAGAAGATGAAGGCTTCACATTTCCCAAAGAAGTACAGCGTCCAGTTCGTCAGCACAAACGGAAAGGTCTCGCAGCCTTTCTATTTCTTTCATCACCTGGACCATGAGGCGGCTGTCACGTGGCAGGTCCTGCGAAGCGAGTTCGACCAGCTTCTGCTGGAGAACGCCGCCGCGAAGGGCGCGGAGGTCCGCCAAGGCGTAGCGGTGAAGGCATTGATTAAGGATGGACAGGGGAGGGTCGTCGGCGTCGAGGCCGAAGCGAAGGGCTCGAAGTTCGAACTGCGCGCGCCGGTGACCATAGACGCTACCGGGCGCGATGCGCTGTCCGTCGCGCGGCACGACTGGCGCGTGCGCGACGCCTACCTGAACAAGATCGCAATCTGGACATACTACAAGGGTGCCAAGCGCGACCCGGGCCTGGACGAAGGCGCCACCACCGTCGCGTACGTGCCCGAGAAGGGCTGGTTCTGGTACATCCCCCTTCCGAATGACGTGGTGAGCGTCGGCATCGTCGCTGAGCGTGAATATCTCTACCGAGACACGCGTGACCCCGCCGAAATCTTCCAGCGCGAGATCAAAGAGAACGCCTGGATCGCCGACCACCTGTCTACGGGGCAGGTCTGCGACTCGTTTCGGACGACGGGAGAGTACTCGTACCGCTCGAAGCATTGTGCTGCCGACGGTCTGGTGCTGGTGGGCGACGCTTTCGCCTTCCTGGACCCGGTCTTCTCGTCGGGCGTCTTCCTGGCTCTGCGCAGCGGGGAACTGGCCGCCGAGGCCGTCGACGCGGCCTTACGTGACGGCGACGTCTCGGCCGCACGCTTCAAGGACTACGGCGCGAAGGTCTGCCAGGGCATCGAGGCCATGCGCAAGCTGGTCTATGCGTTCTACGACCACAACTTTCACTTCCGCGACCTGATCATAAAGCATCCGGCCATGAAGGGCGACTTGACGGACTGCCTGATCGGGGACCTCTTCCGCGACTTCGATCCGCTCTTCAAGGCCGTCGCTGGGTTCGCGAAGCTGCCCGATCCCGTCAAACATGGCGCTCCGGTGGGCTGCGACACGCCATGAAGATCATCCAGTTGACGCCCGGCGCCGGCGGCATGTACTGCGGCGGCTGCATGCGCGACAACGCCCTGGTTGCCGGCTTGCGAAAACTCGGCCATGATGCGCTGCTGGTCCCGCTTTACCTGCCGCTGCAAATCGACGAAGACGACATGAGCAGCGGCTCGCCGCTCTTCTTCGGCGGCGTCAATGTGTATCTGCAACACAAGTCGGCCGTATTCCGCAAGACGCCCGCGTGGGTCGACCGCGCGTTCGACACGCCGGGCTTGCTGCGCTGGGCGGGCCGCATGACCGGTTCGACGAAGCCGGAGGACTTGGGCTCGCTGACGGTCTCGATGCTGCGCGGCGAGAGCGGCAACCAGGCGAAGGAACTCGAGAAGCTCGTTCGCTGGCTAAAGGACGATGCTCGGCCCGACGTGGTGTGCCTCTCAAACCTCCTGCTGGTCGGTATGGCGCGGCGCATCAAGGAGGCGCTGCGTGGGCCCGTGGTCTGCTCGCTGCACGGCGAGGACTATTTTCTCAACGCGCTGCCCGCGCCGCACGGCGAGGCCGCATGGAAGGAAGCCCGCACGCGCGCGGCGGAGGTCGACTGCTTTATCGCCGTCAGCAGGTACTACGGCGATGTCATGCGGAGTCGCCTCGGCCTGCGCGAGGAGCAGCTCAAGGTCGTTCACAACGGCATCGCGCTTGATGGGTACACGCCTGCGGAGACGCCACCCGAACATCCTACGCTCGGCTATTTCGCGCGATTGTGCCCTGAGAAGGGCCTGGCGACCCTCATCGACGCGTTCCTCCTCATAAAGGAGGCCGGCCGGCTGCCGGGATTGAGGTTGCGCATCGGCGGCAGTCTGAGTCCGGGCGACGAGGCTTTTGTCGAGGCGCAGCGCGAGAAACTCGCGAAGGCCGGGATCGTAGGTGACGTGGAGATAGCGCCCAACCTGGACCGCGCGCAGAAGCTGGCCTTCTACCGCTCCCTGACGGTCTTCTCGGTGCCGGCGACCTATGGCGAGGCCTTCGGGCTCTTCGTCCTGGAAGCGTTGGCCGCGGGCGTGCCGGTCGTGCTGCCGCGGCACGGGGCGTTTCCGGAGTTGGTGGAGGCGCTCGGCGGTGGCAAACTATGTGCGCCGGACGATCCGAATGCCCTGGCCGATGTAATCGTCGAGGTTGCTGCCGACCGTGCGCGGGCTCGAGCGCTGGGCGAGGCAGGACGAAAGGCCGTACGGGCCGGGTATACGGTCGAGCACATGGCGCGAAACGTGGCGGCCGTACTGCAGGCAACGGTTTCCGCGCCCCGTCGCGTGAGCGGATAGGTGGAGCGAGCGATGCCCTACGAATTCCGTTTCCGGCGGCGCGTCGAGTTCGCCGAGACCGACATGGCCGGCATCATGCATTTCTCGAACTATTTCCGCTTCATGGAAGCCGCGGAGCACGCCTTCTTCCGTTCGCTGGGCCATTCCATCGTTCCGAAGGAAGGGGACGCGAAGGTGGGCTGGCCGCGCGTGCATGCCGAGTGCGACTACCGGCGCCCGCTGCGTTTCGAGGACGAAGTCGAGGTTCGGCTGCTGGTCGAGGAGAAGTCGCAGAAGACGATTCGCTACCGTTGCGTCTTCAGCAGGGTTAACGCCGGCGCGCCGGAGGAAGTCGCTCGTGGCGTCCTGGTCGTGGCGTGCGTGGCACACGCCGCCGACGGTTCGATGAAGGCGGTGCCGATTCCTGATGCGATTGGGAAGAAGATCGAGGTCGCGCCGCCTGACGCGTTGAAGAACTGCTGACGAAACGAAAGGGTTGCACACATGCCTGCGGGATCGCAATCGTCGGATGGAATGGGCTGGCTGGCGTTCAGCCTGATGACCGTCGCGTGCTGGGGCCTGTACGGGGCCTTCCTGCACGGCGGCGCGATGGGCATGAAGGATCCGGCCAACGGCCGCTACAAGGCCTTCCTCCTGGTCGGCATCGCCTATTTCGTGACTGCGGTGATCGCGCCCGCGGTAATGCTCAAACTCGGCGGCGCGGAATGGAAGTTCCCCGGGCCGGGGCTGAAGTGGTCGCTGCTCGCGGGCCTGGTCGGCGCGGCGGGCGCGTTCTGCGTGCTGCTGGCCTTCGGCGCCAAGGGCCAGCCGGCCGTCGTGATGTCCATCATCTTCGCCGGCGCGCCGGTGGTGAACGCGATCTACGTGATGGCGCTCCATCCGCCGGAAGGCGGCGTGGGCAGTGTGGACAAGCGCTTCTTCCTCGGAATCTTGCTGGCGGCCGTCGGCGGTTGCCTGGTGACGCTGTACAAGCCCGACCCTCCGAGGGCGCCCGCCGCCGTGCAAGCGGCGCCGGCCGAGGCCAAGCCGGCCAGCCCCTAGGCAAGGAACCGAGATGTCCGGATTCCCCGACCGCCCGAGCATCGAACAGGCGCAGCAGGAACGCCTGCGCGTGTTGCTCGGGGCCATGGCGCCGGGCAATCGATTCTATGCGCCGCGGTTGGCGGCGTCAGGCTTGAAACCCGCGTCGGCTATGCTGGAAGAGTTCTCGAAGCGATTCTCCTTTACGCTGAAGTCCGAGGTCGTCGAAGACCAGCGCGCGCATCCGCCGTACGGCACGAACCTGACCTTTCCGATGGAAAAGTATTCGCGCTACAACCAGACCAGCGCGACGACCGGCACGCCGATGCGCTGGCTCGACACGCCCGAAGACTGGAGGTGGATGCTCGGAAACTGGCAGGAAGTGTACCGCGCAGCGGGCGTGGGCGCCGCCGACCGGCTCTTCTTCGCGTTCTCCTTTGGGCCGTTTCTGGGTTTCTGGACCGCCTTCGAGGCCGCCGCCGCAAACGGATGGCTGTGCCTGCCCGGCGGTGGCCTGAGCAGCGTCGCGCGCCTGCGCATGATGCGCGACAACGCAGTGACGGTGCTCTGCTGCACGCCCACGTACGCATTGCGGTTGGCCGAGGTCGCCGCCGAAGAGAAGATCACTGGCGCGGGCGATGCGCTGAAAGCGGTCATCGTGGCAGGCGAACCGGGCGGTTCGATCCCCTCGACGCGCAAACGTATCGAGGCTGCCTGGCCGAAGGCGCGGGTCGTCGATCACCATGGCATGACGGAAGTCGGGCCGGTGAGCTACGAATGCCCCAAGCGTCCCGGTGTCCTGCATGTGATCGAGACCTCGTATTTTGCCGAAGTCATCGATCCGGCCACCGGCGCGCCTGTGGGTCCGGGTGGGGCGGGGGAGTTGGTCTTGACGACATTGGGCCGCTTCGGTTCGCCGCTGTTGCGCTACCGCACCGGCGACGGCGTGCGGCGCGCGTCCGGCGGCGTCTGCGCGTGCGGGCGCAGCGAGTTGGCCCTGGAAGGCGGCATCCTGGGACGCACCGACGACATGATTCTGGTACGCGGCGTCAACGTGTACCCGGCGGCGGTCGAGGAAGTGGTGCGCCGCATGTCGGAGGTCGCGGAGTACCGCGTGGAGGTATCCGGCGCGCGGGGCCTCGCGGAGATGCGCGTCGATATCGAATGCGCGGTGAATGTTGCCGACGGCGACGCTGTGGCGCGCCGCCTGGAAGACGAGTTGCGCGCGACTTTCAATTTGCGTGTACCGGTGAAGGCGCTGCCGGCCGGCGCGTTGCCGCGTTTCGAGATGAAAGCGAAGCGCTGGTTTCGCGACGCCAAGGTCTGAAAGGAGCAGGCCGTGCTGCTGGAACTGCAGGGCGTCGGGAAACGCTTCGAGTCCGCGGGCGGCGGCGCGGTCTTGGAGATCCTTAAGGATATCAACCTGTCGGTGGAGGCGGGTGAGTCCCTGGCCGTGGTGGGACCATCGGGGTCGGGCAAAAGCACGCTGCTGAACATCATCGGCGCGCTCGACCGCCCTACCACTGGGCGCGTCGCGTTTGAAGGCCGAGACCTGGCCGCGCTCGACGACGACGCGCTGGCCGAGCTGCGCAGCCGGAGAATTGGCTTCATCTTCCAGGCGCACCACCTGCTGCCGCAGTGCTCAGTGCTGGAGAACGTGCTGGTGCCCACGCTGATCCTGCGGGATGCGGACCTGAAGGCGAGCGCCGAGGTCCGGGCGCGCGAACTGCTTCAGCGGGTGGGACTGACCGAGCGCATTGCGCACCATCCGGGGCAACTCTCCGGCGGCGAGCGGCAGCGCGTGGCCGTCGTGCGAGCGTTGATCAATCGCCCCAAGCTGCTGCTCGCCGACGAGCCGACCGGCGCATTGGACGCGGGTACGGCCTCGCAACTCGGTGAGCTGTTGGTAGAACTCAACCGCGACCTTGGCGTGACCCTGATCACGGTTACGCATGCGGCGGGGCTGGCCGAGCGCATGGGGCGCCGGCTTGAACTGCGCGGCGGCACCCTGGTCCAGAGCTCCGAGGCGAACAATCCGTGACGCTCTGGACGCTCGCTGCGGCCGGCCTGCGCCATCATTGGCGCGCGCATGTGGGTGTCGTGCTCGGCGCGGCGGTCGGCTGCACGGTGTTGGTCGGAGCCCTGCTGGTTGGCAGTTCGGTCAAATTAAGCCTGCGCGTGCTGGCCGACCAGCGCCTGGGCCGCACGGCCTGGGCCCTCTCTGGGCGCGACCGCCTATTTCGCGAAGAACTTGCGGCGAATATGACCGAGACGCTGGGCGATCCGGTAGCGCCCGTCCTGCAACTCAGCGGCAAGGCGGGGCGCAGCGACGGGTCGGCGCGCGCCAACCGAGTTTCAGTGTTGGGCGTGGACGAACGCTTTTCGGAATTGAGCATCGAAGATGCGCTGCCCGTGCCCGGACCGGGGGAGGTGGTGCTCAACGAGCGCCTTGCGCTGCAGCTCAATGCCGTGCCCGGCGACCAGCTGGTGCTCCGCGTGCGCAAGGCCAGCGCGATCTCCCTCGACGCGCCGCTTGCCCCGCACGAAGACGATTCCGTTGCGCTGGGTGTTAGAGTCAAAGCCGTGGCCGGCGGCGACCGTCTGGGGAATTTCAGCCTACAGGCCAACCAGGTGCCGCCCTTCAACGCGTTTTGTGCCCTTCGCGATTTGCAGACCGCGACGGGCCTTGCCGGTAAGGACGGCGAACCGGCGCGCGCGAACCTTCTGCTGGGCGGCACGGCCGCCGGAAGCGAGACGCTAAGGTCTGCCTTGAGCAAAGTCTGGACGCTGGCCGACGCGGAACTAAAGGTCATGCCCTGCACGCAGGGCGGCCTCGAGTTGCGCACGGACCGCATTTTTTTTGACGCCGAGACCGAGGCCGTCGCGCTGCAGGCGGCTCCGGGCGCGCGCGGCATCTTCTCCTACTTCGTCAACGAGATTCGCGCGGGCGAGCGCGCCACGCCGTATTCGATGGTGGCCGCGATGGGCACTCCGATGGTTCCGGATGAGATGAAAGACGACGAGATACTGCTCAACGCGTGGCTGGCGGAGGATCTTAACGCGAAGACGGGCGCGGAGGTCGAGCTGGCCTACTTCGTCGTCGGTCCGATGCAGAAGCTCGAGGAACACCGCCGCCGTTTCACCGTGCGCGGCGTGCTACCGCTGGAAGGCGCCACCGACGATCCGACGCTGATGCCGGATTTCCCCGGTCTGGCCCACACCGACAACTGCAAGGACTGGGATCCGAGTTTCCCGGTCGATTTGGACCGCATTCGCGACAAAGACGAGAGCTATTGGGACGATTACCGCGGCACGCCCAAGGCCTTCGTGACGCTGGCCGCCGGGCGCGATATGTGGACCAGCCGATTCGGTGCACTGACGGCCGTGCGCTATCCGGACGCGAAGGACCGCGAAGCGCTGGCCGGCGAAATGCGAAAGCGCCTGGACCCTGCGCAGTTGGGTCTTGCTATCGTGCCCGCGCGAGCGAACGCAGATGCATCCACCGCGGACGCGCTGGACTTCGGGCCGCTCTTCGTCGGATTCAGCTTCTTTCTGATCGTTGCCGCGGTGCTGCTGATGGCTCTGCTGTTCGTCTTCGGCGTGGAACGCCGCGCCGAGGAAGTCGGCGTGCTGCTGGCGGTGGGATTCACGCCGGTGCAGGTTCGCCGCGTTCTGATGCTCGAAGGCGCTGCGTTGGCCTTGGCCGGCGGCGTGTTCGGATCGCTGTGCGGCATTGCTTACGCACAATTCATGCTATACGGGTTAGCGACGATCTGGCGCGACGCCGTGCAGACCTCGGCGCTGTCCTTCCATTTCGATGCCCTGGCGCTTGCCGCGGGTGCGATGGGCGGCGTGGCGGTGTGCCTGATCGCGGTGATTCTGGCGGTTCGCAAGCAGGTCCGGCGCCCGGCGCGTGACCTGCTCTCGGGGAGCGTGACGGATGAGCCGGTCCGGATGGGACGCAGCCGAGGGCGTTGGGTGGCGATCGTCAGTACGGTTGCTGCGCTGGGTATCGTGGTTGCGATGGGTGCGCGCCGCGACATGGTGGCGGCCGGTGGTTTCTTTGGCGCGGGCGCGCTGCTGCTCAGCGCCGGGTTGGGCGCGCTGGCTGCGTTGCTGTCGGGCCTGCGCGGAAAAGGAGGCGCCGCCGCGTCGTTCGGCCTAGGCGTGTTGGCCGTTCGCAACGGTACGCGCCGGCGAGGGCGCAGCCTAGCCACAGCGGGCTTGCTGGCCAGCGGCAGCTTTCTGATCGTGGCCATCGGCGCCTTCCGGCTCGATGCGCAGTTGGACGCCACCAGTCGTGCGTCCGGCACCGGTGGGTTCGCGTTGCTGGCACAGTCGGCGCTTCCGATTGCGCGTGATCTTAATGCGAAAGCAGTGCAGGATGCCTACAACTTCACGGACGGTGAGTTGAAGAATGTGCAGTTCGTGCCGCTGAGGCTGAGGGAAGGCGACGACGCAAGTTGCCTGAACCTGAGCCGAGCGCAGCAGCCGCAGGTGTGGGGCGTGGATCCTTCGGTGCTGGCAGAGCGCAAGGCGTTCTCGTTCGCGGCGGCGGAAGATGGTTCGGGTGCGAACCCATGGCTGCTGCTCGACGCGCCCGCTGAAGGCGATGTAGTGCCATGCATCCTCGACCAGAACACTGCGCAGTGGGGCCTGCATAAGGGCATCGGGGATACGATCGAATACACCGACGGACTTGGGCGTCGATTCTACATGCGCATCGTTGCGACGGTGGCCAATTCGATCCTGCAAGGTGCGGTGCTGGTCTCCGAGGCGCGCTTTGTCGAGAAGTTTCCGGGCGTTAGCGGCTATCGCATCTTCCTGATCGATGCACCTTCGGAACGCGCCGAGGCAGTTTCCGCTGTGCTGAGTATGCAGCTGGGTGACTTGGGCTTTGAAGCCACGCCGGCGCCGCGGCGATTGGCGGAGTTCAACGCGGTGCAAAACACCTATCTCTCCACCTTCCAGGTGCTGGGCGGCCTGGGCTTGCTGCTGGGCAGTATCGGGTTGGGGGTGGTGGTGCTGCGCAACGTGCTGGAACGCCGCGGCGAGTTGGCGCTGCTGCGTGCGGTCGGGTTCACGCGAGGCGGCCTGAGGCGCATGGTATTTGGCGAACACGGCGCGCTGCTGGTGGCTGGGCTGGGTTGCGGGGTCGTGGCGGCCTTCGTGGCGGTGGTTCCCGCACTCCGGGCGCCGGGCGGCGGCTTTCCGTTCGCCTCATTGTCCGTTACCCTCGCTGCGGTGCTCATGAATGGCCTGCTCTGGACCTGGGCGGCCACCGTCTTCGCGCTCCGCGGGCCCATGCTGAACGCGCTGCGCAACGAGTGAGGAGTTTCCGATGAGATGCGTTCTCGTCCTTTTACTGTTCGCAGTGCCCGCGGTGTTCGCTGCGGACGCTGAGGAACCCAAGCCCGAGCTGCGGTACGCGAACGACTTCGAGACACTGAAGCCCGAGCAGATCAAGGATGAGTTCTTGATCATGGCGGGTGAGTTTGCGCTTCAGAAAGACGGCGCGAACACGGTGATCGAACTGCCCGGCAAGCCGGTGGACGACGTTGGCCTGCTTTTCGGGCCGACCAGCACTCAGCCCATCGTGGTGCAGGCGCGGATTTTCGCCACTAAGGTTCGGCGGCGCACGCCGGCCTTCTGCGTGGGAGTGAACGGGCGGCGGGACTATCGCCTGCGCGTGAATCCGGCCTCCGAAGCGATGGAACTCCTGCGCGACGGCAAAGTCCTGGCCAGCGCCGAGTACAAATGGGCCTCCGGCCAATGGACCGTGATGCGCCTGCAGGTCACGAGCGGCGGCGAAGGAGTCTCGCGCCTCGAAGGCAAGGTCTGGACCGAGGGCCAGGACGAGCCGAAGGAATGGATGGTCGCGCACGAGTTGAAGGAAGCTGTTCTTCCGGCGCGCGCGAGTCTCTACGGTGCACCGTACTCGGAAAAACCGATTCGCTTTGACGATTTGAAGGTGGAGCCGGCGGAGAAGAAGTGAGCGTGCGTCCGCCCTGCCAAGACGTGCGTTGAAATCCAACATCGATTCCTTTTGCCGTGTGTCGTAATTCCCGCCATTCGCGCGCTGCGCGCGCGAGACGCGCCTTCACGAGAAAAATTCTCCCTGGCAATGCGTTTGTTTGTTCACTTGTGATTCGCCCGAATCCGGAGAATCCGGCAGCCGCCGTGGACTTTTGTCTAAGGCCCGGCACTTTCGTCCGTCTCAAGCCAGCCCCGCGCTGCCGCTAGGGCTTCGATTGTTGTCTGATCGAACGGTCGGGGGAGAAGCGAGGAGCCGAATGGTTGGATTGGTCGAGTTGCCGGCCTGCGATGAGGCGGAGCTGATCGAGCAGGTCCAGGACGGAAGGGAGGATGCCTTCGAACGGCTCTTCGAGGTGCATCACGGCTGCGTGGTTCGCTTGGCCTACAACGTCCTGCGCAACGGCGACGGAGCGTTGGACGTCGCGCAGGAGGTCTTCACGCGCGTGTACGAGGAACTGCCCTACTGGCGCGGCGAGGCGCGGCTGGGCACGTGGCTCTACCGCGCGACGCTGAACGTCTGCTTCGAGCGCATTCGCAGCGAGGAGCGACAGCGCCGCATTCGCGAACGTTCGTCGGAAGATCGCGAGGAACCGTTGCCCGACGAACGCGTCCTGCAGTTCGAGGTCTTCCGCGCGATCGATCGCGCCGTCTGCGAACTGCCCCCGCAGCAGCAGTGCATCTTCCGCCTGAAGCAGTACTGGGGCCTGCCTTTCCGCGAGATCGCCGAGAAGTTGGAGATCACCGTCGGCGGCGCGAAGGCCAGCTACCACAAAGCCCTGTGCGGGCTGCGCGAACGCCTGCGCCACCACGAACCGCACTGGGCCTCCGTCCAATAGCTGTCGCCTTGGCCAATACGCGTGCCTATATAAGGAGTAAGTGACGAATTGAACCAAGTAGGTGCAGCACTACGTGCTCACCTAAAATCGATTTAACAGACCATGTGCAATGTAACACCCTGCACGATGGGCACTCATTTCACAACAAAGAGTTGTAGAGATAATCGCGATATTGTTCGTCGACGAGCATTATCGCAAAATTGCAATTTCAAACGGCCTATGTGCACAAGACTTACGCGATCACGACACGACCGCAGTTCCGTTCGCGGGCGAATAGTTCAGGTGGACAGTGTGTTCGATGCAGCCGTCGAAGGCGTCGTCGTGGCTGACGATGAACATCTGCTGGAAGCCGGCGACCCGTTGCGCTTCCAGGGTGGCCTCGGCCAGCAGCGCGCGCGATTCGGCGTCCAGCGCGGAGGTGGGTTCGTCGAAAATGCACAGGCCCGCACGGCTGAACTGCTGCACCAGCGCCAGTTGCAGCGCCAGCGCCGCCTTGACCTTCTGCCCGCCGGATAGAGTCGCGAAGCGGCGTTGCCCGCTGCTGGTCGCGACCTGCAGTTCGTAGTCCGGCTGCCACGCCAGTTGGCCGGGGTCGTGCGGCGAGAGGGCGGTGTAGATCTTCTGGGCGCGGCCGTTGACGGCATCGACCAGGTGCGCGGCCACGCGCGGGCCGGCATCGCGCAGGATGCGCCGGGCGTGTTCCAGCAGCGCGCGGCGCGCTTCCAGCAGCACACGGCGTTCCTCGTGGGTGCGCAGCTTCTGCATCGCTTCCTCGCGGCGCTGCGCGCGGCGGGTGGCGTCGTCCAGCTGCGCGCGGTCGCGTTCCATGTCCTTTTCCAGCGCGGCGACCTGTGCGGTGGCCTTGTGCAGAGTGCCGCGCGCCTGGTCGTGCGCGGCCGGGTCGTAGGCGGCGACGGAGGCCTTGCGCGCGGCGAGCGCCTGTTCGGCGGCCTTGCGTGCGGCGTCCAGCGCGCCGAGCGCCATGGCGACCTCCGCGCGCGCCGGCCCCAGGCGCCCGGCGTCTGCTTCGGCGGTCAGGAATTTGCGGTGCCCTTCGGCGCAGCGCTGCTGCGCGCGCTCGGCTTCGCGCGCGATGGCTTCCAGGCGAGCAAAGTCGCCGCCATGCGTCTCGATTTCCTTCAGGCTGTTGACCAGCGCCTCGGCTTCGGCATGGGCGGTCTGCGTCTTGCCGTTCTCGTCGTCGAGTTTGCGCCGCAGCCGTGCGAGTTCTTCCTCGCTCTCGCGCAGGCGAATAACCTCCTGCTCCAGGCCCTGCGCTTCGAGGTCGCGTTGGCGGCGTACGGCGTCGCTCGCTTCTCGTTCGCATTCGAGGCGCGCTTTCCACAGCTCGGCGGCCTCGCCGACGCCGGTGGCGAAGCGCACGAAATCGTCGGCGACCTCCGGTGCTGCGCCCAGGGCCTGCCATGGATCGACGCCGGGGTTCGGCAGCGCGCGAACTTCAGGCAGCGCCGCGCGTCCATCGGCGAGCGGGAGGGCCTGTGCCAATTGCGCGTGCGCTATGCGAGGCTTTTCGTCCAGCACCAGGGCGCGGCCTTTGGCAATCTCTTCCAGCGCATTGCCGGCGCTCCGGCGGATGCCTTCGGTCTCGTTCTGCTCGGATTGCGCGGCAGCCAGGGCGTCCTCGGCCTGCTGGCGCGCGGCGTCGGCGCCGGCCAGGTACGCGCGGGCTCGCTCGAGTTCCTCGTCGAGTTGCACCTCGCTGAGCACCAGCTTGCCTCGGTCGAACTGCCGGCAGCGCTCGGCCAGGAGCGGGCACTGGCCGCTCTGTGCGAGGTTCTCCGCCATTTCCATGCGCGCGCGCTTGCGCGTTTCCATCTCGTTGAAGATCAGCCGTGCCGTGTCGTGCTGCTCGCGCGCGGCCGCCAGGGCGTCCTCGCCGGCCTGCACCCGTGCGGGGTCGAAGCGCGCCAGCGCCCGGTCGGCCTCGACGGCCTTCTCGCCGGCCTGCCGCACGCCGCGAGCGGCGTTGTTGAGCACGGCGGACCAGCGCTGCACTTCGCCCAAGGCATCGTCGAGTTCGCGCAGCTGCTCGCCGCGGGGCCGGTCGGCCTTCAGCAGGGCGCCGTCGAATTTCGCGCGGCGCTCGCCCAGCGAGGCGGCCTTTGCCTTGTGTCCCTTCAGGCGGGCTTCAAGTTCTTCTCCGAGCTCCCGCGCGCGCGTCTGCGCTTCCGAGGCGACAGTGTCCTGTTCGGCGAGGCGCTTCTTGATGCCCTCGACGCGCTTTCGCGCCTCCTGCATCTCCTCGCGGCGCGCGGCGATGGAGGCGAGGTCGTCCTGCGCCTTCAAGTAGGTCTCGTGGTCCTGGGCGTGCGCCTCGCGGACCTTTTGCGCGTCTTCCGCGCGCTTCAGCAGCGTGCGGCGCTCGAAGAGCCGCTGGTCGAGTACCTCGACGTCCTTGCACGCGGCCTTGTGTGCGCTCTCGGCCTCGCCGATGGCGCGCTCCTTCGAGGTCCAATGGCCAAGCAGTTCCTCTGCCTTGCGTAGCGTTTCCTTGTGCGCGGCCAACTGCGGTGCGGCGGACTCCAGGCGCGCCGAAAGCTGCGCGATCTCCTCCTCCGCGCCGGAGAGACTGTCGGCGATGCCGCGGGCGTGCTCGATCTGCTTCTCGGCCTGGTGAATGGACTCCTTAAGGATGTCCGTGGGATCCTTCAGCCGGTCGAAGCACTGCTGGTAGATCTCGACGTTCAGGATCGGCGAGAAGTGCTTGCGGGCCTCGCCGGGCGTCAGCTCGAACGGATCGAGCAGGCGGCCCTGGCGCACGCCGATGAGCTTTCGGAAGAGGTCCGGCAGGCCCTCAGGCGCGTTGAGGCCCGCGGCGGTAGCGAGGAAGCGCCGCACGTCGTCCGGGTCGTCGTGGATGATGAAGCCGTTTTCGTCGCTGACAGTCCAGCGGAGCTTAGATTTCTTGCCCACGCCGCGGCGCACGCGGAAGCCCGCGCCTTCGCTGGCGATTTCGAATTCGATCTCGCCATCTCCGGTGCCGCTGCGCAGCAGGGCCGTGTCTAGGTCCATCCGCGCGCCGAGTTCCGGAGGAGCGTCAAAGAGTGCGTAGCCCAGGGACTCGATGACGGTGCTCTTGCCCGCGCCGTTGCAGCCGGCGATGCGGTTGAGCCCGCCCTCGAAGGTCAGGCGCAGCCCCGTACCGTCGGGACCTTCCCCGAAGGACTTTATGTTGCGCAGGCGGACCGAGCGGATCTGCATGGGCTAAACCAAACTCTTTTCGCGGTCGTTCATGCGTGCGGGCAGCGGCGATTGCTCAAGCAGCTCCAATACGGCCTGCGCGTCGGCGCCGCGTTCGACCAGTTCGCGCAGCTTGACGCAGAACTCGGCCAGTTCGGTGGCGTGCTCTTCCAGTTCGTTCATCGGGCGCTCGCGGAGCAGTTCTTCCAGCGCGAGGCGCTCGATTTGCGCGGTCGTCAGGCCATCGGCGGCGCTTGCGGAGCCCGGACGGCCAGTGAAGAGCTTGACACCGTCGAGGTTCACTTCGACGCCGGCGACCTTCGCTTCCTCGGCTAGGCGCTGGCCCAGCGCGAGCGGTTCGACGGCGATGCGCCCGATGTTCAGTTCGCCGTGCAGGAACAGCCGCACGATGGCCTCCGGCTTCGGCTTGGCGTCGGCGATGGCCTTCAGCGCGGCTTTCTCGATGGCTTCCGCGCCGGCCTTGAGCTTGTTGCCGAAGGGCGCGACGTCCAGCTGCACGCGCAGCACCGGCCGGCGAGCTTCGAAGTCGCGGATCACCGCGCGCGACAGCGCCATGCCGGGCAGCGCGCCAGTCTCGATCTCCACTTCGGCCCAGCCGCGCGGCTTGGCCTGGTCGGCTTCCTCCAGGCGGCAGCACTCGGGCGCGCCGGGGTTGACGGCCCACGGCCGGTTGCCTTCGCCGCCGTGAGTCATGGGCTTGTGAATATGGCCCAGCGCGCAGTAGGTGATCTTCTCGCGCAGCGCGTCGAGCGTCTCCTTTTTGAAGCCGCCGCCTTCGCCGACGAAGTACTCGGGCCCGGCGTGCAGCAACAGCACCGTCGGGCGCCCGTCGGCGGGCAAGGCATCGGCGATGGCGCGCGCCTTGCGGTCTGTGCCCGCGCCCAGGTAGCCTGCGCCGACAAAGCGCACGCCGCCGGTCTCAAGGATCGCGCCGCTGCCGCTTTGCGTATCATAGGGTTTCAGTTCGGGGCCGCTCTCGCGGAAGGGCGTCGCCAGTAGGGTCAGCAGGCCTTCCTCGGCCAAGTACTTCACCCAGGTGGCGCGTTCGGTGCCGCCGCCGTGGCGGTCGTGGTTACCTTCGACGGCGATCGCTGGAATGCTTGCGGCCTTCAGCGGCGCGAGCGCTCGGCAGGCCTGGCGCAGGACGGGCGGAGGAATCTGAGGCGTGTCGAAGAGGTCGCCGGCGATCAGGAAGACGTCGGCCTTCCACGCTACCGCGCGCGCGACGATGTGCTCCAACGCGCGTGCGAAGTCGTCGTCCGGCAGGCGCCCGTCGAGGCGCTGGCGGCCGAGATGGATATCGGCGCAGTGAACAATACGCATAAGCTGCCCTGCCCATGAAGCATGGCCAACATCCCCCTTAATCTATAGAATCGTGCTCTTTGCAGATTTAGGCAAGGCCAAAGCAGGCGCTTTTTACCGCCGTGCGATGCTTGATGATGCGCACGGCGAATCTCTCTACTCGCATTGCGTTCGATTCGGCGACGGGAATCTGCAACAATAAGGAGGCGACGGGCAATTTCCCGTTGACATCCCCAATTTCCAGAGCTAGGTTGTAGTGAGATTGGCATGGAGCGTGCGAGAACAAAGTTTTAGGGCTACGAGTTCGCGCATTCTTGGAATTCGCAACTGCTTAGATGGAAAAGGGTTGCGTGCCTCGGACGGCTTCAGGCCGGGGCCAGGCCTCATGCAACGAGAGGGGACGAACCTGGTCAGGGCGAAAGCAGCAGCCATAAGTCTTCCGCCTCGTGTGCCGTGAGTCTCCTGGCCTCGGTTTAAAGCCGCCCGAAGCACGCAGCAGCCGGATCGATCGAAGGAAAAGCTCAAAGCGTTCGGAAGCTCCAGGCGAGGGCAAGGGGCAGGGGCCTTTTGTCGGCGTGGCACTATGCCTGGACGCGTAGGGGAACGGGGACGGAACGCATGACTGCGAAGAAGGCGAAAGAGAAGGGAGAGGGCGAGGCCTACGTAGTCTTTGCCCGCCGCTTCCGCCCGCAGGCGTTCGAGGACGTCGTCGGGCAGAGCACCGTCACTGCCGCGCTGCGCCACGCGCTCAAGTCCGGCCGCCTCGCGCAGGCCTACCTGCTCGCCGGTCCGCGCGGCGTCGGCAAGACCAGCCTCGCGCGCATCTTCGCGAAAGCCCTTAACTGCCAAAAAGGCAAGGGGCCGGGCGGCCTCGCCGTCGAGCCCTGCAACGAATGCGACGCGTGTCTCTCGATTCAGGAAGGCCGCGCGCTGGACGTGATCGAGATGGACGCCGCGACCAACCGTGGCATCAATGAGATCCGCGAGTTGCGCGACAACGTTGGCTTGGCACCCAGCGAACTGCGCTTCAAGATTTATATCGTCGACGAAGTCCACATGCTCACCAACGAAGCGTGGAACGCGTTCCTGAAGACCCTCGAGGAACCCCCCGTGCACGTGAAGTTCGTCTTCGCCACCACCGACCCCGACCGCATTCCCGAGACCATCCTTTCGCGCTGCCAGCGTTTCGACCTGCGCCGCATCGGCTTGCCCGAGATCGTGCAGCGCCTGAGGCAGATCTGCGACGCCGAAAAGGTAAAGGCCGCGCCTGCCGCGCTGGAGCGCATCGCCGCGCTGTCCAAGGGCGGCCTGCGCGACGCCGAGAGCATGCTCGACCTAGCCGTGAACCTGGGCGAAGGTAGCGTCGACGACGAAGTCGTTCGGCAGATCGCCGGCGCCGCGCCCGACGAACTAGTTTTCGGCCTGCTTCAGGCTTGCGCCGAAGGCCGCGTGGCCGACGCGCTGGGCGAAGCCTCCAAGGCGCTGGACGCCGGCGCCGACCCCGACGACCTGCTCGTCGAGATCGCCGAACGCCTGCGCGGCACGCTGCTGGCGCGTACCTGCGGCGCCGAAAGCCCGCTGCTGGCCGGGCAGAGCCACCTCAAGGATTCGTACGCGAAACTCGCGGGCCTCTTGAGCGAAGACCAGTTCCTGATGCTGCTGCAGCTCTTTGGCAACGCGCGCCGCCAGGTGAAGGACGCCGCGCAGGCACGCCTGCCGCTGGAGATGGCCATCGTGCGCGCTGCACGCGCAAAGGATCTGGTCGATTTGGGCAAACTCGTGGAGGCTCTGGAAACGGGTACCGGCGCGGGGCCGGCGGCTTCGGGAGCCAGGCCACCCGCTGTGAGGGAGGGCCCCCGCCCAAACGCCCCAGGCCGCCCGGCAGGCACTAGCGTCCGCCCGGCGGCCATGCCCCAGGCAAGCGGCAGCGGCGCATCGGTTCCGGCGGTGGCTTCGGCGCCGCGTGCGGGCTTGCCCGAACGCTGGGACGAAGTCCTCGCGGCGGTGCGGCCCGTGCCGGGCGGTTCGATCATTGCCAGCGCGCTGTCGCATCTTGAGGTTCGGCTGGAGACCGAGGGCGGGCGGCTGCAGTTGGGCTTCGGCGCCGCGCAGAGTTTTTATAGCGAGACGCTGGAGCGCCCCGAGCGGCTCTACGCGCTGAAGGTTGCGCTGGAGCAGGTCTACGGCAAGGCGTTCGAGATCGCCTTCGAGCGTCTGCAGGGTGTGCGCCCGGTGTTTACGCTGCCGCTCCCGCCGCCGCCACGCGCGGTCGGACAGGTGCCGGCGGTTCCGGAACGCGCGGCCGAGGAAAGCCCAGCGGCGGCGCAGGTCGCCGAGGAGGACTTCGACGACGAGGGCGCGCTGCCGTTGCCGCACACGGCGGCGTCCGCTCCGGAACCGGAAGTGGAGATCGATGTGGACGCGGACGAGCCTGACGACGTGGGCCCGGCCGCCGTGCAGGCTCCAGTGGTGCACGAGCAGGTCTTCGAACGCGCGACGGAAGAGGAACGCGAGGCGGCCAAGGAGCACCCGCTGGTGAAGGCGCTGCTCGAGAAGGTCGGCGGCGAGGTGATGGACGTGCGCAAGCTGCGCGCCGCGCGGAAAGGATGAGCGGATGAATATGGGCGGCATGGGTCCGTTGGATCTGATGAAGCTCGTCTCGCAGGCGGGCAAGATCCGCGAGAACATGAGCCAGCTGAAGGACAAGGCCGCGAAGCGCACCGTCGAGGGCGCCGCCGGCGGGGGCCTGATTAAGGTCCTTGTCAACGGCGCGGGCGAGGTCCTTTCTGTGACGGTCGATCCCGAGGCCCTGCAGGATTCCGAGGCGCTGGGTCCGCTGGTGGCCGCGGCGGTGAATGACGGGCTGCGCAAGAGCAAGGAAGTCCTGCTGGAGGAGACGAAGGCTGCGATGGGCGGCCTGGACCTCCCGCCGGGCATGATGGACGGCCTGGGCTTCTAGCCATGGCAATGCGACCCGGAAACGAACCGCCTGCCGACAGTTTCGAGCGGCTGATTCGCGAACTGGAGCGGCTGCCCGGCATCGGGCGGCGCAGCGCCGAGCGCATCGCGTACCACCTGCTCAGCGCGTCCAGCGAGGAAGCCATGGCCCTTGCCGTGGCGATCCGCGATGTGAAGAAGAACCTGCACCCCTGCGCCGACTGCGGGGATCTGACCGAGGCCGAACACTGCGCGATCTGCAGCGACGGCGCGCGCGACCCGTCGGTGCTGTGCGTGGTGGAATGGCCCCGTGAGGTGCGGGCGATCGAGAAGAGCGGCGTCTTCCGCGGGCGCTACCACGTCCTGATGGGGCGCATCAGCCCGATCAACGGCGTGGAACCCGAGGACCTGCGCATCGGCGAGTTGCTGACGCGGGCGCGCGCCGGGGAAGTGAAGGAAGTCGTCCTGGCCTGCAGTCCGACGGTGGAAGGCGACGCCACGGCGTCGTTTCTCACCGGACAGCTTCGCGGGCTGCCGTCGCCGGTGAAGGTCACACGCTTGGCTCGGGGCCTGCCGGAAGGCAGCGACCTCAGCTTCGCGCAGGCCGGCACCATCGGCGAGGCCTTGAAGGGCAGGCGCGAGACGCCGTAGGCCGGGCGTCGAATCGCGCCAGGGGATGGAAAGGAACAGGGTATGCATCTGACCCAATCGCTCAGCCAGCGCATGGAACAGAAGCTGGTCATGACGCGGCAGATGATCCAGTCCATTGAGATGCTTCAGCTGCCGCTGATGGACCTGCAGCAGAGCATCAACATGGAGCTTACGTCCAATCCCTGGCTTGACCTCGTGGACGGCGAACTCGCGCCCGACCGCACCAACGTCGAATTGAAGCGCGTCGAGGACAAGCCGGCGGCCGACGGCAACGAAGACGACGCCCGCGTCAAGCGGGTTGAACTCCTGCTGAAGGAATGGAATGATCCGAACACCCGCGGCAGCGGCGGCGTGGCCCGGCGCATGGGCGAAGAAGACGCGAAACTCGAGGCGATGCAGAACACCGCCGCGCCCAGCACCTCACTGGAAGAGCACCTGCTCACGCAGCTTCACCTGGTCAAGGAAGAGCCTCACCTGAAGGAACTGGCCGAGGTCATCATCGGTTCGCTGGACACCAACGGCTACCTGAACACGCCGCTGATGGACCTCTTCTACAAGAACGAAGGCGGCATCCGGCGCCCCGTTGTGAAGGATGGGATCACCGAGGACGAGGCGGAGCTGGCCCTGGCGCTGGTGCAGGGCTTCGACCCGCCCGGCGTCGGCGCGCGCGACGTCCGCGAATGCCTGCTGCTGCAGATGCGGCGCATGGACGAGGATTTCTCGTTCGAGGAGCAGCTCGTCGAGCATCACCTCGACGACCTGAGCCACAACCGGTTGCCCAAGATCGCCAAGGAGATGGCCGTGCCCGTCGAACGGGTGAAGGAAGGCCTGGCACGCATCGCGCACCTGAACCCCAAGCCCGGCCGCGCCTTCGGCGGGCGTCGCCCCCAGTACGTGGTGCCGGACGTGGTCGTCGACGAGATCGAAGGCGAGTTCCACGTGCGGATCAACGAGCACTTCCTGCCCGCGCTGCGCATTTCGCAAGACAGCCTGAACATGCTCAAGCGCGAGCCCAAGGACTCCGCCGTGCGCGAGTACATCATGGGTAAGCTTGGAAGCGCGGTGTGGCTGATGGAGTCGGTCCTGCAGCGGCGCAACACCCTGGAGCGCATCGCGCAGCAGATCGTGGATATCCAAAAGCCCTTCTTTGAACACGGCCCCACGCACCTCAAGCCGCTGATGATGCAGGAGGTCGCCGAGCGCATTGGCATGCATGTCTCTACCGTCTCGCGCGCGCTCAGCGGAAAATACATGCAGACGCCGCAGGGCCTGTTCCCCATGAAGTACTTCTTCACCGGCGGATTCAGTACCGCCGACGGCGAGAGCGAGTCCAACCGCGCGATCATGCTCAAGATCCAGGAGATGGTGAAACACGAGGACAAGAAGAGTCCGCTCAGCGACCAGGAAATCGTGGAACGCCTGATGGCCGAGAACATCAACATCGCGCGCCGCACCGTCGCGAAGTATCGCGAGAAACTCAACATTCCCTCCAGCCGGCAGCGCAAGGAATACTAAGCAACCCTTCCGCACCGCCGAGGCATCGGGTAGTATTCTCGAAATGAGCCAGGCTGATTCAGTCGCGCCCGCGTCCCCCGAGGCGCCCGGCGTTCCACGTTGCGGCCGCTGCGCACGGGAACTTTCGGGCGAGCGCCCCGTGAGGCTTCCCGATGGCGCCGAATACTGCGCCGCCTGCTGCGAACGCATGGCGACCGACGCCTTCGAGATGGAGACGGGCGAGCCTTTCGTGAAGTGGATCGAGAAACATCCCGAGTTGGTAATGGCGCACCAGCCCATGGAACTGGCGGTGCGGCGCATGGGATTCCTTTTTCCGCTGGCCTGCGCGGTCCTGGGCCTGGGGCTTGCGGTCTTCGGCACGCTGCGGCTGCTGAATCCGCCGCCGGAGGATACCGCGGCGGTTCCGGTGTCTCCCGCGCCCAGCGCCGGCCGCACACCCAAGAAGTTGCCGCCACCCAGCGGCAAAGGCTATCTGGCCGCGGGCCTCGCGGCGATGCTCCTGTTCGGCTGGCTGGTACTGCGGCAGGGCAAGGGCTACCTGCGCGCGGCGGGCTTCCGGTTGACGTTGCGCGACGGCGTTTTTCACCTCAAGCACCGCGACCGCGAAGAGTCTTTTCCCGTTGGTGATGTCACGCAGGCCTGTGTCGTGCGCCCGGGCACTGTCGGCGCCCGCGAAGGCGCGCTGGGCTTGAGCGACGGGCGCATGCTGACGCTCGACACCTGCCTCAGCGACCTGCATGCGCTGGGCGTGGTGATGGACCTGCGATTCCGCGAGGATTTCCCGCCGTCCCTGGAGGAGCGCGACCGCGAGCGCCGCGAACGTCTGCGCAAGATCCGAGGGCTGTCCTGACCATGCGCCAGTCGCTGAAGGTGCGCGACGTTGCAGAGCGCATCCGAGCGTTGCTGGATGCCGAGGCCCCGCACGGCGGCGGCATGGTTTCCTGCCGCGGTATCGCCAAGCGCGTCGGGGCCACTTACAGCACCGTCCGCCGGGCCTTCAGGTTGCTCGCGGAGGAAGGCCGCTTGCGCCTGGAACACGGACGCGGCACCTTCGTCGCCTCTGGCGCAACTCTCGCGCCGGCCGCCGCGACGCTTGCGAAACCGGAGCCCCCGCCGTTCAAAGTCTGGACCCTGATCTCGCACGGTGGCATCGCCAGCGGCAGCGGCTGCTATGCGTCGATCCACACCGGGGCCCTCAAGGAGGCGATGCGCGCAGACGAGGCGTTGATGGTGGTCGGCGAACGCGATGAGCCCGCCGATCTGGTGCGTGCGTCGGCTTCCGGCATCCTGCTGATGGGCGCCTTCTGGCCGGAGACGCAGCGCAAGTGCGCGAGTTCGCCGCTGCCGGTCGTGGTGGTGGACGACGTTCCGCTGGTGCGTGGGATGGACCACGTCGTCACCGACAACCGCCGTGGCGCCGACCTGATCGTGCAGCGCCTGCTGGCCCTGGGGCACCGGCGCTTCGCCGTGATCCGTTCGATGATCCGGCGCAGCGAGAGCCGCACCGACCTGCATCCCGACGCCGACAGCGAGGAACGCGCGCGTTTCGTGCGCATGGCCCTGCGCCGCAGGGGCCTGGACCTGCCCGACAAGAATGTCATCGACAACTACGGCGGCCGTGCACGGAAGCGCGAGTTCGCCGCGCAGCATTTCCTCACGCTCAAGCCCCGGCCGACGGCGGTCATCTGTTCGGGCGAGGACCGCGCCGTCACGCTGCTGCGCATCCTGCGGCAGGAAGGCATCGCCGTGCCGGGGGATGTCAGCATCGCGGCCTTCTGCACTCCGGGCGGCGACGACGGCGTGACAATCAGCGGGGTCGAGGTCGACTTCGAGGAGATGGGCCGCCTGGGCGTCGAGCGCTTGCGCGCGAGGGCGGATGGCCGCGTGCTGCGCGGCGCCGCGCGCAGAATCCAGGTGCCGGTGGCGCTCGTGGACGGCGAGACGTGGGGTCCGGCGCCGCGCGATTAGGATCAGTATGAATCAGTTTTTAGACCTGGTCTGAAAGCGGTTCTTTCGGCGCGGCTCGCGGGGAGCGGCCGGGTTATGAAGGAAGGGAACGCGGGAAAAAGGGGCGGCGGGCGGGAAAGTGAAATTGCAGTAACCCTATACAGCACAGGAGCATGCGGTATGCGCGGTTTCCCGGCCCAGGTTCTGGTACTCCTCCTATTGACCGCGCTGGGCATTCAGAGCGTGTTGCACGCCGCCGGCGCCGACGAGTTCAAAATCAAGCGCGAGGCCGTCTTCGAATTCTCCGAGTCGCCCGTCGTGATTCGTTCGGGCGATCGCATCGAGGTGCGTTTCGCGGCCAAAGGCCGCTGCGACGTGACAGTGGCCGTCGAGGACGCGAACGGGAATATCGTGCGCCATCTCGCCAGCGGCGTGCTGGGCGATAATGCGCCGGCCCCGTTTGCCAAAGGCGTCTTGAAGCAGGCGCTGGTCTGGGACGGAAAGGACGACACCGGGAAGTACATCGATGACAAGGACAGCCACGCCATCCGCGTCTCGCTGGGCCTGAAGCCGCAGTACGAGAAGGACCTCCTGTACAGTCCCTACCGCCGCGTTTCCAACGGATTGCCGGTGCTGGCGGCGACACCCGAGGGCATGCTGGTCTACGATGGGCTTGGTGTCGACATCATCCGGCTCTTCGGCCACGACGGCGCGTACAAGCGCACGGTCTACCCGTTTCCCGCTGACAAAATCGAAAAGACGCAGGGCCTGCATTGGGGCACCTTCCCGCAGGACGGCAAAAAACTGCCGCTGCGCGAAGGCCACGTGCAGGCGACGCTGCTGAGTTCCGGAAGCAACGCGGGTTTCAAAGAGTATGGCATCGACAAGTACAACAACTATCTCGTTGATACCGTCGGCCGCGGAGCGTCGGCACTGGCGGCGAGCGGCTCGCGCGTTGCGGTGGTAGGCTTCGCACTCAACCGCCTGGACCTGGACGGCAGCACCGGCGGCCTGCCGCTGGGCGGAGCGAAGACGCGGATCCTGCAGCACAACCAGGGCCTGAATCACAACGGCTTCGGCGGCACCATGCCGGGCGGACAGGACATGCCCATCGGCCCGGGCAGTGTGGCGCTGTCGCCTGACGGCAAGTGGGTGTATTTGACCAACTACGTCTGGGCCGAGTACGTGGGCAGCGGAAGGATGGTCTATCCGTATCTGCACGGCGTGGCCAAAGTTCCGTTCGAGGAAGACGGTGAGCCCGTTGTCTTCGCGGGCAAACTGGATCGCAAAGCCGAAGGCGCGAAGCCGGGCGAGTTCAACCGGCCGGTTGCCGTCGCCTGCGACTCGGCGGGCCGCGTGTACGTCGCCGACCAGGGCAACAACCGCGTGCAGGTCTTCGCGCCCGACGGCAAGTTCCTCAAGAATTTCGCGGTGCAGGAACCTGTGCACATCGCCGTGCACCCTAAGACCGGCGAGGTCTACGTCGTTTCGGCGGATGAGGGGCATAAGGCGCTGAGGCTTTCGGTCTTCGGCGCGTTCGAGAAACTCGAGCGCAAGGCGAGCGCGTCGGTCGAGACGGCCTTCGCCGACCGCACCTACGGGCAGGCGCACGCCCTTGCCACAGCGGTGGACTCCCTGGCCGATCCGCCCACGCTCTGGGTGGCGGCGCGCACCGGCCGCCGGGACTCGGAGTCCAACCAGGACTTGAAGGTGTTTGCGTTCAAGGAAGGAAAGCTGGAGTTG
Source organism: Planctomycetota bacterium (assembly GCA_023150555.1). Lineage (GTDB taxonomy): Bacteria > Planctomycetota > SZUA-567 > H5-PLA8 > H5-PLA8 > JAKLKQ01. Next base: position 40,100 of record JAKLKQ010000020.1, read on the forward strand.
CTGCGCGACTTCGCTGCCGAGGCTAAGAAGGTGCTGGCGCGCCTCGATCCGCCGTCGCTCTCGCGGCAGCGCCTGGTCGTGAATCCGAAGACCGGGGACCTGTGGGTGCTGGAAGGCGACGGCGGCACGTCCAAGGCAGTCCTCGAGCCGCAGGTGATCGATCCCGAGACCGGCAAGCAGCAGGTCGTCACGCTGCCGCACGACTGCGAAGATCTCGCGTTCGACATTAACGGCCTGGCCTATCTGCGCGGACTGCGGTACGTCACCCGATGGGAGACGAAGGTCTGGCGCGAGGTGCCGTGGGACTACGGCGAGGAACGCGACGGCGTGAACATGAACAACGAGACCGGCAAGAAGCGCCGCGCCAGCGTGCTGGGCGGGCTTTCCGTGCCGGTGCGCCGTTACAACCATCAGGGCGGGCTGTGGGTCTCGGCCAAGGGGAACCTGGGCGTCTGCTCCTTCATGAGTTCGGTGGAGGCGGAGAACCGCGGCCAGGCGCCCGTTGCCGTTGAAGAGATGAGGTCGTTCACGCCGCAGCTCTTTCCAGGGCGTTCGGCCTTCGGTCTGGTCAGCGTCTGGGACAAGCACGGGCAATTGGTGAAGGACGATGCTTTGCAGGGGCTCTCCTTCTCGCACGGACTGGGCCTCGACTGCGAGGACAACATTTACGTCATGCTGGTGGGCGCGCGCGTAATCAACGGCGAGCGGTACTGGAACCACTCCACCGATACGGTGGTCAAGTTCCCCCTGGGGCGCGGGCGCATTCTGACTACGCACAAGATCGCACCGGTGCCGCTGGCCGAAAAGCCCAAGCGCGATCCCGACATCGTATCGCCCGGCGGCGGACGCTTGGACAATGCCTGGGTCGAGTGCGCCGAATGGTTCTACGGCGGCGTCGGGTATCAGGGACGCAACGAGAGCGCTCCGGGCTACGGCTGCGAGTGCTGGAATAGCCGCTTCACCATCGATTACTTCGCGCGTACCTTCGCGCCGGAAGTCGACCACTACAGCGTTGCGGTGCTGGACACCGCCGGCAACTTGATCCTGCGCGTCGGGCAGTACGGCAATGCAGACAGCGCGGGCGAGAAGAGCGCCGTGCCGCTGGACGGCGACGGGGTGGGGCTCTTCTACGCGCCGTACGTCGCGACGCAAAGCGACCGGCGGCTCTACATCGCCGATCCTGGAAACCGCCGCATCGTCAGCGTGTGGCTGGGCTACCACGAAGAGAAACGCGTCGCACTCAAGGATGTGCCCGACGCGGAAGCAGGGAAGTAAGCCGGCGCCTATTCTCCGAAGTACTCGCTGATTGTCTTGACCTTTCGCGCGACGGTGTACGCGTCGAGGCGATCCGCGCCGCGCTCCTTCGCCGCCGCGTCGGCCTGCGACTCCCACTTGTAGACGCACTCGACGACGTGCGGGCCCTTGACTACGTAGGGCTTACGCTTGGCTGCGTTCTCGACGGCGCGCTTTATGCCCACTTCGGTCAACTCCTGCGCGCGCTGCGGCGACAGCGAGACGGCGCAGTTTCGCGATAGGCCCTTCTTCGTCGCCACCGTGACCAAGTCCTTGCCCAGGAACGCGTGCGCCTCGTCGCAGCCGGCCTCGTCGCTGCTGACGAAGATCACCGGCACGCCGATTTCGCCGGCGTGTGCGGCGTCCATGGCGATCTCGCCGACGGGCTTGCCGTTCAGGCGCATCTCGTGGACCGAGACCGAGGAGTAGCTGTGCGAGAGTATCCCGCCCTGCACGCCGGCCATGGCGTGGTGGGCGACCAGCGCCAAGCCGGCGAAGGAGTCGTCCAGGAGCGGGAAGCGGCAGGGCCGCGGGCCGCCGAAGATCACCCTCGCGTCAGGGTGCAGCTCTTCGTAGAGCAAATTGTGCCCGGAGCCGTGATTGTCGATGACGATGACTTCGGTTGCGCCGCCGGCGAACGCGCCGCGGATCGCGGCGTTGGTCTCGGCGGTGACCAGGCGCTGCGCCTGCCGGAAGACCGCGGTGTTGGTCTCCAGGCCGCTGCCCAGGGTCTCCATCGGTTTGCTCGGAAAGCCGATGACGCAGGCGGCGCCCTCGAAATCCACCGCGATGTAGATCTTGCATGAATTCTTCGAAGCGTTGGCCTTCGCCCGGGCGCCCTTGGCCATGGCTCGTCTCCTGGGAATGGGATGTGGATACTGAATCGAGCATGACCGGCGCGGCGCAAAAAACAAGGTGCCCCGGCCGAACGGACGGGGCACCGGATTCATCGATCTAAAAAAATGAGGTCAACGGTTCATGGGCAGGTAGCGGTAGTAGACTTCCAGGCAAAGTGCGCCGATGGCGGTGGTGAAGACGCGTCCGCCCTGGCTCTCGGCGCCCTCGACCGAGTGCCCCTTCGGGTCCCAGCTGCCGTCTTCGTCGCCGCCCCTGCGCTGCATGGCCAGGAGGGCGGTCTTCAGGGCTTCGTTCCACTGCTTCCATTCGTCGCCGCCGACCTGGAAGGTGGCCAGGGTCGCGTAGTACCAGTGGTAGAACTCGGGGTGATCGGCGCGCGGCAGGCCGCCCTCCTTGATGAAGTAGTCCACGCCGCCGCGGACCTCGTCGGCGGGCACGCCCAGGAACAGGCGACCCAGGATGCCGATCGACGTGTTGCCGTGGTTGCTCTTGATGCGGATCGGCGCGCCGTCACGGCGGTAACCGTAGCGGTGACCGCTGTACGCGTCATTGGGATTGACCTTCTCGACCTCGACGCTGTCGAGAAAGCGCATGGCGCCCTCGAAGGCCGCCGGGTCGACCTTCAGGCCCGCGACCTTGGCGCTCTTGAGCTGCATGATGTACCATCCGCTGACGGAGGTGTCGCCCAGCGGATCCTGGGGCGCGTAGCGCCAGCCGAACTTCTCCGACGGGCCGTTACCTTCCTTCTGGTGGATGTCGACGCTGTAGTCGACGGCTTTCTGGGCGGCCGCGGCGGTCTCGGGCTGGCGCGCCATGGCGGAAGCCTCAGCCAGCGCCAGCGCAGCCATCGGGTGGCCGTAGTTGTTGTCCGTGTCGCCGGCGGCCTTGATGAAACCTTGCGCGTTCTGCTGCGCGATCAGCCACTTCACCGCACGCTGGACGTTGTCCTTGTACTTGCCGATCTTCTCCGTGTGCCCGGCGCCGAGGAAGGCCAGCAGGGCCACGCCTGTGCAGGCGGTGTCGCCCTTCGTGGAGGCTTCGTATTTCTTGGTGTCCCAGTGGCCGTCGGCTTCCTGGTGCTTGGCGAGCCACTCCAGCGCCTTGTCCACCGCCGATTCGGTGCCCTTGCCGCCGCCGCCAGCGATCGCGCGGCGCAGGCGGCCTCCGGCGCCGCCGGGCCGCCCGAAGGCCCCCGCGCGTCCGCCGCCGCCGACACCGATGGATCCGACGGTGCCTTGCCCGCCAAGCCAGATGTCGCTGATGCCGTCCTCGCCCTTGCTGTCGCGAGCGTCGCTGTCGTTGTTGGTTTCTACCTGCTCAGCGAACTCGACGACCTCGTGCGTCACGATCGGCTGCTGGTCGCTGACGACCTCGCTCTGCACGATGGGCACGGGTTTCTCGATGACGTCGCGCTCGAGTTTCTTCTCCGGCTCCGGCGGTTTTTCCTGCTTCTCGAGGTTGGTCACGATGACCATATCGTTCTGCTTGGCCTGCATCACGACCATTCCGATCAGGAAGACGAGCAGGATCAACAGCGCGTGGAACGCGCCGCTGATAATCCACCAGGGCGCGGCGCCGAACTGCCGGCTGAGGCTGTCCAGGAAACCGCCGCCCGCCGGCACGGCCTCTTCGATCTCTTCCTGTTCACCGGTGCCGAGATGAAGGGCCGTCAGCGCCTTCGCGGACGTGCCGTCTTCGGCGAGCCTGCGGCGTTCCAGCAGCCGGCGGTTGGCCTTCTCGTCGAAGCCGCGGCCGATCTGCCGCGCGCCCAGCGTCGAGTTCATCAGCGCGTGGAGCTGCTGGTGGTCGCGGTAGGCGCGGGCGCAGCGCGGGCAGCTTTGGATGTGCGCGCTGATATCCGCGGCGGCGTCGTCGCTGAGTTGCCCATCCAGCATGGGGCGCAGGGACTCGGCGACTTCGTCGCAGTCGATGCGTACGGGGTCCAGGGCGTGTGCGGACGTCGAGTTCATGGCTTGGCTCCCTCGCGCTCGGCCCACAGCCGCCGCAGCTTGCTCACCAGCATGCGGTCGGCGCGGGCCAGCCGGCTCTTAACGGTGCCGAGGGGCACGCCCAGGACCTCCGCCATCTCCTCGTAGGAACGCTTCTCCCAGTAGCGCAGCACGACCGCTTCCCGGAAGGGCTCCGGCAACGCATCGACGGCGCGGGCCACCAGTTCCACGTTGGTGCGGCGGCGCGCGTCGTCGAGGTTCGTGCCGGTCGGGGTCGTCTCCGGTGCGGCCAGGTCGGCGCCGCTGCCGGCCGCGCGGAGTTTTTCCCGCGCGCGCTTGCGCTGAAGGTCCAGCGCGTTGCAGCGGTTGATCTGCCGCAACCAGACGCCCAGGCGCTTGGGATCCGCGAGCGAATGCAGATCCTGGAAGGCCTGGCACAGGCTCTCCTGCGCCACGTCTTCCGCGTCGGCTTGGTTCCCGAGGATGGCGAAGGCCTGATTGACCAGACCGGCCCGGAAGCGTTCCACCAATTGCCAGAAATGCTCCGGCGAGACGCCGCCGGGATCGGTGCGCATCTCCAGCAGCGCTTCGATCATCATGGCCGTGGTGGGCATCGCACTTCCCTTGAGCCGGTCGGGGTTTCGGTCCCTCGTACCCCTAAGCCGAGCCCAGGGGGCGAAAGTTCCCGAAACCTGCCTAGATTATTTGCCGTGCGGGCGGCGAATGGAACGAAAATAATGCAACTTCTGGAATTAGCTGGAGTTAGGAGATCTCCGTGCGGCCGCTAACTCCTTACATGGAGCCGGAATAGAAGGTTCACGGGGCCTTTTCCGGCGGCTTCTCGCCGGGCGGCAGAGGCGCGTAGAACAGGAGTTCCTCGGCGCCGCCGCGGGGATAAAGGAGCAGGCGGCCGTCGGAGAGGACCTCGCCGGCGTTGAGTTCACCGGGCGCGACGAGCACGGGCTTCTCGCCGGCCGCGTCGATGCGCAGCACGCCCAGGTCGTTGATGAAAGCCAGGAAGCTTCCATCCGGCTCCGCGTGCAGGTTAAGTACCTGGCTGCGGCCTTGAAGCTCGATCTTTTTGGCGACCTTGTCGTCCTCGCCCACTTTAAAGAGGATCATACCGCGGCGGGTCCAGCGGGAGAACCACCAGGTGCCGTCCGTGAGTTTCACGCCCTGGTGGAGCCAGAGGTCCTCTTCTTTGGCCCACTCCGGAAGCGGGAGGGCCTCGGCCGCGTCGCCGGTGCCGCGGAAGTAGCGCAGGCCCTTTTCGGTTCCGATGAGCCATTCGTTGTCCTTCAACTCGATCGTCATCCAGAACTTGTCGACGCCCTTGAATGCCAACGGTTTTCCCGGCTGTCCGTCTCGGCCGAAGAGAAGGTGGTTTGTGCCGTTTCCGCCGACCGCCTGCAGGCCGTTGGGAAGGCTCTGGATCCAGAATCCATCCATCCCATCGACCGCAACGGGCTCGCGAAACGTCCCGTCGGCATTGAAGCGGAAGAGATGGCTGCCGCGGCTGTTGTAGGTATAGAAACCCCCATCGTCGAGTGCGAAGATGGTGCGCGTCCCTTCGATCTCGCCGGGCACCAGCGGCAGCGGCGGGTAGCCGATGCGTTTGGCCATCTTCCCGTCCTGGTCGGCGGCGTAGGCGTTGGGGTTGTCGGTGTGGGACTGGACGATCCAGATTTCCTTGCCGGCGTGAATCAGATCCGACGGCGAATAGATCGCCTCGGCGTCCCAGGACCGCATGAGGCTCTTGTTGGAGTTGTAGCGCCAGAGCTGATGCGGCGGCCAGCGCATGTCGCTCTTTCCGGCGGCCCAGAAGCCGCCGTCTTCGTCCCACGCGACGACCCACGGCTGCAGGATGTCATGGCTGAACGCGATGTGGCGCTCGGGGTTCCGGCGGTCGTTCTTGTCGAGGATCAACAGTTCGGGACGGAAGCTGTTGGCGACGATCACGCGCCCCTTGGCGTCGACGTCCAGGCCCAGCGGATGAAAGTTCTCTCCGAGTTCGATCGCGCGCTCGAACTTGTTCTCCGGTGCGGGCGAGTACACGCGCACGCAGCGGTGTGCGTGGTCGGATACGTACAGCCGGTTCTCGCTGTCCACCGCCAGCCCGTGCGCGTACCAGAAGCTGGTCTTCAGCTCGCCGTTAGTGCGGGCGTTCTCGAGTTCCACCGCGCCGAGCGGCTTGAGCTGCGGATCGAAGCGCAGTACGCGGTAGTTCAGCAGGTCAGAGACGTACACGAAGCCCCTGGCGTCGGCGCGCACACAGGGCGTGACCCAAAGCTGTCCGTCCTCGCGGCCCCACGCTCCGGAGCTGTACAGCGGCTTGCCCTCGGCATCGAAGACGTGCAGTCGCCCTCCGTTGAGGTCGGCCATGACGGAGCGCCCGTCGGGCAGCTTCGCCATGCTGCCGGGGTAGCGGTAGCTGCGCGTGCCGTTCGAGGCCATGGTGTAGCGCTGTTTCACCTGCAGGTCCGGGCCCAGCCGCACCAGTTGCGCCGGATCGGCCGTCACCACCAGCAGATCTTTGCCCAGTGGAAGCAGGTCCGACGGGATTGCCAGCGAGACCGGCTGCAGGAGCCCTCCATCGAGCGCCTCGGTACAGCCGCCGCCTATCAGTTCGAAGAGCTTCGCGCGCCCGGCGTCGGCCACGAGCACGCGACCGCCGAAACGGCAGATGCGGGAGGGCTTGTTCAGGCCCATGGCTTCGTCCGCGAGCGTAGTCGTCCTTCCGTCCGGCGCGATGTGCAGGACGCGGGCGTTGAGCGTGTCGGCGGCCAGCACCGCGCCGTCGTCGGCGTAGCAGAGACCGAAGGGCGCGCGCAGGTCCTTCGCCAGTATCTTGGCTTCGACCGCCCCGGCCGGCGCGTCGTCGCGGAAGGTGACGATCTCCTCCTTGAGCGGCAGCGAACAGGCAACCGTGCCGTCGCGCCAGGCCAAACCGGCGGGGCGCGCGTCGAGTTTCCATTCGCGCTCGACGGCCCAGGTTTCGCCGAGCTTCATGCGCAGCACGCGGCGGTTGCCCGTGTCGGCGACGAGCAGTCGTCCGTCGGCGTCGGAGGCCAGACCCATGGGGCAGAAGAGCTGCTCCGTGCCGCCCCACTTGCCCAGGTACTTGAATGCGGCGTCGAAGTGCAGCAGGTGATTGGCGTCGGCAATCACCAGCGTGCCGTCCTTCAACGCAGTGGCGGCGTTGGGCCGGAAGAGGCGCATGCCCGTGTCAACCGTGATCGCCTTCTCGCGCTTGTAGGCCGGTGCGCTGGGGAAGGCGCTCTCGCGGCGCCTGCGGCGTGGCGGCTTGGTTGCGTCCTCCGCATTGGCCTCGGGGCCAGGCGCGGCTTCGGGTGGTGGCTTCAAAGTTTCGCGGTATCCGGCGCGCGCCTTTTCGAGTTCCTCGTCCTCGAAAGGCGCCTTCAACTGCTCGCCAGCCACTGTCCACGCATACGTCTTTCCTTCGTATGACACGCGGCAGGTCACGAAGCCCGGCGTCTCTGCGAGCGCGGGGAACTCGGCCGCCGCTGCGGATCCCACCGGCACCGCGCCCTTCCACTCGCCCAGGCGCACCGTGCGGCCGTTGCCTTTGGGCGTGACTTCGATCTCGACTCGAGCCTCCTTAATGTTCTGTGCGGAAGCCAGGTTCGCGCGTGTGGACCTCTTGTCGCGTTCGAGGTGCAGCGCAATGTTCGCGTCGCCGGCGTCGATGCCGCGCAGGCCGCGCACGAGCGTCCATCGTTCGGACCAGGCGCGTTCCTTGCCCGGCGCCAGCGAACTGCGCTCGTCGTGCGTCGGGTTGGACCCGCTGAAAAGTTCGCCCAGGTCGGCCGAGGCGTTGGGCCACGGCATCCAGAACTTGGTGCCGATGCTCTGCGCGGGATCGAAGGTGCGCAGCACGCCCTGTTCGCGTTCGTGGCAGTAGAAGCCCGCGAATCCGTCGGAGTGGGTGAGCGGGAAGAGGCCATTCGAGTTGTACCACTTTTTGAGGTAGCGCAGATCGCTCGTGTTTCGGAAGGGAAAGGGAATGATCATATTGCGGCGTACGTTGTGGCCTTCCTGGTGCGTGATCACGCGGTCGGTGGGCAGTGCGATTTCGGTGAAGGTCGAAGCCGGCACGTACCCGTCGACCCAGAGATCGTACGGCTGCGCGCGCTTGGTCGGGTTGGAGACGGTGAAGGTGAAGTCCAGCGCTGTGCTGCCGGGAGAGAGTCTTGCGCGCACGTCGCAGCGCAGGCCCGTCTCGTGGGGCTCCACGCACCATGCGTGGAAGACAGCTGCGCCGTCCTTCTCGCGCAGGACTTCGTGCTGCCACGGGCCGTGGTCCATCGGCGTGTGGCCAAAGTTCGGGAAGCCCCATTTCATCGAGCCCACGTGGACCATGTAGCCGTGGCCCTCGTCGCCGGACATCTGCTGGAAGATCGTCTTCTCGACGCGGTAGAGCGGGCTCGAACCGTCGTTCTTCCAGACGACGTCGTACAGGCGCGCACCGATCTCAGGCAAAAAGCGCATGCGAAGGAACTCGTTCTCGATCATGACGAGCTTGACCTCCTTGGGCGCCGTCTTAAAGGGGCGCTCGGTGTCTTTGCGCGGCGTGGGATAACCCATGCAGCCGGGCAGCCAGACAAACAGCGACGCGTCGAGGTCCGGGGCCTCGATTTTGAGCGTGCCTTCGCCGATGGCGACATCCGCTGCGGGCGCGCACCCGGCGAGGGTGCAGGCAAGAAGAAGATAAAGCGTGAAACGCATGGTGGACCTCATGCCTATAAGAGGAGCGAAGGTCGAAAGGCTCAGATTACCCTACGATTTTCAGTATGGCAAACTGACCAGCGAATTGATGAGCGCCGCGGTGCTGGCGAAGAGGCCCAGGATCACACCCATGCCCATCGCCAGGCCGGCGACGATCACGTAGCGGTACTTCTCGAACCATTCGTCGCCCTTCCAGCGCCGGAAACCCTGTGCCACCAGCCCGCCGATGAAAAGCGAGACCGCGAAAGGGAAGGGGAAGGCCATGCCTACCGCCACGCCGATCAGGCTTAATTCGAAGCGTTTGAAGAGCCGCCCCAGCCCGTACAGCGCGAGGAAGGCCAGAAACGCATAGAGCATCCAGTCGACGCGGAAGACGTTGCGGATGATCTCCGCGCCGGCCTCGCCGCCGAACTGCGCGCCTTCGACGGTGGTGGACATCCAGAAGCACAGCTGCGTCGTCCACACCGGCAGGATCGTCGCCGCGTACGGGTAGGTGCTCGACGGGATCGGCGCGATCGACCAGAAGACCGACATGAAGAAGAGGTTCGCCGCCATGCCCGCCAGCATGCCAAGCACCGCGGCCTTGATGTAGCTGCGCGGCTTGCAGCGGGTCATCTCGCAGACCTTGAAGTCCTCCACCCAGCCCGCGCTGCCCAGCGAGATCGGCCACGGCGCGAACCAGACGCCGGGCGACAGGTGCCGCCCCGTCTCGGCGCGGACCATGTCGTTGCTGGCGATGATCAGGCCCTCGCGCACGTACGGCGGGTCGACGCGGAAGCCCGTGTCGCCCTTGGCGCGGATGTCGATCATCGAGAAGACGAACGACCAGATCAGCGCGAACGGCGCGATGAAATACCACGGGAAGTCAGGGATCAGGAGGCGGAACAGCAGCACGGCGAAGACGATCGAGCCGAAGAAGAGGAACAGCAGCCAGCGGATCGAGACGGTGCGCTCGCCTTCGGTGGCCGTGCCTTCCTGTACAGCCCGACGCGTCTTGCTCAGGTTCGCGAACGTGCGGTACAGCGTCTTCGGCTGGAAGACCAGAGGGATCACCGCCGCAGCGAGCATGCCGCCGATGAAAACCGGCATCCAGACGAAGAGCTGCTGCAGCAGCGTCGAGCGGATCGACATGCCCGCCGCAAAGCGTTCGTGGAAGATCGGGTGGTACTTCGCGGCCCACGCGTTGCCGATCACCTGAATCGCGAAGCCGCCCAGCAGCATGCTCACGATCACCCGCATGCGCAGGATGAACCCGCCGGCGAAGGTCATCAGGTTCGTGCCGATGCCAATCGCCGGGCCGGGCAGCCACTGGTGGACCAGCGAATTGAAGTCCGCCCAGGGGATAGGCCAATCGAGGATCTTGCGGCCCAGCATTACTGGGAAATACACCACCGCGCCCCACACCGTCCCGACCATCCCGCTGAGCGTAAACGCGTGGCGAATGTCGCCGTCGCCGCGGGTCAGCGTCTCGCAGGCCGCCGCGGTGGGCTTGGCGAACGGGAAATCCAGCTTCTCGACCTTGATGAACATCTCGCGCCCGACGATGCCCAGCGACAGGTCCGCCACGATGTGGAAGATCCACACCGCCGCGCTGACGCCCAGCGGCGCCAGCCACGCCGGATGCAGGAAGCTGCGCAGCCGCGAGACCTCCGCCGGCGGCGCCCACCACGACGGCGCCAGGTCCGTGAAGGGCGTGCCGTGCGCGTCCTTGAAGGTGTGCGCGACCTCCGCGACGCGGAAGTACGCCGGATGCACTGCGTAGTTGTAGAAGAGCAGCTGTCCCGCGGCCATGCCGCTGATCGAATACACGATGAAGGCTTCGGCCGGTGAGAGCGGCTTGCGGCCCAGCCGCGCGAACTCGACCCACAGGATCAACGCGACGAAGCTGACCGCGCCGGTCAAACTCGTTCCCGCCACCAGCAGCAGGTAGATGTTCGCAGGCATCAGGATGAACGCGCCGTAGAGAATCACCATCCAGGTGCGGCGGGTGAGGCCCTCTTCCAGCGGGCCATCGGGCGCGATAGCCTGCGACAGGCTCATGCGGGCGCCTCCTCTCGCGGTGCGGTACCTTCAAGCGCCTGTTCGCCGTGTGCGACGTACTCGTTGACGGCGTTCTCGCTGAGGCTGCGCCAGATCAGCATCTGTTTGCGCAGGCCGTCGACGAAGGCGTGGTTGCTGTCGCGCCACAGGTCCTCGGGGCCCGAGAGCCGCCGTAGCTGCAGGTCGAAGTGGTAGCGCTCTTTGCCGGGGTCGTGGCGCGGCACCAGGCGCAGTTCGTGCACGAGGTTCTGCTCGAAGGGCGCCAGCCAAACGCGCCCGCGCAATTCGGGGTCGGGCCCTACGCGTGCGAGTTCCGGATCGATCTCCAGCGCGAACGCGCCGCTGCGCTCGCCGCGGTGGAAGCCCAGGAACTCGAGCAGGAACTGCAGCATCCCGGTGACCTCGCGTAAGTCCGACGCGACGAATGGCAGGTGGATCGTCCAGCGGTCGCCTTCGGGCTTGGTGTCGATGCGCCAGATGCGTTCCAGCGAGGGGTTCACCAGGCGCGATGCGATGCGCATGGGGTACAGCACCGAGAGCAGGCTGGCGCTCGTCGCCAGCACCGCCGACCAGATCACGACCTTGCCGAAGTAATTCGGATAAAAGTTCTCGGGCAGCCAGCCCGCGCGGCGGAAGACGTCGAGCAGGATGATGCCGAGGAAGTAGCCCAGGACCGACGCGATACCCGCGTACACCAGCGCTTCGGCCAGGAACATCCCCGCGACGTGCCTCGGCGCCAGGCCCACCGACGAAAAGACGTGGATCTCGCGGCGGCGCTCGTAGACGTTGCCGATCATGATCGCCAGCAGCATCAGGAAGGAGACCAAGAACGGCAGCAGCAGAAGGCTGCCCGACTTCAGCGATACGCGCGCGAAAGCGCTGAGCAACTCGACGCGGTCCTGCGCCTCCGGGTCCCACGGTGGCGCAATGCTGCTCAGGAATACGTCCAAGTGCTCGTGGTCGGCGGCGATGGACTCGGCGATTGCCCGGATCGTGCGCCGCTCGGCATTGTAGGCAGCCAGCGCGCGCAGCGCATCCGCATCGCCCGCCGGCAGCGCCGCCAGGCGCTCGGCCTCCGGCAACTCCAGCGTGCCCTGCGCTGCCTGCAGTACGCGCTCGGTCGTCGTGCCCAGCGCGCCGGCCTGGGCCGTATCGAGATACGCGCGCATTTCCTTCGTGCGCGCGTCGATCTCGGCGTCCGTGGGCGAGTCGGGCACAAGTACCACGCTGTAAGCAGGCAGTAGTGCGGCCTTCTCGACGCGCAGCAGCGCTTCGGGAATGAAAAGCGCTTCGCGGGCGAGCAGGTGGTCGGGGCTGCTACCGTCGATGACGTTGCGGTAGAAGGCGACCGGCGTGACTGCCTTGCCGTCCAGGTCCACCAGTTCCGCGTCGGTGACGGTCGACCGCAGCAGACCGATCAGTTCCAGATCCTCGCCGAAGACGTTGACGCGGTCGCCTACCTTCAGCCGTTGGGTTCGCGCGGTCTCCTCGGCCAGCAGGCACGCGCGCACGTCGCTTTCGTTGAAAAAGCGTCCGTCGGTGATGGCCCGGTCCAGTCGCGAGATCGACGCTTCCTGCGGGCCTACGGCGATGGCGCCCTGCAGCGAGAAGGCGCGCGGCGGCTGCGCGGGTTCGCCGTCCTTCGCGCGCGGATGGGCGAAGGCGTTAAGCACCGCCATGTAATACGGCGTGTAGTACCGCCGCACCGCGACGTGCGCGCGGCCTTCGAAGCGCCGCACGATCAGGTCGACGGTCGCCTCGTTCATGCCCTTGGTGTGGTCGCCGGCGTTCATCACCTGCACGCCGCGGTAGCGGGCCTTCGGAAGCAGCTGCGCCTCGCGGTAGAAGCTGGTGTCGGCGGCGGTGCTGGTCAGCAGCACAAGGCTGGTGACAAGAATGGTGATCGTCGCGAGCGTCAGGCTGGTGCGCAGCCTGCGGCGGCGCATGTTGTTGACGGCCAGCGACAGCGCCGCGCCCAGCACGCCCCACTTCTCGGCGCCGGCCGCGTGGCGGCGCTTGAACTTCGCGCCTGGCTCGAGGGCCATCGCCACGCCTCGCTGGGCGATAATGAACAGCGCCGGAAGCGTCATGATCACGATCACGAACGTCACCACGGTGACGAAGATGTTGCTGGCGAGGTGGAAGCCCGGGTGGAAGACGTACAACAGCCCCGTGAAGGCGAAGAAGACAAACGCTGCGAAGCCGAAGGTCCGCAGATGCGTCGGCTGCGGGAAGAGCAGGCGCTCGACGAGGTATCCGAAGGGTACGAGCAGGAGGAAGTAAAAGATCGTCGTGGAGACGACATCCAGCAGCAGGCGGAAGGCGCCGCGGTACGCCATGGCCTCGGCGGACCAGAAGAGTTCCCCGGCGGCCTCGGCTGCGGAGGATTTTCCTCTCTGCCGCAGCTCGGCGGCCTCCTCGCGATGCAGGTCGGCGCGAGCCTGGAAGAGGTTGGCCTCGGGACTCTTCACGTTCAGGCTCGCGTAATCCGCGAGGCGCTTCTCGGTCAACCGCGCCAGCTGCTCGCCGCCGAGTTTTGTCGTGCGCAGCAGCTTGCGGTCCTCGCCTTCGTACACGCGGAAACCCAGGTAGTCGGAGTCGGGCAGCAGCCGCGCGTCGATGGGCGCGCCGTGCGCGGGCGGCGCCGCATCGCCCGGGCGCACCTTGGCGTCGGCGTCGAGTTCCGCGAGGACGTGGGCCAGCGGCAGGCCATCTTTTTCGGCGCGCGCGGTCAGTTCGGCGCGGAGCTTGGGATCGTCGTTGAAGAGGGCGGGCTTCTTCTCCAGTGTCCCGGCCAGGATCTCGCAGCGCAGGCCGGGCTTGAGGAAGACCATGGCGGTGTTGCGGAACTGGATCCACGCGTAGCTGTCGGCTTCCGTGTGCGTGCCGACCTCGCGCACGTTCCGCACGGGCAGCCAGGGGTCTTCGCAGTCGTCCTGGGACATGCCGATGCCGCCCTGCCGTTTGTACTCGTTCTCGACGGGCTTGCTCCGGTTCACGCGGTCGCGGTCCACGAGGGAGAAAAGCGTCAACGCGCCGCAGGGGAAGATCGGCACCTGCAGCTGGATGCGCGGCGCGGTCAGCGCGCGGTCGAGGAAGTGGAACTCCGCGTCGCCATGAAAGCCCTGGTCGAAGGCGTGCGTGATGCGCCCTGCGCCGTCGAGGGTGAAGGCCAGCGCGTCGTACGCGACGTCGATGCTGGCGGAATACACGTTGCGGAAGGTGGCCGTGCCGTCGGGCCCGGCCTCGGCAACGTAGGCCGTCGCGAAGGCGTCCATCTGCCGGTGGATGAAGCGCGACGGCGAGAGCGGGCGGGGCCAATACGCGTAGCTGCGCCCGCGCAGGAAGCGCGTGTCGGAGGGCACCAGCACGACGAAGGTGCTGCCGTGGTCGGGCGGCTTCTTGTCGTACCAGACGATCTCGGGATTCCAGCGCACGACCTGCACGTCTATGCGGTTGTAGCCGCCGCTGCCGCGGTACGGCTGCGCGGCGTGCGCGGGGAACAGGTTTGGTTCCAGGTCTGCCAGCCCGCCCAGCAGCGCGGCGGAAAGTTCCAACTGCGGGCGCAGGTTCTCCGCCTGAGGCATCCACGGGTCGATGGTATCGATGCAGGAGAAGTGGCGCTGGCGGTGGGCGTTGCACGTTTTCAGCGCGATAGAGAGCCCTCCGATCTGCGTCAACATCTGGTTCGCGGTGGGATGGCTAACGGCATCGCTGTTCGGCGGCCAGTACTCAAGCGGCGCGAGCCACAGCTGCCACTGGTTGCCGGGCATCGTCGGGCGCCCGCTGTAGAAGGCGTACTTCGAGAGCCGGTCGCCGCGGTCCTGCAGCGGGCGGTTGCTGAGGTCCTCGAGCTGGTCGACCCAGCCGGGCTCGCGGCGGTCGACGGTGAAGAGCATCTTCTTGAGGAATCCGAAGTGCGCGCCGTGCACGGCGTCGGCAGCGGATTCGTCGGTGAGGATCAGCGCGTCGGACTCGGGGTTCAGGTCCACGCCGACGGCCATCGCGATACGGTCGCCCACGGCATCCTTGATCGCGTCGCAATAGGCCCGCGCGGGGGCCTGCTCCTGCCAGTGCCCGCTCACGAGCACGAAGCGCAGGGAGAAGGCCGGCGGGTGTTCCGCGAAGTACTCGAAGAGCGCCAGCCACGCCGCGGGCCCGAAGGCCTCCTGCCCGCCGAAGCTCAGCGCGGGGGCGATCGACTGCGCGTCGGCGTGCGCCATGACCAGGAATTCGCGCGCTCTCTGCGTGCCCGGTACGAAGGCCTCCAGTACGGGCGCTTGGACGGTGCGCAGTGTCGCGTTCACGCGCAGCGTGCCGCCGCGTCCGGCGCGCGCGGCTTCGCGCACCGCGTCGGTCTCGTCCTTCACGTACGCGCGGGGGAGGTTCAGCGGCACGAGCTTGAGGAACTTCTCGCTGGCCTGCCGCGTCGTCTCGCCCAGGCCGTCGTCCGAGGCCAGGAAGACGGCGCCCACGGCGCCGCGTTCGGCGGCTTTCAGCCAGGCGCGCCCGCTGCCGAACTCGAAGACCGCGATGCACCCTTCGACGGTGCGCGCGTTGAAGTCCTCGTCTTCGCCCTCGCCGAGGTACACCAACGGCGCGCGCAGGCCCTCCTTGGGCGTGGCGCAGGGCTGGATCAGGTTGGGCTGCAGGGCGTAGGCCATGACGTTCGTGGTTGTGCCGTCCGCGCCGGCGAACTCGAAGGCGCTGCCTTCGTCCAGCGCCACGGCGACGGGAAAGTTCGTGCGCCGAAGCGCGCGTTCGGGCGGCGGATCGGCCAGGGCTGCGGCGTCGCCGTCTTGCGTCTGCGTCCAGCCGCGCGCGGCAAACACTTCCGCGGCGTAGGCGAAGCATTTCTCCAGGCCGGGCGTGCCGGTTTGCCGCGGGCCCAGCCCAGCGATACGCTTTGCGTGCTCGATCGTGCGGTCGAAGGCCGGCCCGCCGCCTTCGGTCAGGCGCGCGCGGGCGGTGGCCTCGTCGAGTTTCGGGATTCCGTAGTCTGAGACGCGCCCGGGTGAGGCCAGCCAGCCCAGTGCGAGAATCTCCACGATGGCCGCGACCAGGGCCAGGCGCATCAACCGCCCGCTTTCGCGTTGCCGCCCTGCGGCGAAGATGGCCGTCGGCACGACGGCCGCCGCCGCGGCCGCGCCCGCCGCCAGAAGCGCGCCCGCCGGGGCGACGCCGTTGGCCATCGCGCCGAAGAGCGTTGCGGCGCCGAGGTACAGCGGCGCCAGCGCGACGTGCAGGAGCTTTGGCTTCGCCATCCGGCGGGCCTCCGCTACAGGGCCAGGCCGCGTGCGAGCAGCACGGCCGAGAGGAACAGGTAGAGCATCATCCCCATGACGATGCCCATCAGCGCGTAGACCAGCCATGGCATGACCTTCTCCTGGAAGGCGCGCACGCCGTACCAGCGGAAGATGACGCTCTTGGCCAGCCACGCCAGCAGCCAGGTGAACCAGCAGTCGTCGGTGCCCAGCGCGGTGTGGCTGCTCCAGGCCGCGGCGATGAACATGCCCATGGGCTCGATGGGGAAGCGCGCGTAGCGCCGCCGCAGCGCGAAGCAGACGATGTAGATCCCCGCGCCCAGCAGTACCCATTCGACGCCGTAGGTCGTGAACTGGCCCGGGCGCATCTTCACGTAGTAGTTGTAGGCCTTGTTCGTGGTGAGGAAGTAATTGCCCCATGCGCCGGCCATGGGCATGTTGTCGTAGCCGATGTAATGCACGGCGACCAGGAACAGCGGCATGCCGATGGCCAGCGCCAGCACCGTGGCGATCGCGACGCCCTTGAAGATGTCCCGCACCTTCGCCTTGGTGCTGTCGGCCAGCGCGAAGGCGTCGAGGATCTGGCCGCTGGAGCCCAGGCCCTGGCTGTACCCGCCGAAGGTCTCCATCTGGTACAGGCTCTGGTAGCTCAGCACGTTGTCGGGCACGGCGATGGCGCTGCCCGGCGCCATGGGCACGGTGTGGGTCAGGCCGAAGGTGTGCCAGTTGAACCAGACGCCGGTGTGGAGGATGGCGTTGAAGTCGAAGTACTGGAAGCCGCCGTAGGCGCGCATGCGGATGTGGTGGAAGTTGAAGACGAAAATCATCGCCAGCGCGTAGACCAGGACGCCCGCGCGGGAGAGTGCCGGGTAGCCGGTCTCGCCTTCGCCGAAGAAGACGAGCCCCACGAAGAACGCGAAGCTGAGGAAGAAGCCGAAGGCCAGTTCGCGCGGGCCCAGGGCGTCGGTCTCCTTCCGCACCGCGCGCGACCACAGGCCCCGCACCAGGTCTCGGATCTCGCGCCGGTTGAACCACAGCGCCGAGACGGTGATGCCCACGTAGCCGCCGTAGCGGAATACGTAATTGAGCACGCTCATGCCGAACGAGACGCCCAGCGTGTTCAGCGCGGCCTTGAGCCCGAAGTAGAAAAGCACGAACGTCAGCACGGTCGTGAAAAGCAGGTCCAGCGGGAAGAGCAGGATGAACAGCAGCACCAGCGGCAGCAGCGTCAGCTTGAAGTCCACGCCGGAAATCAGGTTGAGCCCGGTCAGGTCCAGGTCGAGAAGCGGCGCCGACGGCGCCATCGACGGCGCGTCGGTCTCGCTGATCGTCGTCAGGCCCTTTACGCACAGCAATAACCCCAGCAGGAAGGCTACGGCCAGGGCGGGGCGCGGGAAGCTGACCTGCTTCTTGGCGTCGTCCTGCGGCGCGCCGGGGGTGGGGAAGAGCGCGTGCTCGGTCAGGCGCGCGTACGGGAAGGGCAGGCGTTCGCGTTCGATCCAACTTGCGCGGAAGACCATCAGCCCGAAGACGATCGCCAGGTGGAAGGCCAGCATCGTGAAGAACCAGTAGGCCAGCGGCTTGGCCCAGGCGCCCCACGGCACGGCGACCTTGCCCTTGCGGAAGCTACGCAGCGCGTCGGCGTTGCGGATGCACTGCGGCCCGCGTTCGGCCAGGTCCGCGGCCGTCTCGGCGACCCACACCAGGTAGGCCTTCTGGCGCGCGTCGAGTTCAACGCCCGGCGAAGCCAGGGCCTCCTGCGCGTCGCGGGCGGCCTGCGCGGCGCCTTCGATCTCGCGCAGCGCGGCGAGCACGTCCTGGCTGGGGTCGAGTGCCTCGGCCACCGCGCGCGATTCGGCCAGCGCGGCCTCGCAGCGCGCGCGCGCGGCCTCGATGCGCCCCGGCGCCTCGGCGGGCGGCGGCGGATCCTGCGGCGCGCGGCGCGGGGTGCCGTCCTCCTCCGGCGGCAGTTCCAGGTACGGGCAGCGCCCGTCGGGCGGTTCGACGCGCGGCACCGGCCCGATGTGCGGGTTGGGCGCCCAAAAGTCCGGCACCAGGGCGCGCTCCCCGGCCTCGACTTTGCTCTTGTTGGTGAAGTGGTTGACGATCGCCGATTCCAGCGACAGGCGTCCCATCGCGGCCGTCGGGATGCCCGCCAGCAGCAGCGCGAAGATGAAGGTGTACTCCGCGCCCGTCGGACGGCGGTGCTCGGGCAGGAAGTCGGCGAAGAGTTTCAGCGCGAAGAGCGTGAAGATCGCGCCGAAGCCGCCGACCAGCAGCAGGTGCTGGTCGCGCAGGGCTTCGTGGGGTTCGGCGAAGGCGAGCAGGACGATCCACAGCAGCAGGAGCGGCAGGCCCAGCGCCAGGCTGCGCTTCGTCAGCGCCGGGGCCTGCAGCGGGCCGCCGGATTCGGCGGCGGACGGGTGGGCGTCGGGTTCGGCCATGAGGCTTCGCGGCGTTCTCCGGGTCCCGGGCCGCCACGCGCGGCGCCGCCTCCTTTTAAAGGGGCGTTACGGGACGGTTCATAAAGCTTAGAAGGCACCCTATGTTGACCGTTTGCACAGGGTGAGCAACCGCATTTCCCGGCCCGCCGGAGGGCGACGCGGCCCCCGCCTTGCATGGGGCGGCGTGTCGGGGATAGGATGGCCTCCGGTGCGAGGTGCTCTTGCGTTGAACGCGATGCTCCTTCTTGCGCAGGCGGCGGAGACGGAGGCGGTGGCCCCGGATGGCGGCGTACCGCGCCCGCTGCTGGGCGTGCTGGTGCTGCTTGCCGCGGCGGCGGCGTGGGTCTGCGCCCGGGCCGCCCGGAACCCGCTCGCTAACGCGCGCTGCTTCCACGGGCTGGCGCTGGTGCTTGGTGCGGCGGCGCTGGCGCTGCCGGTCTATATCGCGATCGGCGGAAGCGGGGGGCTGGCGGCCGCGGCGGCGTCGGCCGGCGCGCTGGCGCTGGTCGGCGCGGTGGTCGCGGTGCTGGGCCTGAGCGAGGCCGCGCAGGTGAAGACGTACGTCCGCGGGCGCGCCGCCGCCGTGGCCGCGCTGGCGCTGACGGCGGCGCTGTTCGGGACCCTCGGTTACGCCTGGCAGAGCGGCAGCGAACCCGCCGTGGCCTTGGCTCCGTTGCCGCCGCCTTCCGAGCTCGCACCGGCACCGCATGCGCCGCCCGCGCCCGTCGAACCCGCCGTACCGGCGGCGCCGACGCCCGCACCACCGGTCGAAGCCGCCCAGCCGGAGGGCGAGACGGTACCGGTCTACGATTACAGACAGGTGCGTGAGATCTCGAAGCGCTTCGGCCACACGCTTCGTTACCTCGAAGACAAGGACTGGAAGATTTGGAAGAACCTCGCGTCCGATCTGCCCGAGGCCGAGTTGGGGCTGCTGGCCGGCGATACCGCGGCGTTCATCGTCGTGCCGGTGTGGATGCGCGAAGCCGACCTGCCAATGGACGCCGTGGCGGCCGGCCTGCTGGACGTGCTCGAGATTGACTATCCGAGCCCGAGGGTGCATGCGGAACCCATGCGCAGGATGGGCGACACCGAGATTCAGGAACTCACGTTCGGACGCCAAAAAGCGGACGAGGGCTGGCTTTATCGCTTCCGCGTGTACCGCCGCGGCGCCTTCGCCTGGCTGGTGGGCGGGTGGTGGGAACCGGAATCCGACGTGAGCGCGAAGCAGGTCGCCGAGTTGCTCGATGGATTCGCGCTGTCGGAGGATCTGCCCGAAGCGCCGGACCTGGCCAAGGCGAAGCCGGGCGAACAGGACCGCCACCGCGGCTTCTTCAACGTGGTGGGCCTGTACTACTACGACAAGCGCCAGTACGGGAAGGCGCTGGACTTCTTTCGCGCCGGCTTCGAGACCGGGCGCGCCGACGCGGCGATACTCGGAAACGTGGCCGAGACCTTCAAGCAGCTCAAGCGCGCCGAAGAGGGCCTTGAGTACCTGGAGGCGCACACGTCGAAGTTCCCCGGCGACCACGGCCTGGCGGTGCGGCGCGCCGAGTTCCTGATGCAACTGGGCCGCACGGCGCGGGCGCTGGACGCCTACGCGCAGGTCTTCGGCGGGGGCTGGGTGGACGACGCGGCCTTCGCGGACCTCGTGCGCGCGCTCAACCGAGCCGGGCGCATGGAGGACGCGGTCCGCTGGCTGGACATCTACGCCAAGCGCAGCAACACCGCCGGCGTGCAGCTGCTGCGTGCCGAGACCCTGCGCGCGCTGCAGAAGGACGACGAGGCCGCCGGGGTGCTGGAGAAGCTGCTGGCCGCCGAACCTCGCAACGCGGGCGCGGTCTTCACGCTCATCGACCTGCACGCCGACAACGAGCGCCACCGCGAGGCCCTGGAGTTGTGCACCAAGGCTATCGGCAACAGCCTGGCCAGCGCGGACCTCTATTACGCCAAGGGCGACGCCGAGTGCGGCCTGAAGTGGTACCGCGACGCGAAGGCGTCGTTCGAGGAAGCGCTGCGCCGAAGCCCCAACGACGAGGAAATCCAGGCGTACCTAGCCTACGTCAACGGGCTGCTGGGCGAAGGCGCCAACACCGCGATCAAGGCGCCCATCCCCGAAGTGCCGCTGCCCGTGGAACTCGCGACGAATCCCGATCCCGCCGCGCACGCCGCGTACCTGAAGGACGCCGGCGCCTACTACCTGCTGCGTGCCACCGGCGTCGCGTTGACCCCCGGCGAGGCCCTGCGCACCACCGAGTACCTGAAGGCGAAGGTCGTCCAGGCGCGCAGCCTGGAGGCCTTCAGCACCTTCCAGTTCGCTTTCGACCCGCTGGGCGAAGCCATCTTCGTCAACCGCCTGCGCGTCCTCGACGGCGACGGGAAACTGGTCAGCGAGGGCCGCGTCGAGGCCTATTACGTGCTCGACCATCCCGCCCAGGAGATGGCGACCAACGACAAGCTGCTGACGGTGCCCGTGCCGGGCCTGCAGACGGGCTACACGGTGGAGCTGGTGGTCACGCGCCGGGAGTTCGCGCCCTGCGAGCGCCTGCCGTTCGCGCGCCGGGTCCTTGCGCACGCCACCCCGGTGCTCGCGATGGCCTACTGGATCCAGGGGGACCTCGCCAACGTCAAGACGGGCGAACTGCGCCTGCCCGTACCCGTCGTGCGCGACGGATTGAAGCTGTGGCGCGTGGACGCGCCCGAGGTCTACCGCTGGGAGCCGCTGCAGGACGAGGCCGAGGAGTTCCTGCCCATGCTCTTTGCCGGCGACGCGCGCGACGAATGGGCCGCGCAGGGCCGCGAGCACCTGGACGAGATGAAGGAGAAACTCGTCCTCGACGAAAATACGCGCGCGATGGCCGCCGCCGCGCTGAAGGGCATCGTAGGTCGGCCGGAAAAGATCCGCGCGGCGGTGAAGTTCATCCAGGACAACCTGACCTACCGCGCGATCGAGTTCGGCGAGCGCGCGCGCATCCCCAACGACACCGCGCGGATCATGAAGGACCGCTACGGCGACTGCAAGGACCACGCGCTGCTGCTGCACCTGATCTTGAAGGACGCCGGGATCGCGTCGCACCTTGCGCTGGTCAGCACCGACACGCCCGTTGCCGCCGACTTCCCTTCGCTGGACCAGTTCGACCACATGATCGTCTGCGTGCCGGACGGCATCGCCGGCGGCGGAAAGGGCCCGGCCTTCATCGACCCCACCGACCACGACGTGAACCCGCTCGACGGCGCGCCGGTGGACCTGGACGGCGGAAAGGCCCTGGTGCTCGATCCCGCGAACCCGCGCCTGGAAACGATCCCCGCGTGCGCGGAAGCGGAGATGGACGTGAAGATCAGGCGCGACTGCCGGCCCGATCCGGCCGGGGGCCTGCGCGTGGCGGAGACGATTGTCTTCTCCGGCGCGAGCGCTGTGGACATGCGCGGCTTCCTGCGCGGGCGCGACGCCGAGGGCGTGAAGAACGCGCTGAAGGAGGACCTGGCGTACGCACGCGCGGACGTGGAGGTGTCGGAGGCGAAAGTCGAGCGGTTGGACGACAGTGCCGCGCCGGTGGAAGTGGCACTCGAGTACCGCGTCAAGGACGCCGCGTGGACGATGGAGGAGCAGTGGGTGGCCGTGGCGCCGGTGCTGTGGGAGCGCCTCTACGCGTCGGCGGAAGCCTCGGCCGAACGCCGCACGCCCTTCCGCCGCCGCAGGGCGCTGACCCTCCAGAGCGTCACGACGATCCTGCCGCCCGAAGGCTACGCGCTGGCCGCGAAGGACTTGGGCGGTGCGGGCGACCGCAAACCTTTCGTATCGTGGGCGCTGAAGGCCGCGCCCGAAGGCGCCGGCGTGACCTTCGACTACCGCCTGCGCCTGGAGCCCGGGCGCTATGGCAAGGAGCGCTACGGCGAATACAAAGCGGCACTCGACGCGGCCGCCGAAAAACTCAACGCGCGCCTGCCTTGGAAAAAGGCCGCGAAGTAGCGGCTATCCTTTTCCCTCATCTATTGTCTGTTATCTCTATTTCTTAACTCTTGCCTGTCTTTTCCAGGTACGCGTCGATCTTCTCGATCCCGATCTGCCACGTGGCGGACTCGCGGTAGAGCCGGAAGCCCAACTCGTGGTTGATCTTCAGCATCGGCGCGTTGCTGCCCGCGTTGCCGGTGCGGATGAACTTCGCCTCGGGATGCCGCGCGCCATCGTCCAGCACGCGATCCAGCATCGCGGCCTTGAGCCAGCGCCCCAGACCCAGGTTGCGGTACTTGGGCCAGACGCCGGTGTCGCCCTGGAAGTACAGGTGCGGCTCGGCGGGATCCCAATACAGCACCGTCAAACCCGCAAGCGCGCCGGAGGCCGTCTCGCGCGCGGCCAGGACCGTGCGTTCGACCTTGCGCTCGGCGCGTACGCGTTCGTACTCGCGCATCTGCGCCGGCGTGATCTTCCAGTCCTCCATCTTCAGCTTGTCGCGCGGCGCGGTGTTCATCACCGCGGCCAGGTCGCAGACCGCCTGCAGGTCTTCCTCGGGATACGGCCCGTCCCAGCAGACGAGTTCGAAGCCGGCCGCGCGCTCCCGGGCGCGGTTTTGCCAATCGCGCAGAAGGGCGCGGTCGACCTCGCTCAGCACGAGCTGGTTGATGTGCATCACCAGGCCGCGTTCGGCGCCCAGGCGCTCCAGCACCGCGGCGGCGGCGGGCACCGAGTTGAGGGACTGGAAGAAGACCAGCGTGCGCCCGGTCTCGTGCGCGACGCCGGCGATCTCGCGCAGCAGCCTGCGCGCCATTCCGCGGCGGCGGTGCTCCCGCCGCACGCCGATGCCGGCGCGCAGGAGGTGCCGGTTTTCCTTGATGTCTTCGAAGTACGTGTGCGCCGTCGCGGCGAAGCCCGGCGTGCCGTCCTCGGACAGCATCCAGAAGCGCATGTCCTCGTGGGCCGTGCGCGTGCGCATGAAGCGCTTGGTGTCCGCCAGGCTCACCGGCGGGTCGTCGGGCATCTTCTCGAGGCCGATCGTGGTGGAGAGGTCGTGGACCGCCTTCCAACGGGCTTCGTCTTCGCACTTCGGATCGAACGGTTCGACGTGCCAGGGCATAGAATCCTCGCTGCGCTCCAGATTGCTGGGGAGCGTTAAGTGCCGCGTTGGTCCTCGCGGGATAGGTTGGGGCGTGGGCCTCCGGTCCTGCAATTAACCCCACGCACCCCCCGGTGCGCAAGTGCGCCAACGAAATTTTAACCACAGAGCACACAGAGAACACAGAGGTGGGATTGGTGAGTACTTCCACAGGGCGGGGCGTATGCATGCCGGAAGAATACGGGGACCACACGGCAGGATCAGGTTGCCGTACCTGATCCTGCTCTGTGATCTCTGTGGTGAAAAAGTCGTTACGCGAGGCCCTCGAGCCCGCGCACGCGGCGGATCAGCCCGACCTGCCCCACGTGGTAGGACTCGTGCCAGAGCATGAACTGGCAGAAACCGGAGAGCGTCGGCGCGAACTTGGGGAAGGCCAGGCCGTGGGGCTCGGCGAGTTGCTCGGGCAGCAGCGTCGGCAGGTGTTTGTGCAGGCTCTGGCCGGACAGCGCGATGTCGTCCAGCAGCACGCGGGGCGCCGGGTCGGTGGCGGTGGTGCCGGGCGCGCTGCCCATCGTGAACTGCTCCTCCCAGTCCAGCGGATCTTCGTTGACCTTCAGCTTGCGCAGCCACTCGCGGCGGTAGACCGCGATGTGCCCGACGACCCACAGCGCGTGGTTGGCGCCGCCGGGCCGGTGCAGCCAGTCCTCGTCCTGAAAATCCTTCACGGCGCCGGACAGCGCCTGCTCGTTG
Source organism: Planctomycetota bacterium (assembly GCA_023150555.1). Lineage (GTDB taxonomy): Bacteria > Planctomycetota > SZUA-567 > H5-PLA8 > H5-PLA8 > JAKLKQ01. The sequence goes on from JAKLKQ010000020.1 coordinate 64,492, forward strand.
AAGCTCACCATCGCGACCAGCCCGTCGAGTTCGTGGGGCATGAGGCGCCTCCTTAATATAGGTGTCAACCCAGGCAGACGATGGTCTCGAAGCCGCCCACCGTCATGCGCCGCATCTCGAAGGGCACCTTCTTCGTTTCGCAGTCGGGCGGATGCGCGGTGAATTCCTTCATCACCTTCGCGTTGACCTTGTCGCGGTGGGCGCGCGACTTGTAGACGACGTAGGCGAAGATCACGGTTTCGCCGGCCTTCGCCTTGGCCAGCTTGGGGAAGGTCACGCAGCCCCACTTCGCCATGCTCTTCAGGTCCTCGCCGGCGCATTCGACGTACTGCAGTGCGCCGTGCTTCATCCAGACCTTGCCGGCCTTCGCCGCCATCTTGCGGTAGGCCTTCAGGTTCCGTTTCTTGATCGGAAGCACGTAACCGTCGACGTATCGCTTCATGTTCTGGTTCTCCGTGTTCGCGCGCTGGCGTGGAAACGATTGTGCTCCCATTGCCTGCACCGATCAAGGACCGATGGCGCGGGCGACGGGAGCGTTGAGGCGGCGGATGAAACAGGGTGGAGGAGCGGAGGCGTGGAAGTTACTGCGGGCCGGGCGTCTCGCGCGGCGTGCCGCGGCGGGACGTGCTGGGGGCGGGGGTCAGGGACTTCTTGAGTTCCTCCGGACGAATGTCGCGCAGGCTTGGATCGTCCGCAGGCAGTTCGCGCACGGTGATTTCGCGCACCGCCGTATTGGAAAGCAGGAAGATCAGGTTTCGGGACGGATAGGCACTCTGGTATTCCGACACCGTAAAGGGGTGTCCTTGCATAAAGAGAATGACGTACCTGTCTATCGCCACGGCGGACAGGTTACCGGTCACATCCCTGACCCTGACGATCTGGCCCCATTGCCGGTAGGGCATGGGATCTCCGGTCGCGGTCGTCCAGGTCACATCGAATGAGCTGTTGTCCGCGTTGGTGGCGCGGACCTTGAAATCGAAGCGGACAGGGCGGGCGCCGAAGACCTGAGGGATTTTCACCATTACGCGGTGCATGTCCGGGGGCAACTGTGGGTGCCCCTGCGGCTGCATCTCGCCTGCGCCATCCGGGCCCTTGCCCCAGGTCCAGGTGCCGTACAACGCGACCAGGTCCGTGGGCGGGCCCTTTTCGAACGACCAGTGCGCCTGGTAGAGCGGGCGCTCTTTCGGCGCGGCGGGCGCGGGCTGGGCGGAGGCTTCGGTCTTCGCTTCAAGCGGCGCTTTCGCTTGCGGCGGGTTCGGCTCCTGCTGCATCCACGCGAAGGTCCCCGCGCCCGCGGCCAGCAGCACCGCGGTGGCGACGTACAGGCCAGCGGAGGACGATCCCGCCGCGGCGCGCGCGCTGGCTTTCGATACGTTCGCGGCCTTGGCGGCCAGCTGTCCGAGGACCGACGTCCCCAGACTCGCCGGGACGCTCGGCCCCGCGTCCAGCAGCGCGCCGCGCAGCAGCTCGCCGCTGAACTCCGTGCCCGCCAGCGGCAATGCTGCCGTAAAGCCGGCGCCGGCCAGGCGCGTGCGCAGCTGTTCGAGCGCCTTCTGGATGCGGAAGCTGACGGTGCGCTCGGGCATCTCGAGTTGCTCGGCGATCTGGGCCTGCGAGAGGTCCCCGCCGTAGTAGAGGGCGATCAGTTCGCGCTCGAGGTCCGGCAGCCGTTCGAGGTGCCGGCGCAGCGACGCGAGCAGCTCGCCGCGTTCGGCATCCGCGGCCAGGACGTCGGTCTCGGGCGGGGTGGAGGCCTGCTGCGCGCGTTCGATCTTGGCCTCGGTGCGGCGCCGGCGGCGCAGGATCTGCAGGCTCTTCATCGCCACGATGCGCAGCACCCAGCTGCGCGGGCTGCCGTCGCTGCGGAACGTATTCGCGGATCGCCACACGGCCAGGAAACCCTCCTGCACGGCCTCTTCGGCGAAGTCCTTGTTGCGAGTCAGGAACTGGGCGAGGTTGAAGGCGGCCTTCTCGTAGCGCGAATAGATCTCGGAGAAGGCGTCGCGGTCCTGGCGTCGCGCGATCGCGCCGAGCAACTCGGCGTCGCTCGCGGAGGAAAGGGTTACCGTCGCCGGCCTGGTTGCCACGCGTGAACGCCTCCCGCTGCCGGACGTCCGAACCGTGATGCCGGTGCTGCCCATGGGCCGCGAACTCCCGCCGATTCTACCCGGAGGCAGCCTTGCCCCCAACCGTCCGCTGCCGCAGGGCGGGGCTTCGGCAGGGGAAAAGGAAGGAATTCGTCTTTCTGTAAGTCCTTTGCTTTGAAAGAGTTGAAAGGCGAAAGGCGTTGCCGGAGGACGCTCAAGCCTATCGTGTTCCTTGGAGAGGCCTTGTTCATGTGGCGTGGGCCTCCGTGCCCGCGCCCAGTCGCAAAACGGGGCTTGGAGCCTAAGCCCGGTGTGCATCGCGCGGCGTTCTAGGCAACCGCGCTGCCTGCGAATAAGATCGCGTCCATGCCCTCCTACCGCCGAAGACTGCCGCATCTGCGCCGGGATGGCGTCACCTACTTCGTGACTTGGCGCTTGGCTCCTATTCAACACGAACTGGACGGCGACGAGCGATCGATTGTGGTCTCCTGCCTTCGGCACTTCGACGGAGACAGATACGCATTGCATGCCTACGTGGTCATGAACGACCATGTTCACGTAATTGTCGAGCCGAGTGGCGAACACAACCTCGAAGGCATTGTGCAGAGTTGGAAGTCGTTCAGCGCGCGCGAGCTTCAGAAACTCGGCAGAAGAGAAGGCAGTCTTTGGCAGAGCGAATACTTCGACAGGATGATCCGGGATCCGGGTGATCTGGCGAACAAGGTGGCCTACATCGAAGGCAATCCCGCCAAGCGTTGGCCGGAAGCTAAGTCTTATGCGTGGGTGTACATCCGCCACGCATAGCACAGGGCCAAATACGCCACACCATATTCATTGGCTGGAGGTGGGCAGGGACGCCCGCCCCACATGTCCACCGCATCTTGTTGCGTCCGGAAGGCGTGGGGGGCGGCGCGGCTTCATGCTTATTTGGTGCGGTCAATGCGATGGAAGATGGCGCGGAGCAGCAGCGCCCATCCTATAGAGACGGCTGTTGCCAGCGCGAGGCCCAGGCAGGCGTTGAGGACGGCAACGCCGATTTGAAGTGGATCGCCGAAGGTGCCGGGGATTCCGGAACCCCAGATGGCGAACGGCCAGCCCCAGTAATGGAAGGTGCCCTCCGTCATGTGACGGTTATTCAACACCCACGCGAACCATGCGACTGCGGTGAAGAGGACGGGCACACTGCCGTAGCGGGCAAGCCATCTCATGCCCAGCATTTCAGAGGATCTTCAATTTCCTTTCAGCAGCCTTCTTGTGGCGCAAGCGCTCGATTGCCAGCATTAGTTATCTAATGAGATGCAGCCATGTGGATTCGTGACAAACGCCTACCCACGCCTGATTTTGGTACCAATCGTCAACGACTGGCAATTGCTTGATCAATTCCGGAATACCTTCCATAAAGTGGACAATACAAATGGTCTTCCATCCATCGGGAATCAGGTCTAGCGGCTTGCCGAATTGTTGGGTCGCCGCAATTATCTTGCATGGGCAACGAATACCTGCTTGAGGGCTGCCTTTGGGAAAGACGATGTCAAACGGTCTGGTGAGCGGCAGGTCCATATACGCAAATCCGGCAAACAGGATTTCGGTATCTGCGTTCCGAGAGGGCGGCAGACCGGTCTGAACCAACTCCAAGGAAGAGGATGAAGCTTTCCCTTCGAACCAAAGGTATCGTTGTTCTATTGGAATTTCAGATTCGGATTTCATTGCGCGTCCACTCTGCTTTGGAACTCTAATGATTCTAGGTCAGGCAAACACTATCATGATGTTGGAGTAGATTTTCGGTTTTTCAATTTGAATGTCGTCTCCCAAATGCTTTACGCCATTGTGGCTCGGTAGAACCTGCTGAAGCCCACCGCTCCGATGGATCGGCACTGGCCCGCACAGGCTTTGAAGGTTTACCGCAGGAGATTCATTTCCCCCGCAGATGCGCGGGCTGACAACCCGCGCCACGCGCTCGCGCGTCTTGCGTTCGCGAAGCGGGAACGGGAAACCGGAGACTGGAAACGTCGTTCCGTGCCCCACATGTCCTCCGCATCTTGTTGCGGCAGGAAGGTGAGGAGGCGGGTTGGATCTCCTTCCTCTCCATGCCGATTCGCGCGCGCGTGCTATAAGCCACCGATGGACTTTCTCCACGAGTGGATCGTGCCGTCGGTGCCGGTGGTGGCCGAAGGCAGCGCGGCGACCGTCGGGGCCGGCGCGTACATCGCGGTGGCGGTGATCGCGATGCTGGTCACGGCGATCTCGAAGGGCGGCTTCGGCGGCGGCGTGGGCATGATCTCCGTGCCGCTGATGCTGCAGGTCGCGCCCGCGCCGACGGTGCTGGCGCTGTGGCTGCCGGTCCTGATCGCCTGCGACGTCGCCACGATCCGCGCGTACCCGAAGGAGTGGTCCTGGCCGGCGATGCGCCCGCTGGTGCCGGGCATGACGCTGGGGATTCTGGCGACGACGGCCTTCCTGGGGACGCTCGACAAGAACGCCCAGGGCTCCGCAGGCGCGACGCGCGACGCCTGGCTGAAGTTCGGCGTCGGCCTGGTCGCGTTCGCCTTCATCGCGCTGAAATACATGCCGGGAAAGAAAGCCAAGCCGCAAAGCGTAAGCGAGCCCGAAGCCTCTCGCGATCCCGCGCCGTGGACGCCGACGTACGCCGTGGGCGTTCCGGTGGGCCTGCTGAGCGGCCTCACGACGATGATCGCGCACGCGGCGGGCCCGCTGGTGACGATGTTCCTGCTGCCGCAGCGCATGGACCCGCGCACGTTCGTGGGCACGACGGGGCGCTTCTACTTCTTCTTCAACTCGTTCAAGGTGCCGTGCCTGATCGCGATCGGGTGGCTGAATCCCGGCATCTTCCGCTACTCGCTGTGGCTGATGGCGCTCGCGCCGTTCGGCGTGTCCTTCGGCGCGTGGCTGAACCGGCGCATGAGCGCCGCGGTGTTTGTGGGCCTGATCTACCTCTTCCTGGCCCTGGCGGCGGCGAAACTGTGGTGGGACGCGTTCCGCGTCTTGATTTAACCACAGAGCACACAGAGAGCACAGAGGATAGTCCTTTGGGTTGTGGGGCAGGGCGCCCGTCCATTCCGGTGGCCATCGGCCACTTTCCGTGCCTCCTTATATAGCCTTCTCCGTGGCCTCTATGTCCCTCTGCGGTGGAGGCCGATTTCCTTTCGCCGTTTCTCCGATTTTCTGTTCGCCGTTTTCCGGATACCGGTGTCCGGATACCGGTGTCCGGATCCCGGTTCCCGGTCAATACGCAAAGCGTAATATGCACTTTGCGCAGTGTAACACATCCACATCGTGCAACGTAACACCCGCCATTCACGTAAACCCTATTTGCACCGCGCGCAGCACGGTGTGCAAAATCGTCGTAAGTCCAATGATTTCGTCAAAGAAACATTCCTGCACTTTGTTGGAATCGAGGAAAGATCGATACAAATCGCCATGTGCACTCCAGCACCTCGCGCAGCACCAGGTGATTCGCGAAATTTCGCGAGTGCCGAAATTCGTCCGTCGCGAAATCTCGCGACTTGCGCACATTGTGGGGAGCAGTGCGCTTCCGGCCGGAAAGCCGTCCGCGATCCCGTCCCTTTTCCTTCTCCGTGGCCTCCGTGCTTTCGTGGTGAAGTCTTTGGCGGACTGACAAAATTTTGACACCTGTCGCAAGGCGCGCCTCAGGAGATGTCAAAAATTTGACGACTGGGCCCCGGAACGGGACCATTTGGTATGTCGTAACTCAAATGACCATTGATGTTATAGCTTTTCGTCCGGCCCGCTTCGATTGGCCGGGCGCTTGCCTATGTGCACTCCGTACGCGACACCCCGCACCGGAGAGGAGACGCTCATGCCGCAGGCGCAGACGTTGGAGAAGCTGGCGATCGACGGCGGCCCCAAGGCCAAGCCGACACCGTATGGCATGGGCAAACGCTTCGGCACCGAGGAGCTTGCGCAGCTTAAGGAGGCCCTCGAGCAGCAGACGCTCTTCTACGCCAAAGGCAGCAAGACCAAGGCTTTCCGTGAACGCTTCGCGGCGCGCTATGGCGTCAAACACGTGGTCACCTGTTCGAGCGGCACCGCGGCGCTGCACATCGCCGTCGCGTCGGCGGGAATCAAGCCCGGCGACGAGGTCATCACCGCGTCCATCACCGACATGGGCACCTGCATCGCGATCCTGCAATGCGGTGCCATTCCAGTCTTTGCGGATCTGGACCCGCACACCTACACGATGGACCCGGCCGCGGTGGAGAAGCTCATCACGAAGAAGACCGCCGCGATCCTGCCCGTGCATCTGACCGGCGCGCCCTGCGAAATGGACGCCTTCAAGCAGCTCGCCGCGCGCAGAAGTCTAAAGCTGATCGAGGATTGCGCGCAGAGCTACCACACCGGCTACAAGCGCCAGCTCTGCGGCACCATCGGCGACGCCGGTTGCTTCTCGCTCAACGACTTCAAGCATATCTCCGCCGGCGACGCGGGCATGGTGCTCACCAACGACGACGAACTCGCGCACCGCGCGGAACTCTTCGCCGACAAGTGCTACGACCGCGCGCCCAACGCCGAGCGCAATCCCTTCTCGCTCGCGATGAACTACCGGATGTGCGAACTCCATGCGGCGGTGGCACTTGCGCAGCTCGAGAAACTCGACGGCATCATCGCCGCGCGGCGCCGCTTCGGCGACGGCCTGCACGCGGGGCTAGAAGGCCTGCCGGGCATCCATCCGCAGCGTTTCGTTGAAGGCGCGCGCCCGAGCTACTGGTTCTACCTGCTGCGCGTCGACGAGAAGGTGCTGGGCCCGCGCGACAAGGTCGCCGAAGCCCTTGCGGCCGAAGGACTTCGCGTCTCGGCGGGGTACGTGCCGTACGCCACGTATCTGCACAAGATCTTCCGCAATCGCAGCGGCTTCGGCGGCACCGAGTGGCCGTTCAGCCTGGCGCCGCACATCCGCTACGAGCCCGGCCTGTGCCCCAATGCCGAGGCCATCTGCGCCGACAGCATCCAGGTCGGCATCAACGAGTTCTACACCGACGAGGACCTCGCGCAGACGCTCGTCGGCTTCAGGAAGGTCGCGACGCAACTGGCGGCGCGGTCCTGAGTTACATGGAATTTCAAAGCGCACGAAACGGAGGAGCGATGAGCACCGCAAGCGCAGCACTCGAGACCCTGGCCCTCTTCGGTGGCCCGCGCGCCGTGACGTCGAAGCACGAGGACCTCTTCGCGTGGCCGCTCGTCGGGCGCGAGGACGAGGATGCCGTGCTGGACGTCCTGCGCCGCGGCGCGATGTCCGGCACCGACGTAACTCTCGCGTACGAAAGGGAGTTCGCCGAATGGCACGGCGCGAAGTACGCGCTCGCGCATCCCAACGGCACGGCCGCGCTGCATGCGGCGCTCTTCGCCTGCGGCGTGGGGCGCGACGACGAGGTCATCTGCCCGAGCCTGACCTTCTGGGCGAGTATCACGTCGGCGCTTAACCTGGGCGCTCACATACGCTTCTGCGAGGCCGATCCCGAGACGCTGTGCATCGATCCAAACGACATCGAACGCCACATCACGCCGCGCACGAAGGCCATCGTCGTCGTCCACTACTGCGGGCATCCCTGCGACATGGACCCGATCATGGCCCTTGCCGCGCGCCGAGGCCTGAAGGTGGTCGAGGACGTAAGCCACGCGCACGGAGCGCTTTACAAGGGCCGCGTGGTGGGCACGCTGGGCCACGTCGCGGGCATGAGCCTGATGAGCGGCAAGTCGCTGGTCTGCGGCGAAGGCGGCATGCTGCTGACGAACGACCGCGCCATCTTCGAGCGCGCCGTCGCGTGGGGGCACTACGAGCGCACGATGAGCGGCTACAGCTACTACACCGGCGAGCCCGCGATCCAAGACCAGGCGCTGAAACGCTTTGCAGGCATTCCGCTGGGCGGCCTCAAGAACCGCATGAACCAGCTCTGCGCCGCGCTGGGCCGCACGCAACTCAAGCGTTACCGCGAGCGTATGGACGAGATCCAGCGCGCGATGCACCGTTTCTGGGACCTCGTCGAGGCCGCCGGCCTGCCCGGCGTGCGCGCGCACCGCCCGCCAAAGGGCGGCGGCAGCACGATGGGCGGCTGGTACTACCCGCACGGGCTTTACGATGCGGAGAAGCTGGGCGGCCTGCCCATCGGCCGCTTCATCGAAGCGCTGAATGCCGAAGGCTTTCCGTGCAAGGCGGGGGCCAACGCGCCGCTGCATCTGCACCCGCTCTACAGCGAGGCGCGCGTCTACGGCGAAGCCGAGCCGACGAACGGGACCTCGCCGCAAGGTCCGGGCAGCCTTCCGGTTACGGAGTCGATCCCGGTGCGCTGCTTCAGCGTGCCGTGGTTCAAGCACGACCGCGCCGAGCAGATCGAACGCTACGCCGCGGCGCTCATCAAGGTCCTGCGCGCCGCGCATGACGGCCAGTTGAAGCAGGTGAACGCGTGAGCGTGCGACTCTTCGACTGCAACTGCCGCATTGGCCGCAGGTTGGACGCGCGGTCCAACGAGCCTTCGACGGTGGCGGAGCTGCTCGCCGAGATGGACCGGCTCGAGATCGAGAAGGCGCTCGTCGTGCATTACTCGGGCTACGAGTCCCTGCCCGACCTCGGCAACCGCCGCATTGAGGACGAAGCGCGCGGAAACCCAAGGCTGGCGCGGGTTTGGACCGCGCTGCCCGACACCGCCGGCGATACGCCGCCCGCGAGGCAGTGGGTCGAACGTATGCTTACGGCGGGCGCTCGCGCCGTGCAACTCTTTCCCAAACGCATGAATTGGCAGCTCGACGAATGGTGCGCGGGCTCGCTGTTGCGCGCGCTCGAAGACCGCAAGGTCTTGGCGCTGCTGCCGTTCGCGGAGGCGGACCTCGGCACGGTCCACGAAGTTCTGGAGAAGCATCCGCGCCTGCCGCTGCTGCTGACGAACGTCAACTACCGCGTGAATCGCATGCTCTTTCCGCTGCTTGAGTTGCACGCGAACCTGCACATAGACCTCGCGCCGCCCTACGACGTGCACGACGGCGTGGAGGAGATCTGCAAACGCTTTGGCGCCAAGCGCTTGCTCTTCGGCAGCGGCTATCCCGTGGCCGAACCCGGCGCGGCGCTGGCGATGCTGGCGTACGCGCGCATCTCCGAGGACGAGCGCGCGCGGATCGGCGCGCGCAACCTGGAGCAGATCCTCGAGGAGGTGCAGGCATGAAGCCCGCCGATTCCATCGCGTCGCGCGCGCGGCGCGGCGAGCTGCTCGACGACGTGCTCGTGATCGACAGCCACGCGCATCTCGGGAGCTGGCAACAGTTTCCGATCTGGAACGCCGACGGTGAGGGCATGCGGCCGGCGCAGGATGCGCTGGGCGTCGACGTGACCTGCTTCAGCGCCATCGTCTCCGCCTGCGGCATGGACACCGCGCACGGCAACGACTGGGTCGCGCGCACGGTGAAGGAGAGCGGCGGGCGCTACTGGGGCTACATCGTCGTCAATCCCAGCGATCCCAACGGCGGCCGCGCCGAAGTCGAACGCTGCAAGGCCCTGGGCCTGCGCGGCCTTAAAATCCACACCTACCACGGAAAGCCTTACACGCACGAGACCTACATCGAGGCCTTCAAGGTCGCCGACGCTGGCGGTTGGCCGGTGCTGGCGCACACCTGGGGCCAGCGCGACCTGGGCTGGATGCGGGAACTGGCGACGCAATTCAAGCGCACCAAGTGGATCTGCGCGCACACCGGCAGCACGGACCTTGACGAGTACCTCAAGATCGGGCGCGAGCTCGACAACGTGTACCTCGAATTGTGCACGTCGAGCTGCGCGCGCGGCATCGTGGAGGCCGTCGTGGCCGAATGCGGCGCGCATAAGTTCCTGTACGGCAGCGACATACCCTTCATCGGCGCGCCCATGCAGTTCGGCCGCGTGGCCTTTGCGCAGATCAGCGAGGACGACAAGCGCCGGATCCTGGGGCTCAACGCGAAGGACGTCTTCGGGCTCTAGCGGAAGATCAGGACGAGGCCGGTGACGTAGGCGGCGAGGCCCATCACCACCGCAAGCAGCGAGCCGAGGGAAAACTGGAAGGTCTTGCCCTGAAGGACTTTGAGGCGTCCTTGTGTGGACCAGCGGGCCATCCGGTCTACCATCAAGCAATCTTGGATCAGCACGCCGAAGTAGCAGACGATCATCGCGACAGGCACGGCCTCCAGCAAGCTTCGCGGGGGTCCATCTCCGAGAAGCGTTCCCGCTACGCCGAACAGCAGCACATAAGCCGACGGCAACATCCAGTCGGCGGAGGGGTTGGCGCTGAAGAGTTTTCTTCTCCGCAAACGCTGAAGGAGAAAGGGTATGAAGGGAACGATCAGGAAGGTCACGTAGGCGTTCAGAACGGCCAGCACCACCATCGCAGCACCCAAGGCCCACATGTTTGTATGAACGGGCGTTCGCAGATGGGTGGCAAGGCGGTACAGATCCCACGCCACCAGCGCGACACCGGCGAGGACCGGCGGGACGACGACGACTGCTCCCTGGGCAAGCACTTCCCATACTTCCTTGAACCATAAGGCGTTGCCGGCGGCGCTTGGCGGAGCCATCAGCACGATCTCAACAGCAAAGACAGCCGACAGGAAGACCAGGACGCCAAGGAGTAGGGCCGCGGCTCGAAGCCCGCAGTCGAGCGGGCCCAGCTTGCGCAGTCCGGCGGGAGCTTCGTCGTCGGTTGCCATCGAGTTCCATTCTACCGCGGGAGCGCGTAGGCGAAGAGCGTCATCGCCAGCCAGACGTAGAAGCCGGCGCGGTTGCTCTAACGGCTGAAGTGTGTTTGAGTTACTACGAGCTTGGGCGCCAGAGGGTCACTCGGCCGGCTTGGTTTCCGGCGCGGCTTCGGTCTTCTCGGCCTTCTTTTCCTTCTTGGCCTTCTTATCTTCTTTGCTGTCCTTGTCTTCGGACATCTTGACGCGGCGGTAGTTGACCTTCAGCGGCTCGTCGGCCGGATCGGCCTCTGCGTCGGGAGCGGGCTTCGGCTGCGGGCGCTGGCGCAGTTCGCCGGGTAAGGTCGAGTCGATCAGGCCGCCGACCGACTGGCCGCTCAGGTCCACGCGCCCGGTGGGCTTGCCGACGACGCGTTCGAGCTGTGCCAGGAAAATGGTGTAGGCGATGGTCGCGTTGATGAAGTCGGTCTTGGCGCGCAGGAGGTTATCTTCGGCCTGGATCACGTCGAAGCTGTCCTTCAGGCCGCGCTCGAAGCTGATCTGCGAGGCTTCGACGGTGCGCTTGGCCTGTTCGACCTTCTTGCCCTGGATCAGGATCACCTTCTCGCCTTCGCGCAGGCGGCGCAGAATGTCGCGGGTCTCCAGGTGCACCTGGGTGCGGGCGTCCTTGAGCTGGATCTCGGCCTTCTGCAGGTCCAGCAGCGCGCGCTCGTAGGCGGCGCGGTCCTTGATCTTACCCCAGGGCAGCTTCATGCGGATCTCGGCCGAGTAGTCGTGGTCCTCGTAGCCGTGCGAGTCCTTGAACGAGCCGCCGGTCTGGGAGCGCCCGTAGGAGAGGTCCAGGTCGATCTGGTGGCCGAGCCCGTCGCGCGCCAGGAGCGTGTCCAGCTTCTGCAACGCGACGCCGCGGCGGCTGTTGAGCAGGTCGATGCGGTTGGTCAGGGCCTCGCTGAGGATGGTGGTCTCGTCGAAGCGCTTGGCGCGGTACATCACCACAGGCTTGCCGACGGGATTCCCGATTTCGGTGGTCCTGCCCTTGCTGCCGTCCTCGCGGGTGATCTCCTTCTCGACGACCTCGTAGGTGGCCAGCAGCACGGTGCCGCTGGGGTCGTCGGTCTCGATGCGCACTTCGCGCTTTTCCGGCGGGTTCTCGCCGAACTCGACGGGCACTTCCTCGACCCGCAGCTTCTCTTCCAGGTCCACGTCCATCAGGCGCTTGAGCGTGTCCTTTGCGTCCTCGAGCTGGCGCTCGTTGGTGGTCAACGCGAGCTTGCGGTCGGCCAGCTGCACCTCGGCATTGTAGACTTCCAGCTTCGTCACGCGGCCGGCCTTCTCCTGGGCCTCGGTCAGGCGCAGGAAGGTCTCGGCCGACTTCACCGCGCGCAGGTTGACCTGCAGCGACTGCAGCTGGCGGATGCAGTTCTGGTAAGCAGTCTTCACGTCGAAGATCAGGTCCTGGACGTCCAGCTCCAGCAGGCCGCGCGAGATCAGACGGTTGATTCGGCTGCTGCGGATGCCGTGCATCCCGACGTCCAGCCCCGCGCCTTTCCACAGTGGCTGGCTGAGCGCCGCGCCCCAGTCCGAACTGCGCCGCGCCGCCGGCCCGCCCGGATGGAAGATGGACTCGCTGGCACCCACCGAGAGCGTGGTGCCCCACGGCGAGGTCTGCGTGATCGAGCCGTCCAGCGTCGTGGAGTTCGAGTGCGCGTCGCCGCTCTGACCGCCGCTGTGCGAAACCCCGAAGTCGAAATCCGGGTAGTACTTGGCCCATGCTTCGCGCACCGCGATGTCCGAGGTGCGGTCGTTCAGGCGGCTGATCTTCAGCGAGAGGTTGTTCTGGATTGCGATCTCGATGCAGTCTTCCAACGAGACCAGCACGCCGACGTTGGCGGGATTGACCGCGCCCGCGTCCTTGACCTCGGTCTTGCCGTCCCCTTCATCCTTCGCGGGGGCCTGCACGGGCGCCTGGGCGCCGTCTTCGGCGGCCTTGGCCTTGGCAGCAGCGAGCTTCTCCTGCACGTCGGCGATGCGGCGGTCGATCTGGCGGACTTCGTCGTCCCGGCGCGCGGCGGTGGCCAGGAGCTTGGCTTCTGCGAGGGTCGAGAGCGCCTCCTGGGACTGCCCGGCGGTCTCCTGCTTCTGACTGGTGCGGATCAAGGCGACCAAGCGATCGAGGACCTCGCGGTCGGCGGCGGGTTCTTCGGCCCGCGCGGAACCGGCGGCCAGAACCGGCATTATGGCAGAGATAAGGAGGAGGCGTCTGGGAATGAACGTCACCGGGTTGATCCCCGTCTGAGGCGTATGCAAAAGGAACCGGCTGCGGCCCGCCGGACGCTACGAACGTTGCTCCCTTTCCATCCCACCGGAGGAAAGCAAACGACCTAAGGTCCGAATGCCAACTGGCGCCACAAGTCTACAGAGGCCCAGGACTTTCGACAAGTCTGGGAAACCTGTTTGGAGGGCGCCTACCAGGCCTTGGCGCTGGGGCCTTTCAGCTCGCTGCTGCGTTCCAGGAGGCGCTTGAGCAGGTCCGGCAGCCCCTGGCCCGTGGCGGCCGAGACGGCCAGGACCTCGTGCTGCCCGGCCAGGGCCTCGCGGAACCTGGCCAGATTCTCTTCCGCGCCGGTCATCTCGATCTTGTTCGCCACCACCATGCGCGGGCGTTTGGCCAGAACCTCGCTGTACAGCACAAGTTCGCGCTCGATGAGGTTGAAGTTCTCGACCGGATCGCTGCCGTCGGGCGGCACGATGTCCACCAGGTGCAGCAGGAAGCTGGTGCGCTCGATGTGCTTCAGGAATTCGTCGCCCAGCCCGGCGCCGCGGTGCGCGCCCTCGATCAGGCCCGGCAGGTCGGCCATCACGATCTGCCGGAAGCCGCCCAAGTCCACGATGCCCAGCTGGGGCTCCTTGGTGGTGAAAGGGTAGGGCGCGATGCGCGGGGTCGCGGCACTGAGGCGCGAGAGCAGCGTCGACTTGCCCGCGTTGGGCAGTCCTATCAGGCCCACGTCGGCGATGAGCTTTAACTCGAGGTGCAGGTCCAGTTCCTCGCCGTCCTTGCCGACTTCGAACTCGTGCGGCGTCTGGTGCGTCGAGGTGGCGAAGTGCTGGTTGCCGCGCCCGCCTTTGCCGCCGGCGGCGACGACGAAGCGCTGGCCGATCTCGGTCAGGTCGCACAGCGGCTCGTCGCGGCCCTGCACGCGCACGATCGTGCCGGCGGGCACCTGGACCACCAGGTCCTTGCCGGACTTCCCGCTGCAATTCTTCGCGCCGCCGGGCTTGCCGTTCTCCGCGCGCAGGATTCGCTTGCGGTACAGCGGCAGGAGCGTGTCGACGTTGGTCGAGACCTGGAAGACGACATCGCCTCCGGCCCCGCCGTCGCCGCCGGCAGGGCCGCCCCAAGGGCGGAACTTCTCGCGGATAAAGGCCACGCAGCCGTTGCCGCCCTTGCCGGCCTTTACGCGAATCTCAACTTCATCGATGAACATGTGCGTTTTTGACTCGTTGATCTTTAAACCATCATCATACTCATTGCATGACCTAACTTGGTAGTCTCAAAACAGTTATTGTACCAATGAGTAGGGCAATATCGCGGGACAATTGCACCGTGTGCAGGAAATTAAATTTTGAGTGCTTGAAATCGCCTCAACCAGCTATTATAGACGGAGTTCTGACACAGAAACAGCCGTTGAAGTATACACAACAATGGATTTCATTGGCCTGAAACAGAATTAACATTATATTGAGTAGGTTATTTTAGGAAGCGCCGAATATGAATCCTGTTTTGTCGCTGAGATTGCTGGACGCTAATGCCAATCGGGCGCGGGAAGGCATCCGAACGGCGGAGGACTACATTCGATTCCAGGTCGGCGCCGAACGATGGGCCCTTCGTCTCAGGGATGCCCGGCGCCGGATCGCAGACGCGCTGCACGTGCTGGCGAGCGACGAGGAACTGCTTCGCGCGCGCGGTGTGCAGACGGACGCGGGACATCCAGGACGCGCCGAGCCGCCTGCGCAGGGGCCGGCGGAGGAAGCGCCCAGGCAGGTGGCGCTGCGCGGCCTGAAGCGCGCGCAGGAAGCGCTGAGGGTCCTGGAGGAATTCACGCGCGGGCCGGCACCGGACAGCAGCCGCACGCTGGCTCGCTTGCGCTTTGAGCTTTACGAGGCCGAACAGTGGTTGGCATGCGCCAGCGGGGCCGCCCGGATCCTGGGGGAGGCCCGGCTGTACGTCCTCTTGACTGAGACGCTTTGCGTAAGGGGGCTGGAGGCTACGGCGCGCGCGGCGCTAAAAGGCGGCGCCCGGGTGCTCCAGTTGCGGGAGAAGGCCCTGGAGACGGCTGCGCTGCTAGAGCGGGCGCGGCGGCTGCGGGATCTGTGCGGGGAATACGAAGCGGTCTTTGTCGTCAACGACCGGGTAGATGTTGCGTTGGTGGCGGGGGCGCATGGTGTGCACCTGGGGCAGGGCGACCTTCCCCCCAAGGAAGCACGCCGGTTGGGCGGCGAACAGTTGCTGATCGGGCGTTCTACGCATGCGCTCGAGCAGGCCCGCTTGGCCGTACAGGAAGAAGGCGCAGACTACATTGCCGTCGGTTCGATGTATCCGACGGCGACCAAGGCAGCGCCCAAGCTGGTGGGTCCGGGCTTGGCCCGGGATGTTCTGGGCCTGGCGTTGCCCGTGCCCGTCTTCGCGATCGGCGGCATCGACCGCGCGCGCGCGGAGGAACTGGCGGCCCTGGGCGTACGGCGGGTGGCGGTATCGACGGCGGTGATCTCGGCGCAGGACCCCGAGCGCGCCGCGCGGGAATTGGTGGAGGCATTGCAGGTCGTACCGGCCGAATGAAGGTACCCGGCCGCTGAAGCAAGAGGGATTTCGCGAACAGGGACCTTCTATTTAGGAACGGGCGAAACGAGAAAAAAAGGAGCAGCACGATGAGCAGCATGACCGGATCGATAACCAGGGCCTTTCCCCAGCGCATTGGCATCTTCATTGACGTCCAGAACATGTTCTACTCGGCAAAGCTCCTGCACCAGAGCAAGGTCGACTACGGACGGTTGCTGCGCGAGATCGCCGGCACCCGGCAGCTGATTCGCGCCATCGCGTACATCGTGCAGAAGCCCGACGTCAACCAGTCTGGCTTCCACGAAGCGCTGATGCGGTTCGGTTACGAGTTGAAGATCAAGGAACTGAAGATCCGCCAGGATGCAGAAGGGCGTGGCGGCACGGCTAAGGGAAGCTGGGACGTCGGCATGACCATCGACGTAATGCTGATGGCGCCCAAGCTCGACACCGTGGTGCTGGTCACCGGCGACGGGGACTACGTGCCCCTGGTCGAGACTCTGAAGGGCCACGGGGTTCGCGTCGAGGTCGTCAGCTTCGAGCGCTCCACCGCAGGCGAACTGATCAAGGCCGCCGACCAGTACATCCCGATCCAGGAAGCCTGGATCTTCAAGGAGAAGAAGTTCGAGCAGGCTGCCGTGGCTACCGGGACCGGCACCGGAACCGGTCAAGGAACCGGCGGCGGCAGCGGGATCCTGGGCTCCACCGCGCCCGGCCAGACCGTTTACGAGGGCCTGCCGAAGGACGAGGACCTGGAAGCCGAGAGCGCCGCGGCGGAAGTCAGCGGCGAGGACGAGGGCAATCGCTCGAACAGCTCGCGCCGCAGCCCCGACCTGGGGATCCTGGCCTGACAGTCCTCCTTTAATCCTCGACGGCAGCACCGGCCCCTTCCGGCGATCCCGGAAGGGGCTTTTCCTTTCATGGCATCGCGAGGGTCGGACGGTGGTCAGTCGCCGGGCGCGGGCGTTGGCTGGGACTGCGGAGGAGCAGGCGGCTTGCCCAGCCGCGCGAAGACCAGAATCGCCTCAAGGGCAACCAAGGCCGCCAACGCAAGGAGTACCAACGCCACCCACGGAACCGGATCGGTATTCGCCTGGAACGCGCCCTCCTTGAAAAGCCCAGCCTCGATGATCTGGAGCAGCGTCCATCCGCTCATGGCGTACATGAACACCGTAGGCAGGCCGGCAACCGGCAACACCCACCATTTACGGGTGGTGCGCAGGAGCCACACCGTAAGCCCGATTAGCGTCAGCGCGGCGAGCAGCTGGTTGCTGGCGCCGAACAGGGGCCAGAATTTCCGCCAGGCGGGTATCAGGTTGCCCTTATCGTCCACCGGGGTGTCGAGCAGGAAATAAAGGGGCGCGAGGACCATGACGGCCGTGGTCACCCATCGTCCGACCGGACCTTGGGCTCCGGTCAATTCCTGCAGGATGTACCGCCCCAACCGGGTACAGACGTCCAGCGTGTCGTAGACGAAGGTGGTAAAGGCCAGCATGCCGAAGGTCACCACGAACTGCTTTTCCAGGCCCGTGAAAGACAGAAACCCTGCCAGCCCGTTGGCGTAGATCAAGTCCGGCTTGGCCAGGGCCGCGCCTTCCTTTTTGGTGAGCATCATCACGCAGAAAAGTGAGGTAACCGCAACCATGGCTTCCAGAAGCATGGCTCCGTAGCCGATGGGCTTGGCGTCGGTCTCCTTCTTGAGCTGCTTGCAGGTGGTCCCCGTGGCAATGATCGAATGGAATCCAGAGCATGCGCCGCAGGCGATGGTAATGAAAAGGATGGGGAACAGCGGCGCGCCCTTTTCGGAAACCCATCCAATAAAGGCCGGGTACTCGATAGTGCGCCCTCCAAACAGCAGGCCTGTGGCAAAGCATCCCAGCGCCACGTAAAGGAAGTATCCGCCCAGGTGGCCGCGCGGCTGCAGCAGCAGCCACATGGGAACCAGCGATGCTACAAAACAGTAGGCCAGAAGAATGACGTCCCAGATTTTATGAGCCTGGTGGGGCTGGAGCCCAAACCAGGCTTCCAGGTCGATGGGTGCGAACCGACCGCCCCAGATCGCTACGCCGACCAGCGGCAGGAATATGGCCGTCGCCACGCCCAGCGAAAGGCGCGTGTACCGAAGCAGCACGCCCATGATGACCGGCAGGACGAGGTACATCGCGGACGAGGCGGCGATCGCGGAACCGTGAATTTCCAATCCGTTCTCAAGCTTTTGTCTTCCCACGAACGAACCGGCAACGACATCCGTGAAGGCGACGATGATGTACACAAGCGCGATCCAGACGAAGGCAAGGAAGAGCAGGAATGCCCTGCGCGACATGTGCTCCCTCACGACTTCCGCGATGGAGCGGGCCTTGTGCCGGACCGAAGCCACCAGCGAGGCCATGTCGTGGAAGCCGCCGATCAGGATAGAGCCGACCAGGATCCACACTAGAGCCGGAGCCCAGCCGAACCAGAGCCCCGCCAGGATGGGACCTACGATGGGACCGGCAGCGGCAATGGCCGAAAAGTGTTGGCCCAGCAAGAACTTGGTGTCGATGGGGGCATAGTCGACATCGTCCCTCATGGTCACGGCGGGCGTCGGAGTTTCCGGATTCAGGTTCAGCAGCCTGGCGAGCAGGCTGCCATAGGTAAAATAGGCGGCAATGAGAATGCCAGCCGCGCCGACCGCAATCAGGAGAAATTCCATCGTGGGTCCTCAACTCACTGGCACGGTACCGGGTCGATAACTTTCAACGGGCTGCTGGGGCGGAGGCAACTACCGGTAAACCGGATCCGGCTGAAGGCAGAGGGAAGTATACCGGAACCGGCAACCTGCCCTCAACCTGAAGCCCTTGTTTTCCACCTGTATAAAGGAGGCGCACAGCCTGGTGCCGCTCGCGCTGAACGGCCTGCGACGGTTGTTTTAAAATTCCGGATTTATCCACTTGCTTGACACCTAATGGGTGGGTAAATCACTTGTGCGGTCCGGGCGCTAACCCGGTCCGCCGGGGGGCTTTTGCCGCACGGGTGGATGTGCTTGACACCTGTGCGTTGCTCCCTATAGTGATCTGGCTCTGCCCGTAAGCTAATGACCGCTCGCAGCGTGTGTGGGCGTTCCATGCGGGCTGCAGTAGCTCAGCCGGTAGAGCACGTCCTTGGTAAGGACGAGGTCAAGGGTTCGATTCCCTTCTGCAGCTCCAGAATGATGCCTTAGGAGGAAGGAAGACAACAATGGCCAAGGAAACTTTCGTCAGGCAGAAGCCGCACGTGAACGTCGGCACGATCGGTCACATCGACCACGGCAAGTCCACGTTGACGGCCGCGCTGGTTGCGGTGTTGGCGGCCAAGGGCTTGGCCAAGGCCAAGACCTATGCCGAAATCACCAAGGGCGGCACGGTCCGCGACGCGAACAAGACCGTGACGATCGCGGCTTCGCACACCGAGTACGAGTCCGCGAAGCGCCACTACGCGCACATCGACTGCCCCGGCCACGCCGACTTCATCAAGAACATGATCACCGGCGCCGCGCAGATGGACGGCGCGATCCTGGTGGTCTCGGCCGCCGACGGCCCGATGCCCCAGACGCGCGAGCACGTGCTGCTGGCTCGCCAGGTGAACGTGCCGGCGCTGGTCGTCTTCCTGAACAAGATCGACCTCGTCGACGACCCCGAACTCCTGGACCTCGTGGAGATGGAAGTCCGCGACCTGCTCAGCAAGTACGACTTCCCCGGCAACGACGTGCCCGTCATCCGCGGCAGCTCGCAGCCGGCGCTCGAGAACCCCAGCGACGAGAAGGCTGCCAAGCCCGTCCTGGACCTGGTTCAGGCCATGGACGACTACATCCCCGAACCCAAGCGCGCGAAGGATGCGCCGTTCCTGATGCCCATCGAAGACGTCTTCTCGATCAAAGGCCGCGGCACGGTCGGCACGGGCCGCATCGAGCAGGGCGTCGTCAAGGTCGGTGACAAGGTCGAGATCGTCGGCCTGGGCGATACCCGCGAGACGGTCTGCACGGGCGTCGAAATGTTCAACAAGACGCTGGACACCGGCGAAGCGGGCGACAACGTCGGCCTGCTGCTGCGCGGCGTCGAAAAGACGGACCTCAGCCGTGGCCAGGTGCTCGCCGCGCCGAAGTCCATCACGCCTCACACGAAGTTCCAGGCGCAGGTGTACGTCCTGAGCAAGGACGAAGGCGGCCGCCACACGCCGTTCTTCGCCGGCTACCGCCCGCAGTTCTACTTCCGGACCACCGATGTCACCGGCAAGGTCACTAAGCTGATCAACGCCGAAGGCGCCGAGGCCGAGATGTGCATGCCGGGCGACAACGTCAAGATCCTGGTCGAGCTGGAGAAGGACAAGCCGGTGGCCATGCAGGAAAACCTGCGCTTCGCGATCCGCGAAGGCGGCCGCACGGTTGGTTCCGGCGTCGTGATCAAGATCGAAGAGTAAACCACGGGCCACGCCCTGAATTAGGAGTCGTACCATGCGCGAGCCCGTCGTCCTGGAATGCAGCAGCTGCAAGTCCAGGAATTACATGGTCGCCCTCGAAACCAAGGGCGGCAAGAAACTGGAAGTGAAGAAGTTCTGCCGCACGTGCCGCGGACACGTGGTCCACAAGAGCCGCAAGGCCTAAGGACCGCGGGAACAACGCCCGCAGTCGGCGGTCGGCACGCAGGAGCGTAGCTCAACTGGCAGAGCAGCCGTCTCCAAAGCGGCAGGTTGGGGGTTCGACTCCCTCCGCTCCTGCCAACCGAGTGTGCCGTACGGTTGGCAGCCTGGAGTCCGGCGTGCAAGTCAGTTCAGGGACGGCACTTCGGGCCCCGCACTGCGAACCGGTGCGGGGCCGGGCTTTGAAAGGACGCGCCCCTTTTCAGCCGGGGCGCCAAACGGAAGATGGCGACAGCGGTCAAGCAGGAGAAGAAGGTGGCGAACGCGTCCTCGGACAACAGGGCGGCGGTCCCCTCCGGTGGGTCCGGTTTCTTCCATCCCCATAAGCCTGGGGAAGGGTACGCGACCCGTCTGGGCTGCTTCGTGCTCGGCATGTTGTTCATCTGGTTTGCGGCTCACCACTGGTACTACAGCTGGACGGTGGTCATCGGGCAAGTGAACGCGTGGGGCGTGCTGGACTTCGCGTTGCGCGATCCGGTCCGGGATTGGGTGGAGATCGGCGGCACGTTGACCATGGTGCTGGGCGGGATCCTGGTCTTCTACCACCTCGTCTACTGCCAGCCCCGGACGTCAGACTTCCTGGTCAAGACCGACGGCGAACTGGCCAAGGTCACCTGGCCGTCCGTCACGCCGTGGTTCAAACCTGAAGCCAAGGTCTGGGGCGCGAGCTACGTGGTGTTGGCGGTGCTGGTGATCCTGACCGTCTACATTTTTGTCGTAGACTTGCTGCTGAATTTGGCGGCCCAATGGGCGTTTTACGGGCAGTAGGCGGCCTAGGCAATCGAGAGCTACGAAACGGCGATGGGAACCATGACGAAAAACGCCTGGTATGCGCTGCGGGCCCAGTCCGAGCGTGAAGAGAAGATCAAGGAGAGCCTGGAGGCGCGCGTGCGCGCTCGCGGGCTGGAGTCCTACATCAAGCAGATTATCGTGCCGGCCGAGAACGTCAGCGAAATTCGGGAGGGCAAGAAGCGCGTCCTCCAGCAGAAGATGTTCCCTGGCTACATTCTGATCGAGTTGCAGACCAACGAGGGCGGCGAAGTGCCCGAGGGCGTCTGGTTCGCCATCATGGAGACCCCGGGCATCTCCGGCTTCGTCGGCGGAAACCGCATGAAGCCCGTGCCCCTGGACGAGACCGAGGTTCAGCGCATTATCGACGACATCGAGGCGCGCAAGGAGAAGCCCAAGCCCAAGATGGAGTTCGTCCCGGGCGACAAGGTCCGCATCAAGGAAGGGTCTTTCGAGAACTTCGACGGAACCGTGGAGAGCGTCGATCCGACCAAGTGGATGCTAAAGGTGCGCGTCTCGATCTTCGGCCGCGACACCTCGGTGGAACTCGAGTACGGCAAGGTGGAAAAGATCTAGCGCGGGCGATGCACGATCCCGCAGGAGCGCATCATGGCTAAGAAGGAAGTCCTGGCGAAGGTCAAGCTGCAGTGCCCCGCCGGCGGCGCCAATCCCGCGCCGCCCGTCGGCCCGGCCCTCTCGCAGCACGGCGTGAACATCGGCGATTTCGTCAAGCGCTTCAACGCCGACACCGCGAAGCAGAAGGGCATGATCATTCCGGTGATCGTGACCGTCTACCGCGACAAGTCCATCGACATGGAATACAAGTCGCCGCCCACCGCCATCCTGCTGGCCAAGGCCGCGGGCGTGGAAAAGGGCAGCGGCGAGCCCAACAAGAACAAAGTCGGCTCGGTGACCAAGGCCCAGGTCAAGGAGATCGCTGAGAAGAAGGGCAAAGACCTCAACGCCGGCAGCATTGAAGCCGCTTGCCGCATCGTCGAGGGCACCGCCCGCAGCATGGGCATCGAGGTCAAGTAGGCGCAGTAGAAGAGGAAACCCCAGAACGGGAGGAGGGCGCGCTTCAAAGGCCGCCCGATCGGACTCCCGAAGGAGCGTGGAGCATGCCCAGGAAACGGGGCACTTATACGGCGTCGCGGCGCTTCCGCGAACTGTCCGGCAAGGTCGACAAGGATAAGATGTACACGATCCCAGAGGCCATCGGGATCCTGAAGTCGGGCTCGAAGAAGTGCAAATTCAACGAGTCCGTCGACTTGGCCATCAAGCTCGACATCGACACCAAGCAGGCCGAGCAGCTGGTGCGCGGCTCCTTCTCGCTGCCCAAGGGCACGGGCAAGTCCGTGCGCGTAATCTGCTTCTGCGAAGGAGACATGATCGAGAAGGCGAAGGCTGCGGGCGCCGTCGAGGCTGGCGGCGAGGAGCTGGGCAAGAAGGTCGAAGGCGGCTGGCTCGATTTCGACGTCGCCATCGCCCATCCGGCCACCATGCGCTTCGTCGGCCGCCTGGGTAAGGTCCTGGGCCCCAAGGGCCTGATGCCCTCGCCCAAGTCCGGCACCGTCACCCCAAAGGTCGTCGAGGCCGTCGGCGAGTTCAAGGCCGGCAAGATCGAGTACCGCAACGACCAGTTCGGCAATGTCCACGTGCCTGTCGGTAAGCTGAATTTCTCCGCCGAGGACCTGGCCCTGAACGTGAAGGCCATGGTGGACCACATCCTGGCCATCCGCCCGCAGGCGGTGAAGGGCAATTACGTGCGGTCCATGCACCTGACCAGCACCATGGGCCCCGGCCTGAAGCTCTCGGTCTAAGGCCCACGAACCGGATCGCAAATACGCATATAAAGGAAGCGAGGCAACCATGGTCGACAAGAGAACCGGCGCGGATAAGCCCAAGGGCGCCGACAAGCCCAACCGCATCAACCGCCTGCTGAAGGACAAGGCAAAGAAGGACTTCGAGGGCCTCACCAACCTGGTGATGGTGACCAATCTGGGCCTGACCAGCAGCGACAACAGCGAGATGCGCACCGAGGTCCGAGGCAAGGGCGCCAAGATCCAGGTCGTGCGTAACCGCTTGACCATGCAGGCGTTTCAGGAACTGGGCGTGGAAGAGGTCCGCAAGCTCTTCGACGGTCCGACGGCCATTATCGAGGCCGAGGACCCTGTTGTGGCGGCCAAGCTGGCCGATGAACTGTGCAAGAAGTTCGACAAGAAGCTCGCCATCGTCGGCGGCCTCGTCGAGGGCAAGGTGCTCTCCAAGAAGGCCGTCGAGGAATTGGCTAAGTCCAAGAGCAAGCCGGAGTTGCTGGCCGAGGTCTCGTGCCTGGTCACCAGTCCGGGAGCCAGGATCGCCGCGCAGGCCAAGGGCCCTGGGGCCAAGGTGGCCGGCGCGATCAAGGCGCTCATCGAGAAGCTCGAGAAGGGTGGGGGCGGGGCGGCAGCCGAGGGCGAGAAGCCGGCTGCCTAGACGTCCGGGGGAAACGGGAAAATCGGCCAATCGACTTGACAAGTGCCCTCTTGTTGGGTTGAATTAATAGCCAATTTTCCATCGGTGCGGCAGGCCCGGCCTGGGTCCGCCCGATTCATTCAGGTAAACAGTGGCATAGTTTGGAGGTAGCTGCAATGTCGGAACAGGCGAAGGAATTCTCGGCGGACATCAAGACCCTCGGCGACAAGATCGTCGGGCTGACCCTCCTCCAGGCGAAGGAACTCTCCGACTACCTGAAGGAAGTCCACGGCATCGAAGCCGCGGCCGGTGGCGCGGTGGTGATGGCGGCTCCGGGTGGCGGCGGTGGCGCAGGCGGCGGCGGCGAGGAGGCGAAGTCTTCGTACGACGTCGTCCTGGCCAAGGTTGCCGACCAGACGAAGAAGATCGCGGTCATCAAGGTCGTCCGCGAACTCACCGGTCTGGGCCTTAAGGAAGCCAAGGACATCGTCGACAAGGCCCCGCAGCCGGTCAAGGCGGGCGTCCCCACCGACGATGCCAACGAGATGAAGACGAAGCTCGAAGCGGCCGGTGCGACGGTCGAGCTGAAGTAAGTGACGTATCAGCGCCCGCGCCGGTGGATACTCACCGGCGCGGGTGACGCATTAGATGGGCTGATGGGCGCCAATGCCAATGGATTCCCCGTTGGCGCCGAAGGCCCGAACCCTCAGGGAATCCATCGCCGGCGGCCGTTGGCCGCCGAAGGCCGGCCCAATCTCCCGTACCGGGCCCGCGTCTATAAGGGATCCGTGAAGCAGATTCAGCCATTTGAGCTGGACGACTGAATACCAGGGGAACCCCCGGGGGGCCTGCGTTTAAAACGCCCCTTCGGAGCGTTCCCTTTTGGCGTTTGGCCGCCCGAACCGGTGTCGCTTGCGCTAGAGGAGCTCCAGTCCCATGGAAAGACGGTACTTCGGCCGCGTGCCCCACGACTTCCAGGTTCCGAACCTGACGGAAACCCAGCAGAAGTTCTATGCCGAGTTCCTTCAGGCGGACGTGCTGCCCAACGAGCGCAAGCGCGACGGCCTGCAGTCGATCTTCCAGGAGGTCTTCCCGATCTTCTCGTACGACGAGACGATCTCGCTCGACTTCGTCGAGTACGACCTGGGTGAGCCCCGGCACAGCCCCGACGAATGCCGCGCGCTGGGCCTGACCTACGGCGCGCCGCTGAAGATCCGCTGCCGCCTCAAGCGCAACGAGGTCGTCGAGGAAGACGTCTACCTCGGCACCATGCCCCTGATGATCGGCGGTGGCGAGTTCATCGTGAACGGCGCCGAGCGCGTGATCGTCACCCAGATCCAGCGCTCGCCGGGCGCCGACTTCTCCGAAGGCGTGCACCCCAGCGGCAAGCGCCTGCATTCCTGCCGCATCATTCCCGAGCGCGGCAGCTGGATTCAGGTGGAAGTCTCCAGCAAGGACCGCCTCTTCCTGCGCATCGACCGCTCCGGCAAGATCGCCGCCACGACTTTCCTGCGCGCGCTCTCTGAGAAGTTCGGCAGCACCCAGCAGATCCTCAAGGCCTTCTACCCGACCGAGGCCATCTCGCTGTCGTCCAAGACCGAGCGCCTGAAGGGCACCTACCTCTGCCACGACGTCGCCGACCCCGAGACTGGCGAGGTTCACGTTAAGGCCCTGACCAAACTGACCGAAGAGATCATCGACACCATCCGCGGCCTGAAAGTCAAGGAAGTCGACGTCGTCACAGAGGTCAAGGACGAGCTGATCTACAACACCCTGCTCGAGGACGACACCTCCAGCCACGAGGAGTCCATGCTGCGCATCTACACGCGCATGCGCCCGGGCAACCCGCCGCAAAAGGAAAAGGCGATCGAGCTCTTCAACGAGCTGTTCTTCGACGACAAGCGCTACAACTTCGGCCGCATCGGCCGCTTCCGCCTGAACCGCAAGTTCGGCGCGAACGTTCCCGATGAAGTCCTGACGCTGACGGCGGACGACTACCGCAACGTCATCCAGTACATCCTCAATCTCCGCGCGGGCAAGGGCCACGCCGACGACATCGACCACCTGGAAAACCGCCGCGTCCGCACCATCAAGGACCTCGTCACCGACGAGTTCCGCAAGGGCATGATCAAGCTCCGCCGGTCCGTCCGCGAGCGCATGAGCCTCAAGGACGCCACCGACATGAGCCCCCGAACGCTGATCAACAGCCAGACGGTCAGCTCGGCCATCGAGTACTTCTTCGCCCGCGGCGAGCTGTCGCAGGTCGTCGACCAGTCGAACCCGCTCTCGCAGCTCACGCACGAGCGGCGCCTGTCCGCTCTGGGCCCGGGCGGCCTGAACCGCAAGCGCGCGGGCTTCGAAGTCCGCGACGTGCACCCGTCGCACTACGGGCGCATCTGCCCCATCGAGACGCCCGAAGGCGCGAACATCGGCCTGATCGTCAGTCTCGCGATCTACGCCTCGATCAATGACTTCGGATTCATCGTCACGCCCTTCCGCCTGGTCAGGAAAGGCCAGGTCACCAACGAGGTGGTCTACCTGCGCGCCGACGAAGAGGTCGAGCACACCATCGCGCAGGCCGACGTGCCCGTGGACGACAAGGGCCGCATCTCCGTCGAGCGCGTCATCGCGCGCCGCCGCGAAGGCTTCGAGATCGTCGACAAGGACGAGGTCACGCTGACCGACATCAGCCCGCAGCAGCTCGTGGGCGTGGCCGCCAGCCTGATCCCGTTCCTCGAGCACGACGACGCCAACCGCGCGCTGATGGGCAGCAACATGCAGCGCCAGGCCGTGCCGCTGGTGCGCCCGCAGCCGCCCCTGGTCGGCACCGGCATGGAGAACTACGTCGCCGCCAACTCGGGCATGATGCTGCGCGCCGAGGAAGACGGCACCATCGAGTACGCCGACGGAACCCGCATCGTGGTCCGCTACGGCCACGGGCAGGCCAGCCGCGCCGTCGAGACGCCCCTGCGCAAGTACTTCGGCCTCAACGAACGCACCTGCCTGAACCAGAAGCCCATCGTCTCCACGGGCGACAAGGTCACCAAGGGCCAGGTGCTGACCGAAGGCGCCGCCACCACCCGCGGCGAACTGGCCCTGGGCAGCAACACCCTGGTCGCCTTCATGAGCTGGGAAGGCTACAACTTCGAAGACTCGATCCTCGTCAACGAGCGCCTGGTCCGCAACGACACCTTCACCTCGATCCACATCGAGGAATTCAGCGTCGAGATCCGCGAGACGAAGCTCGGCCGCGAGGAAATCACCCGCGACATCCCCAACGTCTCCGAAGCCGCGCTGGCCAACCTCGACGACGCGGGCCTGGTACGCGTCGGCGCGCGCGTCAAGCCCGGCGACATCCTGGTCGGCAAGATCGCGCCCAAGAGCAAGAGCGAACTGTCCAGCGAAGAGAAACTGCTGCACGCCATCTTCGGCCGCGCCGGCGAGGACGTGAAGAACGACTCGCTGGAGGTCAAGCCCGGCGTCGAAGGCTACGTCATCCAGGTCGACCGCTTCACCCGCGCCTCCCCGACCGACGAGGAGCAGCGCGGCGAGAACCGGCGCCTGATCAAGAAGCTCGAGTCAGACTACAAGGACAAGATCGCCGAGGTCATCCGGCGCAAGTTCGAGGTCCTGAAGGAAGCCGTCGGCGGCAAGCTGGTCAACACCGAAACCGGCCAGCGCTACGAGTTCGCCAAGACGGCGACGCCCGATGAGATCATCGCTGTCGACACCGCCCTGGACCTCAACAAGGTCGAGATGCACCCGGCCACCCGCCGCAAGGCGCGCATGACCGCGTACCAGATCGATAAGGAGAAGCGCGTCCTGGAAGTCGAGATGGAGCGCCGCGTCGGCAAGCTCAAGCGCGGCGACGAACTCCAGCCCGGCGTCCTCGAACTGGTCAAGGTCTACGTGGCCGTCAAGCGCCGCCTCTCGGTCGGCGACAAGATGGCCGGCCGTCACGGCAACAAGGGCGTCGTCAGCCGCATCCTGCCCGAGGAAGACATGCCCTTCCTGGCCGACGGCAACACCGTCGACATGATCCTCAACCCGCTGGGCGTGCCGAGCCGCATGAACTTCGGCCAGATCCTCGAGACGCACCTCGGTTGGGCCGCGCGGCGCCTGGGCTTCAAGGCCGTGACGCCGGTCTTCGACGGGGCCAAGGAAGAGGAGATCGTCGAATTGATGGGCAAGGCAGGCCTGCCCACCGACGGCAAGGTCGTCCTGCACGACGGCCGCACGGGCGAGCCCTTCGACCAGAAGGTCTGCGTCGGCTGTATGTACATGCTCAAGCTGCACCACCTGGTCGCAGACAAGATCCACGCGCGCGCCACGGGCCCGTACTCGCTGATCACGCAACAGCCTCTGGGCGGCAAGGCGCGCTCGGGCGGCCAGCGCTTCGGCGAAATGGAAGTCTGGGCGCTGGAGGCCTACGGTGCGGCTAACGTGCTGCAAGAACTGCTCACGGTGAAGTCCGACGACGTCGACGGGCGCACCAAGATCTACGAATCGATGGTCAAGGGCGAGAACAGCCTCGAGCCGGGCACGCCGGTCAGCTTCGACGTGCTCTGCAACGAAATCCGCGGCCTCGGCCTGAACATCAAGCTGGAGAAGAAGGCGCCCAACCCGAGCTAAGTGAGGCGCCGTTTTGACCATCGGAATCGATTCGAAAGCGATTTGGGAACGACGGACAAGGAGAGCTAGGCCATGATCAGTCCGGGCGGCGAAGGCATCGGCGGCGGCGGCGGCGGTCTCGGCTTTAACCCCTTGGCGGCCCCTGCGGCCCCGGGTCTGGTGGCCGAACGCCAGTACGACCGCATCAACGACTACACGGCGGTCTCCATCAGCCTGGCCAGCCCCAACGACATCCGGTCGTGGAGCTACGGCGAGGTCAAGAAGCCGGAGACCATCAACTACCGCAGCTACCGCGCGGAGAAGGACGGCCTCTTCTGCGAGCGCATCTTTGGGCCGGAACGCGACTGGGAGTGCTCCTGCGGCAAGTACAAGGGCATCAAGTACAAGGACATCATCTGCGACCGCTGCGGCGTCAAGGTGACGCACAGCAAGGTTCGCCGCAGCCGCTTCGGCCACATCAACCTGGCCGCGCCGGTGGTGCACATCTGGTTCTTCCGCGCGCTGCCCAGCAAACTGGGCGCGCTTCTGGGCGTCAAGACCACCGCGCTGCAGCAGGTGATCTACAGCCAGCGCTTCATCGTCACCGATCCCGGTGACACGCCCCTCGAGCGCCAGAAGCTCCTGACCGAGGAAGAGTACCGCAAGGCGCGGGAGGAATACGGCAACGCGTTCAAGGCCGAGATGGGTGCCGAGGCCGTGCGTGACCTGCTGAAGCTGATCAACCTGCCCGAACTGGCCGTCGAACTGCGCCAGAAGCTCGTCGAGTCCAAGAGCAAGCAGAAGACCGAGACCTACATCAAGCGCCTGCGCATCATCGAAGCCATGCTCGCGTCGGGCAACAAGCCCGAGTGGATGGTGATGGACGTGATTCCCGTCATCCCGCCGGACCTGCGCCCGCTGGTCCCGCTGGAAAGCGGCAACTTTGCCACCAGCGACCTGAACGACCTGTACCGCCGCGTCATCAACCGCAACAACCGGTTGAAGAAGCTGCTGGACCTCAACGCCCCCGGCGTCATCATCCGCAACGAAAAGCGCATGCTCCAGCAGGCCGTCGACGCGCTGTTCGACAACGGCCGCTGCAAGCGCGCGGTGCTGGGCACCGGCAACCGCCCGCTGAAGAGCTTGACGGACATGATCAAGGGCAAGCAGGGCCGCTTCCGCGAGAACCTGCTGGGCAAGCGCGTGGACTACTCGGCGCGCAGTGTTATCGTCGTCGGCCCGAACCTGAAGCTGGACCAGGTCGGCCTGCCGAAGAAGATCGCGCTGGAACTCTTCCAGCCGTTCATTATCCGGCGCCTGAAGGACCAGGGCTACGCCGACACCATCAAGAGCGCGAAGAAGATCCTGGAGCGCAAGGACGAGGAAGTCTGGGACGTCCTGGAAGAGGTCACCAAGGGCCACCCGGTGATGCTCAACCGCGCGCCCACGCTGCACCGCATGGGCATCCAGGCCTTCTACCCCGTGCTGGTGGAGGGCGATTCCATCATGATCCACCCGCTGGTCTGTGCGGGCTTCAACGCCGACTTCGACGGCGACCAGATGGCGGTGCACCTGCCGCTGTCGCAGGAAGCGCAGGTCGAAGCCTGCATGTTGATGATCTCGACGAACAACATCTTCTCGCCCGCGCACGGCAGCCCGATCATCACGCCGGACCTTGACATCGTGATGGGTTGCTACTTCCTGACCAGCGACGGCAAGAACATCAAGGGCGAGGGCATGGCCTTCGCGAGCAAGGAAGAGGTCTTCCTGGCCTTCGACGAAGGCCGCGTGGGCAAGCGCGCCAAGATCCAGGTTCGCATCAAGGGCCGCCAGGTGATCGGCGAGAAGGGCCCGCAAACCGCCAAGAACGACCGCTACACCACCACGGTCGGACGCGTGATCTTCAACGACATCCTGCCGGCCGGCATGCCGTTTTACAACATGCCGCTGGGCAAACCGCAGCTGAAGCGCGTCGTTAGCGACTGCTACCAGATCCTCAGCCGGCCGATGACCGTCGAGCTGCTGGACCGCCTGAAGGACCTGGGCTTCCACGAGGCCACCATGTCGGGCCTCAGCTTCGCCGCCAGCGACCTGAAGATCCCGACGACCAAGCCCGAAGTCATCGCCGAGGCCGACAAGAAGGTCGGGCAGATCCAGAAGAGCTTCGACCGCGGCATCATCACCGAAGGCGAGCGCTACCGCCTGACCATCGACGTCTGGACCCACGTCCGCGACCGCATCTGGAAGGACGTGATGGACGCGCTGAAGTACGACGAGCGCCCCGCCGATCCGAGCTACGTGAACCCGATCTGGTACATCGTTCACTCGGGCGCCCGCGGTAACCAGGCGCAGGTCGGGCAGCTGTGCGGCATCCGCGGCCTGATGGCGAAGCCCAGCGGCGAAATCCTGGAGACGCCCATCAAGGCGAACTTCCGCGAAGGCCTGCGCGGCCTGGAGTACTTCTCCTCCACGCACGGCGCGCGCAAGGGCTTGGCCGACACCGCGCTCAAGACGGCGAACTCGGGATACCTCACCCGAAAGCTCGTCGAAGTCGCGCAGGACGTCACCATCGCCATGCACGACTGCGGCACCCAGCAGGGCGTGACCAAGGGCGCCGTCTACCGCGGCGAGACGCAGGAGCTGAGCCTCACCGATGCCATCCGCGGCCGCGTCGCGCGCGACCGCATCACGCACCTGGTCACCGGCGAGACCATTGTCGCCGAGAACCAGCTGATCACGCCGAAGGTCGCCCAGGCCATCGAGGAGTTCCTGGGCCGCGACGGCAAGATCCGCGTGCGCAGCCCGCTGACCTGCGAGGCCAGCCACGGCATCTGCCAGCTGTGCTACGGCATGGACCTGTCCACCGGCAACATGATCGAGATGGGCTCGGCGGCGGGCGTCATCGCCGCGCAGTCGGTCGGCGAGCCGGGCACGCAGCTGACGATGCGGACGTTCCACGTCGGCGGCCTGGGTCACATGACCGTCGAGGAGTCCGAAGTCCGCAGCAAGGTCCAGGGCATCGTGAAGTTCCAGAACGTCGAGTCGGTGTCCAACGAGGCCGGCGAGGTCGTCGTCCTGAACCGAAACGCGGAAATCCTGATCGTCGACGAGCGCGAACGCGAGCACGAGAAGTACATCGTGCAGACCGGAAGCGTGCTGCTGGTTAAGGACGGCGAAAAGATCCCGCCGCGCAAGCCCCTCGCCAAGTGGGACCCGCACAACACGCCCATCCTCACCGAAGTCGGCGGCACCATCGCCTTTGAGGACTTTATCGCGGACGTTACCTTCCGCGAGGAAGCTGACCCCGGCACGGGCTTCAAGCGCAAGGTCATCGTCGAACACCGCGGCGACCACCACCCGCAGATCGTCATCAAGAATTCCGACGGCCAGATCCAGGGCGTCTACTCGATGCCGGAAAAGGCGTTCATCGAAGTCGACGAAGGCGACGAAGTCAAGCCCGGCAAGGTGCTGGCCAAGACCCCGCGCGAGATCTCCGGTACGCAGGACATCACCGGTGGCCTGCCGCGCATCACCGAGCTGTTCGAAGCGCGCAAGCCGAAGGAACCGGCGATCATGGCCGAGATCGACGGCGTGGTCGAGTTCGGCGACCGCAAGCGCGGCAAGCGCTCGCTGGTCATCAAGTCCGACTCGGGGATCGAAATGGAACACCTCGTCCCGCAGGGCAAGCACATCCTCGTCCGCAAGGGCGACCGGGTGCGCGCGGGCGAACGCCTGGTCGACGGCGCGTTGATCCTGCACGACATCCTGCGCATCAGCGGCGTCGAGAAGCTGCAGAATTACATCCTGAACGAAATCCAGGCCGTGTACCGCAGTCAGTCGGTGCGCATTGACGACCGTCACATCGAGATCCTGATCCGCCAGATGATGCGGAAGGTCCAGATCAACCACCCGGGCGACACCGAATTCCTACCCACCGACGTCGTCAGCAAGCAGGAATTCGAGGTCAAGAACAAGGAGATGCTGGGGTCCGGCAAGACGCCCGCGACCGCCAGCCCGATGCTGCTGGGCATCGCGCGCGCCAGCCTGCAGCAGGAAAGCTGGATCGCCGCCGCCAGCTTCCAGGAGACGACGAAGGTGCTCACCGAGGCCGCCATCGCCGGCCGCCGCGACGAGCTGCGCGGGCTGAAGGAAAACGTCATCCTCGGCCACATCATCCCCGCCGGAACCGGCTTCAAGGACTTCCTGCTGGGCATGGTCAAGCGCGAGGAAGCCCCGGCCCTGGCCGAGGCCGCGGAGAAGGAGATGAAGGAACTCACCGCCAGCCCCGCCGAAGGCGGTGGCGAAGGCGGCGCCGAGTAACCCTTCGCTTTACAACGCCAACGCTTTTTCCGCCGGCCGGGCCCGAAAAGCCCGGCCGGTTTTGTTTTTAAGGAAATTGAGGTTGCAGCGACGGAACCTTTGTCTGGGGCGGATCAAAGTACCACGTGCCCCATCGGCGCTACTGTAGCGCCGCCGGGCGCGGTGAAGGGTTCTTTCCCGAAGTTTGCGATCACCGAGACGCCGTTGCCGAATTCCGTGCGCTGCACCGTGCCGTCGGCACTCAGGAACTCGAAGCGCGTCATCTCAACGGTGGCCACCCGCTTGAAATGCCGTGCGACGGCCACGGCGCGCTCGGCCGCCGCTCGCGTCTCGGGCTGGACCAGGTCGTGGTCGAAATAGACGGCCTCGCTGCCGGTGCCGGCGGAGAAATAGTACGAGCGCCCCGCGGGCATCAGCAGGGGCATGTCGCCGTAGAGCGTATCGGTGAGGGCCTGGAGCGCGGCCTTGCCGCCGCGGTGGTGCGGGCAGTTGTAGCCGTCGCCCTCCCACCAGAGGAAAAAGAGCGCGTCGTGGTAGACCATGTTTTGCACGGGCACCTCGCGCCAAGCGGGCGATTCGCTGGGGAAGGCGGCGTTCTTGTTGCTGCCGATGTCGTAATGCGGCACGGCCCAGTCCTTCACGCCCTCGCTGCTGGCCACCAGGCCGTGGCGCGTAGTCTCCTGCAAGAGCTTGATGCGGTGGGCGCGGTCGTCGCGGCGGTCGGCGGGGTGGGTGGGCGCGTAGCACTCCATCAGTGCGTTGCTGGTGGTGGTGTCGTAGTGGTGCCCGTCGGCAACGCGCACCTCCTCCTCGCGATTCAGCAGGTCTTCGTAGACGCGCTTCGGGCAGCCCTGCCACCACGGATCGTCGGCGACCTTCCAGTTCTGGTACATCTCCCCAGCGGCACCGCGCGCAGCCAGGCGGTCCAGCTTCACGCCGCGCGACAATCCCGCGAGGTAGACCCATCCGGCGGGCAGCACGTCCAGCTTGCGCAGCGCCTCGAAGATCTCCGGCTGGTGTAGCGGCTTGTTCTCCTCCGTCATGGCGATGCGATTATTGATGTGGACCAGCGGGTAGGCG
The DNA here is from genome assembly GCA_023150555.1 of Planctomycetota bacterium. Lineage (GTDB taxonomy): Bacteria > Planctomycetota > SZUA-567 > H5-PLA8 > H5-PLA8 > JAKLKQ01. The sequence goes on from JAKLKQ010000020.1 coordinate 98,005, forward strand.
AAGAAGCGCTCGTGGCCCATGGCCTTCAGGCGCTTGAAGGTCTCCACGAAGTCGTGGCCGGCAGTGAAGTGTCCCAGGTAACAGGCCGTCGCGCCGACCAACTCCTTCAGGCGCGGACGCTCGTCCATCTTCTCCTTCAGCGACTTGAAGAGTCCGTTGGCCTGTGCATAGCTCCTGAATGCTTTGGCCAGCGACGTGATGTCGGCGGCCTGCTCGAAGCGGTAGCGCACGCGGCGCGGGTAGCCGACCGTCCCCATGCACGGCAGCCAGCCCGGCGAGACGTACAGCGTCCCGTCTGGCCGGCGGCGCAGCACGATTTCCGCATCGGCGTTCTCTTCCAGGATTGCGACATAGCCGGCCTTCGCAGCGCCCGGCGTGCTTGTGCCGCCCAGGACGCCGAAGAAGCGCAGGCGGTGGTGTCCGTCGTGGATATGCAGCGGCGCTTCGGGCGGTCGGCCCGGGCGCAGGGGTCCGGGCGCGCCGGTGTAGAGCTTGCCTTGGTTGAGCTGGTGGGTCAGGACTTGGATCCCGCTGCCGCCGGCGGGCAGCAGCGCGCCGGGCAACTCGGCCGCGACCAGTTCGGTCGCTCCGCTCGGGTCGGGGCGCAGCTCGAAGCAGAGTTCGCTGGGCAGTGCGCCGAGTTCCCAGCACAGGGCAAAAGCCGCGCCGTCGGCTTCGCAGCGCAGTTCGACGCCGCGTTCGGTGGCGCGGTGGCACTTCACGTCCTGCGGCCTCAGCGCGCGCAGGCGCTCCTTGGCGCGGCAGATCTGGTTCCAGGGCTTCTCCACCCACATGGGCTCGGGCGGGCCGGCGGCAATGCCCGGCGCGGCGGTTAGGTCGATGCGCCAGGCGAAGCCCGAGCGCAGGCAGCGGACCTCGCCGGCCAGCGTGGCGGGGTCGAAGGCAAAGGTCAGGGCTTCCGTGCGGCGCTCGATCATGGCGGCTCCTGGTTGAGTCCCATCGCGGTCCCCGGAAAAGTCCAGGTCTGGACCGCTGTAGGTCTCATACGCCAGGAATGGCCGGAGGGCTACGGGTTGGATTGGGGGAAAAGATGGACAAATCAGGGGCGAGAATCGGAGCGGACCCCGCGCCATTGAAGCTATTGCATCGAAATTTGAAATCGCATCGCGAGCAGAAAAAGAATGCACGTCGCGCAATTGGCTATGCACCCCGTATCGCCGCATCGTGCGAAAATGCACAAAAGTAGAATTAGCGCACCATGTAGGAAAGGCGTCGCATCAGCGTTCGCGCTGACAATACTTGTCGCTCACGCTGACAAAAATCGTCGGTCGCGAGATTTCGCGAGCTGCTGCGTTCGCATGGTGCGTGGCGAGGCTATTTGGCGCTGGCGCTCTGTTTGGCGGGCACGGCCCAGTCGTCGTGATCGCGGGGAAGGGGCTTCTCGGGCTGGGGCTTGGCAGCGTCGGGCGTGCCCGGCTCCAGCGGCACCATCTCCGCGGGCGGCTCTTCGACCTTGGGCGCTGGAGCTTCGGGCTCAGGCGGCCCACCTCCGCCGCCCTTCTCGCTGCCGGGCATCGGCGGAGGCGCGGGGACATCGCGTTCGCGGCGCTGCCCGGTGTTGGTGTCGACGGCTTTCTTCTTTCGCTTCAAGAGGTTGTACGGATCGAAGTTGCGCTCTTCGGGCGTGACGTCCTCGTCGACTTCGCCAGCGTCGACCACTAGGCGCTGGCTGGGAACGACCAGATTGCGGTAAGCGAAGGCCGGCGCGAGGGAGAATCCGAAGCTGTTGTCGCGGTTGTTGCGGTCGACGCGGTAGCTGATCTCGCCGACCAGCGCGCCGTAGCGGCGGCGCAGCACGACTTCCTGGTACGTGCGGCCCTTGGTGGCGAGGAATCCGCGCACGCGTTCGGTGCGCTGCTCCACCGTAAGTCCCCAGCGCTCACTGAGTTGGAAGTCGAGCCGGAAGCGGACCTCGTCGGAGCCCAGGATGCGGCGGTCGTCGTCGCTGAAGTTAAAGCGCTCGGAGACTTCCAGGCGCCAGCGCCCGCCGGGATTGAACTCGAGCCCGAAGCTGGCGGTCTCGACCTCGTTCTCTTCGAAGCGTATCCCCAGATCAGCGTTGAACTTCAGGGCGTCGATGACGTGGAGGTAGCCGTTGATGTGGAAGAGGTCCATGTAGTTGCCGTGGACCAGTCGGTCGCGGTCAGCGCGGCGCACGAAGAACGGCAGCGACATGTTCAGGCCGGCGAAGTTGTGGGTGTCGTAGGTGCCGTCTTCCTTGAAGCGGCGCGTCTGGAAGGTCTGGTCGAAGGCCAGGGTGATCGTCTGGAGCCCCTGCAGGTCGTCGACCTCGTCGAAGTCCAGGATGTTGACGGGGTCCTCGGTAGGGTCGCTGACCGCGCGGTACTCCAGGCGCGGCTCGATGATGTGGCGGAATCCGTCGACGCCCAATTCCTCGTTTCGAACCTCGGGCAGCGTCGCGTACAGGCGCGAGGAGATGTCCAGGCCCCACATCCCGGCGGCCTGTGCGGTGCTGCCGCCGTCGCGGCTGTCGCCGTAGAGGGCCGCCTGGCCGCCCAGGTACGGGCGCCAGGTCGCGCCCATGAAGCGGAACGGGCGCTCGATGGTCAGGTTGCCGTAGCCGCGCTCGGTGGAGAAGTCGTCCTGGTCGATGACGCGGCGTTCGAATTGCCGTTCCAGGCGCGCGGCCTGGGCTTCGCCGCCCACGTAAAAACCGTTGCCGACGGGCGTTTGCAGCAGCGAGTAGGTGAAGGCCGGCTGGTAGGCGGTGAAGGTACCGAAGTCGAAGGGCGCGCGCGGCGTGGCGCCGTCGAAGTCGTTGGCGTTGTCTCGGAAGAGCGCTTCGGCCCAGTAGTGCTCGCCCGACTTCCGCGCGCTGACCAGTGCTTCGGGCTGGTTCATGGTCAGGTAGTTGTTGCGGAAGTACTCAAGCACGAAGTCGCGGTCGCTCTGCTGCTGGTACTTGAAGTCCAGTTGGACGTCGTTGAGCCCGATAAAGTGGCGCAGCGGCTGGTGATGCGAGAAGTCGATCATGCCGCGCGCTTCGCCTTCGTACAGGTCGATGCCGAAGTCCGGCGGCCCGGCGTTGTCGGTGCGGCGGCGCGCCAGGAAGAGCAGGTTCGCGTCGTAACTGCGGTGCTGGAAGCCGTCGATCTTGGGCTGAATGCGGCGCTCGCGGTTGCGGATGCCGCGGCCGGCGTCGTCGCGTTCGTTGATGAAGTTCTCGACCGTCCCGTACACGCGCACGCTGCCCGTGCCGCGTTCAAAGGCTTGCTGCGCTTCGGGATCCAGCGGCCGCTTGCCGGTCTTGTACTTGAACTCGGCGCCCAGCGCGGGGCCGCGCTTCAAGCGCAGGTCGATGTCGACGTAGAGGTTCGTGGGATCGAAGAGGCGCTCCTGGCTGCCGCCCAGCCCGAAGCCCACGCGGTACAGCCCGAAGGGCCCGAAGAGCGTGCTGTTGCCGACATCCGCGCGCATGTAGGGCATGTGCTTCGTCATGTCGTAAGTGACGGTGGGGAAGGGGAATAGGACCAGCGGCCCGATCTTGAGGCGAGCCTTCTTGCCGTAGATGACCTTGGGCTTGGTGATGAGCTTTCCGGGTTCTTCCGGGTTTGGGACCTCACGCATGTACATGTCGAGTTGCTCGATGCGCACGCCGTACATCGGTTCGGCCATGTCGTCGGTGGTGACGAAGGCGTTCTCCGCGGCGTAGTGCATCCTGCTGTGGCGAATGACTTTCTCGGCCTGGAAGACCATGTTGAGGCGGCCTTGCGGATCGTCGACGGCCTCGAGGTACACGCCGTAGGGATCCTTGGGGCTCAGGAACGCCGCCTGGTCCTCGGTGGCGCGCGCGTAGCCTGTTTCCGGGTCGGGGCGCGCGGGCAATTCCTTGTTGGCGCGCTCCTTAAGCGACGGGCGGCTGACGCGCACGGTGGCGTCGATCAGGTAGCCGCGGTCGCTGGGTATGTCGATGTACGCGACCGCTGCGGCGATCTCGCTCTCGCCCTGCACGAGCCGGATGTGGCCCTCGGCGTACGCTTCCAAGCTGTTGCGAAAGAAGACGATATGGTCGGCCTCGAGCTTGATCTGCTGGTAGCGCACCCACGCCGTTCCCGAGAGCACGATCGCGCCGCGCTCCTCGTTGAACGACCAGTTCATCGCGCCCATCTGCAGATCGGGGATCTTGTCGAGGCCTTCGATGGTCACAGCGGGACGGTCGGGCGCGGGCGGCGGCGTAGGGCCTTCTTCGTCCTCGCCGTCGGCGGCACGCAACACGCCGGCGCACGCAAGCGCGCAGAAGACCGCCACGGCCGCGAAGCGGCCCAGCAAACGGGGCACAAGCTTAGGCATCGCGGGGGATTATAGCTCCTCGTTCGTTTTGGTCAAAGCTGAGACGAAACAATTCGGCTCGGCTTCAAGTCAAAGTATCGAACCGGGTTACGAGAAAGCTGAAACGATACCGTGCGGCGTGCAAATGGGGCTTCGAGATTGATTCTCGCAGAAGTCGCGAGATCTCGCGAATTGGAAGCTCTGCACATTGTGGCGCACGAGGTGCTGGAGGAGAAGCCCCTACATTTTCGCGAACTGTTCCGATCCTTTTGCGATTAACACAAGGTGCATATCTAATGTCCCGATGAGCAATAAGGACTTACAAGATCGCTGCGCAATGTGCTGCTCCAGGTGCAATCGCGTCCTGCGTGCCATGCCGAGCACACTTTTGGATGGTGCTTCGCGCGAGTTTCGGTTGCCTCGCCGAATGCCACAATGCGGGCAGCGATTCGGTTGACGCCGGCCCCCGAAGCGTGGTTAACTGGCACGCGCCGAACTCGGAAGATCCGAGAGAGACACCGTGACCGCCTACCGAAAAAAACTGCCGCAACTCGCCGGGGACCTCTTCGTTACCGACGGCGGGATCGAGACGACGCTCGTCTTCCACGAAAAAATTGAGTTGCCCGAGTTCGCCGCGTTCACGCTGCTGAAAAACGATTCCGGGCGCCGCGCGCTGCTGCGCTACTTCCGTCCGTACCTCGAGACCGCGCGCCGCCACGCAAAGGGCGTCGTGCTCGAGACGCCCACCTGGCGCGCGAGCGCCGATTGGGGGCGCAAACTCGGCTACGACGCAGCTGCCCTGGCCGAAGCCAATCGCGCGGCGGTGGGGATGATGGAGGACCTGCGCGCGCTCTTCGAGACTCCCGGCGCGCCGCACGTGATCAGCGGCAACCTGGGTCCGCGCGGCGACGGTTATGTGCCGTCGAAGGTGATGAGCGCCGAGGCGGCCGAGGCGTACCACCGCGTGCAGATCGCGACCTTCGCGCGGACGGCGGCGGACCTGGTCAGCGCCTTCACGATGAACTACGTCGACGAGGCTGTGGGCATCGCGCGGGCTGCGCAGGCCGAGGGCATGCCCGCGGTGCTCTCGTTCACCGTCGAGACCGACGGCCGCCTGCCGACGGGCCAGACGCTGCGCGAGGCGGTGGAGTCCACCGACGCGGCAACGGGCGGCTCGCCGGCCTACTACATGATCAACTGCGCGCATCCGGAGCACTTCGCTGCCGCGCTCGACGCGCCGGGGGCGTGGCGCGAACGCATCCGCGGCGTGCGCGCGAACGCCTCCACCAAAAGCCACGCGGAACTCAACGAGTCCACCGCGCTGGACGCAGGCGATCCCGCCGATTTAGGGCGGCGCTACGCGGAGTTGCGCCGGCGCCTGCCGAAGCTGGCGGTGCTGGGCGGCTGCTGCGGCACCGACCATCGCCACATCGAAGCGATGTGCGAGGCGTGCGCGAGGTGAAGCGCATCCTGATTACGGGCATGTCCGGAACGGGCAAGTCGACGCTCGTCACGGAACTGGCGGCGCGCGGGCACCGCGCGGTCGACCTAGACGGCGACGAATGGAGCGCCTGGGTGCCGGTGGACGGCAATCCCACCGGCGCGAAGCCCGGCCACGATTGGATGTGGAAAGAGGAATCGGTAACGCGGCTGCTCGCGGAAGAAGGAGGCGGCCGCGGCGAGATGCTATTCGTCAGCGGCTGCGCACCGAACATGCGCAATTTCCTCGCGCGCTTCGACCACGTGGTCCTGCTGAGCGCCCCCGCCGAGGTGCTGCTGGAACGCATTGCGTTACGTACGAACAACGCCTATGGCAAGGCGCCGGAGGAAGCCGCGCAGGTGCTCGCGAACCTGCGCGAAATCGAGCCCAAACTGCGGCGCATCGCCACCTGCGAGATCGACGCGACGCGGCCGGTGGAGGAGGTGGTCGAACGAGTGTGTGCGTTGGGGTGAGATTTTCCAAAACGCGTGAGCGCGGTGCCTGAACATTCGTCCACGGCGACCATCGAAATACGCGTTAGCGCGTGGCGCGGGTTGCCAACCCGCGCCTATCGGCAAGGGCCGCTCGCCCGAACCTTAGCTTCCGAGAGCACTTTCTGCTTTGAGGTAGGTGCCGGGCCATTCGCGCCAGTCCTTCACGATCCCGGCCTTGACCGGATTCTCCAGCACGTACCGGACGATCCGTTCGTACGAGGCCTTGTCCCGTATCCAGTGATCGAAGTTTTCTCCGGCCCAAAAAGCGCCGGGCCGGCCGAGCATCCGGTTGGCCTCGGAGGCCGTGTAACGTTTCAGGCTGTGAAGTATGCCGGCGAGTGCGGCCGGTTCGCCGTCCGACTGGGCAGGCAATGGCGTGAAAACGATATGATCGTGGTTGGGCATCATGCAGTAGCAGGCCAGGTCGTAGACCTCCGCGTTCCGTGCCTCGATAGCCTTTCCAACCATGCGCGCGACGTTGCTGCGGCGCAACCAGTTCGGTCCGAGCGAGCCGCCGTCCAGCGTGGCTTCAAGGCGCGCAAACCATTTCCGGCGATTGCGTGCACTCAATGCTTCGAGCGCCTTGCCCATCTTGCCCATCTTGCCCGTCTTGCCGCGCTCCGATTGCAGGACCTCCAGGCGGTAGCGTTCCATCATGGGTTTGGGCAACGTGTCTGCAAGGCGGAAGGTGACGAAGAAAGTTTTGCCTGAGGGCTGCCAATGGGGGAGGCAGCGGCGATAGTGTTCGCGATAGCGAAGCGGGTTCTTGTTCGTGTCGCTCATGCGCCGGATACTATCTGCCTGGGTATAGGAAGAGACAGTGGAATTGCGTGGCGTCGTTCGCCCTATTAGGTTGCCCATACAGGCTGTGTCATTGGAGGAAGAATGGTTGTTCGCTGCTCTGTTGAAAACAAAGGCAGAAGTAGAGCGAGGATCATGAGGTTGTAGGTGAGGACGGCGATGAAGGTCTCGC
>JAKLKQ010000021.1 GCA_023150555.1 Planctomycetota bacterium
GACCCTGGGGCACGACAGCAAGGCGGGGATCGTCGCCGGCGCGGCCATCGCCGTCGTCGGCATCGTGATGAAGACCCTCAATAACCTCGGCTACATCAAGTCGCGCACCGAGGTGAAGGTCGCGTCTTCGGAAAACGCCACCGAATAACCGCAGGGCCTTTCGGTCACCAAGGAGTCCTGGCATGTGGGCAGGCGCGGCGGCACTGATCATCCAGCTCTTCGCTTGGCTCTTCACCAAGGGGGAAACGAGACATGAGATCACATCGACGGTTGGCGACGGGCCTCCTCCTGTCGCTGACGCTGTGCCTGATCTGCCTGACTTCGACGGGGTGCAGCCTCCGCAATAGCAACCTCACTGTGGTCAATCACGTCTTCGTGGGCGATGAACCGATCCGCGGCGCCTGCCAGGTCTCCACCAACAAGAAGGTCCCGGTGATCTCTGTCGACAAGGATGGCAAGGCGCAGCAGGAAGACCGCGACATCGGGCAGTTCGTGGCGCTCCCGCCGCACGTGTACCGCGCCATGCTGAAACAGCTTCGGAAACAGCCGGGGGGAGCCGGGTCCGAGACCTCTACCCCCTCGGATTCCGGCGCTTCCGAGGCTCCAGACAAGGAGAACGGCCATGCACCAGCAGCCGGCGAAGGAGTCGCCCCAAAGCCAGGCGATCAAGGCTCTGCAGGAAGCCGCGAAGAAGTTCGATTCGGCTACGGACCGAGTTTGGAGCCAGGGAGATCGCCTGGCACGGGAAGGCCGAGAGGCGGACGCGAAGATCAGCAACCTGGAGCGGTCCTTGTCGGCGACGAACGCGCTTGCGATCAAGATGTTCCGCGTGATGGCCTTCGTGATTTTCTTGGAGGCCCTGTTGATCGGCGCTCTGTCGGTAATTGCGTACCAGGCACTGACGAAGCCCGAGAGGACCTCGCGCGCGCTTTGGTTCGACCGAGAGGACGCGCCGAGCGTGCAGATCAACGTGGACAACGAGGCGATCTTCCTGGGTACCGACTCGGAGCAGTATGCCGAGCGGTACCGCGCCTGGCTGCGCGAGCGTAGGGGGTAGCAGCGGAAGGCCCGGCGGAACAGCGCGCGAACGCTGCCCGCCTGGAGTCGTGATTACAGGCGGCTATTCGTCCGCCGAGCCCACTCGAGATCGTGAGAATCGGAAAGGAACGTGCCCCGTCTCGCAAGCCCGATTTCGTGGATCGGTGGGAAGGCCCGTCTTCTACGCCATATCCTGCCTTTAATCAAACCCCATCCCGGCGAACAGATCTACGTCGAGCCCTTCGGCGGCAGCGGCGTGGTCCTGATCAATAAGGACCCGCATCCGTGCGAGGCCTACAACGATACGGATGGGGACCTGGTCAACCTCTTCCGCATCATCCGCGACCCCGATGGCGTCGTGCATCTTTGGTGGGAGCTGGTCAATACTCCCGTCTCCCGAGAGGAGTTCCGCGATGCCCTGGTGGCCGCAGGCAAGAACTACAGCCCGCTGAGCCCCGTCAAGCGCGCGGCTGCGTTCGTGGTCCGATGCAGGCAGCGCTTCGGAGGCGCGCAGACGGGCTCCACGCACACCGACACCGACCGCTGCTGGGGTACCACGCGCGGTTCGAGCCGAGGCATGAGTTCCCACGTCTCGCGTTGGCTGAAGGCCCTGGAGGATCTCCCTCAAGTCCACCGCCGCCTGGCTACGGTGGTGGTCGACGAACAGGACGGCATCCGTTGCATCCGACAATGGGACGGCGTGCAAACGCTCTTTTACGTCGATCCGCCTTACGTGGGCGCCGAGGATTACTACCAGGGCGGCTTCAAGGCCGAAGACCACCAGCGCCTTTCGGAGGCACTGAACGGGCTTCAAGGAAAGGTGGTTTTGAGCTATTATCCGTGCGACCTGGTCGACAAGCTTTACCCTTCCAGGCGATGGCAAAAGACCGTCGTCGAGACCTTCGCAACGGCCTGCGGAAACGCCGCCAACCGCACCGGAAAGAAGGCAAAGGTTCGGGAATGCCAGAAACGGACCGAGTTGCTGCTCACAAACTTCGATCCGAGGACGCGAAAACGAAAATAGTTGCAGAGTATGTGAAAACTCTCCACAATGGCCTGAAAAGGAGGAGGCAAACAATGGACAGCCAAAAATTCGCTACTTGGGAAAACGGCGTTTGGGGTACATGCGAATCGCCGTTAGGGCAGTCAATCGAAGGCACAGACGAAGAGGTGGAGAGGATCTACAATGAAGGCGGCTTTGGTAATAAAATATTGACGATTGGAAGTGAACTTGGCTTTGGGCTCCAGGTTCGCAAGAACCATGAGACTCATGCCTCTCTGGTCGAAGTGAGTATTGGCGACACCGTTGCCTATGTGCTCATTAAGGACTTTCCGAACCTGATGGATTTTCTTGCAAAGTACGGCAATTTGGCTTTGGTTGAAACCCTTACTTGCAAGGATTCCTTGGATCTCCTCTTTAAGGTATCCGAGAAGTGGCGCAAGGAAAACGAGCGCTAGAAATTTATTTGTGACACAGACAATTCTTGTGACACTCACCGCGTTCAGAATCAATTGTCGCGGTGGCGCGAAAACGGCCTTTTGTGACACTGAACGCTACTTTTGTGAGCCTGCTTTACACCTCACCCCTGCAGTATCCAATCCACGGCCTCGGGCAGGGTCTTGGCGAAGGCGTGCGGCTGGTAGCGCTTCTGCATCGAGGCAATTGACGGCGGGAGGTTCTGGCGGCAGAGGATCGTCGTGCAGCCGGCGGCGCGGCCCATCTCGATGTCGCGCCCGCTATCGCCGACGAGGAAACTCTTCGGCAGGTCGATGCCGTGCGCCTCGGCGGCGCGCTGGATCATCACCGTCGAGGGCTTGCGGCAGTCGCAGCCGTCGTCGGGATGGTGCGGGCAGTAGAAGATCCCGTCCAGGGCCTCGCTGCCCAGTTCGGCCTGCATCTTCTCGTGGATCTCGTGCAGGTCGTCGAGGTCCATCAGCCCGCGCCCGACGCCGCTCTGGTTGGTCACCAGCACCAGCACGTAGCCGGCGGAACGCAGCCGCTTCAGGCTGGGCCGGACCTCAGGCATGAACTCGAAGCCGTCCCACGAGACCACGAACTGCCCCTCGCCGGGGAAGCGGTTGATCACGCCGTCGCGGTCGAGGAAGACCGCGGGTTGCAGCCCGTTCGTCGCCATACCTCCTTTAATATAGCAATCGCGCCATACGGCAACGCGCGCTTTCTTTAAAGGGGTGGCAGTAAACGCCGAAAAATGCCAGTCTTACCCCCATGAGACCCCTGGTAGTGGCGGGTGCCCTGGCGCTGCTGGTGTCGCTCTGCGGATGCAGCGACCCCGGCGGGGATAAGGGTTCCGGTGCACAGGTGCAGGAGGAACTCGCGGCGCTGAAGGACCGCCTCGCGTCGCTCGAGGATCAGAACGCCAAGGTCCTGAAGGCCAGCGCCGAGCGCGAGGCACAACTCGAGCAGGCGCGGGCCGAACGCGCGGCCCTCGCCGAGAAGATCCAGAACGGCGGCGTCCCCGAAGGCGCCTACGTCGACGCGCGCACCTTCACGCTGCTGGTGAACAGCCCCGATCCCGACCTGGTCCGCACCGCCTTCCTGCTCGCGCGCAAGATCCCCTCCCCCGAACGCACGCAGGCCGTGATCGCGCAGGCCAAGGCCATCGAACGCCCGCAGGCGGTCCGCGAGGCCGCCGTCGAGACCCTGTCGCTGCTGAACGAGGACGCCGCGCGCGAGGCCCTGGTCGGGTTCCTGGGCGACCGCGAAGGCTACGTCGTCGCGAAGACCGCGCAGGTGCTGGCCAAGACCGGCGACAACCGCTTCACGCCCGCGCTGGCCGAAGCGATGGGCAAGCTGGCCGTCGTCGAATCCGCCACGCTCTTCGACCCCGCGCGCCAGGCGCTGCTCGAAGCCCTGGGGGTGCTGGGCGACCGCCGCGCCACGGCGCTGATCGCCGCGAACCTGAAGAGCCCGAACGGCAAGACGCAGGAACTGGCGCTGCGCGCGCTGCGCAACATCGGCGACCCGGCCGCGACGCCGGCGCTGCTGGAGTTCCTCAAGAGCCTGCCCGCGCCCACCGCGGTGCTGGACACGCGCGTGCACCGCGACGTCGTCGACGTGCTGGGCCTGCTGGGCGACCCCGGCTGCGGCGCGGCGCTGGCCGACCTGCTCGATTCGCCCAACGTGGCCCTGCGCGACCGCGCGGCGCTGCAGCTTCCGCGCGTGGCCACGCCCGCGCTGCTGCCGGCGCTGACGGCGGCGTTCAAGATGGAATGGGCCGCGACGCTGGCGGGCAAGAAGTCGGGCACGCTGCTGGAGTACATCATCCGTTCGCTGGGCGCGACGCGCGACCCGAAGGCCGCCGAGGTCCTGCTGCAGGCGCTGGCCGAGGGCATGAAGGACAACCCGGCGCGCGAGGCCGCGGTGCTGCTGCCGCAGCTGTGCACCCCCAAGATGATCGATGGGATGCTCGACGCCTACGCCAAGAACCCCGACCCCACCGCCAAGGCGACGCTGGAAAAGATCCTGCGCAACGGCACCTACCCCGTGAAGTTCGACGAGAAGGCCAAGACCTTCGCGAAGCTGGAAGCCAACGCCCAGCCCGAGAAACCCGGCGAGATCGACCCCGTCCCGCAGAAAGTCGCCGAGCCGGCGAAAGAGCAGTTTTAGCGAGCAGCTATTGGCCTTCAGCGCATGGATTCGGCCCAAATGCCTTGAAAGGAACGAGAGCGGATCGGTATTGTTTTCTATCGGCCCATTGCCTGGAACGACCTCGGACGCCGGAGTCGCCGTGCCATGCCGGACCGCCTGCCCGCGCAGCCCTCGACGTCCGCCGCGTCCGAAAAACGGCGCCTGCTGCAGCTGCACCTCAGCACCTGCGTGATCCTGATGTTCCTCGCCGGAGTGCTGATGTACCTCAACTTCAAGAGCGCCGCGGTCGCCAAGGTCGAGGACCTGGGCTATGGCTACCAGATCGTCACGACTCACGGCCCCACCGGGTGGCCGTTCTCAATCGGCTTCCGCACGCACTACCACGCCACCGAGGAACAGGCGCTGGCAAAGGCGAACGAGGAATACACCTGGAATTACATCGCCGGGAACTTGGCGGCGGCCTTGGCACTTCTGGCCATGGCCGCCGCGCTCCTGGAATGGTTCATCCGCAAACGGGAAGCGGGCTTCGACTTCCGCCTGCGCCCGCTGACGTGGGCAGTGGGCCTGGCCGTCCTGGGCCTGCTGGCCTGGTTGAATGCGATCGGCGCCAACCTGGATGCCCTCAAGGACGGCGACATCCGCGGGTGCCTGCGGCTGTACAAGGAGCGTCCCGGAGCCCAGACAACGAAAGACACGGTCTACGGTTGCCCGTTCCATTTCTACATCGATACGGAATCCGTCTCCCCCGGGGGCTCGCGAACCACGGGGCGCATGCCCTTCGACCTGCGGAGCCTGCTCGAGGACCTCGCCCTCGCGCTTGTCCTTCTGGCGGCCGTGACCGTCCTGGCCGAGTTCGTCCAGCGGCGCCTATGGCCCGTGCGCGCAAAACCCAAGGACTACGTGCCTGCGCGGACGCTCGCCGAAACGGCGAATGAGCAGTTCTGACGAAATACGATTAGCGAACAACGAGTGACGAGTGAACCGCATCGGGTGATCCTGCGATCCGCCGGACGGGTTTCTGGTCTCCTGTTTCCCGTTTCCTGTTTAGGTTCGGCAACGCAATACGCGCGAGCAAGTGGCGCGGGTTGCCAACCCGCGCATCTGTGGCGAAGAACAATTCTCCGGCCGCGTTCAACCCCAGCCGGACGCGCCTGATCCTCCACCGACTCCCTACGGGACGCGTTCGGATCCGTCCTCCTCGTCCTTCGGCGGTTTCACGGGCGGGCCGTTGAAGCGCTCGCTGCGCTTGGGGTCGCGGTCGGCGATCGTCAGAAACAGGACCGCGAACCAAAGGATCGCAGCCCCTGCCGGGAGGACCTTCCAGACGTCCGGTAGCGCGACAAGCAGCGAGACGATCGTGGCCGTAAGCAGCACGCCCAGCATCAGGCTTTGAAGCGAGTACTTCAGAAAGACGAAGGCCACGACGCCGAGCCAAAAGAGGCAGGCCAGTATCAGGCTGGCCATCGTGAACAGGATGCCCAGCACAAGCCACACCGGCGCAGGCGCGGAGTACGGGATTACGAAGCAGGCCACGAAGCCGAGCAGCGGGAGCCAGAAGAGCCTCCGCGAGAGGCGCCACACCTTCATCGCGCCCATCGAGACGTGCGGCGGGCGCAGGCGTTCGAGTTCGGCGTCGTTCACGCGTCGGGCCTTTCCGGGCCGGAGGGCGGCTTCACCGGCGGGCCATGGAACCGTTCGCGGCGTATGGGATCATGGTCCACCACAGTCAGAAACAGGGCCGCGAACCAGAATACACCCACGACAATCGGGAGATTCTTATACGGAAAGGGCACGGCGACGCACAGGGAGACGATCGTTCCCGAGACGAACACGAAGATCATCATGGTGCGCAGCGAATAGCGCAGGAAGACCACCGCGATCACTCCGAACCAGATCACCACCGCCAGGGCAGAGATTACAAAAGCAGCCGCCGAAAGGTACCAGACCATGCGATCGAGCGCGCCGCCGAAGAGTAGCGCCAAGCCGATCAGGAGGCCGGTCGTCGCCGTCACGGTGGCATAGCGCCACACCTTCATTGCACGCATCGTCACGTGCGGCGGGCGCAGGCGTTCGAGTTCCTCGTCGGTCACGCGCGCGGCTCCGGACTGGCCGGTTCCGCTTCATCCAGTTCTGCATCGGAAGGCCTGCCCAGCCGGGGTTCCATCTTCCCGACGGTGATCCAGAGAACAAACCACCAGACGATGCCCGGCACGAGCGGCAGGAGAATCCACTCTTCCGGAACGGCGACCATTGCAGAGACCAGCCCCGCCGTCACCAGCACGTACAGCATCAGGGAGCGCAACGAATACTGGGAGAAGCAGGCGACCAGCACCACCACCCAGGCCGCCATGCAGAACATCAGGCCCGCCAGGCCCACGGCCGCGATCCACCCCATCGTGCCAAAGACAAACCCACCCACGATCCCGCCCATGATGGCCAGGACCGAGTAGCGCATTCCTGCACGGGTCGCGCGCCATGCCTTCATCGCGCCCATCGAGACGTGCGCGGGGCGGAGCGCCTCGAGTTCGGCGTCCGTCAAGTGCGCAACCTTTCCGGTGGCCAGAGATCCATCAAGCCTTTCGTGCTCCTTGAAGAGGCCTTGCCCAGGTGGAGCGGGCCTCCGTGCCCGCTGCCGGCCGCATGACGGGGCTCGACGCCGAAGTCTGTACACCATGCACGACTGGCAACGCACAGGGCCTCACCGTCCACACCCTATTCATCGGATGGAGGCGGGCAGGGACGCCCACCCCACACGACCCCCGCCTTCTCCAGGCGACAGGAAAGCGCGGCCGCTGCCCGGACGACGCCGGAACGCAATGCGTATCACATCCTTCCTGTCCGCTCATTCGTCCGGCTCCCGGTCATCCGCCCGCTCGACAAGCGTGTCCGGCTCAGACTTCGGCACGACCAGCCCGGCGTTTCGCTGCGGATCCCTGTTGGCGACCACCATGTACAAGGCGACGATCCAGAAGAAGCAGCCGATCAACGGACCCAGGAGAAATTCCGGCGGCACGCTCACGCAAAGCGAGACGAGGCCCGCCGTCACCAGCACGATCAGCATCAGCGTACGGAGCGAGAATCGGGCGAAGAAGAAGACGATCGAGACCAGCCACAGCAGCAGGCACAGGGCCAAGGCCAGGAAACTCGCGGCCACGAGCAGAACCGCGGGGTGAAAGATGATCGTCGCGACGATGCCCACCGGAATCCCGGCCAGGGCCAGCACCATGCCGGTGCGCGTGGCGTACCAGAACCACATCGCGCCCATCGAGACGTGCGCGGGGCGGATCGCCTCGAGGTCGGCGTCCGTCATGCGTCGGGCCTTTCCGGACCGGGGGGCGCCTTCGGAGGCAGGCCCCAGCGCTTGGCATGCCGCGCCGGGTCATGATCTACTACGAGCATCGCCACCGCGAACCCCCAGACACACAGGAGGCCGATCGGCAAGACCCGCGCATCTTCGTGCGCCATCGCACCAGCGGCGATCTGCGCTCCAGTGACCAGCATGCCCGCCAGAAGCGTGCGCAAGGAGTAGCGCGTAAATGCGAATGCCAGCACTCCGATCCACCCTGCCACGGCCAGCGCGAGCGCCGCGCCGGGGATGGCAAGCGTGACCCAGGGACTCCGCTGCCACCAGCACATCACCACCACCAAGACGAAAATCGTGGCGCAGGTCCGGACCAGTCGGCGCGCGGCCAGCCACACCTTCATCGCGCGCATCGAAACGTGCGGCGGGCGGATCACCTCGAGGTCCTCGTCCGTCATGCCAGCGGCTCCGTGTCGGAAGGCGCCTTCGCGGCGCTGTGAATCCCGAAGCGCGGCGCGACGACCAGCGTGTTCGGCGCCGGGTCCTGCTTCGCGATCAGCACCCACAGCACGAACCACCACCCGATACCGGCCAGGACCGGAACCAGGATCAGGTCTTCCGGCAACACGGTGCCCAATGCAAAGAGACTCGCCGTCGCCAGCACGATCAGCATCATGGTGCGAAGCGAATACTGCGCGAAGCAGGCCACCATGACAAACACATAGCCCGCCAGGCCCAGCACCAAACCCGCCAGCGAGAGTACGAGCAGGTATTCAAACGGGGCCAGGAAAGGACAGACCACCGTGCCGGCCATTATTCCGGCCAGCGAGAGCACCAGGCCGCTGCGCACGGCGTACCAGAACCACATCGCCGCCATCGAGACGTGCGCGGGCCGGATCGCGGCCAGTTCCTCGTCGCTCATGAGCAGCGCCATCGTTTGCCCCGCCTCCGGACCACCTCCACTATTCCTCATAGGATACCACACCTTTAGAGCCATTGCGGAATGCGGATTGAACGGCCTTCACCACGGAGGCACGGAGGGCACGGAGAACGGATTATGGGTTTTGGGTTTTGAAGCTTGTTTGGAACTTGGTTCTTGCCACTTGCTGTTCGTCGTTTGCCGCGGTGTAACACTTCGCGCGCCGCGGACCGTTTTCCTTTTGCTGTTTTTCAGTTTTTCTGGTTCTTGCCGTTTTCAATTTGCCGTATTCCGTTCTCGCCCCTTACCCCTGACCCCTCGCCCCTTTCAATACGCAAAGCGTATTATGCACGTCGCGCAACGTAACACATTCACGATGTGCAAAACCGTCATAAGTCCAATGATTCCGTGGCGCGCAGTTTGATGCACCTTGTTAGAAGCGCGATTGAATCGAGACAAATCGCTATGTGCACTCCAGCACCTCGTGCTGCACCTTGCGGCTCGCGAAATCTCGCGAGTACGTCACGAAATTTCGCGAGGGCTAAACGCCGGCGCCGGGTCCCCTTCTCGTTGCCGAATCCATCGGTCCATTTGCCTTCTGTGTCGTCGCTGTGTCGCGAATTTGCAGTGACCGCACGCCGCGCGGCCGGTACATAACCCCGCACAGGACGCCTCGCCCTCCCCCTCCCGCCCGCCGGCCCAGCCGCCGCGCCGGGCGCGTTCGGCCGTGCCTCGATATGACTAGTCTCCGCATCACAAAAGGACTCACAAGCCTGGAATCCTACTGTATTTAGCTGCCTGCGGTGTACACTGCTTCAGACCGCGATCCGGCGCGGTTCCGCAATCATTTCTCGGTTCAGGAGCGCGGCGTGAACCAACTCATCGACTACTTCATCAAGGGCGGGGCGCTGATGTGGCCGATCCTGCTCTGCTCGATCGTCTCGTGGGCCATCATCATCGAGCGCGCGCTGCGCCTGAGCCGCAGCCGCCTGATCGACGACGACCTGGTCCATAAGGTCCGGGCCGCGCTGGCCGAGGGCGACCTCAGCGAAGCGCAGCGGCAAGCCCAAGCCAAGCCTGTACTTGTGGGATCGGTCCTGAACAAGGGCATCGACGAGTTCCGCTATACCGAGGCCGACTTCGAGACCGCGCTGCAGGGCGCCGCCGAGCGCCAGCTGCAGGTGCTCTGGAACAACATGGGCGCGCTGAACACGATCGCCCGCGTGGCCACGCTGCTGGGGCTGCTGGGCACGGTCGTCGGTATGGTGATCGGCTTCGAAGAGCTTACCAAGGAAGGTGTTGCGAAGGAGCAGCTGGCCAACGCCATCGGCGTGGCGCTGATCACCACCGTCGGCGGCCTGTGCGTGGCGATCCCCGCCATCATCGGCGAGTCGGCGCTCAAATCCAAGATCCGCAAGCTGATGATCGACTTCGAAGAACTGCTGCTCGAATGCGTCAAGGCCGCGCGCATCGGCAACGTCGCGAAGGAGGGCGCTAAGGCTCCCGAGCACAGCAAGTCCCCCGAGCAGAAGAAGTTAGCCGACCAGGCGGAATCGGTGAACGTACACGAAGCTCAGGCTGCGCGGGGGGCCGGCGCATGAAGCTGCGCGTCCCGCTGTCCCCGTCCGACGACATCGACATGACCCCCATGATCGACATCGTCTTCCAGCTCATCATCTTCTTCATGATCGCGAGTTCCTTCGTCGAGGAGGCCAAGGTCTACAAGGTCACGGTGCCCAAGGCCGAGGCGCCCATGACGATCTCGACCGAAGAGGCGCTCAAGATCGCCGTCACCGCCGACGGCGACGTGGCCCCCGCCGACGCCACGGACAAGGCTCAGAAGTACAGCAACCTCAAGGACTTGGTCGATGAGCTGAAGCTCTACAAGGAAGCCCGCGAGAAGGCCGGCAAGGAGCCGCTCGTCGTGATCAGGGGCGACCAGGACGCCCGCCACAAACGCATCGTCGAAGTCTGGAACGCGATCCGCAGCAGCGGCATCCGCCAGGTCAGCTTCCAGGTCGAACCCGGCAAGCCGGAAGACTCCGGCAAGGCCGCCAAGGCCAAGGAGTAGCTTCATGAGCGAAGCCGTGCTGGAACTCGCGCCGCTGCCCCGGAAGCGTAACCCCGTCGTCAGCGACAAGTTGCGGCTCTTCATCATCGTCTCGCTGCTGCTGCATTTCGGCGTCGCGGTGATCTATGGGCTGCCCGCCTACATGGCCAAGGTGGTGCAGGAGGAACTCGAGGAGGAGCACAAGGAACTCGAGAAGCTGCGCGAGGAAGTTGCCGAGAAGAAGGCTGAAGAGGTGAAGAAGGAGATCGCGAAGGAGGAGGTCAAGAAGGACATCGAGGAGCAGCTCAAGGAGGACTTCGAGCAGATCGTCCAGGACGAGAAGACCGAAGAGCAGAAGATGGAACTGTGGGACATGGTCCTTCAGGGCGTCACCGCCGAACTCGAACAGTACGCCAACGACCTGATGGACAGCAGCGCCACCAGCGAAGACCTCGCCGCCGACCGCAGCGCGCTCAACCAGGCCATGGTCGACGAACTCCTTAACCAGTTGAAGAATATGAAGAAGGAAGAACTCAAGCAGGGCTTCATCGCCGCCGTCGAAGAGAAGGTCGCCGGCAAGGTGGCCGACCATTTCAAGACCCAGATCGAACGCCGCATCGGCACGCCCCTCCAGCGCGAAGGCGCCAAGATCGCTCGCGACGAGCAGACCTTCACGCAGCGCCAGAAGGCCGCCATCAACCAGCAGTTAGACGCCGCCAAGAAGCAGGCCGCCGCCGCCGAGAAGGATCTCGCCGCGACCAAAGCCAAGATCGAGCAGAGCGAAGCCGCCGCCGCGAAGGAGAAGGACCCCAAGGCCGCCGAAGCCAAGACCGCTCAAAACACCAAGGCCCAGGCCCCCGTCGCCGACCGCGCAGGCAAGGAACTCGAGCAAGCGCAGAAGCACGTCGACGAGGCCGGGAAACTCGCGCAAGTCTTTGCCGGCGATGTGGATAAGAAAGTCACGGAACCCACCGGCCAGGCCGCCAAGGAGGCTCAGGAAAAGGCCGAGAAGGCCGAGTCCGCCGCCGCCGAAGGCAAGGCCACGGAAGCTAAGCAGCAGGCCGACGAGGGGCAGAAGAAGGCCCAGGACCTCGCCAAGGCCATCGACGAGGCCAAGGCCGCTGCCAACAGCGGCGAGATCGACCCGGAGAAACTCGCCAAGGCGATGATGAAGGACGTTACCGACAAGCAGGTTAAAGGCATGCTGGACAAGAGCTTCGAAGAAAACTTCAAGGAGAACACGCTCCCGCGCCTGGGCGAGAAGGTCGAGGAGGCCTTCAAGAAGGCGCTCGACAGCGCCAACATCGAGGACCAGAAGCTCGTCGAGGAAGTCGGCCAGGAAGTCCGCAAGATGCTCGGCGACAAGGTCCCCGAGAAGGCCGACGCCGCCAAGGCCGGCACCGAGTCGCTCGAGAAGGGCGAGAAGCTCGCCGAGGCCTCCGAAGCCACCGACGCACAGAAGTCCAGCCAGCGAGGCAAGGAAGTCGCCTCCAAGCTCAGCAATGCCGCTAAGGATTTGACGGACAAAGAGATATCCGCCATGACCAAGGACGGCAAAGGCGACGCGAGCCTGCTCAGCGACCTGCCCGCCGGCGACGAGCAGGAGGGCGAGAAGAAGGAAGACCTTCTCAGCCGCGTCGAGAACCTCTCCAAGAACATGAAGGACGGCCGCATGGCCTTCATGGACGCCGCCGGCGCCAGCGAGAAGCAGGCCCAGCTGCGCCAGAAAGCCCTGGACCGCCGCAACGAAGCGACCCGCAACATGCGCAGCAAGCTCTTGTTCAACAAGGAGATGTACGAACAGTTCACCGCCGAGATCCACGACCGCGACCGCGGCGCGGCGCGCGGCGAGGCCTGGGAGTTAAAGGGCGCCGAGGGCGAGACCGCCGCCGGCAGGGACGACGAGACCGCCGCCATGGCGACCGTGCTGGTGATGCCGCCCGAGCCCGAGGGCGAGGTCAAGGGCGAGGCCGCGGAGAACAAGCCCTACGAGCCCGAGTTCAAGACCAAGAAGTTCACCATCGCACGCTACATGCAGGAAAAGCCCGTCATCGACGGGAAACTTGAGGAGTGGAAAGACGTCGAGGCCATGAAGCTGCACCACAGCTGGGCCGACAAGTCCCGCCCCGGCCTGAAGATAGCAGAGCCGCAGTGCGTGAAGTTCGCCTGGGACAACGGCGGCCTGTACCTCTGCTACGACATCGTCGACGCCGACAACGACATCAAGTACGTCGAGACCCACCGCTTCTGGGAGGGCGACGGCGTCGAGATCTACCTCGATACGCTCAACACCAAGGACCGCAAGCGCGGCAGCGACTGGACACAGCAGTTCTGGGCTTGGCCCTTCGGCGAGGCCGCCAATCCCGGGCACATCGGCGGCGAGGTCGTTTCCCAGAAAGGCGGCGGCCACAACTACTTGCCGTGCGGGCCCGGCAAATTCCAGCGCGCCGCGCAGAAGACCAAAGACGGCTGGAGCATGGAGATCTACCTGCCCAAGGACGCCATCCGAAAGCCTGACCTGCGCGCCGGGCGCATCATCGGCTTCGACACCTGCGTCATGACCGGCAGCCCGCTGGACTACTTCTGGTGCGGCAGCAACGAGTTACGGCCCAGCGAACATCCCGACAGCTGGGGCGACGTACTCCTGTCCGGCAGCGACGGCAAACTGGAATCCCCCGAGCAGTTCAAGGCCGAGCGCAAGGATGGCGAGACCGCCAAGCCCGCCCGCGCCGTCGTCGTCGGCAAGCCGCTCAAGATCAGCGTCGCCGACGCCGACATGAACCTCGACCCGAAGAAGAAGGACAAGGTCAGCGTCACCGTCAAGTCGGCCATGGGCGACAACGAACTCGTGGTCCTCGAGGAGACCGAGGCCGGCAGCGGGCTCTTCGAAGGCGCGCTGGCCACGGCCTTTGCTCTTGGCGAGCCGACTCCCGAGGTGCTCAACCTCTACGAGGGCGAGACCGTGACGCTGGTCTACACCGACCAGGGCCGCGCCAACGGCGCTCGCGACGTCGAGGTGAAGCTCGAGCTGGTCAGCGCCCTCGGCGCGGTGGAAGTCAGCGGGCAGTAGGCCCCTACCCCTTCCTGCAACCTTTTTCGGGGAACGGCTTTCGCTTCTAGCGCCGCGAAAGCGCGGTATCCTGTTCCCTTCCGACCGGAACAGGAATCGCGCCATGAGCAACACGCCGCCCACGCCCGCCGACGAACTGCAGGGGCGTATCAAAGCCCTCGATGCGGCCGCCCTGCCCGAGGCCCAGCGTGCCGACGCCGGCGAGATGCTCAAGCGCCAAATTCACGCGCGCCTGGCCGTAACCAACCGAGCCGACACGGAAGCCTGGAACCAGGTCACCGGCAAGGCCTCGTGGGAAGCCTTCCGCGACGAACGCATCGACCGGATGCGTGCGGCGCTGGGCCCCTTTCCCGCCCTGCCCGAATCCCTGAAGCTCGAATGCACTGGCACCGTCGACGGCGACGGCTTCACGATCGAGAAACTCGTCTTCGAGCCCCGCGCCGGGCTGCCTGTCACTGCGCTCCTTTACGTACCCAAACCTGCGCGCAAGAAGGCACCGGCGATCGTGATCTGCCACAGCCACCACAATCCAAAGGAACAGGGCGAACTGCAAGACATGGGCATGCTCTGGGCGCGCGCGGGCGCACTGGTGCTCGTACCGGACCTGCTCCCGCACGGCGAGCGCAGCCAGAATCCCTTCGGCGGGCGCGAGGACTACTTCGCGCGCTACTGCACCAACGTGCAGCTTGATCTGATCGAGGAGAGCCTGATCGGCTGGATGGCCTGGGACCAGATGCGCTGCGTCGACGTGCTGCTGGCCAGAAAGGACGTCGACCCCAAGCGCATCGTGATGCTGGGCGCGGTCGCCGGCGGCGGCGATCCCTGCGCCGTCACCGTGGCGCTGGACGAACGCATCGCGGGCTCCGCGCCGTTCAACTTCGGCGGACCGCAGCCCGAGACGACCTACCCGCTCGATCCGAACGCCGCCGTCACCTTCAATTACGCGGGCACCGGCAGTTGGGAGACCACGCGCAACCTGCGCTTGAGCGCCCGCGACGGCTTCCTGCCGTGGACCATCGTCGGTGCCGCCGCGCCGCGCCCGCTGAACTACGCGCACGAGTTCGCCTGGGACGAGGCCAACGATCCCGTCTGGACGCGCCTCAAGAAGATCTACGGTTTCTATGGCGCGGAAGGCAGCCTCGCGGCACTGAAGGGCTGGGGCAAGGTCACGCTGCGCCCGCCCGAGGCCAGCCACTGCAATAACATCGGCGTTCCGCATCGCGAACAGATGTATCCGTGGCTGGAACGCTGTTTCAAGATGCCCGTGCCCGCCGAATACCAGCAGCGCATGGAGCCAGAGGCGCTGCGCTGCCTGACCGACGAGGCGAAGGCCAAACGCACCATCCGCCGCGCGCACGAGATCGCCCGCGAGACCGGCGCGAAGCAGCTCGCGACGGCCAAGGAGCGCCTCGCCAGCCGACCCGACAACGGCCGCCGCGAACGCCTGCGCGCCGACTGGGACCGCCTGCTCGGCGGAACCTCGCCCAAGAACGGCCGACAGCAGCAGAGCGACGCGCACCGCGACGGAAACCAGGTCGTCGAGCGCCTGGTGCTCGAAACCGAGCCCGGCATCTCCGTACCGGCGCTGCTTCTGCTGCCCGCGAAGGAAGGAGCGCCCATCGCCGTCGGCATGGCGCAGGCCGGCAAGGCGTGGTTCCTGAAGGAACGCGCGGGCTTCCTGGCCGAGCTGCTGCTCAGCGGCGTCGCCGTCTGCCTTCCGGACCTCCGAGGCTGCGGCGAGACCGCGCACGGCCTCAACGACGACCGCAGCATGCGCGGGCGTGCCGCGGGGCTCAGCAGCACCGAGCAGATGCTGGGCGGGACGCTGTTGGGCGCGCGGCTTCGCGACCTGCGCACCATCCTCAAGCACCTGCGCTCGCGCAGCGATCTGGATGCCTCGCGCGTGGCGCTGTGGGGCGAAAGCTTCGCGCAGCCCAACGCGCCGGGCTTCGCCGACACGCGCCTTAAAGGCGAGGAAGCCCCGCGCCTCGCCGAGCCCCTTGGCGCGCTGCTGGCGGTGCTGGGCGCGCTCTTCGAGGACGACGTCACCGCGGTGCTCGCACGCGGCGGCCTGGTCAGCTACGCCGCGCTGCTGGAGACGCCCTTCACCTACATCGCGCACGATGCCAATGCGCCGGGCGCGCTGAAGGCCGGGGACCTGCCGGCCGTCGTCGCGGCGCTGGGCGGCGTGCCGATGCGCTTCGAGGGGTTCGTGGACGGGCGCAACGCCTTGGCGAGCCACGAGTTGATGAGGGAGACCTACCGCGACGCCGACGGCGTGATGGCCAGCGCGCAGTACAGTGAAGATGCCGCGTCGTGGTTGGCGCGGATGCTCAGCGGAAGTTGATTTTCACCACGGAGATCACAGAGGGCACAGGAAAAGCAATGCTTTATGTAAGCCAGTCCTTGTTTTTCAGTTTGGGCAGCAGGTATTCGTTGACCGTCCGCTCCGCTCCAATTCTCGCGACCATACATTCAATTTCGCATTTCGCGTTTTGATTCTTAAACTCATCGAATTCACGTTGCCAAGCATTGCTTCGGAAGCAGGGGTACTTTCGCATAAACTTCAGCCGCAAATCCCAACGCCTCTTCCATCGTATCAGACACTCCTTTGAGGTTCCGCACTGCTTGTACTCATTGGCCCGCAAACCCAAAAAGCGAACATCTTTGACAGTCAACTGCGGACAGCTCAGATGCGGGGCCATCATACCACGCTTGAGCACGGAAAAAATGTAGTAGCCCCACGTATCGTTGTCGGCGAACACATAGACAGGAATCCGAAACTGCGTAGAAAGGCGATGTAAAATTCGTCTCATCCGCCACCGTGGAATACCCATGCCGCATGCCAATACCAGATTCAGGTCCCGCCAAGCCTTGCTCTTCCAGAGACGATAAAAAACTGCGCCCTTTTCAATGAGCAGGATGCCTCTTGCGCGGCATGATTTAAATACTAGGCTGTCCTCCTCCACCCACGCAGGCAACTCGCAATTTCGCCTTTGGGAAACTTCCAAGTTCTTGGTTCGTGCATTTTCAATTTTCAGAGTCAAAGGCCCGGCCAATGCGCCTTTCCACCAACTCAAGTCGCCATGCAGTTGCTGCTCCGCTTGAACAACATCATCGAATATAGCGAGTTCAGAATCATGAAATCTTCGATCGTCACCGTGGAACAACCGATAGACCGTATCGGCGTAGCCGCTCATCTTATCATCTGGAAAGCAATTCTTAAATTCAGGATCATATAGCGTTCGTTTGGGCATTCGGTCGCGGGGCGGCTTCCTCTTCTTGCGCGCCATAACCTACCCCGCATTCCAACCCAAAACCCAAAATCGGGCATCACTCGCCCGGCACGCCCTCGGGGCGCTTGGCGGGCTCGATCAGGCCTTCCCACGGGCTTGAGGCGGTGGCGTATAGTTTCTTCGGGATGCGTCCGCTGCGCGCGGCCAGGTAGCCGCTTTCGCAGGCCAAGCCCATCGCGCGCGCCATTGCGACGGGGTCCTTCGCGTGCGCGACGCCGGTGTTCAGCAGCACGCCTTCGGCGCCCAGCTCCATCGCCAGCGTCACGTCACTGGCCGTGCCGACGCCCGCGTCGACGATCACCGGAACCTTGATGGTCTCGAGGATGATGCGGATGTTGTTGGGATTCAGGATGCCCTGCCCGCTGCCGATAGGGCTGCCGGCCGGCATCACGCTGGCCGCGCCGGCTTCCTCGATGCGCCGCGCCATGACCGGATCGTCGCTGGTGTAGCAGAGCACCGTGAAGCCTTCCTTGGCCAGGATCTTCGTCGCTTCCAGCGTGCCCAGCGGGTCGGGCAGCAGGGTCTTCTTGTCGGCGAGGACCTCGAGCTTGACCCAGTCCACGTCCAGGGCCTCGCGCGCCAGCCGCGCGCTGCGCACCGCGTCCTCGACGCTGAAGCACCCCGCCGTGTTGGGCAGGATCACGTACTTCTTGGGATCGATGTAGTCGAGGAGCGCCTCGGCGTGCTTCTGCCCCATCTCCACGCGCCGCACCGCGACGGTGACCGCGTGGCAGCCGCTGGCGGCAAGCGCATCGCGCATGATCTCCAGCGTGGGATACTTGCCCGTGCCGAGGAACAAGCGCGATTTCAACGTGTACTTGCCGATCTTGAATGCGTTGTAGGACATGCGCATCAGCCTCCGCCAACGAACGTCACGATCTCCACGCGGTCGCCTTCGCGCAGGACCGTCCTGGCCCAGGCCTGCTTGACGACCAGCTCCTTGTTCACTTCCACGGCGACGCGCTTGGCGCCCAGCGCCAGGTGCTCGACCAGCGCCGCGACGTCGGCGCCCTCGGGCAGCTGCAGCTCTTTTCCGTTCACGCTCAGCGTCATGGCCGCTTCCTCCCCCGGAATTGTAGTGCCGCCGCCGCCAAAAAACAGTTCATCCGGCTGCCCTAACCTTTTGCCGTGCCTAGGGTAGAATATTCACGAAACCGCGTGCGCGGGCTCGCATCAAAGCCCTTGGGAGATACCGTAACATCCGTAAACCTTTGAAACGGAGGTCGGCATCATGCGATTGGAAAGTGAACTCACAGGCACCTTGACGGTCCTGGCCCTGGCCGCTGTCCTTCATGCTGCCGGCGAGGAACCCAACGCTACGGCTAAGTTCCTTGGTCCCGAAGCGGATTGGGCCAAGTGCTCGATCCAGTTGCAGGACATTCATGGGCTGTGGGGCGGTCATGAGATAACCGTTTCGGGCACAGGCGCCTGTAGCGTCCGAACCAGGAAAGGAAGGGACGAATTAACGCGAGACATCGCCCTTCCAGTGACGGAGTGCGCCGACCTTTTGCGCATGGCCATCAAGCACGATCTGGTATCGTTAAAGATCCGCGAGCGTCCTGGCGTGCCCGACGAGACGCGCCCCTCCATCGTCCTCAAGAATTCCGAAGGCAAGGAATTCAAGATCGCCAAATGGGGCGGCGACAAGGAACCCCGGTTCGACGCGGTTTACCAGACCCTGTTCGCCTTGGCAGACCGCAAATCCCAGGCCCTGGGCGAGAAGGAGATCGCCGCGAAGGCCAAGGAAATCGCCTGGAGGCGTTGGCAAGAGCAAATGGGCAAAGAGTGGAATGCGGAAAAGAACGGGAAGCCCGGCTGCCTGAAGAAGGAACCCACAGTCGAAGCCGATGGCGAGCACAAGGGCCAATGGATCGTCAAATTCGAAGACATTAGGCCTCGGCCCGCCGGCGACAACTGGGTGCGCCTGAAACTGGACGCCCAGGGCAACGAGGTAGGCAAGGCCGACATCGCCTGGTCTCGGGAATAGTAAAAACATCCGGCGAACGAGCGCGGCGGTCATTAGAATCGAGGCATGCCAGATCCCGGCGCTGCGCCGCCCGCCCCGTACTCCGGCCCGGTCAAGGTCCTGCACCTGGCCGCCGCCGACAGCATGCTCTTCCCCATCCTCCGCGACCAGTTGGTGTACCTGCGCGGCCTGGGCTACCAGATCCACACCGCGAGCATCGACGGGCCCCTGGCACACCGGCTGCGCGACGAGGACCGCTTTTCCTGGACCGCATTGCCGTTGACACGCACCATCGACATGCGCCAGGATTGGCGCGCAGTGAAGTTCATCGAGGAACTCTGCGCGAAGGAACGCTTCGACATCGTCCACACGCACACGCCCAAGGGCAACGTCGTGGGGCAGCTTGCGGCGCGGCGCGCGCGCGTGCCGGTGGTGCTGCAGACGCTGCACGGCTTCTACTTTCACGAGCGCATGGGCTGGCTGAAGCGCCGAATCTGGATCGCCGTCGAACGCTTCAGCGCGTCCAACGGCGACTTCGTGCTCTGCCAGAACCCCGAAGACGTCGAGACGGCCGTGCGCGAGCGCATCGTCCCGCGCGAGAAGATCGCGCTGCTGGGCAACGGCATCGACCTGGACCGCTTCCGCCCCGCGTTGCTCTCCGCCGACGCCCGTGCCGAGCTGCGCAAGGAGTTGAAGATCCCCGCCGAGGCGCTGGTCGTGGGCATGAGCGCCCGCTTCGTAAAAGAGAAGGGCCTGCCGGAGTTCCTCGCCGCCGGAAAACGGTTGCTCGCGAAGCACGAGCGTCTGCACCTTCTTCTGGTGGGTCTAAAGTTGGACAGCGAGCGCGCCACAGAAGTCTGCAATCCGCTCGCGCAGGACTTTCCGCCCGAGCGACTGACCGTGCTGGCCGACCGCAACGACATGCCGCGCCTGTACGTGTGCATGGACGTACACGTACTGCCGTCGCACCGCGAGGGCTTTCCGCGCGCGCTGATGGAAGGCGCCGCCAGCGGCCTGCCGCAGGTGGCGACGGATATTCGCGGTTGCCGGCAGTGCATCGAACCCGGCGCGACGGGCTCGCTGGTTCCGGTAAACGACGCGGAAAAACTGGCCGAAGCCATCGGCGCGCTTCTGGAGGACCCCAACTTACGCAAGCGCCTCGGCGCGGCCGCGCGCGCGAAGGCCGAACGCGAATTCGACCAGCGCAAGGTCTTTACGCTCGTCGCCGAGACTTACGCGCGGCTGCTGCGCGCAAAGATGCCCGGCCGTCCGGTCCCCGGCGGCGCCTCTCCATGAACGCCGAACGCCTCTTCGATGGCCCGATCATCCACACCGGCCTCTGCGCTTCGATCGGGACGAACATCAACGGCCCGTCGCTGATCTGCGTTCCGGACTGGCTGCCGAATCCGCTGGGCCGTTACTACCTCTACTTCGCGCACCACCAGGGGCTTTACATACGCCTAGCGTACGCCAACCGCCTGGAAGGCCCCTGGCGCATCCACGAACCCGGCACGCTGCAACTGGCGGAGTCCCACTGCATCAAACACGTGGCCTCGCCGGACCTCCACATCGACGACGAACGCCGTGAGATCCGCATGTACTACCACGGCCCGGTGCCGGAGGGCGACCAGCGCAGCAAAGTCGCGCTGAGCAAGGACGGGCTGCGTTTCCAGGCGCGTAAGGAAGCCCTAGGCATGCCGTACTTCCGCGTCTTCCGCTGGCGCGGCGCGTACTACGCGGTGGGCATGACGATCAAGAACTCCGGACTGCTCTATCGCTCGCAGGACGGGCTGACCGGCTTTGAGCCCGGCCCCTACCCCTTCGTGCCGCACCAGCGCCATACCACGGTGCTGCTACGCGGCGACACGCTGCACGTCTTCTATTCGATCGTATTCCAAGCGCCTGAGCACATCGTCTGTTCGACGATCGATCTCTCCGGCGATTGGAAAAGGTGGCAGGCCTTGCCACCCGTCTCGGTGCTCAAACCCGATCGCGACTGGGAGGGCGCCGACTGCCCACAGGAAGCCTCCAAGTACGGTGCGATCCACCAGCGCGCATGGCAGCTGCGCGACCCGGGTATCTTCGAGGAATACGGGCGCACGTACCTGCTCTACTCGGTGGCAGGCGAAGCCGGCATCGCAATTGCCGAACTCAAGGATATTTGAACCCTACTTCCGGCGCAGTACCCTCTTCTGCAACGCAGAGTGAAGGGCCGTTCCGTTGCTGGCCAGGATGTGCTTCGCGCCCGGCCGCCACGCGCGGTTGTCCCAGTCGGTGAAGCGCCCACCGGCCTCGCGCACCAGCAGCGCGCCCGCGGCGTGGTCCCAGGCATTGCGCCCGTTGGCCAGCACGGCGTCGACCTGCCCGCAGGCGAGCTGCGCGTAGTCGACGGCCGAGCCCGCGCGGCAGCATTCGCGACAACTCGTGATCGCGCGCGCGTACACGCGCCCTCCTTCGCGACGGCGCGCGGGCGGCTTGGAGCTGTGGATCGCGACGACCGCTTCGCCGATGCGGTTCGTACGGCTGACGTGCGCGCGGCCTTTCCTTTTGTGAATCGTATTCAGTCGCCAGGCACCCCGCCCCAGCCCGGCCCAGACCAGTTCGCCCGTGCACGGCAGGTAGATCGCCGCGGCCAGCAGTTCGCCGCGCGCGCGGTCTTCCAGCGCGGCCATGGTGCCGAAGAGCGCCGAGCCTTTGCGGTGGAAGACGGTGCCGTCCAGCGAATCGAGGTGCCAGGCGAAGCGCGCGCCGCTCTCACGGCGGTGCTGCTCCTCCTCCACCAGCAGGTCGTGGCCCCGGCAAGCGCGGCCGATCACGCGCACCAGCGCCGCGGCGCTGGCCAGGTCGGCGGCGGTCTGGATGTCGCGGCTGGCGCGGGGGCCTTTCGCAACGTCGCGGTCCGTCCGGCGGCCGAGGTGAAAACCGAGCAGCACCTTTCCCGAAGCGAGCACCGCGGCCTTGGCAAAGCGCGTCCAGGCATCGATCTGTCGGGCCGTGGCGCGTGTGGGCTTGGGCATCGGTCCGGCTCCCTTCAGGCCTTGGCGAACTTGCGGCGGTACGCCTGCGGGCTGCGCCCCGTCTTGGCGCTGAAGATGCGGCTGAAAAAGTTGGGGTCCTCGTAGCCGACGCGCCGCGCCACGTCGCCGACCGGCAGCGGCGTCATCGCCAGCAGGTTCTTGGCGCGCTCCATGCGCAGGCGTAACAATCGATCGCGGAAGCTCTCGCCTTCCGTCTGCGTGAAGAGGTGACTCAGGCGCGACGGACTCAGGTGCACGCGCTCGGCGATCTCTTCCAGGCTGAGCGGCTGCTCGAGATGCTCGACCATCAGCGCCAGCGCCTGTTCGACGGGCGTGCGCTTCTTGGATGCCACGGCGCGCGTGATCGACTGCGCAGCGGCCTGCGCGGCGGCGTGATCCGCGAGGGCGCTCAGCAAGCGCGAGAGCGCGGCGAGTTTTTCGCGGTCGGCAGGCGGGCGGCGCTTGAGCAGGCGCTCCATGACGGAGGGCTCCTGCTCGAGCTGCTTCCAGCGCTCGCGCACGGCGCGCTTATCCTGCGCGGTGAGGCTCACCGGGCGCGCCTGGCCACCAAAGAGCGTCCCGACGTGGCGGCCCTCGACGACCACCGGCACGACGACTTCCTCCAGGCCGCCGTGGCAGCGCCAGCGGAAGGCACGGCGCAGCTTGCCGGCGCGGCGGTTGGCGCGGTTCATGTCGCAGGCGCGGCAGGCGGCGGTGCCGGCCTCGGTGCTCTTGAGCTGCTCGCAGAAGTCGCAGGTGTGGCTGCGCGTGGGCTCGATGTGCTGCGGCGCAGGCGGCGCGCCGCCGTCCTCGGGGGTGATGCGAGGCATGCGTCCGACGTTGTGAAAGGCCACGCCGAAACCGGTGAGGCGCTCGAGGTCCTCCATGGCGCTCTGGAGGTCGAAGGCAGCGCCTGGCGCGGGGTCCTTGGCGGGCATCGGGTCCTCGACGGGGCGAAAACGGGACGGCAGGGGTGAAGGTACAGCCACTTGACTTCGGGCACCAGCAATGTAAATTATTGTTTTCGTGCCCCGTACGCAAATGTGCCATTGATTTCGGAGCCGTACGCCATGTCTCGCCTGGCCTTTGGAGGTCATCCCGCCCTGCCGCCGAGCGCAAGCCGCGGCAGGGTCGCCATTGGGTGACGCTTTCCTCTGAAGGCGCCGGGCAGCGTGCCCGCGCCGTTTCCGCCAGATAAGAACGATCGCCAACCCAAACGAACCGAGCTGATCGTTCCTCGTATCGAGGGAGAGTGAAGACGCATGGCTACCAAGAACGGCAACGGGCAGGGCGTGAAGAAGAAGGGCGTGCGCGTCCAGATCTTCGACACCAGCCTGCGCGACGGCACCCAGTCCGAACACGTGGCGTACAGCCTGGACGACAAGCTTCAGATAGCTCACGAGCTCGACAGGCTGGGCGTCGACTACATCGAGGCCGGCTGGCCCGGCAGCAACCCCAAAGACATGGGCTTCTTCGACCGCGCGGTCGACGAGAAGTGGACGAACGCGAAGATCACCGCCTTCGGCAGCACGCGGCATCCCAAGAACAAGCCCGCTCAGGATCCCAACCTGCAGGCGCTGGTGAAGTCCAAGGCGCCCGTGCTGATCTTCTTTGGCAAGACTTGGGACTTCCACGTCACCGATGCCCTGCGCGTGAAGCTGGAAGACAACGTGGACATGATCCGCACCAGCGCCGAGTACCTGAAGACGAACTGCGAGCAGCTGCTGTACGACGCCGAGCACTTCTTCGACGGCTACAAGCACAACCGCGACTACGCATGGAAGACCTTGGACGCGGCGGTGGCCGGCGGCGTCGAGACCCTTGTGCTGTGCGACACCAACGGCGGCACGCTGCCCGACGAGATCGCGCGCATCGTCGGCGAGGTCAAGAAGCGCTTCGGCGGCATGCGCCTGGGCATCCACCCGCACAACGATTCGGGCGTGGCAATCGCCAACGCGCTGGCCGCCGTCGAGGCCGGTTGCACTCACGTGCAGGGCACCATCAACGGCTTCGGCGAACGCTGCGGCAACGTGGACCTGCTGCCCGTCATCGCGAATCTGTCGCTGAAGCTGGGCTACGACTGCCTGAAAGGCGACGAATCGGTGCGCCGGCTCACCGAGGTCAGCCGCTTCGTCTACGAGATCGGCAACCTGCCGCCCCGCGACAACCAGCCGTATGTGGGCAAGAGCGCCTTCGCCCACAAAGGCGGCATCCACGTCAGCGCCGTCAACCGCAACGCGGCGACCTACGAGCACGTTGACCCGGAATCCGTCGGCAACAGCCGCCGCGTCCTAATCAGCGAACTCAGCGGCCGCAGCAACGTGGTGGCCACGCAGGGCGAACGCTTCGGCCTTAAGGACCGCCCCGAGGACCTGAAGAAGATCGTCGACCGCCTGATGGAGTTGGAGAACCAGGGCTACGTCTACGAGGCCGCCGAGGCCAGCTTCGACCTGCTGGTCCGCAAAACCCTCGCCCAGCACCAGCCGTTCTTCAAGCTGCACGGCTTCCGCGTGATGACCGATGTGGACGACAAGGGCGTCGAGACCACCGAGGCGACGGTCAAGATCGAGGTCGGCGGGCAAGTCGAGCACACCGCCAGCGACGGCAACGGTCCCGTCAACGCGCTCGACGGCGCCCTGCGCAAGGCGCTCGAGAAGTTCTATCCGGAGGTCAATGAGATCCGGCTGACCGACTACAAGGTCCGCGTCGTCAACCCCAAGGCCGCCACCGCCGCCAAAGTGCTGGTCAGCATCGTCAGCTCGGACCACAAGAACCGCTGGACGACCGTCGGCGTGAGCGAAAACATCATCGAAGCCAGCTGGCACGCCCTGGTGGACAGCGTCGAGTACAAGCTCTACCAGACTCGCGGAGAGGACCGGCTCGCGCCGGCCGCCGCCGCCCAGGCCAAGCGCACCGCCAAGGCCAAAGCCAAGGATAAGGAGAAGAAGGCCGTCGCCGCGGCGCGCCGCTAGCAGCCGCCTATTCCCCTGCGCCCTTCGAGGGCCCTTCTCCCCGCCTGGGGCGGGCCCTCCTTAATGCCCTCCTTCCGACCTGGGGCAAGCTCGATTTGCGATTGCACGGCGGCGCGAAGGGAGCTATGAAACAGGCAGGTGTTGTCCTTCCTTTGGCCCGACGAGCAGCCATGAAATCGATCATTGACCAGTTGCGCGCCCTAAACGACCTCGACGTCCAACTCCAGACCATCCGCAAAGACCTCCAGCGGCTGCCGAAGGAACTGGCCGAAAAGGAGGAGGAGCCCCGCTTGATCAAGGAGCAGATCGAGCGGCGGGTCGTCGAGATCAACAAGAGCCGCGCCGAAGCCGACTCGCTGGACCTGGATCTGAAGGCCGGCACCGAGGCCATGAAGAAGCTCAGCAACCAGATGAACATGCTGCGGACCTCCAAGGAGTTCGAGGCCGTGCGGCGCCAGATCGACACTCAGAAGATCAGCAACAACCGAAACGAAGAGAAGGCCCTGGAACTGCTCCAGGAAGTCGACGCCAAGGTAAAGGAAGTGAACGAGCTGAAGACCAAGCTGCAAGAGACGGAAAAGAGACTGGCCGAGGAAAAGGCCCGCGTCGGGAAGGACGTTTCGGAACTCAAAACCCAGGAACAGGACCTGGCCGGGCGCCGCCAGGCGCTGGCAAAGAACCTGCCCGAGAAGGAACTGGGCATCTACGACCGCATCGTCGTCAGCCGCGGCCAGGCCATCGCGAAGATCAGCCGCGGCGTCTGCGCGGCCTGCCACATGCAGCTGCCGCCGCAAGTCCACAACCTCGTGCTCATCGGCAAAGAACTGGTGACCTGCTCGAGTTGCGGGCGCATCCTGACGTCGGAGTAACCTCGCCCCGGAAAACAGCGCCGCACCGGCGGCGACTCAGGCTATGAGCGACGCACCCTTCAGCGATGGCCCGTTGCACCTCCGCAAACATCTCATGCCCTGTCCGCAGGACCTGGCCAAGGTCATCGCCGGCTGCGTCAGCCACACCGTCTCTACGCTGCGCGGCATCTCTTGCACGTGCCGGCGCACCCCGATCGACCAGCGCCTGACCGAAGACGAGCAGTCCGACGACCCCAAGCGCCGCAAGCGCGCCAGCGACCGCAAGGATAAGCTGCGTCAGCACCTGGCAGACCGCATGGGCAGCAGTTCGCGCATCCCCGCCCTGCCCCTGCCTCCACCCGGCGGCGTCGAACGCCGCAGCGGCGAGGACCGCCGCAGTGGCGAGGAACGCCGGGCGGAAAAGCCAGCCGACAGCCAGCCCTGCACGCTTTTCATTGTGGAGCTCAACGATGAGGAAGGTGTCGTGCGCGCCTTCTGCCGCCGCTGCCAGCAGCTCTATCCCATCTTCGACCGGGCGCTGTATTGGGGCACGCGGCGCGAGGCCGGCCAGACGCCGCCGAGTTGGGGCTACCGCTGCGGCTGCGGGGGGCACTCTTTCGAACTGGGCCTGGGCTTCGATTATTCCGACGACGCCATGGACGAGAACGACATCCATACGCTCACCGTGGCCGTGCGCTGCGCGGCCTGCGGCGAAGTTTCCGTGATCTTCGACGAAGAGGCAACGTAAGCGACGTAGCTACACGCTCACGATCCGTCCGGTGAACTCGGTCTTCGCCGTCGCGCCCGCGGCGATGCGGCGAAGGCCCTTGCCGTCGCGGAAGGCCTGCGCGTGCCCGGTGAAGGGTTCGAAGGCCAGGAAGTAACCGCGCCCGTACCACGGCGCGCCCAGCGTCCCCGCCGTCTCGCAGAACCACACGCACGGGAAAGCCTGCACGTCCCACTCCATCTGGAAGGCGATCTTCCACGGCGGCGAAACCAGCCGCGCGCGGCCTTCCTGCACGCCGGTCAGGTAGTGCATCTTCGTCTTGCGCGCCGACGGCGGGCAGACCTTGCGCAGGTCCACGCCGCCCGGGCCCTTGGGCCAGTCGCGCAGCGTCTTGCATCCGTCGTCCGCGGAATAGTAACTCGCCGCGTCGCATTCGAAGATGCAGTGCTCGTTGAGGAACGGCGCACCGAGCGTGGGGTGCTGGCCCCACAGCACGTCGAGGTCCTCTTCGCCAAGGTTCGTGACTTCCTCGCGGATGCGCAGCGCCGCCTCGCCGCGCCGAAGTTCGAATGTTTTGAGCAGCTTGAACGGCGAACGGTGCGTCGTCGTGCCGATCGTTAGCGCGCATGCTTCGCTGGATTCCTCGACGTTCATGATCTCGAAGGGCGTGCCCCAAAGTTCGCCGTGAAAGCCCATCGCGCCGCCGCCGTAGGAAACGGGCGGCCCGCCCGTGGGAAAGCACTCGAACCAGCCGCCGGCGTGGTTGTCGTAGTATTCCTTGTCGTCGCGACTGGAAGGAATGAACGATCCGTGGTGCCGGTGCCCGCGCGGGGGCTTGAAGAGCAGGTCGACGTCCTTGGGCTTGTAGACCAATTCGGGGATGTGGCTGCCGCGCCCGAGGTTGATGACCGCGCGCAGGACCTCGTTCTCCACTATCGCGGCCTCGTAGCCGTTGAGCGTGTAGCCGGTCAACACGCGCGGCCCGTGGCAGCGCGGAACGCGTTGGATGCCCATGCGATGCCCTTTCAGGAATGCAGTGGAAATGACTATACCGGAAGAGCACCCGCCGTGCAGGTGGTTGAATGCGGCTGAAAATAGTGCGCGGGGCGCCCGTAAGCCGGCTTCTGTTCAGGATCCGCGGGCGTTCGGCAGAGCCGAGCGCCGCGGATCCCGGACGATCATTTGTCTAGGACCCCCGTTGCCGGGGGCCTCGAGCACCCTACCCGCGGATTCTAGCGGCGCGGACCACGCCTCTCCGCCTATTCGGGTTTGCTCCGGGCCGGGTTTACCGTGCCCTCCCGGTCACCCGGGAGGCGGTGGGCTCTTACCCCACCTTTTCACCCTTACCCCAATCTTCCGGGGCGGTCTGCTTTCTGTTGCACTTTCCCTGAGGTTCGCCCCGCAAGCGGGACTCCCCCGGTGGGCGTTACCCACGGCCCTGTCCTTTGGAGGCCGGACTTTCCTCGTCGGGGCGCCTCCATAAGAGGTCCGAAGGCCTCAGGACGCACTTCCCCGCCGCGATCGCCGGACACCCCGCGCGTATCACGTTTCCAACGTACCCCACGTTCGGAACGGAAGCAATGCGAGGACGCTCACGCGCGCCTGCGCGCGGCCGGAGGCCGTTCGGAAAAAATGGAATGCGATGCGAACTACATGTTGGCGAGCGTCAGGTAGCGCTTGATGTCGCTGCGGCGCAGCCAGCCGACCATGCGCGGAAGCTGCTTGCGCTCGATAACCTTCACCGACTTGACGTTGGGGCCGGTCTTGGCGGCGGCCTTCAGTTCGGCGACGTACTGAAAGGCCAGGTGCCAGTCCTCGCCGGGCGGGACCATCGAGAAGACCTCGACGAGTTCGATCTTCTTGGGCTCGCACTTGCCCCACTGCTTCAGCACGCGCTTGGCCGCAATGTTGGGCGCCTCGCCGTACTCCAGGTAATCCCAGGGAAACCAGAGGTCGCCCAGATCCTGGTCACCGGGCTTCAGACCGGGGCGTTCGAAGAGGACCACCTTGCCCTTATGCAGCGTGATGATGTCCACGCCGATGTGCGCGCCGCCCGGGGAGACGGGTCCGGTGGTGGGTCGTCCGAAGATCGCCTTGGCCATTTGCTACCTCGTGCTCAGGAAGTGCGGTACCCCGTTTCGTGAGCGCAATATTATACACAAAAGAGAAGCAGATTTCCTGGCATGTTTTGGCCACCGTCAGGAACGCAGCTGCCCCGTCCCGTCGCCCAGCCATTTGTAGGTGGTCAGCTCCTCGAGCCCCATGGGGCCGCGCGCGTGGAGTTTGTCGGTAGAGATCCCGATCTCGGCGCCCAGCCCGTACTCGAAGCCGTCGGCCAGGCGGGTCGAGGCGTTCACGAAGACCGACGAACTGTCCACCTCCTGCTGGAAGCGCCGCCCGGCCTGCGCGTTCCCCGTGACGATGGTCTCGGTGTGGCGCGAGCCGAAGCGGTCGATGTGCGCCACCGCCTCCTCGATGCTGCCCACCAGCTTCACGGAGATGATCTTGTCGAGGTGCTCGGTGTGGAAGGTCTCGTCCGTGGCCGCGCCCACGTCCGTGAGGCCAGCCTTCTCGAGCGCGGCCTTGGCGGTGGGCTCGGCCAGCAGCCTGCAGCCGCCGGCTTGCAGCGCGCGCGCGACGTCCGGCAGCACCGTCGCGGCCAGGGCGCGGTGCGCCAAGAGCGTCTCGGCCGCGTTGCAGACGCCCACGCGCTGGAGCTTGCTGTTGACGGCGATCTCGCGAGCCAGCTTCGGATCGGCGGATTCGTCCAGGTACACGTGGCAGACGCCCTTGTAGTGCTTCAGCACCGGCATGCACGCCTGCTCGGCGACGGCCCGAATCAGGCCCTCGCCACCGCGAGGAATAACGAGGTCAATGCAGTCGTCGAGCTTCAGCAGTTCGGCCACGGCTGCGCGGTCGGCCGTGCCGGGCACGCTCACCGCGGCCTCGGGCAGCCCCGCCGAAGCGAGGCCCTCGCGCAGGACGGCGGCCAGCGCGGCGTTCGACGCTCGGGCCTCGCTGCCTCCGCGCAGGATGCACGCGTTGCCGCTCTTCAGGCACAGGCTGGCGGCCTCGACGGTGACGTTGGGCCGCGACTCGAAGACGATCAGGATCGTACCGATGGGGCAGCGCACGCGGCGCAGCACCAGGCCGTTGGGGCGCGTATCGCGGGCCAACTCCACACCAACCGGGTCATCCAGAGCCACGACCTGCTTAAGGCCCTCGGCAAGGCGCTGCAGCACCGGCCCGTCGAGTTTCAAGCGGTCGAGCTTGGCCGCGGGCATGCCCTGTGCCTTGCCGCGCTTTAGGTCTTCGGCGTTGGCGGAGGCAATCGCGTCCTTGCGCTCGGTAAGGAGTTCGGCGGCGCGCAGCAGTGCGCGGTCCTTCTGCTCGCGCGAGGCGAGGGCCAGGACCCGGGCAGCGGCGTGGGCGGCTTCGGCCAGCGCACGCATCGCGGCCGCCAGGTTGGTGGTGTCCGGCGTAGAACTCATTGAGGAATTGTAGCTCAAAGCTTCGAACCTGCCAGCACGCCCGTCCTACGCCTTCGGCAGGTCGAGCAGAAACTCCGCGATGGCCTTGTTGACGGGCTCGGGGTGCGTGAAGAAGAAGGCGTGCCCGCTGTCGGGCACTACCTGCAGCTTCGCGCCGGGGATCGCCGCGGCCAGTTCCTGCCCGCTGGCCAACGGCAGGACCTGGTCCTTGTCGCCGTGGGTCACAAAGGTAGGCACCTTTAGCAGTTTAGCGGCGGGCAGATGGTCGTGCCGCGTCACCGCCATCGAAGCGTTGCCTAGATACGCTTGAGACGGAACGTTCACGCACCCGCCCAGGAAGCGTCCTTCCTCTTTCGTCAGCTTCCCGAAGAGGCCCAGCGGGATTGCGAAGGTTCGCCCGAGCCAGCCGAAGAGGCCCTTCGGCAGCACCCAGCCCAACGACGCGATCTGCCGCCCCGGGAAACCCACCTGGTAGCCCCGGCCCAGGGTGCCGATCAGGACCAGTCCGCGCAGTTTGACCCTGCCCCGAACGGCCGTCGCCAGGCTGACGGCGCCGCCCATTGAAGAACCCAGCAGCACGACGCCGCCCGGGCGTTCGTCCAAACGGCGTGCGCGAATAAAAGCTTCAACGAAGCGCGCGAACTTGCCCATGCGCATTTCATCTTCGGGAAAGGTTGCCGCATGCTGCGGCGCGTACCACGGGCCCAGCGCGCCCAGCGGCAACTGGCGAATCCAGCTGAGGCTGTCTGTGCCGAAGCCCGGCACCCATACCAGCGCGGGCGCATCGGGATCCTCGCAGACGTAGCGCGGGTCGGCGGGGCACAGGACGCCGATCGCGGGCAATCCCTCTAGTTCCACGCGCTCGGTGCGAAACAGCGCGGGGTCCAGCGGCGGAACCGGCGGCAGCACGGGCGCTGCGGCGGGCCGGTCCGGGACAGTGGCGTCGGGTTGATTCAAGGACTCACGTTCCCGAAAATAAGCGTTCATTCGAACAGGAATTGCGCGCGCCGCGCCCTTCCTTCTAACCGTTTACCGAACGCGTGCAATGGCCTCACAAAGGAGCAAAACGGTCGCGTCGGTTTCAACTGTTGCACCCGCGCTGCGCTAGTGCTTTTTCCAATTCCCAATTAAATTGACTACATATTTTGTGTTTTCATGCAGCATGAGCTACATTGTGTACATTGAGGTTACCAGACTGGGAGACGGATCGTATTGGCGGTCCAGGGCGCTGGTAACAAAGACCGTTGGCGTACTGGCTTCGACACTAGGAACAGGTGCACTACGGTCTTTTGGCCGGGAGATCCGTGCCATGCGCCCGATCAACGCGTTCCGTTTTGTCGTCGAAGATCATCCTGCAAATCCCTCCGTTAAAACGCCGTCCCGGAATGCACGTGCACTGGAGGGCCGCGAGCCATGAGCCGAAGCCCCCAGCCCCAGCGCAAGGCCAAACGCAACGCGCGAGGCCGCCCGCCCAACCCCGAGATGCGCCAGGCCAAACACGCACGCATGCTCAAGGAGGCCATGAACCTGTTCGTCAGCCATGGCTACGAACAGGTGACGGTCGAACTGATCGCGCGCTCGGCCGGCCAATCGAAGGGCGCCTTCTACTGGTATTTCAAGGACAAGGAAGAGTGCCTGTACCAGATCATCCAGCAGCAGTCGGAACTGTTCGCGCAGACGATGAAGCGCGCGATCGACGAAGGCCGCAACGCGCGCGAGCGCCTCTACAACGTCAGCGACTTCCGGCGCTGGAGCGATCGCGAGTTCCTCACCTTCCTCGTCATGGCGCGCAGCCTGGTCTTCAGCCGCTCCCCCACCGTACGCGCGATGATCACCGAAATGCGCAGCGCCTGGTTCAATCAAGGCGTGCGGACAGTTGTGAACCTGGCTCGGGATGCGGCCCACGAGAGCGGCTGGAGCGACGCGGCGATGGCGGCATTCGATTTCGAGAGCTGGGTGCTCTGCTACATCGCCTGTTACGAGGGCATCTACGCGCAGTTGCAGGGCGGGCTGTTGAAGCACCCGAAGGGCAACGAAGGCATCGCCACCGCCATCCACAAATGCTTCGTCGATCCGCTGACCCAATCCGAGCGGCGCAACATGCGCGCCAGCGGAGGCCTGTAGCTACGGCGCCGCGGCGGGTTCCGGCGCGGCCGCTGCTTCTTCCTTCTTCGCCTTCGCCTTAAAATATTCGATCAGGAACGAGTCGAAGATCAGCTGCGTCGCGTGGTAGCTGACCAGCGCCAGCACGCCCAAGCCATAGGCGGGAAAGAATTTCTCGAGGTAGTACACCGGGACCGGTAGCGTCTTCTGGCCGCCGACGAAGATCGCCGCGATGCGGTCGCCCAGTGGCAGGCCCAGCATCCGCCCACCGGTAGCCAGCAACACCACCACCATCGCGTGCGCGGCAATGCTGATCAGCACCACCAGCGCCACCGCGCCGGGCGACAGCCGCTGCGT
This sequence comes from Planctomycetota bacterium, assembly GCA_023150555.1. Lineage (GTDB taxonomy): Bacteria > Planctomycetota > SZUA-567 > H5-PLA8 > H5-PLA8 > JAKLKQ01. Next base: position 32,766 of record JAKLKQ010000021.1, read on the forward strand.
CTCGCCGGCCGCGCCCACGTCCACGAAGTCCGCGGCCTTCGAGACCGCCTTGCTGGTCGTCAGTGTTACCACGCACAGCACCATCAGGCGCGAGGCCACGCCGATCGGCACCATCCACGCATCGCGAGCCTTGTTGAGCCCTATGCTGACGACCTGCCCCAGCGCGATTGGCAGCAGCACGTTCAGCGCCAGGTCGCCGACCAGTTTGCCGATGGGCTGCTCGAGCGCCTGGCCCATCGTCAGCTTCATCACCACCGGCGCCAGCACCACGTTTAGGACGTTGCTGATCACGATCATCGCCACCGCCAGCGGCGTATTGCCGCCGCTGAGACGCGTCCAGACCGCAGAACTGGCCACGCTGCACGGCGCGGCACCCAGCAGCAACAGACCCACGCCCAGAGGCGTCCTGGGACCCAGCAGCAGCGCACCACCGTAGAACAGGACCGGCAGGAAGAGGTACGTCCCGGCCAGCGACAGGCCGATTGGCGCCGGCTCGCGGAAGCCGGACAGCAGTTGCAGGGTGTTGAACGTTAGGCTGGTGAGGAACAGCAAGACGAAGATGAAATACTTCAGGTCAAGGTGCTTCATGATCCAGAAGCCGGGCCCCGGCACGAAGTACGCGAAGCCCACGCCCAGAAAGAGCAGGCCCAGGAACCACTGCTTGCGAAGCAGGCCGAGCACGTTCACGAAAGCGCTCCCCGAAGAAGCGCCGGGACGACGGACATGGAGGTCTCCTTGGTGCGTGACGAGGCATTCTACCCCATGTGCGGGCGTTTCCAGGCGCATTGATCGATATTCGCCACGGACCTGCTCGCCTACATGCGACAAGCTTGAGGGCCTCGGCTACAATTTCGGTTGCCTTTTTCTCACCACCCCCACACGCCCGCGCGGCCCTTATCGCCGCGCGCGGGCCCCGGGAAGGAGACGTCCATGGCTCGCAAGGCATCCACCGCAAAGCAAGACCTGGCCCCGGAACTGAACTTCATCGGCGGGCGCTGGGTGCCCGCCGGCGGCGGCGAAACCTTCCCCAGCCGCAGCCCCGCCGACACGCGCAAGGTCGTCGGAACCTTCCCGCGCTCGAGCGCCGCCGACGTGAAGGCGGCCGTCGCCGCCGCGCAGCAGGGCTTCGCGAAGTGGCGCCTGGTGCCGGCGCCGCAGCGCGGCTGGATGCTGGCGGCGTGCGCGAAGGTGCTGCGCGAACGCAAGGAAGAACTCTCGAACCTGATGAGCCGCGAGATGGGAAAGCCGCTGGTGGAAGCGCGCGGCGACGTTCAGGAAGCCATCGATTGCGCGGACTACTACGCCGGCGAAGGGCGGCGCTGGTTCGGCGAAACGACCCACAGCGAACTGCCCGACAAGTTCGCGATGTCGATCCGATGCCCGATTGGCGTCTGCGGCATGATCGCGCCGTGGAACTTCCCCGTCGCGATTCCGGCGTGGAAGATCTTCCCCGCGATCCTGTGCGGCAACGCGGTCGTCTTCAAGCCCGCCGAGGACAGCCCCGCGTGCGGCGCGGCCTTCGTGAAAGCGCTGGAGGACGCAGGCGTGCCGGAGGGGGTCGTGAATCTGGTGCAAGGGTTCGGCGAGGAATGCGGCGTCGCGCTGGTCGCGCACCCCGACGTGCGCGTGATCAGCTTCACCGGCAGCAGCGAGACCGGCAGCCAGATCGCCACCGCCTGCGGCAAGACCCTGAAGCGCTGCAGCCTCGAGATGGGCGGCAAGAACGCGCAGATCGTGCTCGAGGACGCCGACCTGGACCTGGCGCTGGAAGGCGCCCTGTGGGGCGCCTTCGGCACCGCGGGGCAGCGCTGCACCGCCACCAGCCGCCTGATCCTGCACAAGAAAATCCGAAAGGAATTCGTGAAGCGCCTGATCAAAGCCGCAGGCCAGCTGAAGATCGGCGACCCGCTCGACGAGAAGAACCACTACGGGCCGCTGGTGAACGAGCAGCAGCTCAAGCGCGTGCAGCGCTACGTCGAGATCGGCCGGAAGGACGATGGTGCAAAGCTGGTGCTGGGCGGCAAACGCATCATGGCCAAGGGACTGGAGCACGGCTACTTCTTCGAGCCCACGATCTTCGACGAGGTGAAGCCAAACATGCGCATCGCGCAGGAGGAGATCTTCGGGCCGGTGACGGCGGCGATCGAGGTCAAGAGCTTCGAGGAGGCCGTTGAGGTGCTCAACGGCGTGCCCTACGGGCTCTCCAGCGCGGTCTACACCCGCGACGTGAACCGCGCCTTCCGCGCGATCCGCGACCTGCAGGCCGGGATCACCTATGTCAACGGTCCGACCATCGGCGCCGAGGTGCACCTGCCGTTCGGCGGCGTGAAGAACACCGGCAACGGGCACCGCGAAGCCGGCAAGCAGGTGCTGGACATCTTCTCGGAGTGGAAGTCGGTGTACGTGGACTACTCCGGGCGCCTCCAGAAGGCGCAGATCGACGTCAGCGGCTAGCGGCCGGATAAGAAAGGCGAAAGACCATGAGCGACCAAGCGGCGGAAAAGGGCGGCGGCCTTCTCAACCTGATCATCCTGATCGTCTTTTTAATCGGCGCCCTGGTGGTGCTGCGCTGGGCCCTGGCCACGATGCTGTGGCTGGCCTACACCTTTGGAGGCCTGATCCTTCTGGGCCTGATCGTTTACTTCGTAATCAAGGCCTCCAAGAAGACCTGACGCGAGCGGTTTACTGGCCCGCGTCGGGAATGCCCTTCAGCGCGACCTTTTCGGTGGCGTGGTAGCCCAGCTTCACGCTCAGGATGCGGTCGTTGCTGACGTCGGCGATGTACAGGCGCTTGTCGGTGTCGGTGGCCAGGTAAGCGCCCGTCATCAGGCCCACCTCGTCGCCGCCGGTCTTCACCTTGGTGCCGCTGTCACGGTTACCGTAGCTGCCCAGGCGCAGGATCAGGTTGCCGTTGCTGTCCAGGACGGCCACGGTGTAGCGTTCGAACTCCGGCGCGAAGGTGCGGTTGAAGTAGCAGAAGGCCATGCGGCAGTTCCAGCAGCTGCAGCCCACGCCGGCGTTCTTGCCCGAGTACCCCACCGCGCCGTAGTACCACTCGACATCCGCGCCCCAGATCCTGCCGCCCTTCATCATGTCTGCGTCGCGCTTGGGCGTCTGGTCCTCGGGCAGAGGGATCGGAGGGCCTTTGCCGTCGCTAACGAACTTGGGCTTGCCGGGGCGCGCCTTCACTACCGTGCCGGTTAGGTTGTTGTGGTAGCGCTTCCCGGCGACGACGCGGGTTCCGGCACAAAGCGTGTATATGTTGTTCTCGCTGTCCAGGCCCACGCCGTAGCATTCCACCAGTCCGGGAATGGCGTCCACCACCACTCGCTCGCCGTGTTTGTTGAAGATGTGGAACAGGGGGGCCGAACGGCCGCTGGGATTGAGGCGCCCCGGATACATGTTGGTGTGGAAGCCCGTGTCCTTGGCGACTTGGGCCTCGCCCAGGCGCGATTCTGCGCCCTTTTCGTAGAGCTTAGCGCCGATGACGAGATTGCTGTTCAGGTTCACAAACATGCCGTCGTGGTGCCACAGCGCGCCGCCGGGGAAGTAGAGGCCACTGATCAGGTCGTGCTCCTTGCGGTCGCTGCTGGAGCTGGTATGCGCCTTAGCCACTTCCTCGCCGTAGTCCCAGGGGACTTCGCGCCAGGTCTTGGCGTCGAAGCGCGCGACCATCTCGAGGTTGCGCAGGTAAACCTGGCCGTCGTGGTCGAAGCAGAAATCCTCGGCGTCGAAAGGGATGTCAATGATCTTGATCTTGCCGCTGTCGGGATCGATCTCGATCAGGTCCTTGAATGCCTTGCCTGTGCAGGTGGTGCCTTCGGCGACGTACAGCTTGCCGGTCTTGGGGTTCACCTGGAGGCGCTGGCGGTTGTACTCGGCGGGGCGCAGCCGGTGCACGGACTCGTTCACGTCCTTTGCGAAGTCGTCGACTTGCTCGAGCTTGTTGCCTTTGATGCGGAAGATCTGGATGTTGTGCGTGAAAAGCGTATCGGCGTTCTTGCGGGTGAGCACGTTCTCGCGGGTCCATTCCTTGACCATCCAGATCAGCGGCTCCTTGCCGTAGCCGTCCACGGCCGCCATGACTGGGAAGCCCAGGCCGCTGTACAGGTAGCCCGTCTGGCCGGGCTGGAAGTGCGGGGGCAGGTCGTACGCGGCCTTCTTTTCTGCCTTGTCGAAGGCCCCGAAGACAGTGATCTCGCCCTTGATCTTGGGCGGGGTCTTCTCCCGCACCATGAAGACGTTGTGGACCAGGTTGCTGATGACGTAGATCTCCTGCGTCTTGCCGTCGATGCAGATCTGCGCCGGGAAGTTGACCTTCAGCGACTTCAGGAACTTGCCGTCGGGGGAGAAGATCTGCACGCGGTTGTTCATGTAGTCGCCCACGTACACGCGCCCGGCCTTGTCGGTGGCCAGACAGGCCGGCAGCTTAAAGCCCGCATCGCCGGTGCCGGGCTCGGTCGAGATCGCACCTGCGAAGAGTTCCGGGCGCTTCTCGCCGTCGACGTCCATCTTCAGCACGCAGTTGTAGCACTCCCACTGCCCGCTGGTGACGATGTCCGCCGAGGCCTTGCCGTAGTGGCAGAAGTTGAAGCCCGCCAGGTACAGCGTCTTGCCGTCGGGCGACATCGCCGCCGCCCGGGCGGGCACCGGCACGTGCTGGCCGCGGTTTTCCTGGCCCTTGCCCGTACTCGCCAGGCACACCAGCGGTCCTTCGATATCCATGCCGCCGGACGTGCCGTCGGTAGCGAAGCGGTTGAGGAATTCCATGCCCAGCGCGATGCGCTCGCCGTTGGTCGCGAAGAAGCTGGCCGCGTTGCCGTACATGCCGTAGTGGTTGCCGCCCGTTTCCAGGGGCTTCTCGGGCGCGTACTTCTTCTGCGGCTCCCAGGCGTTCTTGCCCGAGTTCCCCGAGTAGTTGTTGCCGCAGGTGAGGAAGGTCTGCTGCAGGAAGGTCGGCTTCACCGGCAGCGTCTTGCCGTCCTGCGGGTACGTCTGCAGGTGCAGGCCCTTGACCTCGCCGATCTTATCCCCCGGAAACGGGTAGACCGTGCGCACGTACTCGCCCTCGTGGCTGTACAGTTCCACGAAGTCCAGGCCGTTGCCGCCGTCGTAGACGTACACGCCGTCGGGCGTCGCCTGCAGGATGCAGGCCTCGCGCCCCTGCCGCCGCTTGGGTTCGTTGAAGAGGTCCTTCTCGAACCTGGGATCCAATCCCAGGGAGACGCGCACCGTCAACGAGTCCTTGTCGTCGATATACTTGCCCTGGTCGTCCTTGCCGTCCCAGACCAGCGTCTGCTCCAGGCTGCCGGCCTTCAGCGGCGGGGGGGCGTTCTCGCCCAGCACTCCGCTGGCCAGGTGGCGCACGATCTGGCCGTCAGGCGTCTCGATGGCCACCGTCACGTCGCAGGCGTCCTTCGAGGTGAAGGTGATCTCGACGCGGTCGCCCTTGCGTGTGACGCTGGGCTTGACGGCGAATTCGAAGACCTCCTTGCGCTTGACCTTCCACTCCGGCAGCGTCTCCTCCGCGGTCACGCCGGCGGCCAGCACAAGGACGAGCATCGAAAACAGACACGGCTTGGTCATCGTGGTCTCCCGGTAGGACGGTCGGGCCGTCGAGGTCGAAGCGCGGCGCCGCGAACGCCCCGTCATTATAGGGCATCGGTTCCGAATCGCGATGCGGAGGCGCGCCACGTCGGTCCTGCATACACCTCGGGCCCGCCGATAGTGGATAAAAGGTACGCTCCGGGGCCGGATTTTCCGCCGCCCGGCGCACGCACCGAACTCCGCATCCATAAGCCGCGTAAGGGGTTAACCAGTATCCGCTGATATTAGTATCTGAACTTATGCGCGGCCCCGGCGCGCCGGAGTCTACTCGCCGGCCTTGTCGGGAACCTTGGCCAGCGGCGTGCGCGCCTCGGCGTGGTAGCCCAGCTTGACGCCCGCGATGCGCTGGTTGCCCGCATCGGCGATGAACAGGCGCTTGTCCGTAATCGTCGCCACGTAGGGCGCGAAGACGATGCCGACCTCGTCGCCGCCCAGCGGTACGCGGCTGTCCGGTCCCGCGCTGTCCACGTTGCCGTAGCGTCCCACACGCAGGATCAGATTGCCGTTGGTGTCGAGGACCGCGACTTGGCAGCGGTCCAGTTCCGGCGCGAATGAGCGCCCGAAGTAGTCGAGGTAGAAGCGCGAGTTGTAGCACGCGCAGCCGCCGCCGGCATACGTCGCGTTCTTTCCGCAGAAACCCACGCCGCCGTACTTCCAGTCGGCGCCGTCGACCCAGAACGGCGTCCCGCCCTTGATCGCGGTGGGCGGTTCCTTGGGGCCCATGCCCTCGGTGATGGGAATGGGCACGATCGGCGAGCGGCTCGTCGTGACGATGCGCCCCCGCCCCACCGGGAACTTCATCACCGTGCCGGTCATCTCGTTGTTGTAGCGCTTCCCATCCAGCACCCGCGTGGGCGAGGCCATCACGTAGACGGCGTCGTCCTTGTCCACGCCCAGGCCGTAGATGTCCGGCAGCCCGCCGACGGCGTCGCTGCGCACGGGATGGCCATGGCGGTCGAAGATGTGGACCTCGCCGAAGTACATCCGTCCGGGGTAGAACTTCGGGCTGTAGACGCGCCCCTTCACCACGCGCGAACTCTCTTTGACCACCGAGCCGCTCCAGTTGGTGCCCGTCTCGACCATCTTCTCGTCGGTGCGGAAGGCCACCGGCGCAGGGGTGTCGCCCTTCGTGACGTAGCAGCTGATGCCCAGATGGTCCTTCACGCTCACGGTCATGCCGCCCAGATGCCAGCCCGTTCCGCAGTAGACGGGCAGGGCCGAGATCAGGTCCGTGGTGCGGCGGCGCTGGCTGTCGTCGCAGCTGACCTTATCGGCCTCCTCGCCGTAATCCCAGGGGACCTCGCGGAAGTTCGCCGGATCGTAGCGCGCGACCCAGATGCGTTCGCGCAGGTAGAAGTGGCCGTCGGGCCCGACGGCCATGTCCTCGGCGTCGAAGGGCAGTTGCAGCACGCGGTTCTTGGCCGTGGCGGGGTCGATCTCGACGACCTCGCGAAAGCACTTCTCGCGCGCGGCGGTGTGCTGCTCGGCGAGGTACAGCTTGTTGTTCTTGTGGTCGGCGTAGAGGCGCTGGCGCCAGTAGGCCGGCAGCGCGAGCTTGCCCTGGCGCTCGTGGACCTCGGGGCCGAAGTCGCGCACCAGTTCCAATTTGCCGCCGCGTTCCTCGTAGATGCGCACGAAGTTCCACGGGTAGGTCTCGCTGTACGCAGCATTCTGGCAGATCCACACGCGCGGTTTCTCGGACCAGCTGTCCAACGCGACGGCGTACTCCAGCCCGCCCCAGCGGTTGTTCCACTTGTACGTCGGATGGTAGACCCGCGCGTCGATGCGCTTGTGGTCGGGCAGCAGCGGCAGCGCGCACTCGGCGAGTTTCTTCGGGTCGTCGAACGGCCCGAACTTCGTCATCTTGGGCTGGATGTCGAAGTCCTTCTTCTTGGCCGCCTGCCCCAGCGTGGTGTCGCTCTGGATCGTCCACGTGAATGCGTAGATCTCGCCCGACCTGCGGTGGATCGCCACCTTCGCGGGCTTGTCCACGCGGATCGATTTCAGCAGCTTGCCGTCGGGCGCGAAGACCTGGATGCGGTCGTTCATGAAGTCGCTGACGTACACGCGGCCCTGCGCGTCGCAGTCGACGCTGGTGGGGTCGGTGAAGTGTTTGTCGTCGCTGCCGCTGTCGCCCTGCTTCATGCTCCCGGCGAACGGCTGCGGCGGGGCATCTTTCTCGTACTCGAGTTTCACGACGCCGTGCAGGCTGTCCTTGAACGCGAAGTCGCCGCCTTGGTCCCAGTAGTCCCGGTACAGGTAGCCCGTCGCGTACAGCGTCTTGCCGTCGGGCGAGAAGGCCAGGCTGACCGGGCTGCACGGATCGGTGCTGACCTTGCGGTTGCCACCGTTGCCGATCTGCGCCGGAAACGTCAATGAGGGTCCGCTCAGGGGCAGGCCGCCGCTGCTGCCGTCGGTCGCCAAACGGTTGAGCGTCCGGAAGCCCAGCGCGATGCGCGATCCCTGCACCGCGATCGCCAGCGCGCCGGCGCCGCACATCGACTGCTCGCGGTTCTCCTTCTCCGCCGTCGAGCCGCTCGTCAGGAGCGTCCCCTGGCAGAAGCCGATCTTGCGCGGCAGTGTCTGGCCGTCCTGCGGGAAGGTGTGCGTGTTCACGCCGATCACGTTGTCGACCTTGTCCGCGGGAAACGGGTAGACCGTGCGCAGGTAATTGCCATCGCGGTCGAAGAGGCGCAACTGATCGACGGCACGGCCTTCGAAGACGTACATCCCGTCCGGTCCCGCGTACATGCGCGGCACCGGCAGGTTCACGAACGGCGTGCCGCCCAGCCACGAACCCATCCGCCGCATCGGCTCCCACCACAGGTTGCGATCGAACTGCGGCTTCAGCCCCAGCGAGACCCGCACCGTGTGAGCGTCCTTGTCGTCGATGTAGAAGCCCAGGTCGTCCTTGCCGTCCCAGACGATCGTCTGCGCCTTGCTGTCCTTCTGGAACGGCGCCGGCGCGTTATGGCCCAGCACGCCGCTGGCCAGGTGCCGGATGATCTTCCCGTCCGCGGTCTCGATGGCCACCGTCACGTCGCAGTAGCCCTTCGATTCGAATCTGATCTCGACCCGGTCCCCGTCCCGCCGGATCGACGGCGCCTGCTCGAACGCGAAGACCTCCTCGCGCTTGACCTTGAACTCGTCGGCGTCCGACGCGCTCGCACCGCGCGAAAAGAAGCACGCCGCGAAGGCCAGCAACGCCGCCGGGAAGATTCGCTTGTTCATGAGACGGACCTCTGCTGTGCAGGAACGCCGGTGGCCCTGCGGGTTAAAGAAGGCCTATTCTGACATACGCCGGAGGACCGCGATATTTGAAAGAATGCAACCGCCTTTGAAAGCGCAAGTTAGCGCATCTATTCGTTCACAAACGGGCCAAGGTCTGGCGTGTTTTAAACTAACCTGAACGACTCCAGGATATCTCGACTTTCCCAACCGCCGGGCTTAGAATTGCACGCGCTTCAGGAGGCGCTTCTGCACCATGGACGGCTCACTCTCTTCCCCCTCCGCACTCCCCGGCGCCGACACGGCCGACGCGGGCGACGACCGTGCCGGGAGCAACGGCGCGCCCAGCCTGCTGATCGTCGAGGACGACGCGGCCATGCGCCGCATGTGCTGCGAACTCTTTCAGCGCCGCGGCTGCCGCACCGAAGACGCCGACTCCGTCGCCGGGGCGCTCGCGCGCGTCAAGAACGGCGTGGGAGGCAAGGCCCCGCCCATCGACATGGTGCTCACCGACGTGCGTCTGGGCCGCGACGCCAGCGGCATCGACCTCCTGCGCGACATCAAGGCCCTCGATCCCGGCCTGCCCGTCCTGCTGATGACCGGCTACGCGACCGTGCAGGACGCCGTCGAGGCCATGAAGATCGGCGCCGCCGACTACGTCACCAAGCCCTTCGAACGCGCCGAACTGATCGCCAAGGTCGAACAGCATCTCGCGCTGAACGCCACGCGCCGCGCCCACCGCGCGCCGTCGCTGGGCGCCGGCCCCAACGCCTGGCTGCCGGGCCTGATCGGGCGCAGCGAAGCGATGCGCATCCTCTGCGAACGCCTCGCCGCCGCCGGCCAATCCAGCGCGACGGTGCTGATCACCGGCGAAAGCGGCACGGGCAAGGAACTGGCCGCGCGCGCGATCCACGAACACTCCCCGCGCAGCGGCAGGCCCTTCGTACCCGTCAACTGCGCCGCCCTGCCGGAGCACCTCATCGAGTCCGAACTCTTCGGCCACGTCGCCGGCAGCTTCACCGGCGCGGCCAAGGAAAACCCGGGGCTCTTCCGCGCCGCCGACGGCGGCACGATCTTCCTCGACGAAACCGTCGACATGCCCAAGGACACGCAGGCCAAGCTCCTGCGCGTGCTGCAGGACCGCCGCATCCGCCCGGTGGGCTCGACCAGCGAGTTCCCCGTCAACGTGCGCGTCATCGCCGCGACCAACCGCGACGTCGAAGCCGCGCGCGCCGCCGGCGAACTGCGCGACGACCTCTACTACCGCCTCTCCGTCGTGCGCATCCACCTGCCGCCGATGCGCGAACGGCTCGAGGATCTACTGCCGCTGATCGACCACTTCCTCGCCAAGCACGCCAAGCGCCACGGCCGCCGCCTGCGCGGCATCGCGCCCGAAGCGCTTGCGCGGCTGAGTTCCTACCCGTGGCCGGGCAACGTGCGCGAGTTGGAATCGGTCATCGAGAGCGTCTACGCGCTGGGCCGAGGCGAGACCCTTCGCCTGGAAGACCTGCCCGAGTGGCTCGAACGCAACCCGCCCGGCGCCGCCAACGGCAACGGACACGCCGCACGCGCCGCTCACCCTGCCGCTTCCGCGCCGGCGCACGCGCCCTTGCCCGGCAGCGTCGGGGCCGCCGGGGCTGCCTCGGCCGTCCCGCCCATGCCGCCGGCGCCGCCGCCGCTGAGCCTCAGCGACATGGAGAAGGACGCGCTGATCCGCGCGCTGGCCGTCGCGCAGGGCAACAAATCCAAGGCCGCGCAGCTATTGGGCGTCTCGCGCAAGCGCCTGTACCGCATGCTCCACGACTATGGCCTGGCCGAAGACGCCGGCCCCGCCGGCGACGCGTAAGCGCCCCGCCCCACAAACAACTTCACCACAGAGACACAGAGGACACTGAGGCACGCAGAGAAAAGCTTTCTTTGGTTGAGCCGGACCCTGGCGTCCGGCTCCCGGTCCCCGCAAACTCTTTTCTTTGGCTGGCCCACCCCGGCAGGGGTGGCTGGCCCATAGGCCGCTGCGAGGCCCGCTCCCTACGCAATGCGTGAGCAACAAGCCGAAAGCGTCACCTCTTGCCCTGCCGGACAATTGGGTTAGACCAAAACCATTGTGGAGGTCGAACTGTGCGCGCATACACGCCGATTCTCGCCGCGCTCATCCTCTTGACGTTGGCACCTGCCTGCGCTCCAAAATGCAATGCGCAGGAAGAGCAGGCCAAACCGAACAGAGAAAACTCGGAGGCCAATTTCGAACAAGGCGTGTTGATCGCGGCCGGCTCCCAGGTTGCCTTCACGCTTGCGCGGGATATCGACTGCAGCATCAACCATACGGATGATCTCGGCTTCATGCCTTCCGTGGTCGCTTCCGCGGGCGCGGCCATGATCGTAGCCGCGATGTACTGGGAGCCCAAGACGGATGCCGGCCAGGTGGCGAGAGCAGTCATCTTCGCCTATGGCGGAAGCTTTATTCTTGCGGGTGCCCTCATCCATTCGGCCGCGAACGCGACCGGACACGACCCTGCGCTGGAAGACTTGGAGCGCGAAGGCAGCCTCGGTTTGGCGTTGATCGCCTGCCTGGCCTCGCTTGCGCTGGACACGTACCTGTACGCGACGGGCTTTGACCGGCCGCCGTTTATCACGACCGCGTTCACGCTGTTCGGGAGTAGCCTGATCGTCCTGCCCAATTTGCTGCCGGGTACGGGTCCCAAGCTCCGTGCACTGCGCAGATCGTTTGAAACGGTTGGATTGATTTTCTACGCGACCGCATTCATGAGTCTGACAGGCTGAGTGACGGGCTGGCGTTTCTTTGCACAGAGCAGGGTCCGCCACCGCACCACCAAATCCTCAGAAATCCCCGAAAGACCCTTCCGCCAACCGGCAAGATACCGGCCGGACCGTGAGGACCCCGGCGGCGCAGCGCGCCCGCCGCCGGACGCCTCCTAAAATCAGAGGTTGCTCATGACGCGCGATCCCCAGGTCTCGCCACCCACGCCGATTGCTTCGCCCACTCCGACGCCCCGCCGCCGCCCGCGCCTGCACGGCGTCACCGTAGCCGTGGTGCTCGCCGGTGCACTCACGACAACCTGGTTCGCCACGCGACCGCATCCGCCGGCGCTCGGCAAGAGCGGCACCGTCTTCATGGCCTTCGAACCCGTTCGGCGTCTGCTTATCGCTTCCCTGGGCGTCGCAGCGACGTTCGCCGCTGCGACCGCGATGGAGTGCTTCGCGCGGCGGATGGACGCCTGAGCGAACGCGCACCCGCTACTCACGAGGAGAACTTGCTCGATGCGCGGGAAGCCGCTATGAGGCATCCGATGCATGCCGCACCCGAAACCGCTCCGACGCCCTCCGCGCCCGCCGACGCCGCGCTCTGGAAGCAGATCGCGCTGGCGCTGCGCGACGCGGTGCTGGCCGTCGTCCTCAAGACGCTCGCGTGGGGCGCGTGCGGCGCCGCGGCCGGCGTGGCCGTCTTCGGCGCGCTGTACTTCATCACGCCCGAATACCTCGCCTTCGCCACCGAACCGCTGGGTGAGTTCTCCGGGCCCGGCTTCGCGTTGCTGGCGCTGCTGTACGCGGCGGCCGGCGCGCTGGTCTTCGGCTACGCGGGGCTGGCACGCGGGATCGCGCGGGCGCTCTTCAAGCACGGCCTGGACGACGGTGCGCGCGTGGCCGCGCTGGCCGAAGCGATGCTCGACCACGCCGCCGCCCTGCTGAAGCTCGCGCCCGACGCCGAAGCGCTGCGCAACGTCCCGCTGGACCGCATCGAGGCCGTGCTGAAGGAAGCCGCTCAGGCGATGCTGGGCGAACGCCCCGGCGCGACTGGCGCCGGCGCGCTGCTGCGCCGCTTCCTGCGCCGCACGCACCGCTCGGTGATCGCGCGCATCGAGTCCGTCACGCTGGCCGAAGCCCGCGCGCAGCGCGACGAAAGCGGCGGCGGCGGCGTGGACATGGCCAAACTCCGCGGCGTGGCCGCGCGGCGCGCTTCGGAAGCCGTGCGCGCGGCGCTGGAGCGCGCGCTGGCCTTCAAGACCGCGCTCGCAGCCGGGCTCTTCGTGCTGGCAGCGGGGCTGCTGCCGCTGGCGTTCCACGCGGCCGGCGGCGCGATCGCCTTCCTGCTGGGCCTGGTGCTCTAAAACGAATTCCACACCCCTAAACCGCTGCCGTTCTTGTAAGTTCTTGATTGCACCAAGTAGGTGCAGCCCGACGTGCATACCTAACGGATATTTAACCTACTTCGTGCAATGTAACACCCTGCACCTCGGGCACCTACATCATATCAACTACTTATGGCGTTTATCGCAAGAATGTTCGTCGACGAACATTTTCGCATAATTGCGATTTCGCGAGGCCGGTGTGCACTACACTTACATGGATGGAGAGCCGCGCGATATTTTTTAACCACGCGGGTTGTGAGACGCCGCCGATTGCCTTTGTAAGCCACGGATGGGAAGCGGTACCCTAATGATCGGGGATCGGCCATGGCGGGACGAGCGATGGCGAAGGCGCCTGAGACCACCGGGAACCGAAGCGCCGCGCCTGCGCCCGCCGCCGGCGATGCCGTTAGCGATCTCGCCGACGACAACCTTCTGCAGCGCATCGCCGCGCGCGACCGCGAAGCCTTTCAGGAACTCTACCGCCGCCACGAGTCCGCCGCCTACGCGCTGGCCTGGCACATCGCCCGCCGCCGCGAACTCGCCGCCGAGGCCGTGCAGGAGGCCCTGCTGCGTGTGTGGACCTCCGCCGCGCAGTACGAGGCCGGCAACGCGCGGGCCTGGGTGCTGCGCATCGTCGCGCGCGAGGCCATCCGCTGCTGCCGCCAGCGCCACCGCCGCCGCAGGGAACTCGAGTCCGAGGACGGCGTCCCCGGCGAAACCGCCGATGCGCCGGCCACGAGTCCCGGCGAGCACGCGGAGCGCCACGAGTTGCTCGGCGCGCTGCGCGAGCACCTGGGCCTGCTGACGCCCGTGCACCGCCAGGTCCTGGCGCTCTATTATGGCGGCGGACTGTCGCAGCGCGAGATCGCCGAGGCGCTCGAGACGACCCAGCAGACCGTCAGCAACAAGCTCGAGGACGCGATTCAACGGCTGCGCAAGGGTCTGGCCGAAGCCGGCGTCGCGGCGGCGCTGCCGCTGCTGGAGGGCGGCGGCTTGGGCGAAGCCCTGCACGGCGGCGTGGCGGCGCCGCCCGAACTGGGCGCGTCGGTGCAGGCGCAGCTTGGTAGCGCCACCGCGGCCAGCGCCCGCGCGGCGGCAGTGAAATCGGGCCTCGCGTGGCTGTGGTGGCTCGGCACACTCCTGCTCGGCGGCGGCGCGACCGTCTGGCTCCTGAGCCCAGCCGAGCCGGCGCCGGCGGCCGCGGAAACGGCCAAGACGCAAAGCGTATCGCCACCCGAGGCGCCGGCGAAGGTCGAGCCCGCAGCGAACGAGTTCCCGGCGCCGCCGGTCCTTTGGAATTTCACCAAGAAGCCTGCGGGGCCGGAGTTCCGCGTCTTCTCCGGGCGCTGGTTCTGGGCGCACGACGAGTTCGTCAACACGAACGTGATGGCCTCGCCGATGGCGCCCGGCCTGATGGGCGTGCTGCTGCCGGTGAAGCTTCCGCACAAGCCCTTCCGCGTGCGACTGCGCCACACCGCGATGCTGACGGGCCAGGCCACCAACGGCGTCCGCTGGACCGACGCCGGCGGCATGATTCCCTACGTGAAGTACCACTTCAAGAATAACCTCAGCGCGCCGATCGACGAATTCATGTACCACGACTACTACTTTTTCGACCGCTACTTCATCCACGCGCGTGACGATATCTTCTACCGCGTGGGCGTATACGAGAAGCCGTACCCCGCCGAATCGCTCGCGTTCGTCGCCGGCAACATGGTCGTCGCAAGCATCGAGGTCCGCGAGATTCCCGTGACGGACTGGCCCGCGAACGTGCGCAAGATCGCGGAGGACCCCATGGCATTCGTAAAGACGGTGGAATGCGAAATCGGCGAGGTGAACCGCTACCACATCATGCAGCCCTTCTACGCGCCGGAAACGAAACTCGAGACGATCAAGCGAAGCGACGCGCCGGCGAAGCCCTGAGCGCGCGTCAACCGATCCGCTTCAATTCCTTCAGCGTCTTCGGCCAGGCCAAGTCCGCGTAAAAGCGGTGGCCTTCGGGGCCCACGACCAGGTGGCAGCGGTCGGCCGCGCCGGCGGCCCTATAGATGCGCTTCAGCTTCGCGAACGCGCGCTTCACCGCGGCGATGGGGAAGATGGAATCGGCTTGGCCCGCAACGATCGTCACCGGGCGCGGCGCGAAGAGTCCCATCACATCGTACATCTCGCCGTGGTTCAGGATCCCGGGGATGTAGTTGTCGGCGCAGTGGTAGATCGAACCGATCGAGTCGGCGAAAGTGCAAAAGTAGCACGACGGCATCGCGATGCGTACGCGCGGCAGCAGCGCGGCGGCAAAGACGCTGATCGTGCCGCCGCCGCTGTTCCCCATCACGCCGATGGTCTTCATCTTCACGTCGCGGCGCGTTTCGAGGTAATCGATGCCGCGGTCCACGTCCCACACGCGCTCGCCCAGCAGCGTGCGCCCGACCAGCAGCGCCTGCATCGTCGCGTCGTGGCATCCGTGGCTGGCAACCTGCTTCTGAACCTTCTCCTTGCGCTCGCCGAACGACCGCTGCTCGATGCACAGCGCCGCCACGCCGCGGCGCAGGCAGCCGAGGCCGAAGTCACGGTCGCCGGCAACTTCAATCGTCTTGGACTCGTCGTCGAGCGCCACGGCGATCGAGTTGTGCATGCCGGTGCTGTGCCCTTGCAGGCAGATCATCCAATCGTAGGGCGGCTTCGCGTTCTTCGGCACGCAGACGTACGCCGGCACGTCGGCATGCGCTTCGGCGGTAAAGACGATCTTCTCGATGCGCCCCAGCGGATGCTCGCGCGACCACAGCGTCCGCACGCGCAGCGGACAGCGCTTCGCGGGCATCGCGCCCACGAGCTCGACGAGTTTCTTTCGCAGCTTGCGCTGCCATTGGCCCACGTCACCTCCTTTATAGGAGAGCGCCGGCTTCGTAGCGCGCATCGCGGCGCGGTGCACGAGGCTGGGCGAGTAGTTCAACGCGGGCATGAGGAGCGCTCCTTTTTCCGCTGCGGCGCTGGGTGTACGGGGCTTGTGCAATCCGGTATACCGGGCGCGCTTCGATTGGCCAGTCAACGCCGCAGCACGGGCATAGGCCGGAGGTCTTATGTTCTTCAAACCTTACCGCGCGCCGCAGATCGCCGCCGCGCTGGCGTTGGTGCTGTTCGCCGCCGGCTGCGAACAGGCGGAGAAGACCGCCGCGAAACCCGAACCGGCATCTGTCGAAGCCAAGGAAGGCAAGCAGGAGAGCCCCGCGGCGTCTTCGGCGCCGTCGATCCACCACATCCTGCTCGAAGTCGCGGACCTGGACCGCAGCATTGTCTTCTACCGCGACCGGATGGGACTCAAGGTGAAGAGCCAGTCCGCCGAGTTCGCGACGCTGGAGTCGGCGAACGTCGGCGTGTACCTGTGGTCGAAGCGCTGGGACTGGGAGAAGCCGAGGCAGGAAGGCGAACGCAACGGCCTGGGCATGTACCCGCACTTCGCCGTCGACGACGTCGGCGCGTGGACCAGGCGCCTGAAGGACGCGGGCGTCACGATCGTGCAGGAACCGCGGGAGTACAAGACCTTCAGCGAGGCCTTTATCGCCGACCCCGACGGCTACACCTGGGCCCTGATCAAGAGCAAGTAACGCAAAGCGTAATGACACAGAGGACGCGGAACGATGCTGCAGCCGCTCGAAGACTTCAAGCCCGCCGACCTGCCCGAGCGCACGCACGGCTTCTGGAAGATGGCCGGGCCCGGCGCAATCCTGGTGGGGCTGTCGATCGGCGCGGGGGAGATCATCATCTGGCCGCGCATCGTCGCCCAGCACGGCGGGACGATGATCTGGGCCGCGGTCGTCGGCGTCTTCCTGCAATTGTGGATCAACCTCGAGGTCGGACGCTGGACGATCGCGACGGGCGAGACGGTCTACACCGGCTATTCGCGCGTCTGGCGCGGCTTCGCATTCGCCTTCATCCTGCTCACGATTCTCGGCTGGCTGGCGCCGGGCTGGGCGATGGCCAGCGGCTTCGCGCTGCGCAGCCTGCTGAGCGAAGTCGTGCCCGGCGCGCAGGAGACCTTCGCCGGCGGCATCTTCGCCAGCGCGACGTTCTGGACGGGCGTCACCTTCGCAGGCGTCGCCGCGTTCCTCTTCGGGCCCAAGGTCGCCTACCAGGGCGTAGAAAAGACCATCGAGGTCCTTGTTTTGATCATCACCGTGGGCCTGATCGCGGTGGCCATCAAGGTCGGCAACGCCAAGACTTGGGAGCAGATGGGCGAAGGCCTGGCGAACGTGGCGACGTTCAAGATCTCCGAAGGCATGGACCGCAAGGCGTTCTTCATCGCGCTGGTCTTCGCGGGCGCGGGCGGCACGGCGAACCTGTTCTACACGTTTTACCTGCGCGACAAGAAGATCGGCATGGGCGAACGCGTACCCGAGATCCTCAATCCACTGCGCGGCCGGCAGGAGGCGATCCCCGCGACGGGCTTCAAGTACGAGGACAACGAGGCGAACGCCTCGCGCTTCCGCGCGTGGTGGCGCTACGTCAAGCAGGACCAGGCGCTCTTCTTCTTCGGCCTGAACACGTTGACGATCCTGCTCTTCATCTTCGGCGCGCTGGCGGTGCTCTACCCGGGCCGCAACGTCCCCGCGGAAGGCACGCTGATCCGCGACCAGGCGGAGATCCTGGGCGGGATCTGGGGCAATACGGGCCGCGTGCTCTTTCTGCTCATCGGCATGGCGACGCTGTACAGCACGCAGCTTGCGCTGGTCGACGGGGTGGCGCGTTCGCTGAGCGACATCGTCTACACGAACTTCACGTTCGCGCGAAAGCGCGCGTTGGGCTGGTGGTACATGGTCATCGCCGGAAGCTGGATGGCCGTGGGCACGGTGCTGGTGGCGGTGCTGGAACACCTGGGAAAAGGCGGGAACCTGGGCGTGCTCTTCTGCGCCGCGTACATGGGCGGCTTCGCGATGGCGCTGTACGTGCCGCTGACGCTGTACATGAACCTGAGGTACCTGCCCAAGAGCGCGCGGCCCGGCCCGTTCAACATCGGCATGATGGTGCTGGCGACGCTGGTCTACGGCGGCTTCGCGGTCTCCTGCATCGTATGGGAATTGCAGTAACGCCGCCGAAAGAGATTTCTCCCCTTTCGTAATCCCAGGCACGGCGCCGCGCCGGCCTTTCCGCCACGGAGGATTATTGCATGCGTCGCGCGTTCAGGTGGATCTGGAAGCGGGGCCTCCTGGCCAACTTCCTGGCCGGGTTGTTCGTCCTGCTTCCGGTGATGATCACCGTCGGGATCCTGGCCTGGGCCGGCGAGAAGACGAAGTGGCTGCTGGGGCGCGAGAGCGCCGTCGGGAAGTTCCTCCAAGACGTCTTCGGGCACATCGTGGACAGCGACACGCTGGCGCTGGCCATCGGCTACGCCGCGATCCTGGCCGCGATCTGGATGATCGGCGTGCTCTTCAAGTCCCTGGCCAAGCAGGGCTTGGACGACGCCTTTCACGGCCTCGTCGGGCGCATCCCCATCGTAAGCACGATCTACAAACCCATCGCGCAGGTCGTGAATCTGCTCAAAGGGGACGGCAGCAAGGACCTGTCCGGCCTGCCGGTCGTCTTCTGTTCCTTCGGCGGCGCACCGCAAGCCGGATTGGCGCCGGGCATCCAGTTCCTCGGGCTGCTCGCATCGCCCGAGACCTACCAACTCGAAGGCGCGGCCTGCCAACTGGTGTACGTGCCCACCGCACCGGTGCCGATGTCCGGCGGGCTGCTCTTCGTGCCGAAGGAGCGCATCCGGTTCGTGCCCGAGATGAGCGTCGACGACCTGATGAAGGTGTACCTCTCGCTGGGCGTGCTGACCCCGCAGGTCATGGCCGCGCGGTTCAAGGTGCCGGCGGAGGGGAAGGGTTAGGAATGGGCTAGTCAAACGCATCCTCTTTCCCGTGTCCTTTCTGCGCCTGGGCGGTTGATCTCTTTAGGGACCGCCGCACCGGAGGCGCCGCCATGCCGCGCACGAATGCCTTTCAAATGAATAAGGAGAAACTCGTCTTCGCGCTGGCCCTTTGCGGACTGCTCGGATGCGTGGCGTACACCATCTATTCGCTGCCGCCCGAACTGGCGCCCGGCGCGCCGCTGACGCGCACTGCCGAGCTTCCGGAACTGAACCTGCGCCCGTTGTCGTCCACGGAACTCCGTTTCAACGACGACCGCGCCTCGCCGTTCATGATTCCGGGCACGGGACCCGAGCCCATCGATGTCAGGCAGGATAAGATTGTATCCCCACCCGCCGGCATCCCCGCGCCGCCGTCCCAGGACCGCCTCAAGAAGCCGGAACCCCGGTCCGAACTGGCCGCCGCCGGGCCGCCGGTCTCGCTGCGTTTCGTGGGCGTGGTCAAGGCCGCCGGGCAGCGCCGGGCCCTGTTTCAAAGAGAAGGCGACCGCCGCGCCCTGGTTCTCGCCCCCGACCAGACCCTGCCGGGCCGGGATCTGCGCGTTCTGGCCATCGGAGCGCAGTCCATCCAGGTCGGCGGCGTAGGGTGTCCGAGCATGGAACTCCAGGCCGGCGAGACCCTTACGGTATCGTCGCAAGTCCAAGCCCAGTAAACCCTTGTAAATTCCCAGGGTTTTCATATCATGTTCGGTTTGGGCCTCGTCTAAGGAGACGAGGCGGTGCCTCCTAATTGCTTGTGAATTGGGGACCTCGGCGCAAGCCGCGCGACTATGGCACGACGCGTAACTTCCCGCAGGCCGGTCCCGGCCGCCTCCCTTTTGACGGTCGTAGTGGCGTTTTGCCTGGCGGCGGGTTTCCCCACCCTTTCTGCCCAGGAGACCGGGCCGGAAGTGCCCAAGCCCGTCCCCGATCCGAGTCTCGAAGCCGACGAGGTGGATGCGCCGCCCCTGCCGAGCTTCGAGTTCGACCTGGCCGAGACCTATCGCCGCACTGGCGCGGCACAGGATGCCGGCGCGCGCGGTGCCTTCGACGCCTTCGTGCCGACACGCATTCCCGAGACCATCCGGCCCGGCACCAAGGAGTACCGCCTGCCGCCGCCGGCCTTCGCCAACGGCGACGCGCTGCAGCCCGACGAGCCCCTGCCCGCCATCTTCGTGAAGAAACCGCCGCCGCCGGAAGTGCTCTTCCCGCGCCCGCGTCCGGAGAGCTACCTCCCGCCGAGCGACACGGAACGCAACGCCGCGCTGGCCAAGGCCGAAAAGAACGGGAAGCGCGGAAAAAACGAGAAGCGCGGTAAGCGCGAGAAGACCCCCGAGCTGCCTGCGCCGCCGCCCGCACCGCCCGTCGAAGCACCAGAAACGGCCGAGGCCACCGAGACCACGGATCACGAAGCCGCCCGCGAGACGCGCACCGCCGCCGCCGGCACACCCACGCCGGTGGGCACGGAATCGGCGCCGCTGGAAGCCCTGCCCGCGCCGGTTGCTCCACCGGTGCCGCCCGCGGCACCTTCGGCCCCCGTCGCTCCCGCCGCGCCCACGGCGCCTGCCGCGCCAGCGAACACGATTGATGCGCCGGCTGCCGGCTCGCCGCGCGACGCTCGGTACATGGCGGCTTACCGGCTCTCGGAGGCGACACGCACGAATGAGGCGGTGGCGCCTGAAAGTGCCGCGCCCCCCGCCACCGCCGAAGGCGCCACGCCCGAACCGGCGCCCCGCACACCGGCCGCGGCCCTGGTCGACCTGGGCGAGCAGGACTACTGGACTGCCGGCGGTCAGAAGCCCGCCCCGGCCGCCGAAGGCAAACCCCAACCGCGCCCCGCCGACCCCGAGTTCCCGCGGCAATTTCCGGACGACGGAGCGACGGTGCAGCCGGCCCGCGCCGAGCGGCAGCTCTTCCGCGAAGTCACGCCGCGCGCGGGCGACCCGGAACTGCTGCGGCGCTGGCCGCGCACCGACAACCTCGAGACGGACGCCGGCACCCGCGCGCCAACGATGGAGCGCAGGAACGGCGACGACGCCCTGCTGGCCTTCGCGCCCGGCGCCGCTCCGCGCTTCCGCATGGGCGAAGGCCTCGACGATCCGGGCCACGAGCTCTCCGCGCCGCTGGTGCTTCCGTTGCCGGAGATCCCGGCGCTGGACACGCCCGGCGGGGACACTCCGGGCGAGGCTACCTCGAAGGGCGATCCCGCCGCGCGCCTGACCGTCCTGCAGAAACTCGCCGAGTTGACCGCGGCCGGCAAGAAAGATCCGGAGGAGAAGGACGGGAAGGACAAGAAAGGCGACCAGGCCCAGCGCGATCCCGAGAAGCTGGTCGCCGAGCACCTCCGCGAAGTCGAGGAAAAGAACAAGCTCCTGAAGGAACTCAATGCCGCCGGCGAGACGACGGCCGAAGCGCCGGATGGCGCGGGCGAAAGCGCCGCGAAGAATTCCGATGGCGGCCGCAACGCACGCGCGATGCACCTGCTGCAGGTCCTCAGCGGGGACCGCCCCACCGGCCTGCTGCGCGGACACATCGTCGACGCGCGGAGCAGGCAGCCGCTCCCAGCGCGAGTGCGCGTGGTCGACGAGACCGACTGCGCGGTCTCCGCGCAGGTGGTGGACCAGGGCTTCTGGTGCGACGGGGCCTTTGCCGTGAAGGCGCTGGAAGGCATGGTCAACGTGGAAGTCAGCGCGGGGCGTTTCCGCTCGGCCTTCCGCAAGGCCTACCGCGTCGAGGGCAACAAGGCCACGGACGTGGTGATCGAGCTGGCGCTGCCGGAGCCGTTCGACTTCGCGCGCCGCGGCTGGTGCCTGGCCGACCTGGACCTGGCGCTGCTGGCGCCGGAAGGTGCGCGCACGGTCTGGAGCGGCGAGGCGCCGCTGCCGGCAGACGCGGCGCTGGTGGCGCGCGCGGAAGGCGTCGCCGTGCTGGGCCTGAACGTGGCCTCGACGGTCCCCGACAAACCCGGCGAGAAACTCGAACCCGGCGCCGAAGCCGCCCTGCGCGAGGCGATCGAGAACTCCGCGGCGCCCGGGCAACTGGTGCTGGCGACCTTCGGCGGGCCGGAGCATCCTTTCTGCGGAAGCGCCCTGGGCCTGGGCATGACATCCTGGCAGGATCTGCCCCGCAAACTCAACGATCCCCACCAGCCGCTGCGCGACTGGTTCGGCGAACTGCGCCAGCACGGCGGCCTGGCGCTGTACACGGAGCTGTCCGGCCGGCGCACGGTGGACCCGCGCGAGGCCATCATTCCGGTGCTCCCGCGGCTGGTCGAGGACGGCTTCTACGCGAAGGATGACGCTCACGCACGGCTGTACGCGCCCACCGAGTTGCTCTTCGATACCATCGCGGGCGCCAGCTACGAGGGCCTGGTCTACGACGGCTCGGAGATCGCCGAGGCGATCTGGTTCAACCTGCTCAACCAGGGCTACGCCGTGCCGGCCGTCGGCGCCGGCGGCGGGACGCTGGAACAGGGACGCGTGCCATTCGGGCAGACGCTGCTGGCCATCGACGGAACGCCGACGCGCGAGAACGTGCTCGACGCGATCCGCCGCGGGCGCTGCTCGATCACCTTCGGCCCGGCGGTCTTCGCGAAGATCTTCGAACGCGACCGCGGCCCCGGCGACCGCCTGCCCGCCGACGGGCGCAAGCTGAGCCTGCAGATCCAGGCCTACGCCTCGATGACGCCCGGCGCGCGGCTGGAGCGCATTGAGGTCATCCGCAACGGCGCCGTCGTCTACACCGACCGCCCGGCCGAGGGCATGACACAGCTGCACGACTTCCGCTACCCCGTCGCCGAGACCCACGACGCGTGGTACATCGTGCGGATCACGGAGAGCATCGGGCCGAGCGAGACCGACCGCTCCCAGCGCATCGCGCTGACCAACCCCATCTATTTCGACGCGCCCGGCCGCGTGGGCCCCCGCCCCGCCCAGACGCGCATGCGCGGCACGCTGCGCCGCCCCGGCGGCACGCCCATGGCCGGCACCGTGACCGTCCTGGAACCCGGCAAGCCCAAACGCGAGGTGGTCATCGGCGCCAACGGCCGCTACGAGGTCACTTACGCCTCGGCCGGTATCCTGATCTTCGCAGCGAAGGGCTACGAACCGGCCATGCGCAAGATCTTCGACCACCCGCGCGTCCAACGTGCCCTGGGCGAACTGCACACCGAGCGCGAGGCGAGCCTGAAGGAACACTTCGCCAAGCCGACGATCTTCGGGTCCTGGCGCCTGCTGCTGGCCGAACTCGAGGCCGACGTCGAACTGCGCCCAGCACGGCCCGCTCAGCCTTGACGCAACCCATCTCTCAAATACGTGCACTGGTGAGCCAACGCAACGTGCGTAATCTCGTTAACCTATGGGCCACAAAAGCTTTTGGAAAGATTGAGGTGAACCGCCGCCACGCGACGATCACCAATGTACGAGGGGTTTCATGAGCGGGACGGGCGGGGCGCCCAATCCTGTGTAACTCATTAATTTACAAAGAGTTATACATTGGATGTTGCATCCTTGACAGGGAGTCGCGCCTCGGCGAGAATCCTGAACCTGTTACCCGGTAAGTTTTAAGGACATAAACCGGTTGCCGAGAGGTCCGGTGTGGGGATAGGTTAAGGGTAGTTCCGGGGGCACATTGAGCAGGAGGAGCGCCGTAGATGAGTAAGTCTACGATCCGGAGCATTTGTACACCACTGGCGATGGGCCTGTTGTTGGCCGCAATCGGGTTCAGTTTCTCGATGGCGACCACGCCTTCGGGCGCCGGTGCCCGGCTGGTGCCGGCCTGCACCGTGCCACCGCCAGATTTCGTTACGGGCCACGAGTCCAGCACCTCGGCAACCTGTTTCGACTTGGGCACGGTGGTAGTGAACCGCGAATTCACGCGTATCATCAACGTCCGGGACGGCACTCCGCCTTTCACCTTTTCGATCCTTACCGGCACGGTCCCGCGCCCGCAGAACAGCGTGCTCACACTGTCCAGTGCCGGCCAGTCGTCGATTCTCCTGACCGGCACCTTCCGAGGCCGCAGCCCCGACGACGGCGCTTGCCTGCCGCACGAAGGTGGACCCAATGTTCCTCCTGCCGCTCCGGACGACTACCACGTCTTTGAGCTGGAAGTCGAAGAGACCCTCAGCGGCACCATAGATACGCAGTTTTTCTGCATTCGCCTTGAGGAGATCACCGACGTCAACACGGAGATCGGGAATACCTCGGGCGACGAGTTCATCATCGAGGACCTGACCAACGTCGCGCCCGTGATCGATCCCCTCGGCTTCGGCAGCCCGGTTCCCCCAGCTCCATTTCTGGGCACCAGCGACGGAGTCAGCTTCAATGACCTGCCCAATGCCCTGCAACGCCAACCCTACAATTATCAGCTCCACATCAACGGCGGATTCCGCACGGGCGGCGACCTCATCACCCCGCTGGACTATACGCCCTCCGACGACCTGACCCTTTTCAACCACGCCGGCGCCATCGCTCCCGACACCACCAGCGTCTTTTCAGGCCTGTCCGACGGGACGTACACCTTCGAGGTCGCCGACGTGGACTCCGACGGCGTGTTCGATCTGCTCGTCAGTTCGGACGTCGATCCTGGCCTGACGGGCTCCACGACCCAGACCTTCAACGACGTCATGGGTGCCGGCGGTGTCGTCCCCGGAGGCGCTGTGCTGTGCATCGGATCGCTGGGTGTACGCATGAACACCGCGGCGCCGCCAATTCCCGGGGGTACCGATCCGGTCGATACGGTCAAGATCGGCGACGTCTGGGTCATGGATGTCACGGCCTTCGAGCCCCCGGACATCATCTTCAGCCTGCACCCGGACAGCACGGACATGCCGCCCGGCCTGAGCCTCAGCGAGGACGGCCTGGTCTCGGGCACGCCTGACATCGCCGGCGACTACACGTTCATAGTAATCGCACAACAGGTCGAACGCACCGACGACCCGGACACGGGCGAAGAGATCATCACCGTGCTCAAAGAGGCCGTAAGGCAGATCTTCCTGCGCGTCGATCCAGGCCCCATCAACAGCCAGTTCGTGCTGACCAAAGGCCAGGTGACCTTCGACTTCGGCCATGCCGACAGCGACACCATGCGCTTGAACCTCCTTCTGGCGAAGGACCTGCTCAGGGACTTCTCCCAGTTGGAAGGCGCCACCTTCGACCTCGAGATCGGCGCGAACAACGATCGCATAGTCCTGTCCTCGTTGCTCACGGAAGGCCCGCTCACCTTTGGCCCGCAGGGCAGCATCGACTACCCGCCCCAACTGGCTATCGGCGACGAGCCGGGCAAGTACGCCAGCGATCCGAACATCCTGGTCAAGCCGTTGAACCCGAACCTGGGCGGCTTGAACCTGTTCATCTCCAACATCAGCCTCAAGAAGGCGATGGATGCGGCCAGCCTGGGGGCCTCGGGCATCATGGTCGTGCCGATCTCCATCGTCATCACCGGCATCCAGACCGATTCGGGCCCACTCGACCTGCGGCTCGACGAGCTGGTTTCCTTTGCCTTCAAGAAGAGGAGCCTGGGCGCCTCGTCGACCATGCCCAAGGGGTTCGCGGGTGCCACGGCCGGCGTCGGCCAGTTCATCATCGCGCCCGCCAACGGCTCGATCATCTTCGACCCCACCACCGGCAGCGACACCCTGAGCATGACCCTCAAGGGCTTCCTGCGTGACAACGTGCCCATTGCACCCCTGCTAACGCCTGGAAATCCGGTTCCGACCACGCTTGCTGACACGCGAATGGACGTCCTGCTCGGCCTGCAGTGCGGCATGAGCACCCTCATGGAAGGCGGCGGCGTGGCGCCGTTCACCACCATCAAGAACACCACCAGCGCGAACGGATTGGGCGGCAAGCTGATCATCACGTGCACCGATCCGGACGTTCCCGTGGCGCTCTTCGCCCTCAACAAGGCCACCGGTGCGTTCGTCATGAAGCTGCGAAGCCCGGCCACCAATGCCGGCCTGATCGCCGGCCTGGTCCCGCCGGACTCCCTGGTCCTGGACGTGGACGATCCGTTCGTCTTGACGGTGCGCATCCGGCTGTACCAAGAGTCCGACAACACCAACGTCGTGATCGACGCGACTTATTCGCTGGTGCTCTTCCGCAAGGGCAGGAAGCTGAACCTGAAGTAGGCGCAGCGAGAGCCGAACGCAAAACGCCCGCGGGAGACCCCCGCGGGCGTTTTTCTTTGTGCGCTTCGATTGCGGGAGCCTCAGAACGCTTCGAGATGCTCCACAACCGATATGAGCAGTTTGCCGTCGCCGATCCGGCCGGTCCGAGCGCCATCCAGGATCGCGCGCTCGACGCCGGCAAACGCGCCGTCCTCGCAGTAGACCTCCAGGCAGGCCTTGGGCAGGAACGTCATCTCATACTCCTGGCCGCGGTACATCTCCAGGTGGCCCTTCTGCCGCCCGTACCCGCGCACCTCGGAGACCAGGATCTCCAGCACGCCTTCCTGGGGCAGCCGGTCGAGCACGTCTTCCAGCTTGAAGGGCTTCACGATGGCTGTGATCTTCTTCATGCGCTAAGCGTCCGGGGACCGGCGCTACAGCCGCCAATCCGCAATCCCACCTCCGCGATCCGCACTCGTTACAGGCTGCGGCCCTTCAGGCCCAGGGTCTCGGCGAACCCGCACATCAGGTTGAGGTTCTGCAGGGCCTGGCCCGCGGCGCCCTTGACCAGGTTGTCCAGCGCGGAAGCCACGACCACCTGCCCGCTGCGCTCGACCACCTGCACCGCCACGTCGCAGTAGTTGCTGCGCGCGACGTTGCTGATCGCCACGGCGTCGACCTTGTCGAGCACCCTCACGAAGGGCGCGCGTTCGGCCGTGTAATACGCGCGGAACGCCTCCTGCGCCTTCTCGGTCGTCAGCCCAGCCTTGGGGCGCGCGAAAGCCGTGGTCAGGATCCCGCGGTCCAGCGGCGCCAGGTGCGGGACGAAGGTCACCTTCGGCGCGCGCCCACAGGCCAGCGCCAGGCCCATCTCGATCTCGGGCGTGTGCTTGTGGTTGCCCACGCCGTACGCGCGCAGGTTCTCGTCGATGTCCACGAACAGGTTCGGGTTCTTGGGGAGGTACTGCCGCCCGGCCCCACTGAGCCCCGAATAGCTGTCGACCACCAGCCCGGCGTCCTCGACCAGGCCTTCGGCCAACAGCGGCGCGAGCGCCAGCACGGCGGACGTGACGTAGCAGCCCGGGTTGCCGACCAACTGGGCCCTGCGCACGGCCTCCTTGTTCAGCTCCGGCAGGCCCCAGACGGTCTTCTCAAGCAGCTCCTTGCAGCCGTGAAGTTCCTTGTACCAGGCCTCGTAGACGGCCGGGTCCTTGAAGCGGAACTCGCCGCCGATGTCGATGACCTTGGCGCCGCCGGCCAGCAGCCCCGGCACCCACTGGAAGGTCTCGGCGCCCTTCTTGGCGCAGAAGACCACGTCGCTGGCCTTGGCGACCTCGGCGGGCGTAGCGGAGACGGTGGACAGGTCGCACTCGCCGCGCAGGCTCGGCAGCAGTTCGCCGATGGGCTTGCCGGCGGCGTGCTCGCTGACCAGCAGCGCGATCTTGCACTCGGGGTGTCCCAGCAGCACGCGCAGCAGGCACTCGCCCACCAATCCCGTGGCGCCGACGATGGAGACGCGAATCATTGATCAACTCCTGGTTCTTCCAGGCCCGTCCGACAGAGCAACACGTTACGAAAGCGGCGCGCGGCGCGCAAGCAATACGGCAGGGCATTGGGCATAGGGTCTGTAGAAGGAACGCTGTACGGCTGAAGGCTGCTTTTACACCCCGCCCAGCGAGCCGGTGGACCTGAGTTCGGTTGCGTCGGAATCCCAATCCACGCGCGGGGCGTCGCCCCATAGGGCCTCGAGGTTGTAATAGTCGCGCAGGGTCGGCGAGAAGACGTGGACGACGACGTCGCCGTAGTCGAGCAGCATCCATTGGCTGGCGGCGTCGCCTTCCTGGCCGAGCTTCTTCAGGCCGCGCTGCTTGAGCTCCTTGTCGATCTCGCCCACGATGGCGCGGGCCTGGAGCTTGGACAGGGCGGTGGCAATGACGAAGAAGTCGGCCACGTCCGACTCGCCGCGCAGGTCGTAGATGACGATGTCCTCGCCTTTCTTGTCCTCGGCGACGGACGCCGCGAAGCGGGCCAGTTCGATACCGTTCATCGCGGGTTACCCGATGTTCAAGGAGTAGGCCACGATCAGGCCGGCGAAGACGACGCTGACCATCGTCATCAATTTGATGAGGATGTTCAGGCTGGGACCGGCGGTGTCCTTGAAGGGGTCGCCGACGGTGTCGCCGATCACGGTCGCGCCGTGAATGGGGTTCTTGGCCTTGCTGCGGTTTTCGGCGGAGACCACCTGGCCGTCGGGCGTGACGTACTCACCCTTCTCATTCTTCAGGTACTTGCCGCCGTAGTTGCCGCGTTCGATATGCTTCTTGGCATTGTCCCAGGCGCCGCCCGAGTTGTTCAGCATGACCGCCAGCACAAAGCCGCAGGTCAGGCCGCCGGCGAGCAGCCCCATGACGCCGTTTACTCCCATCACCATGCCGACGACGACCGGAACGATGATCGCCAGCAGCGACGGCAAGATCATCTCGCGCTGGGCGCCGGCCGTGGAAATGGCCACGCAGCGCGCGTAGTCGGGCTTGTCGGTTCCGGCCATGATGCCCGGCTTCTCCTTGAACTGCCGCCGGACCTCCTCGACCATTTTGCCCGCCGCGCGGCCGACCGCCTTCATCGCCATCGCGCAGAAGACGTAGGCCATCATGCCGCCCAGGAACAGCCCGCAGATCACCATTGGGTTCATCAGGGTGATGTCGAAGGCCTTGGCGAAGTCCGCAATCTTGGCGTCGGCGGTGCCCATCAAATGGACCTTGCCGGCGGTCAAATCCGCCGCATGGTCCGCCTGGAACTTATCCACCGCCGCCTTTATCGGCCCGCTAATTCGATCCGCAGCGCCTTCGTAGAAATACCAGGTCGTGTTCTTAATGTTGTAAATCAAGGATGGCTGCTGGTTGGCGAGCTTCCCAAGCCAGAGCCGAATCTCCTCGATGTATGCGGCTAACAACGCCATGGCGGTCAGCGCGGCCGAACCGATGGCGAAGCCTTTGCCCGTCGCGGCCGTGGTGTTGCCCAGGCTGTCCAACGCGTCGGTGCGCTCGCGCACTTCCGGCCCCAGGTGGCTCATCTCGGCGTTGCCGCCGGCGTTGTCGGCGATGGGGCCGTAGGCGTCGGTAGCCAGGGTAATGCCCAGCGTAGCCAGCATGCCCACTGCGGCGAAGGAGACGCCGTACAAGCCCTTGGCCATGGCATCTACACTGCCGTCGAAGCCTCCCGAGAAGCCGTACGCCAACAGGATGCCGACCACGATCGTGACGACCGGAATGCCGGTCGAATACATGCCCGTGCCGATGCCGTCGATGATCGTCGTCGCCGGACCCATCTGCGCCTGGTAGGCGATGCCCTTGGTGGGCGCGTACTCGTCAGAGGTGTAGTACTCCGTCGCCTGGCCGATGATGACGCCTGCCAGCAGGCCCACCACCACCGCGCCCGCGACGCCCATGGGAATCAGGCCTAGGGCCGCGATGCCGAAGGTGGCGGCCAGAATCAAAATCGAACTCAGCAGCGTGCCGCGCAGCAGCGCCGTCAGCAGGTTGCGCTGCGTGGCGCCTTCTTTGGTCCGCACCGCGAAGATGCCAATGATCGAGAGCAGGTTGCCGATGCCGGCAATGATCAACGGCGCGATAACCGCAGCCAAGCCGAAGGTCGTGCTCGTCCCGGCCTTGATCGGGACGTCCATGATGGCCGCGCCCAGGGCCGCCGTGGCCAGGATCGAGCCGCAATAGGACTCGTACAGGTCCGCGCCCATGCCCGCGACGTCGCCGACGTTGTCGCCCACGTTGTCGGCGATGGTGGCGGGGTTGCGGGGGTCGTCTTCGGGGATGCCGGCCTCGACCTTACCGACCAGGTCGGCTCCCACGTCCGCCGCCTTGGTGTAGATGCCGCCGCCCACGCGCGCGAACAGCGCCTGCGTGCTGGCGCCCATCCCGAAGGTGATCATCGTGGTGGTGATCTCGATCATCTTCGCGTGGACGAAGGTATGGTCCTTCAGCCAGACCGGATCCCACGCGGCGCCGGTGGCCGCAAGACCCGCCTTCTGGGCCAATCCGAGGCTCAGGCCCCAGACGTTGTTGTCGTACACGTAGTTGAGCGCCAAGTACCAGGCCACGATGTCCAGCAGCCCGAAACCGACGACCACCAGGCCCATCACCGCGCCGCTGCGGAAGGCCACCTGCAGGCCCTGGTTCAGGCTCTTGGTCGCGCCCTGCGCCGTGCGCGACGATGCATTCGTCGCCGTGCGCATGCCCAGGAAACCGCACAAGCCGCTGAAGAAGCCGCCGGTCAGGAAGGCCACCGGCACGAAGGGATTCTGAATCCCCATAAAGGCCAACACTGCGAAGATGACGACCAGAACCACGAACACCAGGCCGACGACGCGGTACTGGCGGTAGAGATACGCGTAAGCGCCTTCACGCACCGCCTGGGCGATCTCCTTCATCTTGTCGTTGCCTTCGTCGGCAGCCATGAGCTTCTTGTAGAAGACCATCGCGAAGAAGAGCGCCGAGACGGCGCCGATCGGCGCGAGCCAGAAGAGCGCCTGCGCCAGGTTGGCGGCTGACGAGCCGACTGCCTCCGCGTCGGCGGGCGGCGGCCCTTCAGCGGCTTGGAGCGCCGTGTGCACCCACACGGCCGCGACCGCAAACAATGCGAAAAGCCCCCATACGCGCCAGCTGCGACCTTGCATCGGTATTACCCCTCCAAATCCTTGGATCCCTTAATGTTAGAAGACCCCTGCAAAAGCCCGCTGAGTGCCAAATGCCTCTCGAATGCCCATGTGCAACCGACAGAAAGGAACCGTATACCCGGGGGTCGGTTTTTCAGCAACCCGCTTCCAGGACCCTTTTTTAGGGCCCCTCCCTCGTTCGGTTGTGTGGGATGCAAAGGCTGGGTATGCCGGCACGTCCCGGGGCCCGATGGAGTCCCTGCCCCGCTACGCCCTCAGAGTCATCGCTTGGGGCTCCGCCCCGTCTTCTCCCTGGTCTTCTCGGCCTGCCGCTGCTTGCGGCGCTTGCGCTCGCTGGGCTTCTCGAAGTACGAGATCTTCTTCATGTCCTTCGTCAGGCCCTCTTTCTCGCACTGCTTCTTGAAGCGGCGCAAGGTCTTATCCAGGGGCTCTCCGGAACGGGCTTCAACACGAATCATGCGGCTGCCGTGCTCCTCTCTGCCAAAAACGTGCTACGCGGCGCTGCGTGGTGGGCGCCGGCACGCCGCCGGAGCTCCCTTGCCCCGCCCCAACCGGGCGGGCCGCACTGCGCCAGATAAACCGGTAAGGTTACGCGGGCGACCGGAAGGAATCAAGTCCAGCCTGGATGCCTCGAAAGCCCGGCCCGGCATGGATTTGACGCCCGCCAAGAGCGGTCCATACTCGCATACAGCACCCTCTCACCTTCCATAAGGAGCCCCCGCATGAGCGCCAAAGCCGCCGTCCGCATCGAACGCGACACCATGGGCGAAGTCGAAGTCCCCGCCGAGGCCCTCTGGGGAGCCCAGACCCAGCGCAGCCTGGGCAACTTCAAGGTCAGCGTCGAGAAGATGCCCCGCGAGGTCGTCCACGCCCTGATCCTCTGCAAGAAGGCCGCGGCCCTGGTGAACAAGGACCTCAAGACCCTCGACGCCAAGCTCGCCGACGCCATCGTGGCCGCCGCAGACGAGGTCCTGGGCGGGCAGCACGCCGACGCCTTCCCGCTCGTGGTCTGGCAGACCGGCAGCGGCACGCAATCTAACATGAATGCCAACGAGGTCTTAGCGAATCGCGCCAGCGAGATCCTCGGCGGGCCGCGCGGCGAAGAACGGCTCGTGCACCCCAACGACCACGTCAACAAGGGCCAGTCGTCGAACGACATCTTCCCCACGGCGATGCACGTCGCCGCGGTTTGCGGCATCCGCGAGACGCTCATTCCCAAGGTCGCCGCGCTGCGCGACGAATTGAAGAAGAAGTCCGCCGCGTTCATGGGCATCGTCAAGATCGGGCGCACGCATCTCCAGGATGCCACGCCACTTACGCTGGGCCAGGAGTTCAGCGGCTACGTCGCGATGCTGGACCACGGCCTCGCGCACCTGGAAGCCGCGCTGCCGCACCTGCAGGAACTCGCCCTCGGCGGCACGGCCGTCGGCACGGGGCTGAACGCGCATCCCGAGTACGCCGTGCGCGTGGCGAAGAAGATCGCCGAACTGACCGGCCACCCGTTCGTGACCGCGCCCAACAAGTTCGAAGCGCTGGCCGCGAAGGACGCCTTCGTGCACGGCCACGGCGCCATAAAGACGCTCGCCGCCTCGCTTAACAAGATCGCCAACGACATCCGCTGGCTCGCCAGTGGCCCGCGCTGCGGCATCGGCGAGATCAACATTCCCGAGAACGAACCCGGCAGCAGCATCATGCCCGGCAAGGTCAACCCCACGCAGTGCGAGATGATGACGATGGCCTGCGCGCAGGTCTTCGGCAACGACGTGGCGATCAACATCGGCGGCGCGTCGGGCAACTTCGAACTCAACGTCTTCAAGCCGCTCATCATCCATAACTTCATGCACAGCGTCAGGTTACTGGGCGATGGGTCAGAGTCCCTGCGGACCAACTGCGTCGAAGGCATCGAGCCCAACAGGGAGCGCATCGACCACAACCTGCGCAACAGCCTGATGCTGGTGACGGCGCTGAACCCGCACATCGGCTACGACAACGCGGCCAAGATCGCCAAGCACGCCCACAAAAAAGGGCAGACGCTGAAGGAGGCCGCCGTCGACCTCAAGCTGTTGACGGCGAAGGACTTCGACGAATGGGTGATCCCCGAAAAGATGGTCGGCGACATCGGCAAGGCCGCGTCCAAGAAGATCCCCGCGGCCGCGCCCGCCGCAGCCAAGACGCTCGCCACGCGCGCAGGAAAAGCGCAGAAGGTCGCGCGCAAAAAGTAGCGCCCCCGCAAGCTCAACCGCACACCGGGCACTCACGAGATTTCGCGACTGACGAAAAATGTCGGTCGCGAGATTTCGCGAGTTGCTCGCGAAATTTCGCGAATCACCACGTGCTGCGCGACGTGCTGGAGTGCACATGGCGATTTGTATCGATCTATCCTCGATTTCAACATGGTGCATCGGCGCGCGTGCCACGAAATCATTGGACTTACGACGATTTTGCGCGACGTGCTGCACCGAGGTGCAAATAGGGTTTACGTGAACGAAGGGTGTTACGTTGCACATCGTGGATGTGTTACGTTGCTCGTTGTGCTGCGCAAAGTGCATTATACGCAAAGCGTAATAGCAGGGCTCAGGCTTCAGGAATCGGGATTCAGGAATGGAGCGCCTCCGGCGCACTTTCCTGGACCGGCACGCCTGCGCCCGATCAACCCCAAGAAGGGTAGCGAAGCCACGCCGCCCCTGCCGCCTGAATCCTGCTTCCTGATCCCTGACTAGATTAGGATACGCCAGCGAAGTGCGGGGTGCATACGAACGAATGGCCCGGACGTCACCACGTCCGGGTCGAGGCGATGAAATCGTCACGACAAGATTCATCCGGGAGACGTTCAAGCTTGCGGGACGCCGCCGCACAGCCGGCCACCCTTCGGCGCAAAGCGCCGAACGCGTCCGCCACCGCCCCGCCGCTCCGCCCCCTTATATAAGGAGGCGCAAGGCCCGCCGAAAGAATCGCTCACTCGCGGCGCCGAAGTGCGCTACAATCCCGGCATGACCCGCAAGCACCTCACCGCCGCCCGCATAACAATGCGTCCAAACTTTCGGGTTGCATGTAAATCGCCGCTGGATACCTTATGCAACAGAGAATTGGGAGCGCCGCCTTCGTAACTTTTATATGTTTTTTCATGCAGAACAAACACTTGCCTGCGCTATGATTCACAAGGGATGATTGGAGTTGCAGCACTTTTTGGCGAGCCGGCTCACTTGCAACGACGTCCGGGGAGCTTGACCCATGTTGTCCGAAGTCGAACAGGTTCGCTTAAGGATATCCAGAGCCACCGACGCGAAAAAGAAATCGCAGTACGGCCAGTTCTTCACCTCCGAACGCACGGCCGCTTTTATGGCCGGACTGTTCCCGCGAAGCAAGGGGACCTGCCACTTGCTGGATGCAGGCGCAGGGATCGGTTCGCTTTCCGCCGCGTTTCTAGAGCGCTGGCGCAGCGGGGAACTGAAATTTGACCATGTCGAATTGGAAGCCTTCGAAATCGACGAGACCCTTCATGAGCCTCTGAACGAAACGCTCAGACGGTTCGACCGTAAGTCCTTTACCAAACGCGTTCGGGGCGACGATTTTGTCCTTACGGCCTCCGATTGGCTCTCGGGTACGCTCTTCATGTCGCCGCCACAATTTACCCACGCAATCCTAAACCCACCGTACAAGAAGATTGGTAGTTCCTCCGCCCATAGAATCGCCTTGCGCCGAGTCGGAATTGAGACGGTAAATCTTTATTCGGCGTTCGTTGCGCTGGCCGTTTCTCTCTTAGCTCCTGGCGGCCAAATTGTTGCGATTGTACCCAGGAGTTTCTGCAACGGCCCCTATTACCGCCCCTTCCGGGAATTCGTCCTCAATCGGTGTGTCATTCGTCATCTCCATTTGTTCGACTCACGCGATAAGGCGTTCAAGGACGACGACGTGCTCCAAGAGAACGTAATCGTCCGGTTGGAGCGCGGCGGGCGCCAACAAGAGGTGACCGTTTCAACCTCCGGAGACGACACGTTCAGCGACATATCGACGCGCAAACATTCCTTCGATGCCATTGTTGAGCCGAACGATTCCGAACGCTTCATTCACATCCCAACTTGCGCTCCAGGAACTTCCGAAACAACAGGCTCCCCCGCGTTTCATCATTCCTTGGGCGATATTGGGCTCAGCGTATCGACGGGGCCGGTGGTCGATTTCCGGCTTCGGGATCATTTGGTGCGGATGCCGGAAAAGGGATGCGTCCCCCTGCTATACGCGTGCCACCTCACACCCACAGGCACGGTCTGGCCTTTGCAGGACTCGAAGAAACCCAATGCCATCCTGCGAAACGACGAGACCGAAAAGTGGCTCTACCCCAATGGGTTTTACTGTGTGGTCAGGCGATTCTCGTCGAAGGAAGAAAAGCGGCGAATCGTCGCAAGGGTTGTCGATCCTCGCTCGTTCAAGAAGACTCCCGCACTTGGGTTCGAGAATCACCTCAATGTCTTTCACGAGAACAGGAATGGCGTTCCGGAGGCGCTGGCCCACGGACTCGCGGCCTACTTGAATTCAACCATGGTCGATGAAAGCTTCCGGCGGTTTAATGGACACACCCAAGTCAATGCAACCGACCTAAGGCAAATGAAGTACCTGAGCCGGCAGGACCTTATCGGTCTTGGAAAGTGGGCGATGAAACAAGGAATTCCTTCGCAGAGCGCGATCGATAAAAAGCTCGGAACATTGCCTGCATGAGCACGTCCAAAAGAAGTCGCCAAATAAGGGCCGCGCTCAAAATTCTGACGGCACTCGGATTACCGCGCGCACAACAGAACGAACGCTCGGCGCTTTGCCTGTTAGCCTTGTCGAGCATTACGCCAGAAAGGTCGTGGGCCGAGGCGGAGGCTCCGCTGATTGGCATCACGCCGATCATGGATTGGGCGCGGGACCACTACAGAAAGCGGTATGCTCCAAATACGCGAGAAACAATTCGCCGCCAAACCATGCACCAATTCTGCGATGCGGGCATAGCCCTTTACAATCCCGACAAACCGGATCGAGCGGTCAACAGCCCACATGCGGTCTACCAGATCGAGCCTGCCGCCCTGGAATTGGTTCGCCTTTGGGGGACTTCGAATTGGAACAAGGCACTTAAGACTTACCTTGTCGAAAGGGAAACCCTGGTCGCCAAATACAAGAAGGCGCGTGTTCAACGGCAAATCCCCGTCGAGATTTCGCCAGGGAAGAAAATTTCGCTCAGTCCGGGCGAACACAGCGAACTCATTCGCGCAATCATTGAGGACTTCGCGCCTCGCTTTGCCCCAGGAAGCACTCTCGTCTATGTCGGAGACACCGGCAAGAAATGGGGATACTTTGATGCCCCCTTGTTGTCGAAACTGGGCATAACGGTTGATTCGCATGGGAAGATGCCGGATGTTGCTCTTTACTATTCAACAAAGAACTGGCTGCTGCTTGCGGAGGCCGTGACGAGCCACGGTCCTGTAGACGGCAAACGCCATCAAGAGCTCGCTAAACTATTCGCCGGATCGACGGCAGGTTTGGTTTTTGTAACCGCCTTTCCCAATCGCACGGTAATGAGCAGATATCTTGGCGATATCGCATGGGAAACCGAAGTATGGGTGGCCGACGCGCCGTCACATCTCATTCACTTTAACGGAGTCCGGTTTTTGGGCCCATACGATCCATCTTAGAAAATCGCGCGCCCTCCTGCTGCGCCCCGGTCTCGCAGGTGAAGTCGCCGAAGGCCGGCAGCACCGCGCCGGTTACGGGGGCAACGGCAGGCGGCCCATGCGCACCTCGATGGGCGTCCTGCCAAAGTGGCGCTTGAAGGCGCGAGAGAAATAGAACGGGCTGCCAAAACGGAGTTTCTCGGCCACCTCCTTCACCGCGACACCGCCCTGAGCCAACGCGCTCCAGGCATAGTTCATGCGCCTGGCCACCAGATAGTTGTGCGGCGTCACGCTGAACGTGCGCTTGAAGCAGCGGTGGAAATACACGGGGCAAAGGTGCACGCTTTCGGCGACGTCTTCCAGCGACGGATTCTCGAGGAAATGCCCGTCCATGAAGGCCAGCGCGGGCTTGAGCGCCGCGAAGGCCTGCGGCGCCCCGGCGCCGCGCGGCGGGTCTGCCGGAGCCGGCAGCGCCATCCATTCCGCACAGGCCCACGCCAGCATGGCCTGCGTCCGGAAGACGTCGCGTGGAGATCGCGCGTCGAAGAGTTCCTGCATGCGCCGGTACACCGGCTTCCAGAAAGACCACTTCGCAGCCGGCCAGCGCAGGCCGCCGGCGAACCGCGCGACGACGAAGTTCATCTCCATCGAGTCGGGGCGGAAGTGCAACCAGTCGAGCGTCATGCGGCGCGCGCAGCGGTAGCGGATCCAGCGGTAGCCGGGCAGCAGGTAGATGTAACCGGCCCGCAGTTCCACGGTGCGGCCCCGATAGAGGAACTCCGCGCGGCCCCTGCGCGGGAAATACAGGCGGTGGTAGTCCGCGTACTGCCAGTCCGTGGCGCGCCACTTCGGCGTGCAGGTGAAGGCGCCGCCGCCCAGCAGGGCGCTCGAATAGCTGTCCATGCCCTCACTCTACCCCGCCCGTCCCGGACCGGAAGTCAAGAAAAGACATGTTTCTGTCAGCTTAGTCCATTTAGAACCTGCCCCCGTTGCGTTAGGTTCATCCATGTCGCTTCCCCAAGCAGTCCGTTGAAAAAGGGGCCAGGCCGCGTTGCGAGTAATTTTCGCACTGAACGAGGCGCGCGAAGCGGAGCCGTAGCTGGAGGCTACGGCGAGCGTAGCGGAACGAAGTTCAGGACGAAAAGGCCCGCAACCCTTTGGGCAGCCTTGTCTTGCGATCCGGACCTGCGTTGCGCTTCGCTGCGGCGTATCTTCTCGATACGCCTCGACTATGCGCGCCTTGGTCCAAATCACAATCCAAGGCTGCGCGGCCTGGCCCTTTTTCAACGGGCTGCTAGGCCCCGAGAGGAGTCCGATGCCATGTCCCCTGACGCCGACGATCCGATGAGCCGCCGCGACCTCGCCTTCAAGCCCGTTTCAAATCCCGCGCCCAGGGTGCTGACGGCCGAACAGATCGAGCGCTACAACCGCGACGGGTACCTCACGCCATTCCCCATCTACAACGCGGCCGGCGCGGCGCGCAACCGCGCGTACTTCGACCGGCTCCTGGCGATGCTCAAGGCCTTCAAGGACGGGCGCGACACTTACGCGATCAACGGATACCACACGCACTGCCGGGGCATTTGGGACATGGTCATGAATCCCGCGATCCTGGATATCGTGGAAGACTTGGTCGGCCCGGACATCGTCTGCTGGGGCACGCACTTCTTCTGCAAGCTGCCGCACGACCCCAAGTCGGTGCCGTGGCACCAGGACGCGTCGTACTGGCCGTTCACGCCCGCGCGCACCGTTACGGTTTGGCTGGCCATCGACGACACGGATACGGAGAACGCCTGCATGTCCTTTCTTCCGGGCACCCACCGCCTGGGGCACCTGGCCTGGAAGCGCTCCGACAAGCCTGCGGTGCTGAATCAGGAGATCGAGGAGATCGGGCAGTACGGGCGCCCGGTGCCCGTGGAGTTGAAGGCCGGCGAGATCGAGCTGCACGCGGACATGCTTGCGCACGGTTCGCCGCCGAACACGTCCTCGCGCCGGCGCTGTGGGCTGACGATGCGCTATTGCCCGACGAGCGTGCGGTCCGTCAATGGCGGCTGGCGCAGCCAGGCCATCCTGTGCCGCGGCAGGGATCCCGACGCCTACTGGACGCCCGCGCCGCGGCCCGATGGCGAGGACTTGGCGATTCCAGCTAAGCGCAAGGAACTGATTGGCGCGAATTAGGCCCATTGAAAAAGGGGCGCGGCCGCGTTCTGCGGCTGTTGAACATCTTCTGGAAGTCCCAGTGGTCGTAGAACTCCGTGCCGTAGCGCCGGTCGCTGGGACGGAGGTAGCCGCC
Organism: Planctomycetota bacterium; assembly: GCA_023150555.1. Lineage (GTDB taxonomy): Bacteria > Planctomycetota > SZUA-567 > H5-PLA8 > H5-PLA8 > JAKLKQ01. Next base: position 71,375 of record JAKLKQ010000021.1, read on the forward strand.
CGCGGACGCAGCCGGCCTCCATTCGGCGCGCAGCGCCGAACGCGTCAACCGCCTCCTGATATAAGGAGGCGCGGGAGTTCATCCGCGCCAACCGCCATGTCCTTGAACCGCGGCGTCGCCGATTGCCTGGCGGGGCCGGAGAACCGAAATCGTGCGCTCAGCCGGTACAACACAAGAAGTCAATGCGGAACAGAACTCGAGAATACGTTGAGGACAACCACGCCGGCTACGATCAAGGAAAGTCCGATAAGGGCCGGCGTATCCAGCGCCTGTCCCAGGAAGATCCATGCGACCAGGGCAATCAGGGCGACGCCTACACCGGACCAGATTGCATAAACCACCCCCACCGGGATGGTTTCGAGCGTGAGCGACAGAAAGTAGAACGCGGACAGGTAGCCGACGGCAACGATAATCGACGGCCAAAAGCGCGTAAAGCCTTCGGAAGACTTCAGCGCCGAAGTGGCGATCACTTCGCTGCATATAGCCACGGCAAGTATCAGCCACTTCTGCATTCGCCTGATCCTCCGCCACCGAACGCCAACCATCTATTGGTCCGCCTATGCGCCCCCGGCGGACGCAAGACCCGCCGAAGCAACCGCTTCCATGGCCCGGTTGTAGAATTGGTGGAACATCGCCATGCCATCCTCGTACGGCCTTTGATACGGGCCCTCGGCTTCACGGCGCTGCTGGTACAGAAGCCTGCGGCCCGTCGCAATGCGGCTGCACAGGTCCGAATCCTCAAGCATGGTCTCTTCGCACGCCGCTTCCGCGGCGGCCACCAGGTCGGGCCGTGCCTCGGCGATGTCCCGGTGATGAAAGTAGTCGGAATACAACACCGAAGATTCCGGACCGGTTGGATGAATGGTCGTGATCAGCATGTACAGCGGATAACACTCGATCATGAGATTGGGGTAATACATAAGGAGAATGCCCGCGTATTCGGGAATATCCCCTTTGAAGAACTCAAGCAAACCATCGATCCATTTCCTGTAAACGGGCGTGGCGTTATTCGAGCGCAAGTGGCGCGGCGAACGCGGCCTGATGAGTTGCGCATGATACTCCCCATGCTCGACCCATTGCATGCTGGGCATATCCAGGAAGGCGCAGAATCCCGGATGGATAAAAGGAATGTGGTAGTTTTCGCCGAAAACGTCGATGTAATGCTTCCAGTTATAGCCGACATCCTCGCGGACGGTCCGCCGATAGACCATCTTGTCGATCTGCATGGCTTCCAACAGGTGAAAATCCTCAAAGACCGGGCCGGGCTGCGACGGCCCCTCGAACAGCAGGCCCTTCCATTGCAGCAACTCGCCCTTGCCGAGCCGAACCGTGGCTTTCTCATCCCGATAAAGAGGAGAGTGCACGCACCGGCCGTCGTGTTCATAGCTCCAGCGGTGCATCGGACAGGTCAAGAACCGGCTGTTTCCGCAACCCGAAAGCATCTGCGCCTGGCGATGGGCGCAGATATTGTCGATCAGTTGCAGTTGGCCTCCTTTCTTGGTGAGAATCTTCGAATCCTGCAGCCGCTCAACGACATAGTAGTCGCAATCGTTCTTTACCTTTCCGGCCGCGGTCAGGTAGCTGACTCGGTTCCGAAAAAGCAGGTCCAACTCCATTTGGTATACTTCCGCATCGAAATAGCTTCGGACAGGTATACCGGCTGCCTTCTTCACCATGGACGGCACCCTCCCCTCTACTGGATGCGCTCTAGGAAATCGGCAATGGTGCCGGCCACCAGGGCCTTTTCGCGGTCGACGGTCGCAAGGTGATACGAGTCCTCGAGGATCAGCGACTCAAACACCCTGCTGCTTGCTCCGGCCTGGATATCCTTGAGGCTTCGAAGGCTGGACACTTCATCATCCAGCGGATGGATGGCGCATATTGGAGCGGTAATCTTGTCCAGATGCTTTCGAACGTAATGGTTCATCTGCCGCATCTCGCAAATGCTTCGAAATGGGATTTTCGAGTAATGTGTTTTTGAAGAAGCGCACATTTTAGACTTGATCCACCGGCGGATATTTTCGTCTTTCACTCCGTATGGATGGCTCTCCTTGACGTTGTACAGAAAATAGAGCGGCGTGTAGACCGCATAGGGGATCAAACACGTCGTCCATGGCAGCCCCCATCCATCGAAATGGAGGGTAGTTGAAATCGGGCAGATACTCTTTATGCGGCAGCCGTTGCGAATGCCGAGGTACAGCGCCAGCACCGCGCCCATGCACAGACCGGACACCGAAACCGTCGAATACCGTGCAGAGACCTTCTCGAATTCCGCCTGGGCGGCCGAAGCAAAATCCTGCCATTTCAATTTCCTGAGCTGGCTGTAGTGCGCGCAATGGCCCGGCAGCACCGGAAGTTCGACGTGAAATCCCTTCCGCTGCAAGGTACGGCGAAGGTACAGCATCTCCGCCGGGCTGCCGCCCAGGCCGTGGAAGAGCAGCACGGCATGCTCGGAAGTCTTTCGAATTCGCACGCCGCTCAGCCCATCGCCGCGTGGGGAGGCGGGCCATCGAGTCCCGGCTTCGAGGTTTCCCGTGGGCGCATGTTGCGTTGGCGCGTCTGGCTGGCCAGATGGCTCCATCATGCGACACCTCCTCCTTAAGAGCCAAGAATTGGTGCATTCGGCAACGGAACCGGGTTACTGGCCGTCTTGGAACTCGAACTTGATTCTCTCTTGCGTCAGCATTTTTGTTTGGCTGAGAGGAACCAGCTTCGCCGGGTCGCGAATCGCTTCGGGAACCTCGGCGTCCTCCAGTTCGCGCACTTCCAATTTCTGCAAAACCAGATTCTTGAAGGCAAAGCAGATCCGGTCCGCAGGACGCGCGGATTCAAATTCCTGGAAAAAGATCGGGCCGGTGCTTGAATTGAAACAGGTGACCAGATAGCGGCCCAGCACATACGTGTGCAGGTTAAGCTCATCCTGGGAAGCCGGCGAACTCAACTTCCAGCATGTGAATCGAATGGATTCCTGACTATTGCACCAGGCAAATAGCATGAAGCCTCTGTTGGGCTCATGCCCATCGACCCGGCCACCCTCCTGGGGAAGTTCAGACACCTTTGCCGTCAGACGCACAGGACCGGAAGGAATCCGGCAAGGAATTTCTACTACGGCAAACCTCTGGCTCGCGTCGGCCGCGTCCCGTGGCGCTTCCGCGAACTGCTGGGGCACATGATACATTCCCGCACCGGTTGAGGCCCTACCGGCCTTCCATTTCCATTCGCCTAGACGCAGCCGCATTTCCTTATGCGGGCCACGCTCGAAGTCCCAACTTGCATGCAGCTTTTCTTTTCCGGCGGAAAGCGTCTCGCCCTGCATGCCCGGCGGCGTTGCCTTTGATTCAGCCTGGCCGGATTCGGCAGGCGCGGCTGCAGGAGGAGAAGTTTCTGGAATGGAGCGGATGAAGACTCCGCACACCACGGCCAGGAGTGCCACTGCGCCAACCCACACCCCTTTCCAAGCAGAAAGGGGCGCTGCCGCTTTGCCGCTTGAACGAGCGGCCGATCGAGTGGAAATCCTTTTCAGCACCCGTGCCTGGATTCCGTGGGGAACCTCGCCCACGGACCCGATCGCTTCAGCGAACAACTCGGAACTCAGCGCGGGCACGGCCGAGGCGAGGCCCGCCGACTTCAGGTTCAGCCGCAGGCGTTCCAGGGCGTCCTGGATGCGCACCGAGACCGTACTCTGGGGGAGCTTCATCAGATTGGAGATCTCGGCCTGCGTCATTTCTCCCACATAGTAGAGCACGAGCATCTGCCGCAGTTCTAGCGGCAGCTTCGCCAGCATCTCCCAAAGCGTGCGGTGGAGTTCCAGCCGGTTCGCGGCCTCCGCCGGATTGGGGCTTTCGGTTGCCTTGGGCTCGTTCATTCTGGCCTTCAACCTTTTCTTCTCGTTCTGTTCCCGCCGGACGACGCGCAGTCCCCTGTTCGCGACAACGCGCATAAGCCACGCCTCGGCCCGGGCATGCGTTGGTTGGTATTTTTCCGCCTGCATCCACACGGCAAACATGGCCTCTTGCACGATCTCCTCGGCAAGGGCTGCGTTCGCTACCAGGTAATAGGCAATCTTGTAGGCGCGCGCGTGGTGGCGGTTAAAGAGTTCGGTAAAGGCCGCCTTGTTGCGCCGGCCGGCTATGGTCGTCAGCAGGTCTTCGTCCGAACGTGAAGCCCAGTCCTCTACCTCGTCCTCGGCGCGGGCCTTCGGTTTGAGGGGTTGAATGCCCATATTCATGCCCTTGGCGCCCTACCTTTCTGAAGGTAATGCGCACCATGAGAAGATTTCATCAAGAAATTCAGGAATCTTATGGTCTGCGCGCTCAGCGGGGAGGGCTTGTCTCTCAACTACCTTAAGCATAAAGACTTAACCGATACCAGCGGGCGCGTTGCGACTCGCGCGGCGGAGCGGCTGGCGGGCCAATGGCTATTCCAGGAAGAGGTGCAGCCTTGGCGAACGTGTCCCCTGTCAGGCCCCGCCGATGGAAAATTGATCTAGCGCCCGCTCAGCGGTTGCCGAACATCTTGCGGAAGGCCCAGTGGTCGTAGAAGCCCAGCCGTACTGCCGGTCGCTGGGGCGGAAGAAGCCGACCCGCCGGCGGGGCGGCCCCGTTACATTTAACCCCGCATAATACCGCAGAGGTCCGGGTTTCGGCGGGCCCGCGCGGTCCGCGGTGTACAAATCTTCAGAGCGCGGCGGGGGCATGTCTTGGTTTACCCGCCCCGCCGGACTATCCTGGCACAAGGAGTGCTCCCATGACCCCCGCCTACCCTGCGGCCCAACGCATGACCCGCCTGCACCTTTTCCGGATCGCATGCCTCCTTCTATTGTTTGGCTCCGGCGCCGCGCAGCATGCCGCGGACGCCGCGCCTGCTGCCCCCGCCTTCGCGCAGGAACCTTCGGTGCGGCGGGACGGTTCGGGCTGGCGCATCGACTTCGCCGTTGCCGCGCCGACGGACGTGACGATCTACATCCAGGACGCCGAAGGCAGAATCGTGCGCCACCTCGTCTCGGGCGTGCTGGGCGAGAACCCGCCCGCGCCGCTGGTGCCGGGGCTGAAGCAGTCGGTGCCCTGGGACGGCAAGGCCGACCTGGACCGCGACGCGGGCGCGGGGCCGTTTACCGCACGCGTCTGCCTGGGCATGAAGGTGGACTACGACGGCGAGGTGCTCTCGGACCGCCTCTCGCTGACGCGCTTGCGGGCGCTGGCCGCGGGGCCCGACGGGACGCTGTACATCGTCACGCGCATCGGGACCTCGGGGCCCAACTGGAAGGGCCACCGTCTGATCGCGCTCAACCGCGACGGCACCTACCAGCGCACGGTCCTGCCGCCGCCGGCGGGGCTTGGAAGGGAGCAGTGGAAGAACCTGGGCGCGCGCACGATCACGCTGGACGGGCGCGAGGCGCCGGTCTTTCTCGAACTTCAGACGAGGCAGCTGACAGGCCTGGACTTCGCGGGCGGCTACTACAACGGGACGGACGCCGGCCCCGGCATCGCCCTGACGCCCGGCGGCTACGCGCTGACGCTGCAGAACGACGGCTCGATGGCGATGGTCGCGCTGGACCCGCACAAGCAGGACCTGCCCCTGAACGCGCCCAAGCTGCTCCCGGACCTGAAGCTCTCGAGCTTCCTGACCAACGAGCGCAGTTTCGTGGCGGTGTCGGGTGACGGAGTGTACGCCTATTTCACGGGCATCGCGCCGAGCCGGCTCTATTCGAGCAAGCCGGCCCAGAAGATTCCTGCCGTCTACCGCGTAAAGCTGCCGGAGCGTTCGCCGGCCGAGGTCTTCTACGGGAACCCCGCGAAGGCCGGCGACGACGACGGCGAGGTCTCCGCCGACGTCGGCAGCCTGGCCGCCGACGGCCGCGGGACGCTGTTCGTCACCGACCCAGCCCACGACCGCATCCTGGCGCTGGACGAGGCCTCCCGGAAATGCCTGGGCCGGCTGAAGGTCGAGAAGCCGCAGAAGATCGCCGTGGACCGGACCTCGGGCGCGCTCTACGTGCTCGGGAATCCCGGCCACCGCAACCACAAGGTCGAGCTGCTCAAGTTCAACTCGTGGAAGGACCCCAAGCCGGCGGCGAAGATCGAACTGAACGGCCTGGTGCGGACCAGCGCCGCGCACTGGGACCTGGCGGTGGACGGCTCGGCGCAGCCCCCGGTGCTGTGGGCGACCGACAACTACCTACTGCTGCGGATCGAGGACCAGGGCGCAGCTTTCTCGAAACCCGCGCGCATCGGCAACTCGTCGATGGGCGACGCCTCCTTCGTAGACGTCAGCGTGGACCGCTTCCGCGAGCCCAACGAGGTCTACATCCGCAGCCGCTTCTACGCGTGGACGCGCATCAACGAGGCCACCGGTGCGCAGGAGACCGTCTCGCTGGCGATTCCCAGCAACGGGGGTTCGTGCCTGCAGGCGGGGCCGGACGGCCACCTGTACACGCCCGCGTGGCCCTGCTACCTGCTGAAGTGGGATCGCAACGGCAAGCGCGTGCCCTGGGGGCAGCCGTTCGAGAAGCCGCCGGGCAGCGAGAAGCACCACGTCCTGGCGCGCAAGGACCCGATCTCCAACGCCATCTTCGCGCGCGTGGCGATGATCTATATGACCCACACGCACGGCATCCGCTACGACGGGCAGCATTTTATCTTCGAGGGCCAGGGGCGCGTGGCGAAGGCGCTGAACGAGATCGACCCCGGCGGCAAGCGCGTAGGACAGCCGGTGATCTGGAACGCCACGGACAACGCGATCGGCCCGCGCTTCGACCCGCAGGGAAACATCTACGTCGCCGACGTCGTGCGGCCGCTCGACCGCATGGTCCCGCCGGAACTGGCGGAACTGGCCGGCGAACTGAAGCCCGGCGGGCGGATCTCGGGCCCCGCGTCCGAGGCGATCCGTTCGTACGGCAGCATCCTGAAGTTCTCGCCCAAGGGCGGCGCGATCGAGTTCCCCGGCGTCGCCGGCGTGGCCAAGAGCATGATGGAGCCCAAGCCCTACGAGGGCGAGATGAAACTCGATCCTTCGCTGAAGGCCGTGGAGATGGCGGCCAGCACCCGCGACCTGGCGATCGTCTCCGCGAAGGTCACCGGCGCGCAGTGGGCGCACTTCGGGATCAGCCACGTGGAACTGACGCAATGCAATTGCGAGAACACGCGCTTCGACGTGGACTGGTTCGGGCGCGTCTGGTATCCGGACCTGGCCTGCTACCGCGTGGGGGTGCTCGACACCAACGGCAACCCCATCGCGCGCTTCGGCGGCTACGGCAACGCCGACTCCATGGGACCCGAGAGCAAGGACGAACGCCTGGCCGAGCCCGGCCTGGCCTTTACCTGGCTGATCGGCGTCGCCGCTTCGGACCGCCACGTCTACATGGGCGACAGCATGAACCAGCGCCTGCTGCGCGGGCGCATCGCCTACGCGAAGGAAGCCGCCTGCGCGGTCAAGTAGGCGCCGGGCCCGCCGTGCCAGCGTCGACCCACGCGGCGGGAACGCGCACCGGCGGCGCGCCCGCCGGCTCGAAGACCGCGCGCAGCGCCCGTTCGCCCACGATCCGAAAATCGAACGCCATGCCGCTGATCCCGGGCTTCGCGGACAAGCCCTGGAAGCACGCCACGCTGAACGCGCCCGGCACGCGCCGGCCCGCCTTGCGCGCGGCGCGAATCACCAGCTCCGCGGTTCGCGCGTCCGAGACCAGCGCCGCCGTGTAGCCCGCGCGCGGCCCGGCCACCGAGCGGATGTTCGGGCTGTCGGGCGTCTCGGTGTGGAAGGCCGTGTGGAGGTCCTTCTTGCGGGCGTGCAAACCCGCGGCCTTCAGCGCGGCCTCGTAGCCGGCCTGGCGTTCGCGGGAATCGGGGTCGATACCCCGCCGGGTAAACGAGATGCGCCGCAGGAAGGCGATGCGGCGGTGGCCCATGCCGATCAGGCGCTCGGTGCAGGCGCGCGCGGCTTCGAAGTTGTCCACGCCAACGCAGCGCAGGCCCCTGGGCGCAGAGGGATAATCGGCGAGCACCACCGGCACCGCCAGCTTCTGACATTCGCGCAGCACGCCGTCGGAAACCAGGCCGGTGACCAGGATGCCCGACTGCGGCATGTCCATCCAGCCGGACGGGAGCTTGGTACGCAACGCGTACGAACTGACGACGATCAGCGCGCACTCCATCCGCCCCGCCCCGTCCTCTATGCCGCGCTGCAACTCCGCGGCGTCGGAGCCCTTCAGCTTCAGGTGCAGGGGCATGGGGACGAGCTGCAGGACCGCGCGCCGGGGATCGAGGGGCTCCTGGTTGCCGCCGGGGCGGGCCACCGCCAGGCGGCGCTTGGGCGAGCGGGCAATCCAGCCTTCCTGGTGCAGCAGCCGCGTCGCCGCGCGCACGGTATCGACGGTGGTCTGGAGGTCCCGCGCAAGCGTCCGCTGCGAAGGCAGGATTTCCCCTGGCTTCCAGACGCCCTTGACGATGCGCTGCCGCAACGCATCGGCGATGCGCCGGAACGCCGTGCCGGCCTGAACGGGACGCCCGCGTTTTCGGCCGCCGGAACCTGAAGATGCCATGGGTGACCCGTAAAGCTCCGGCGCCGCCGTACCAGGAGCGCAGCCCGCTCAGCGGTTGCCGAACATCTTCTGGAAGTCCCAGTGGTCGTAGAACTCCTTGCCGTAGCGCCGGTCGCTGGGGCGGAAGAAGCCGCTCGCCGTCTCGCGGTCGACCGTCCGGAATTCTTCGCGTCGCCAGACCTTGTCCGCCGGGCGCGCGGCCTCCTTTGGGTACGCCTCCTTGGGGTACGCCTCCGCCGGCGTCGTCGCGCTCTCCGCTTCGGCCAGCGCCGACGGCGTCGGGTAGCTGCGCTTTACCAGCACCAGCGCTCGGAGTTCCTCCAGCTTCGCCATGTAGTCCGGATCCTTCCGGTCGAGTTCGGGTTCGCCCAGCTGCGGCGGCAGAAGATCGAAGTTCTGGTCGTACCAGCCGATGTACGCACGCAGCGCCTCCTGCACCAGCGGGCTGCGGGGTTCGACGCCCGGGAACGCCAGGCCCGTTAGCCGCGGCAGCGTCTCGCGCAGCGCGCGGATGTACGGCCGCTGGAACCAGGCGACTTCGCCCTCTTCCGGCATCACCGAATAGAAGGACTCGATCAGCGCCTTGCCCGCGTTGCGCGCGCCGAAGTCGCCCAGCAGTTCGGCGCAGATCGCGCGGGCTTCGGCGGTGGATCCGCCCAGCGCCTTCGCGAGTTCGGGCACGATCACGGGACCGAGCGCGCGCAGGCGTTCCTTCCCGGCGGTGCGCTCGGCGGGATCGTCGCTTTCCGCCAGCACGAAGGCGGCGTCGAACTTCGTCTGAGTCGCCTCGTCGAGCACCGGCCACAGGGGCGCCTCCGGCGCGGCGGGCGCGGCTTTCGGCGTTTCAGGTGCAGGTGCGGGTGCAACGGGCTCGACGGGTGCGGGTGCGGGCGGTTCGGTCGTCTCCTGCGAAGGCTTCACTTCCTTCGGAGCTTCAGGCGCAACTGCGGGCGCGGGCATGGGAGCGTCTTCCTGGAAGCCCGTGGACTTGATCGTAGGCTCGGGCCCCACCTGCATCACCGCGGGCGTGCGCCTGCGCCGCACGAAGGTGACCTTCTCCTTCTTGAAGGAGCGCAGCCGGCCGCTGTCGTGCTCGCGGACGGTCAGCACGAGCGGCGTCTCCTGCTCGACCAGGCCCAGGATCTCGCGGCCGTCGTCGAGGAATACCAGATCGAGGCTTCCGCTCTCCTGCGCAAAGCCCGGTGCGCAGCAGACGAAAACGAGAACCGGCAGCCAGCCTTTCATGCCCAGCGCCTCCTATAAGTAAGACGCATGAGATCGCGTCTTCCTCAATCTCCGTTTCACCATCGGCGTAACTTCCGCGAGCGGTACAGTCTATACGATCCGCGGAATGTTCACGAGAGGGAAGAATGCAGGGGCGAGCGGTCAGGGGTGAGCGAAGGTGAGGCTTCGCCGCACCTTTTTGAACCGGCTCATCACTGAAAGATTTGGCTGAAGATTGCAGCAGGGTGGCGAAGTCACACCTGCGCTGACCCCTCGCCCCAGGCGTTTACCCCGCCAGCAGCGCGCGGAATTCGCGAGGCGTGAAGAACGACTGCTGCTCCTCGTCGAGCACCGTCACGCCGAACTGCTCGAAGAGCTGCACGTACAGGCGGAAAAAGACCTTCTTCGGCGCGATGGTCGCGGCGTTGATGGTGAGGATCTCGCCAGGCGCGGGCGGTCCGGCCTCGGCGCGGACCTTCAGGATCACGCCTTCCTCGACCTGCCACTGCAGGCGCATGGTGTCGCTGTGCTCTTCCCACGGCGCCTTCGGCATCTCGGCCATGTGCGGGACCTCGAAGAGGCGCTCGGTGACCTCTTCTATTCGGCCCAGCGAATGCAGGTCGATCGGCAGGATCTTATCGTTCTTGGGTGGAACGGGATCGGGTTTCCAGAAACTGAAGCGGACGATCTTCGAGTCCGGCGCGGGATTGGGATCGGCAGGATGGCTCATGCGGAATCGGCTCCTTTTCCTCCCCCTTCGCTCCTTTGCGCTGCGCCCGCCCTACTCCTGTATAGTAAATATATCATTAAAGCTTCACGAAATCGACTTTTGTGAAACGCGCTTTGCCTCTTTTCGATCCGTTTTCCTCCTCTACAATGCAGACGTTCCCCGAACGAAAAGCACTCAGGAGATTCTCATGCCCGCCACGAGGAAAAAAGCGCGCACGCCTGCACCAGTGCAATTCCCACGGCGAGGAACTCCGCCCGACCGCACCGGCTACCCGCACTACGAGGCCATCGGCCAAAGCAACGCGCGCTGGCGCGCCGAATACCTGCGCGAACTCAAGCGCCGCCGCGCCGAACGCCAGGCGCTGCTCGAGGACCGAGCCGGCGGGCGAAAGGCGCAGAAACAGCGCGCCGCGCGGCGCTTCGCGCAGGTTCGCAATGCGTTAGCGGAGAACATGGGCCTGAAGATCGCCGCCTCAGCGCCCAAATCCGCCGCCAAGGTGCCGGCCTTCCGCTTCGCGACCTACGGCGCCGGCGAGACGGGCTTGAAGGGTCCCTTCCGCCACGCCGACGTGCTGACGCTGTGGCTGCGCGTGCCCGGCGCCGCGTGGGCCGACCCACGCGAAGGCGACGGCGAGTTGGAACTGCTCCTTCTTCTGCCACGCGGACACGCGCCCAAAGGCGGCCGTCCGCTGGTGCTGGCGCTGCCCGACTGCGGGCCGTGGCTGACCGGCGGCGAAGACCCCGCCACGACGGCGCGCGGGTTGGGCTACGCGCTGGCGCTGCGCGGGGCCGTGGTGGCCATCCCAAAACTGCCGGCGTACGAACGCTTCAGCGTGACGCTTAACAAGCAGCGCATCGCGGAAGGCACCTGCACGCTGGGCGCGCTGCTGTACGAAGCCGCCGGGGCGATCTCCGCGCTGCTGGCGCACCAGGCGAACCATGCGCCGCAGGCCGTTCGCGCGTGGGTCGCCGGGCGCGGCCTGGGCGCGACGCTGGCGCTGATGCTGGGGGCGCTCGACGGGCGCGTCGCGGGGGTGCTGGCCGAAGCGCCCGTGCTGGTCGGTTCGGGCGAAGACCCCGAGGCCCTCTGGGTGCCGCGCTTCAATCGCACCACCGACCTTCCGGAACTGGCCGCGTCACTCGCGCCGCGCCCGCTGGCGCTGGTAGCGGGACCCAGGCAGAAGGACGTGCTCGCCGGGCCGCCGTGCGACGTCCGCGCCCTCGCCCGCGCTGCGAAGGCCGCCTTCGCCCTGCACGGTGCGCGTACGGAGTTGAAACTTTTCGCCGCGAACAAGCACGGTGCCGCGGCGGACTGGATCGTCGAACCGAAGCGTTCGCAAGGAGCGAAGGGCCCGCGCGGCGAGCTTGCGCGCGGCGCGAAGCCCCAACGCATCTACGCGATCGAGAAAATCAAATCGGCCGCCGCGTGGAAGCGCGCGCGCGGGAAGCTCTCCGCGGCCTACCGCGAAGCCGGCGGCATCCCGGCGCGCAACAAACCGCTGGGCGTGAAATTGATCGGCGCCGCGAAGCTGCGCGACTGCACGCGCCAGGAATACCACGTCCGCACGGGGCGCTTCACGTACGCGAACGTGACCTTTCTGCGCCCGCTGGGGCCCGAGAAGCAGCGCACGACGATCCTGTGCCTGCCGGGCTCGGGCAGTGACGTGGCGCGCGTGGAGAGCCAGTACGCGCACGAGGTCGTCGCGAAGGGTTGGAACGCCGCGATCATCGACGCGCGCGTGGCGCTGTATCCGTTCCACCCGGACATCCCCGAAAGCGGCAACCTGATCAACCAGTCCGTGCACGATTTGCTCTGCGCGCTGGATTACGTCGCCAAGCGAAACGACGTCGACGCCACGCGCATCGGCGCGATGGGCGTCTCGCAGGGCGGCACGCATTCGTGGATGCTCGCGATGCTCGACGAACGCGTCGCCGCGGCGGCGCCGGTCTGCGGGATCTGCACCTGGCGAAGCCTGCCCAAGCCGCAATCGCTGGACACCCAGGGCCCGCCGCTGCGCACGGCGCTGGACAGCCACAGCTTCTACTACTACACGCCCGGCGTGCTGCACTTCGCCGACCAGCAGGACCTGATCGCGATGATCGCGCCGCGCCCGCTGTGCTTCATCGGAGCGGACAGGGACTACTGCTTCCCACTCGACGGAATGCGCGAATGTGACCGGGACCTGCGGCGGCTCTACCGGATGATGGGCGCAGGGAAGAATTACGAATACGTCGAATTCGCCGGGCCGCACAGCATGCCGCCGCACACCAGACGCAAGGCGTATGCGTTTTTCAGGAAGGTCTTGCGGTGAGCACCGGGCTTACACAAGTTCCAACGGAAAACTCGTCAGCCGCTCCAGCCCCGCGTCCGTAACGAGGTAGTTCTGCTCGAGGCGGATGCCGGCGTTCAGTTCCTTCGAGTACAGCCCCGGCTCCATGGTGAAGACGTCGCCAGCCTCGAGCACGCTCTCGAACTCGGGGTTCAGCTGCGGGGCCTCGTGCGGCGCCAGCCCGATGCCGTGGCCGAGGTGATGCACCAGGCCGCTGTGGCCGGCGTCGGCGAGAAAGGCCTTGGCTTCGTCGTAGAGCGCCTGCCCCGTCACGCCCGGCTTCGCTTTACGCTCAAGATGCTTAAGGCATTCGATAATCTTCGCGCAGGCGGCATGCTGAACGTCGGTGCCCTTGCGGTCCACGGCGAAGGTGCGGCAGTTGTCGGCGTGGTAGCCGTGCAGCGACGGGCCCGCGTCGATGACGTACAACTCCCCGGCCTGCATCGGTCGCCTTCGCGGCGATCCCCCGCCCTTGCCGCTGCAGTAGTCGTTGCCGAAGCGCTCCAGGTCCTCGCCCGCCGCGCGCATCGCCGCCGCGCGGACTTCGACGAAGAAGTCGAACTCGTCCACGCCCGGCTTGATGTGTTCCTTCACGTACGCGTACATGGCCTCACTGACCGCGATGGCCTTGCGCAGGCAGGCGACCTCGTCGGGATCCTTCTTTTTGCGCAGGCCCAGGATCGTCGAAGTCAGGTCGACGGCCATCGGGCCGGCGCGCTGGGTCAAGGCGCCGGCGCCGAGCAGGTCCGTGCCGAGCAGTTTGCCGGGCGGGAGCGCACGCGCCAGGGCCATCGCGGCCAGGTGCGGCTGTTCGCTGGGCATCGTGGCGTGCTTGTGCGCGGGGTACTCGAGGATCTCGTCGGCGGCCACCGTCTTTGCGTCGATCTTCCAGCCCACGAGCGATACTCTGCCCTGCGCGCTCAGGTAGGCGGCGCCCGCGTGGTTCCAGTGGCAGCGGTAGCCGGTGAAGTAGTAGACGTGCTCGCGGAAGGCCAGCAGCGCGCCGGCCAGGCCCTGCGCATCCAGCGCCGCGAGCAGGCGCTTCTGGCGCGCGCGGCAGCCTTCGACAGTCAGCATGGCCGACCCCTCCTTGGAATAGTGTTCGAGCAGAGGCATCCTACTGGCGAGGCCTTCGCGATTCGAGCATACTTGCCGCATGCAGAGCACCGACCAGGAACTAATTCTGGAACTGGCCCGGGCGCACGGCTTCGCGCGCGCCGGCTTGGCGGCCGTTCCGCCCGACGGCAACGCGCCGCGCGCCGCGAGCCTGGAAGCGTGGCTGGCGCGCGGCCTGCAGGGACCCCTCGATTACCTGCTCCAGAACGCCGCAACGCGCGCGCACCCGCGCGAACGCTTTCCGTGGGCCAGGAGCGTGCTCTGCCTAGGCGCGCACTACGACGGCGGGGCGAAGGGCGTTGCGGGCCTGGATCTTTCGGCGCACGTGGCGCGCTACGCGCGCGGGCGCGACTACCACGCCGTCTTCGAGAAGCGCCTGAAAGCTCTGGCGCGCGCGCTGGTCGACGCGGGCCTGGCCGGGCAGGCGCACTGGTACGTCGATACCGGTCCGGTGCTCGAGCGCGCGTGGGCCGAGGCCGCGGGGCTGGGCTGGATCGGCAAGAACACCTGCCTGATCCATCCGAAGCACGGCAGCTACATGCTGCTTGCGGAACTGCTGCTCGACGTGGAGGTCCCCGCCGCCGAAGCGCACGCCGACCACTGCGGCACGTGCACGCGCTGCCTGGACGCATGCCCGACGAACGCCTTCGCGGCGCCGGGCGTGCTGGACGCCGGCCGCTGCATCGTGACGTGGAACCTGGAGCAGAAGGGCGACGTACCGGAGGCGCGCTGGACCGAGCACCACGGCTGGGCGGCGGGCTGCGACCTCTGCCAGAGCGTCTGCCCCTACAACGCGCCCGAACGGTTGCCCGCGCCCGACGCTGAACTGGCCGCGCCGCTGCCGTGGGAAGAGTTGACGCTCGCCGAAGCGATCACGTTGGCGCGCGAGGCCTACGACGAGGCTTTTCGCGGCAGCGCGCTGCGGCGCACGGGCTGGAAGGGCTTAAGGCTGGGCGCGATCACGGCGGCGGGCAACGTTCGAGCGGAAGCGACGCGCGCGAGTCTGGAGGCATGCCTGGACGATGCGGACGAAGCGATCCGCGCACGAGCGGCCTGGGCGTTGAAAGAGATGGAGCGGGCGGCTAGCCGTCCGTAGGACCGCGCTCGGCGTCGGGGCCGAACTCGTCGCCGCTTGGCGTGACGGGCGTCTTGTTCTCGGCGGGCGCGGGCGTTTCGGTCTTCTCGCCGCCGTCGGGCGCCGGCGTGGGATTGGTGCCATCCTGGGCCTTGCGCTTCTGGGTGGAGATCTGGTTCTCGATCTTGAAGATCTCGTCGTTGACGAGGTACAAGTCGGAGTTGATGGACTGGCCGATGTTCTCCCATCCGGCGTACTCGTCGCCGGCGAACTTGGGGTCCTCGCGGAACATCTCGATCTTGGTGGCGCAGTCGTCGAGCGCCATCTTGGCGTCGCGGTACAGCTGCAGGGCCTCCTCGAGCTTGCCGTCCTTAAACACTTCACTGGCCTTTTTGGCCAGGAGGCGGGCCTTGCCATGGCTGGCCTTGACATCTTTGCCCGGGTTGCGCTCGATGACCGTCGGCCCCTTCTGCTGATCCTTGGGCAGGATCAGGTAGATGCCCAGGCCAATGCAGGCCAGGAGCATCAGCAAGCAGACCAGGATCACGACAAGCTTGAAGTTGTCGCGCTTGGGCGGCCCGCCGCCGCCGCCGCGTCCGCTGGCCCGCCCGCTGGCTCGGCCGGTGGCCGGCTGGACGCCGCTGGCCTTGGCGGTGCTGCGCTTGCTGCTGGTCCCGGCGGCGGAGGAGGAACCCGCGACACCCGCTCCGAACCGAGAGCGCTTGGCACCCTTCGCGGGCTCTTCCTTCGCCGCCGAGACGTTGCGATACAAGTTGCTGGTCTTGGCCCCTGCCGCGGCGACAGGATCGGCCGGTGGCGGCTTGGCCCGGCTGGTAGCACGGGCCGGAGCCGCCTTCTTCGTCTTGCCGCCCTTCTTCAGTTCCTCGTCTTCGCCTTCTTCGTCTTCGGATTCGTCGTCGTCGAGGTCGTCATCGTCGTCGTCCTCGTCGAGATCCTCATCGTCGAAGTCCTCGTCCTCAAAGTCCTCGTCCTCGAAGTCCTCGTCCTCGAGGTCCTCGTCTTCTTCCTCGAAGTCTTCGTCTTCTTCTTCCTCGTCGTCTTCCTCTTCCTCGTCGTCTTCCTCTTGCTCGTCGTCTTCCTCTTCGTCCTCGTCCCACTCCTCGTCCTTCTTCTTCTTGGCGAGGTTCTTGGGCGACGAAGCGTTCCCCTTTGCGGCCGCCTCCTTTTCGTTCGGCGACCTCCCTGGTGTGGCCATGCTAACAATCCTCCTTGTTCTGCGAACGGGCCCTATCCCGGCTTCGGCTGTGCTGTAGGTTGAGCAAACCAGGGCTACTGTAAAGTGCTTTTTTCGTTGCCGTCAAGAGCAATATAGAGTTGGCACCAATTTCCCGGCATCCCGAGTACGGGGTCCGGCGTCCGCACTTTTCCCGGTATTACAACTCGATTCGCTCCAAATAGTTACAGAAACAGGAAAAGGCCTGCCCTAATTCCCCTGCTCCAAAGTACGGGATGGCCTCAGGGCTCGTGCGCGACCGGCATCGCGGCTTTCGCACCGTGGCGCTGCAGGCGTTCGGCCAGCGGTTCAAGCAGCCCGCGCACGAAGCCGTGCAGCGCGGCCTCGTCGTGCTTGGCCTTCAGCGGCAGGCCGAACGAAAGCGTCGTCTCGTCGACGACGCGCACGCCCTTCAGTTCGGGCAGCCCGCGCAGCGCGCGGTCGATGGACTTCATGTCCCAGCCGAAGAATTTGAACACCAGGCGGCCTTCCTCGGGCTCGATCCCGATGTACGGCACCGACGCCGCGCTGGCCTCCAGGCGCAGCTTGGCTTCCTCGAAGAGCCGTCCCGCCGCCTCCGGAAGCGGCCCGAAGCGCTCCTTCACTTCCTCGCGCAGCGCGTCGATCTGCTTCGGCCCGCGGGCGTCGTCGAGGCGACGGTAGACCTCCAGCACCGCCTTAGGGTCCTCGATGTAAGTCTCGGGCAGGAAGGCCGCCCCGCGCAGCTGCAGGTTCACTTCCAGCGGCTCGGCCTCCGGCGGCTGCCCGCGCAGCTCCTTCACGGTCGCGTCGAGCAGCCGGCAGTAGAGGTCGTAGCCGACCTCCGCGATCCAGCCCGACTGCTCGCCGCCCAACACGTTGCCCGCGCCGCGGATCTCCAGGTCCTTCAGCGCGATCTGGAAGCCCGCGCCAAGGTCGTCGAACTCCTCCAGCGCGCGCAGGCGCCGCAGGCCTTCGGGCGTTAAGGCGCTCTTCTCCGGCAGCAGCAGGTAGCAGTAGGCCTGGATGTCACTGCGCCCCACGCGCCCGCGCAGCTGGTGCAGTTCGGCGAGGCCGAAGCGGTCGGCCTCGTGGACGAGCATCGTGTTGGCGGTGGGGATGTCGAGGCCGCTCTCGACGATGGTGGTGCTGACCAGCACGTCGATCTCGCGGCGCAGGAAGAGGTCCATCACGGCCTCGAGTTCGTCGCCGTCCATCTGGCCGTGGCCGGTCGCGAAGCGCGCCTCGGGAACCAGTTCCGCCAGGCGCGCGCGGAATTCCTCCAGATCGTGCACGCGCGGATGCACGACGAAGACCTGCCCGCCGCGGCTGATCTCGCGCAGGATCGCGCGGCGCAGCAGGTCGTCGCTGACGCGCGCGACCTTGGTGTGAATCGAGCGGCGGTTGCGCGGCGGCGTGGCCAGGTTCGAGATGTCGCGCAGGCCCAACAACGCCATGTGCAGCGTTCTGGGAATAGGTGTGGCGGTCAGCGTCAGCACGTCGACGCTGTGGCGCAGGTTCTTGAAGAATTCCTTGTGCTCGACGCCGAAGCGCTGCTCCTCGTCGACGATCGCCAGGCCCAGGTCGTTGAAGTGCACGTCCTTCTGCAGCACCCGGTGCGTGCCGATGATCACGTCCAGGCGCCCGACGGCTAGGCGCTGCAGGATGCCCTTCTGCTGCTGCCGCGACTTGAAGCGCGACAGCGTCTCGACGCTGACGGGGTAGCCCGCGAAGCGTTCCTTGAACGTGCGCCCGTGCTGCTCGCACAACAGCGTCGTCGGCACCAGCACGGCGACCTGCTTGCCCGCGCAGACGGCCTTGAACGCCGCGCGCACCGCGACCTCGGTCTTGCCGAAGCCCACGTCGCCGCACAGCAGGCGGTCCATCGGCCAAGTCGCCTGCATGTCGCGCTTGACCGATGCGATCGCGCTGAGCTGGTCGTCGGTCTCGTCGTAAGGGAACGAGTTCTCGAACGCGCCCTGCCACTCGGTGTCCGGACCGTACACGATGCCCGGGCGGCTGCGGCGCGCGGCCTGCACCTTCAGCAGGTCCTCGGCCAGGTCGCGGATCGCCGACTGCGCGCGCGCCTTCTTCCTCGCCCAGGTCTTGCCGCCGATCTTCGAGAGTTCCAGATTCGCGGAGCTGCCCACGTATCGGCTGACCCAGTGGATGTGCGCGGCCGGGACGTACAGCTTCACGTCGTCGGCAAACTGCAGCGTGAGGTAGTCCTCCATGCGCCCGCTCTTCTCGAGCCGCGACAATCCCAGGTAGCGCGCGATGCCGTGCTGCGCGTGCACCACATAATCGCCGAGGTTCAGCTCAAAGAGCCCGGCCAGCGGGCGCGCGTCGGGCGGGATCTTGCGGCGGCGCGCGGAGGATTCGGCGGCGGCGTGCTTGCGCCGGCCCAGGATCTCGCGGTCGCTGGTGGCGGCCAAGCCCGCTCCGCGCAGGTCGAAGCCCGACGAGATGCGCCCGATGCGCAGCTGCACCGCCGGCGCAGGCAGCACCCCCGCGTCGGACAGCAGCGTCTCGAGGCGCTTCAGATCGCCGGGCGTCTCGCAGAAGACGTACAGCGCCATGCGCGAAGCGGCGAGCTTCTTCCACGCGAGCGCGCGCGGGGAGATCTCGCCCTGCAGGCGCTGCAGCGAGGTGCACGCCACGCGCGGGATTCTTCCGTCGCCGTCGCCTTCATCGTCTCGAATGGGCTCGTCGTCGAGCGGGTAGTCCTCGACGTCCGCATCGCCGTCGCGCCTGACGCGGTCCTCGCCCGCGGCGGCGTGCAGGGCCAGCGTATCGAAGCGCGCCTCGGCGCGCGCGCGCAGCTCGTCGAACGGCACGTGCAGGCTGCGCCCGCTGACCAGGCTGGCGGCGTACAGTTCCGCGCGGCGGGCGAGCGTCTTCGGATCGAGCCACAGCACCGCGGTGCCCGGCGGGAGATGGTCCAGCAGCGTGAAGGGCCCCGGCCCCGCGCCGGGCGAGAAGAGCTTGCGCAGGCGCTTGGGCGAAGCGTCCAGGATCTCGACGGACTCGACGGGCTCCTCGTTGCGCTGCATCATCGGATCGAAGTGCGCGATCGATTCGATACGGTCGTCGAAGAACTCGACGCGGCACGGATGCTCGGTGCTGAACGGATAGACATCCAGGATGCCGCCGCGCAGGGAGTACTCGCCGCGGACTTCCACCTGCCCGGTGCGCTCGAAGCCGGCCTCCGCCAGCCGCCGCCCCAGCGCGATGGGGTCCCACGTGCCGCCGGCGCGCAGCACGATGCGTTCGCCCGGATCGCCCGGCGGTTCGCACGGCTGCATCAGCGACGCCACCGGCGCGACCAGGACCAGCGCCTCGGGCGTGCCCCCCGCGCCGGCAAGGGCCGCGATGCGGTCGAGCACTCGCCCGCGCCCGGCCAGCGCCGCGCCTTCGGGGCGGTCAGTCTCCGTCGGCAGCACGTCCCACGCCGGAAAGACAAGCGTCTCGAGCGGCAACCGCGCCTTCAGATCGTCGGGCAGCGTGGCCGTCGCGGGCAGCGTGTGGTCGGCCCAATCTTCCGATTGCGGAGTGCGGGCTTCGGATTGCGGATTGGGAGACTTGGATTTCTTGCGCTTCGAGGGCGCGTCCGGCTTCGCTTCGCCTCCCTTATCAGTGTCCGCGGGGGCACTGTTGAGCGGCGTGCGGCGCATCTCGTGCGCGCGAGCGGCCTCGGCGGCGGACTGGAAGGCGCGCAGATCGGCGATGAGGTCGTCGGCCTCGTCGGGACCTTCGACGACGGCCAGCACGACGGACGCCGGAGCGCCCTGGGCGTTGCCCGCTCTTCCGCGGGCGGCGGCGCCAACGGCCAGCGACCGCGCCGCGCCCAGCAGGCCGGCGACGGCGTCGTGGCGGAGTTTCCCCTCGCCGGACGTTCTCCCCTCGGAGGACCCAGCGGCGGTTTGGGCGGCACGGGCACAGAATGCCGCCAGCGCGGGCAGTTTCGCGACGCGCTCGAACGGCGACGGCAACGTCATGGAGGAGAGTCTACCTCCCGCAATGGCGAGAAGCAAAGGTGGCGGCAGGGGTCAGGCGTGGAGCGCCTCCGCGCCTGCTTTGAAACGACATTGGCCGCCAGCTGTTTCAAAATGCCGAGGCGAAGCCGCATCCATTGCTCGCCCCTCAAACCTGCCCTTGCCCCGTCCGCCTTGCGGCAATCGAAAGCACTGGCTATCCTTCGTGTGCCACAACTCCTATCGAAGGAGCCCGCCATGCTCGATACGAACGTGCTGGACGAACGTCTCACCGCGCTGGAAGGCGACCTCGTCGAACTCACGCAGGCGCTGGTCCGTATCGACACCGTCAACCCCTACAGCGGCGACCGGAAGGCCCCCGGCGAAAGCAAGGGCCAGAAATACATCGAGAAGTACTTCAAGAAGATGGGCGCCACGAAGATCGAGGTCTTCGAGCCGAAGGAAGGCATCTACGATCGCATGGGCGTGCGCGGGCCGAAGGAACGCCGCTTCGCCGGGCGGCCGAACGTCGTCGCGCGCTTCAAGTTCAAGCGCCCCGGGCCGAAGTTCCTCTTCAACGGCCACATGGACACCGTCGGCGCCGAAGGCATGACCATCGACCCGTGGTCGGGCGAACTGAAGAACGGGCGCATCTGGGGACGCGGGAGCGCCGACCAGAAGGGCCTGCTGGCCGCGGCCGTGATCGCGGCCAAGGCGCTGCTGGGCTTCAAGGACGAGTTGTGCGGCGAACTGATTGTCATGAGCGTCGTCGACGAGGAATGCAACGGCGCGGGCGCCGGGACGCTGGCCTGCGTCGAACGCGGCATCCGCGCCGACGCGGGACTGCTGACCGACGGCTTCGACTACAAGCTCTGCCGCGAGGCCAACGGGTTGATTACACCGGAGGTCTTCGTACAGGGCGAAAGCGGCCACTGCTGCTCGCCGCAGGACGCCGTCAGCGCCATCGACAAGACGATCCTCGTGAAAATGGGCATCGACCGCTTCATCCGCGCGCGCGCGAAGAAACATCCCACCCTGCCCGTCAACCTGGGCGTGATGCGCAGCGGCGTGCTGCCCGGCACCGTACCCAACGACGGCTACCTGGCGCTGAACGTCGAGTACGCGCTCGAGGAAGCCGACGCGGCGAAGCCCAACGGCGAGTCCGTGAAGCAGCAACTGGTCGCTGCGATTCGCGAAGAGATCGAGGCTTCAGGCGACGCGTGGCTGAAGGAACACCCGCCGCGCGTCGAGTTGCTCAAGGACTTCCCGCCGTTTTCGGTGCCCGACAAGTCCCGAGTCGTGCAGGATGCGCTGGCCGCGGCGAAGGAAGTGGTCGGCCCCGAAGTCGGCTTCCAGCGCTTCATCCCCACCTGCGACGGCGGGCACCTGTACCTGCGCGGCAAGATCCCGATGGTCTTCTTCGGCACCGCCGAACTGGCGCAGTGCCACACGCCGCACGAATCCGTCGCGGTGAACGACCTGATGGCCGCGCTGCGCGTCTACGCGCGGGTGGCGGCACGGCAGCTGGCGAGGTAACGGGAGACAAGCGCCTCGCATGACAATCCGCATTCCGAAATCCGCAGTCCGCAATCGCTTTGCCGTCCAACCGCGCTTTTTAAGGAGAGCACCCGATGGCTAAAGTTTCCTGGACCAAGCTCGACTCCAAGCTCCGCGCCGACGTCCTGTTCGTGCCCGTATCCGTACCGAAGGGCAAGGCCTCCGCCCCGAAAGTCGCCGGCCTGCGCGGCGCCGCCGTGGCCCGGCTGAAGGAACTCGCGAAGAACTACCACGGCCAGAAGCGCGCCGGCGCCATCGACGCCACCACGCTCCCGCCGGGCGGGAAGATCGCTCGCGTCGCGCTGCTGAGCCTGGGCGAGAAGAAGGCGCCCAGCGCCCAGGAACTGCGCCTGGCCGCCGCCGCCGCGGTGAAGTGGTGCGAGGCCAACCGCTGCGGCAGCGCCGCCGTGGCCCTCGACGCGCTGCGCGCCGCCGCCGGCGCGGAGGCCGCGGGGCCCTTCGCCGAAGGCGCAGGGCTGGCCGGCTACCGCTTCGACACAATGCGCAAGAAGCCCGCCGGGCAGGTGCGGCTCACTTCGCTGCGGCTGGCCAGCACCAAGGCGGAAAAGGCTGTCGCGGCTGCGCTCAAGCGCGCCGGGGCGCTGGCCGACGCCGCGAACCTGGTGCGACAGTTGGGCCACACGCCGCCGAACGTGATCAACCCCGTCACGCTGGCCGAGAAGGCGAAGGAACTCGCCAAGGAATTCGGGCTGAAGTACAGCGTGCTCGACGAGAAGCAGATGAAGAAGATGGGCATGGGCGCGATCCTGGCAGTCGGCGCGGGCTCGGCGACGCCCCCGCGCATCATCGCGCTCGAACACGCCGGCAAGAACCCCAAGGCCGCGCCGGTGGTGCTGGTCGGCAAGGCGATCACGCTCGACAGCGGCGGCATCTCGATCAAACCCGCCGACAGCATCCCCGACATGAAGTACGACAAGCAGGGCGGCATGACCGTGATCGGCGCGCTGACGGCCTGCGCGGCGCTGAACGTGGCGCAGCGCGTGGTCGGCGTGATCGGTTCGGCCGAGAACGTCATCGACAGCAACGCCTACCGCCCCGGCGACATCCTGACCGCGATGAACGGGAAGACCATCGAAGTCGCCAACACCGACGCCGAAGGGCGCCTGGTCCTGGCCGACGCGCTGCACTGGGCCGAGAACACCTACAAGCCCGCCGCGATGGTCGACCTGGCGACGCTGACCGGCGCGTGCGTGGTCGCGCTGGGCAAGCACGCCGCGGGGCTGTTCACGCGCGACGACAAACTCTCCGCGCAGCTTCTGGCCGCCGCGCGGCGCGCGCACGAAGGCCTCTGGCGCATGCCGATGTGGCCGGCCTACCGCAAGCAGATCGAATCGACGGAGGCCGACATCAAGAACACCGGCGGGCGCGGCGGCGGCAGCATCACCGCGGCGCTGTTCCTTCAGGAGTTCGTCACGACGGCGACGCCGTGGGCGCACCTGGACATCGCGGGCGTGGCCAACGACACGTCGGCCTCGCCGCTGTGCCCCGTCGGCGCGACGGGCTGGGGCGTGCGCACGCTGGTGGACTGGGTCGAGAACCGCGATAAGCCCGATACCGGCACCGACGCCGAAGGCGACGTCGATACGGATGCGAGCCAGGAGTGACGGCTTTAATACGGAGGACGCCGAGACCACAGCGCTCGGCGTTCTCCGATTTTGGATTTTAGGTTTTGGATTTTGGATTGGCGCGCGACCGCCAACCATTCGTCTCACGTCATTCGTACTTCGTCATTCGCCGTTCCTCACCCCTCTCCCCTCGCCCCTGTCCTTGCCGTCAGGATCGTTTCGTGCTAGTCCCGTGCCCCGCCGCCTAGCCGCATCCGCGCGCATCGTGCTAGGGTACCCTTGGACGCGCATACCCGCGCCCAGCCGTCCGGAGGGCCCGCCATGTCGATGACCCAGCGCGAACGCTTCCACGCCATCGCCCGCTTCCAGCCCTTCGACCGCCTGCCGGTGATCGAGTGGGCCACGTGGTGGAACAAGACCATCGAGCGCTGGCGCGGCGAGGGCCTGCCGAGGACGATCGATGGCACCGTGCCGATCGCCGAATACTTCGGGCTGGACGTCTACGAGCAGCACTGGTTCCGCATGCGCCGGAACCTCCCGCCGACGCCGCACAAGGACGGCGTGCTGGTGAAGAACTCCGACGACTACGAGCGCCTGCGCCCGCACCTGTACCCCTGGCCGCCGTGCGAGCCCGCGAAATTCGAACGCTGGAAGCAGGAGCGCGAAGCCGGAGCGAAGGTCTTCTGGATCACGCTGGAAGGCTTCTTCTGGTTCCCGCGCACGCTCTTCGGCATCGAGGCGCACCTGACGGCCTTCTACGACGAACCCGAACTGATGCACCGCATCAACGCCGACCTGGCGGACTACCATATTCGCATCGTCGAGTGGCTCGGAAAGATCTGCGCGCCGGACTTCATGACCTTCGCCGAGGACATGAGCTACAACCACGGCTCGATGATCGCCAAGCCGATGTTCGACGAATTCATGAAGCCGTACTACCAGCGCGTCGTGCCGCGCCTGAAGGAACACGGCGTCGTGACGCTGGTCGATAGCGACGGCGACATCACCAAGCCCGTCGGCTGGTTCCAGGAGGCGGGCCTGGAAGGCGCGCTGCCGCTGGAGCGCCAGGCGGGCGTGGACATCGCGAAGCTGCGGGCGCTCTACCCGCGCATGGTCTTCATGGGGCACTACGACAAGATGGCGATGGACAAGGGCGAGGCCGCGCTGCGCGCCGAGTTCGAACGCCTGCTGCCCACCGCCGCGCACGGCGGCTTCTTCCCCAGCGTCGACCACCAGACCCCGCCGGGCGTCTCGTACGAGCAGTACCAGTGCTACCTGAGGCTCTTCCGCGAATACGCCCGTAGCGCGGGCACACTTACGCGCGCCTGACACGTTTAACCACAGAGAGCACAGAGAACGGAATTGGGGATTCGAGTCCCTGGTTTCAGGTTTGAAGTTTGAGAATTGTTTGAATCTTGGTTCTATATCTCTAATCTCTTATCTATTCCTTCTTATCTGCCTTCACCAGTTCGAAGCTCTCCAGCGCTTTCTCGATCTCCGGCAGGTGCTCCTTCACGAGCAGATCGTGGAGCATGCTCGTGGCGATGAAGGCCTGGCCGTCGGCGACGAAGACCCACTGGCGCCAGGTGTGGTCGGCCTGGGCGGTCTTGGTCTGGTAGTAGCGCGTGTCCAGGCGCCCGAGCTTCACCTTCTTCATGTCGCGCAGTTCGATGCGCCGGTCGAAGTTCTTCGCGATGTTCAGGGCCAGCTGGTCGCGGACCTTCTCGAGGTTCACCGCCGCGTCCTTCTCGAAGCTGTACGACCCCATCATGTAGATCTCGAGGTAGACCGGTTCCTGGTCGGGCTTTTCACTCTCGGGACGGTAGTAGACCAGCCGGCCTCTTGGGTTCTCGGTCCACCTTACGGGCAGCGCGAGCTTGTACGGCAGGGGCGCGGGGCCGGGCGTGAAGACCCACACGTCCCATTTCTCGTTGTAGCGCCAGGTGCTCTGCGTCTGCCGCGCCAGCACGTCCAGGCGCTCGCGCCAGGTCGGCTTGTAGTCCTCGGGCGCGACCTCCTCGACCGGCGAGTCCTGCAGGCCCTCGTGCTGGGCGTACAGCATCACGTGGCGCTGGCGCTGGATCTCGTTGGCGACCTCCGCGAAGGTGCCTTCGAAGCGGAAGGCGGTGCGTTCGTTGAGGAACTGCTCGCGCTGCGCCGGGCTAAGCGGCCGGCGGTGCTTGAGTTCCTCCTCCGGGTCGAGGATCTCGTGAGCGGCCAGCGCTTCGGGCTCGGCACCGGCTTTGGCTTCGGCGGCGGGCGCTTCGGACTTGCCTTGGGGCGGCGTGTCCTCGGCGGCGGGCGCGGCGCAAGCCAGTCCAGCCAGAGCCGCGGCGAACCAAATCGGAATTTTTCTCGCAGAAAGCATTGCTCGTTCGTCCTTGACGCAGGCTTATAGAGTTTACCTGAAACACGCGAATGCGCCCACGCAACATTCGTCTCTTTTCAAGCGCGCCGCGTTGCGCCAGAATGAAGGCGCCGAAGCGATAAATCGAGGATCCCGCCATGCGACGTCTTGCGTGCCTGTGTTTGCTGGGCGTGTTGGGCTTTCTCACGGTGCTTCCGCGCGCGGCCCGAAGTGAAGACGCCGCGGATGGCGAAGCCTTCGAAAAGGGCAAGCTCATCGCCGCGGTGAAGACGAAGGACGACCCCAAGCAGACCTACGCGCTGTACCTGCCCAAGGCCTACGACCCGGCGAAGAAGTGGCCCATCCTGTACGCCTTCAGCCCCAACGCGCGCGGCACCGATCCCGTGCGGCTGTTCCAGGAGACGGCCGAACGCTACGGCTGGATCGTCGCCGGCAGCAACAACTCGCAGAACGGCCCGCACGAACCGATCGTCAAGGCCCTGGCCGCGATCTGGAAGGACACCCGCGCGCGGCTGTCCATCGACGACAAGCGCCTGTACGCCACCGGCTTCAGCGGCGGCGCGCGCGTGGGCTTCCACCTCGCGCTGGAAAAGGAAGAGACCGAGAAAATCCCCTTCGCGGGCGTAATCCCCTGCGGCGCGGCCTTCCCCAGTTCGAACCAGCTGCCCAAGAAGGACAGCGCGCTGCTGGTCTGCGGCGTCGTCGGCGAGACCTGCTTCAACCACGGCGAACTTCTGCGCATGGACCAGACCCTGCGCACGCTGAACGTGCGCCACCGCGTGCTGGTCTTCAACGGCGGGCACGAATGGCCTCCGGCGGCCTACTGCGCTCTGGCCGCGCGCTACATGCAGCTGCACGCGCTGTGCGCCGCCGCCCGCGCCGCCAAGCCGTCGCCCGAGGCCGACGCCGAACTCACCGCACTGCTCGCCGAGGAGACCGCCGAGGCCGAAGCGCTGCTGGACAAGCCCGCCACCTTCTTCGACGGCTACCGCCGCATCAAGGAATGGGCCGCCGCCTGCCAGGGGCTGGCCCAGGGCGAAGCCCTGGCGAAGAAGGCCGCGGAGCTGGAGGCCGGCGAGCAGTACAAGAAGGACACCGCCGCCTACGCGGCGCTGGACAAACTCCGCGAGGACCTGGGCAAGATCAAGGACGACAACGAACAGTTCAAGGAGACCGTCAACCGGCTGACGGCCTTCATCACCGAACACCCCGATACGTTCGCCTGCGAGCACGTCAAGGTGCAGCTCAACGAGCTGCCCCGCCGCATGGCCCAGGGCGGCGTGATGCTCTTGCAGCAGAAGAACTACGAGGCCGCCGTGATGTACCTCAACCGCGCCAAGCTGCTGATGCCCGAGGACCCCAACGTGCCCTTCTACCTGGCCATGGGCCTGGCGCAGACGCAAAAGCTCGACGAGGCCTGCGCGTCGCTGGCCGAGGCCGTGAAACTCGGGTTCAAGGACCGCAAGCAGATCGAACAGGGCAAGCTCTTCGATCCGATCAAGGACATGGACGCATTCAAAAAGGTGCTCGCCGAGCTGCAAGGCGGCCCCGCTGAGAAGACCGAGGACACCGCGAAGACCGAATAACCCGATGCCGGCGAAGGAGGTCCGGCCCAACCCCATGAATACGATCTCCCTGCTCTACGTGGCCGGCGGCCTGGCGGTGCTGGTGGCCGGCGCCGAGGTCCTGGTGCGCGGCGCCTCGCGCTTGGCGCTGGCGTTGGGCATCACGCCGCTGGTCGTGGGCCTGACGGTGGTGGCCTTCGGGACCAGCGCGCCCGAACTGGCCATCAGCGTGAAGTCGGTCTGGTCCGGCCAGGCCGACATCGCACTGGGCAACGTGGTCGGCAGCAACATCTTCAACGTGCTCTTCATCCTCGGCGTGGCCGCGCTGGTCGCGCCGCTGGCCGTCGACCGCCAGCTGATCCGCATCGAGGTGCCGCTAATGATCGGCTGCTCGGTCCTCGCCTACGTGCTCTGCCTGGACCGCTCGGTGAGCCGCCTCGACGGGGTGCTGCTGGCCGTGGGCATCGTCGCGTACACGGCCTGGGTGGTGCGCGAAAGCCGCAAGAAGACGGCCGCCGCGAAGAACGGCGCCGCAACCGCCCCAGAAGCACCGGCCGCCCCGGACGCTGCGGCGGCGGCTCCGAAGCGAAGCCTGCCGTGGCTGGTGGTGCTGATCCTCCTCGGGCTGGGGATGCTGGTGGCGGGCTCGAACCTCTTTCTGGCCGGGGCCATCGAGATGGCCCAGGCGCTGGGCGTCAGCGAGTTGGTCATCGGGCTGACGCTGGTCGCGGGCGGGACCTCGCTGCCGGAAGTGGCGACCTCGGTGATGGCGAGCTTCAAGGGCGAACGCGAGATCGCCGTCGGCAACGTGGTCGGCAGCAATATCTTTAACATCCTGTGCGTGCTGGGCGTATCGGCAGCCGCGAGTTCCGATGGGATCCCGGTCGCGAAAGGCGCGCTGGACTTCGACCTGCCGGTGATGATCGCGGTGGCCGTCGCCTGCCTGCCCATTTTCGTCACGGGCGGCACCATCGAACGCTGGGAAGGCGTGGTCTTCTTCGCGTACTACATCGCCTACGTGGCGTGGCTGGTCCTGCACGCGCAGGAACACCCGCTGCTGGAAGACTTCCGCGTGACGATCCTGGGCTTCGTGGCGCCGCTGACGGCCCTGACGCTGGGCGTGCTGCTGATCCGCCACCTGCGCCGCCGCCCGGCGGGCGGAGCGTGACGACTTCAAACCACCAAGGCACAAAGAACGGGGATAGGATTTTGGGTTTTGGTTTTTGGATTGGCCTGCGGGTGTTCAAATCGCAACTTCGCTCGCCGGGCGCACCCCACTATTTCAGCTCAGGCAATTCACCTTCATATAATAGACGAATCGGATTGTGCTCATGGTGAAAGACCCATTTTGCTTTTTCCTGGTCAAAGTCCAGCCCAACGCAAATCAACACGGGCTCCAACTCCTTCTCGAATCTCTTTTCGCGAATTAGAAGGGCCTTGTATTCTCCGATCATGAACCAGTTCTGCCTCCCTTTAAGTAAAGCTTTAAACAGCGGGAGCGGATTTTGTTTTGGAAAATCGGCATAATATTTTCCAATTCCCTCGATCGACTTTCCAATATACAGAGGCGAACTCCCTGGGGTATACTAAATATAATTAGCAGCAATCTCCTTATATTTCTTCTCGCTGTAAAGTGAGACCACCTTTTCAAGAAACGCCGCAATCTCCTCCTCTTCCTGCTTTGACGGCTTTCGCAATTTCGGCTGGCCCTTCGCAAGCTCGGCGTCCTTCGGCGCCGCAAGCTCCGTCCAGGTCTTCTCGATCGCAGCCAACTGCCGCAACTCTTCGGTCCGCGTCTTCGGACGAAGCTGCGAATCGCCCCGCAGGTCGCCCAGCAGTTCCTGGGTCGCGTTCTGGATAAGGGCGATATTCTCGCCATCCCTGTACGCCTTGAGGATCTCGCGCTCGCGGTCGTTCAGCGCTTCCGCCTTCTTGCTGCTGAGCTTGGTGTACGTCGCGTGGTAGTCGTTTACGATCTTGTACTCTTCGGCGAAGTCGCCGACCGCGGCTTCCAACAGCCCAAGGTACTCCTTCGGCGGCGTCACGTACTCGTCGTCGCCTTCGGCGCCTTTCTGGTCGGCGCCCTTTTCCGGCGTCTTTTCTTCCGCGCGCACGAACTGCGTCTTTTGGCGCCACGAAAAAAGCAAAAGTGAAATTTTCTATTCATTGTGCCGCATAGGATTACAGGTTTCCCGAACGGATTATTTTTACCCATTGTCGTTCAAGTACGTGCAGGTTCAGTTGCTGGGCTTGAGGTGTCGGGCTAATGGGAAGGGCGCTCGGGTTTTGCCGTTCCTCGCCCATCGCCTCTCGCCGATGACCCCTGTGCAGTACGCAGTACCCGCGGCAGGACGTCGTTCGATGGACGAGCGAGGTCATCGCCTTTCCGCGGTTTGCCGGTGCCAAAGAAGTGCGCAGTACCGCCTGTCCCGGGTTCCTCGCGTCCGGAGCGAGGGGCGCGGCGGGCAACGGCAAGCCGGGGAAAGCGAAGGCCATCCGCACGCGCGTTCATGTCTAGCGATCGACCCCGCGTGCGAAGTTTGCGCAAACAGACTTCGCGCACCGTGGTAGGCCGCGCCCCTTTGCATCGGTGTCATGCCGGGGGCCCGGGACAGGCACCGCATTTCGATTGCGGATTGCGGATTTGGGATTGGAGGGCATGAGAAAGATGAATTGACTGCGAGAAAGCAGGCACAAACAGAAGTCGGCGATGAACCGATTTCATAATCTCCCCATTGATGCATTTAGACATTGAGATACCGGACCAATGATTAAATGACTCAATGAACAAATGAATAATTCCTGCGGTGACCGGGACCCGAGAACCGGCCTGCCCACCGAAGCCTGGGCGAAGGCCGGGTATCCGGACTTCGGAACGGATAGTTTCGAGTTCAGACTTGGCGGCTGCAAACCGTTAAAGGGAAA